>JBEKOB010000007.1:0-70576 GCA_049522195.1 Bacteroidota bacterium
GCGTCGCGAACGTCCGGATTTGATCGCAGCACAGTTTGATATATCTCGATTGCGCTCCTGTAATCTTTGCCCAGGAAATAGACTGATCCGAGCTTGACCTGGAGATCGAGAACAATTTCAGGATGGTAGGTCCAAATGGCTCGTCGATACGCGCTGGCTGCCGCCTGAATGGAATCAAGACGCTGGTAGGCCAGCGCAAGGTTGAGATAGTAGACGCTGTTTTCATTGTCCAGTGCGATCGCATGGTTATATGCGGCGACCGAAGAATCGTACATGGCAAGCCAGTAGTAGGAATGGCCCAGATTCCCAAAGTAGCTCGCGTTCAGAGAATCGAGTTGTGTCGCCCGGCGGAAAGCATGGACCGCAGGGCGGTAATGGTCGAGGTTACGGTAGCATAGACCAACCTTGTTCAAGAACTCGGCGTTGTTGGGGCGCAAGGCCGCAGCCCGCTGATAGAGAGAAAGGGCCGCGTCAAATCGTTTCTTGCCGTAGTGTATGGATGCCAGGACGTTCAGAGCGGGAACGAAATTGGGATTCAGCTTCAGAGAGGAGTTCAGGCAGGTGATTGCCGTATCGGAATTCAGAAGCCCGATCATGATGTTCGCAAGATAGTAATGACTGAGGAAATCATTAGGGCTGAGTGCCAGGACCCGGCGGTAGATTGCCGCGGCATCTTCATACCTCTCGGGTTCGGTATACAACTGGCCAAGGGCAGTCAACGCGGGGATATAACTCGAATCTTGCCGCAGGATAACTTCATACTGGTCCTGTCCCTCTTTCACTGATCCCGACTGAACTAAAAACCGCGCAAACTGAAACCGATAGCTCACATTCATTGAATCGAGGCTCACCGCCGCTTCGAGATACTTCAAAGCGTGTTGCACGTCATTGAGTGATGCGTACGTTATCCCGAGTCCGAATCTCTCGGAAGCCGAACCTGTATCAGCTCCCGCAAGAAAAAACATCCTCGTGGCATCGAGGAACCCGCCGTTCGCATTGGATGCATTTGCTGCACGTACCAGGCTATCCCTGCGGACTTTTACACTGTCGGATGGCGTCGCCTGGAGGCCTGCGACGATGAACAAGCAGAGAACAGCAAGAGCGACCCTCGAGTGTGATCTCGTGTGTTTCATGACTAACCTCCATAGTAAATCGCGAACCCTAAACTGCACGGTTCTTTTTCTTCCAGAACATGAAGACTGGCACCCCCACGGCGAGGAAGCCAAGTCCTGCAAGTGACTCCGCTGGTTTCTCGAACAGTGTATAAACAACGAACAGCGTTGAAATCGCGACAAAGACAATCGGTGTAAACGGATATCCCAGGGTTTTATAAGGGCGCTCAGCTTCAGGTTTGCGGCGCCTGAAGAGGAAGATACTGAACGCGGCCAAGGCGAAGAATATCCAATCAGTAAAAACCACATAAGAAATCAGACTTTCAAATGTCCCCCAGAACAGGATCAGCACGATTGCCCAAAACGATTGAAGGACAATGGAGAACATCGGTGTGCGAAATCGCGGATGTACCTCTGCAACCTTCTTGAAGAAAAGCCCATCATTCGCCATGGCATAGTAAATCCTTGGAGCAGTCAGTGTGTAGATTCCAGCCGTACCAAACGTCGAGATGAAAATCGTGATCGCGATCAGGCTGCCGCCGATCGGACCGAGAACGAGGCTGATAGCATCCGAAGCGATATGCGGAGAGTTGGCCATTTGAGACGGGGGCATGAGGAACATATAAGCAACGTTTGTAAGGACATAAATGACCGTCACCGCTAGCGCTCCCAGGATGAGGGACATGGGAACGGTTCGTTTCGGGTCTTTCGCCTCAGCTGCCGTAAACGTTGCATGTTGCCATCCACCGAAGGACCAGAGTATGCTCACAAAGGCAAGTGTGAGTGCGCTCGAGAGGCCATGAGGTAAGTGCCCGAGCGGAATCGAAAAGTCGGTCGTCGAGCTCGAGCCCCAGCCAAGGCCGACAACAATGAGGACGGCGATACCGGTGATCTTCAGAACAGTGAACAGGTCCGAAAAAACGCCGCCGGCCTTCACGCCGAGAACGTTGATCGCAGTAACGAGAAGGATGCCGATGATTCCAACGAGGGTCGTATGCTCACCCGCAAACGGAAAGAAGAATCCGAGGTAGGTGGAGAACGCAAGAGCAAGTGCGGCAAGCGCCCCGGTGTTTACCACCAGGAAGTACGCCCATCCATAGAGGAATCCGACGAGGCCACCATAGGCTTCAGACAGAAAGACATATACACCGCCGGCTCGAGGCATCATTCCGCCAAGTTCTGCGTACGTCAAAGCCCCACACATCGTAGTGATGCCCCCGAGAATCCAGATTCCCAAGATCCAGATTGGAGAGGGAAGAGCTTTTGCAATGAGGGCAGGCGTGAGAAATATTCCGGAACCAATTGACGACCCAATGGCGATCATCGTCATGTCAAACAGGGACAGCTCACGCCGCAGTTCTGCCATACAAGAGGTCGATAATCAGAAATGAATTGATCGTTAAGGTGGTTCCGTGGTCTAGATTTGTAACTGAATTCGTGTCCCAAGAACACTTTCGGCATGGTGTTCTCCGTCCAGCCACACCGTAAAACGCTTCCCCTGGATTCGCACGCGAATGCGTCTTCCCCGAATCAAGACATTGTCGACATTGACAGAGTCAATATCGAAAGGGAAGGGATCGATGACGACGGAGAATTCCTCAGGGCGAATACCACAGACATATTTCAGGATCAGGTCATTGACCCAGGAATGCTGATAGTCATCGATTCCACGATACACGCTGGGCTTGCCTGAAACCGGGTTATAGTGCTCAAAGCAGTTCGGGCGATTCGGATTTCCTTCAAAGAACATCATTCTCACAAACTTTCCTATGAACTCTGCGGTTTTCTTGCGCAAGTCGGCATCGGAAAATGAGATTGCTGCGGAGGCAAGGGCTTCAGCGATATGGCTGTTCGTCATCGGCCAGACGCGACCGTTCCACGGACAATTCATGCGCGTCCCTTTCCAGCTCGGGGAAGAGGAAAAGAATTCGTCATCGGCACTCGATGATGGAATGGGATAAGGTGTCCAGAACTCTTTCTTGCTGAAAAGATGTCGTCTCAGACCGCGAAGATGGCTTTGATCAGCAATATCCGTGAAATAGGGATAAAAACATGTCGCCGCCTTCACCATTGTGCGCTGCCCGGTGGACGGGTCGACATCAAAAAACATCTCTTCGTTCGGATCCCACATTTTCTCCCGGACGGCGCTTCTGATTTTGTCAGCCTCAATCCGCCAAAGGTCGGACTCGTCGGATTTACCGAGCTTCTCTGCGACGGCCGACATGGCTCGCTTGAGCTCATATAAGTAGACCGTTACATCGACCCCTTTCAGTCTGAAAACCTCCCCCCAATGTTCCTGATCGGCTTTTGCATTGACAGCCGTATATCGGTGCATGTACTCCTGGCCAGTCTCGTAATGATTGTCGATATCATAGAGACCGCTCACTTCTTCATCCCGTTCCTTGTCAAAGTAGCTTACGTATTTCTTCAAACCTTCATAGACATTCTGAAGATACTCGAGAGAAGGATGAATGCAGTGCAATTGCAGCAGAGCGTTTCCCCAGTTTGCGTGATAGAACATCTCCTGGCGATAGTAATTCATGTCGATGTAGCCACGAAATCCACCATCCTCCCGCTGATTGTCGATGAATGTGAGGAGGCTTCCCTGGGCAAGCTCGGCTTCATGCATCCATCGGTTTTCCAGCATGTGACATTGGGCGCTGTAGGATATGGGAGCGCGAAAGTATCCGATACCCTCTGAAACAAATGGTCTCTTGTAATTACCCTCGTTGCCATACTGCGTGTTAAGCTTCAACCCGTACCACCGATACCAATAGTATCGCGCCAGGAACTGATCGGAGCATTCGAAGGAGGGAACGGATTCAAAATGATCATTCCAATTAATCCGGCTCAATTCAATCGGATCGGACTGACAGAGAACCGCCTGGATATTATGGAGAGTCTCGTCGCTCGATGGTGAAGCTCCGAAGGCAATCGGGATTTGGATTTCTTTACCGGCACCCAGCAAGATTCGCGTGTGGAGTGCAATGTAAACCAATCCCTCGTTTGTGGTCTCGCTCAGTTTGGATGTGTTGGGAAGTCGACCATTGACAAACGTCTCAAACCAGGGGGTGATAGACCACCGGGGCTGAAGGGATGTCCGTTCGCTCAGGTTCACCGAATAAGTCTGGGTCTTGGCTCGCATCGCAAACGCGCATGCGATCTCCACGTGAGGTGTCACGGACGGTCGTACAAATTTCTTGAAAGAGAACATTCCCTTCACACGTCCAACATCAGCCAACCAGGCGGATGACTTGGAAGGCGCGTGTTCCTGTGCGGTCCAGGCGACGAGATGCAGCCGGATTCTCTTCCGGGAGTTGTTGCTTATGCTGACCATGGAGACTGCAACGTCGCTTGAGAGGAGCGATTTTGTTTCCTCGACCTGGATCTTCAAGCTGTTATCATCAGACGAAAGGTCGTACAGTTGTGTCAGGCACGCCGGGTTCCAGACACGGCCTTTCAACCTGAGCTTGCACTCAGAGCCATTGTCATCGAGAATTGTCCAGGTAAACAGAGGTTTGACTTCATAGTTGTAGTAGTGCGCTTCATCCCAGAAGCCAGGAGAATCGAGATAGAGCGGAAATGTTGGGGCCCAGAGCAGGCGATTTCCGCCTCCCAGGTACCACTTGTCGTTTCGCTCGAGGAATCGGAGCACATCGGTTGTTTTCATGATTTTGTCCAATCTGAAAGAGGCATCAAGTCTTCAGCCCTTCAGCCCGGTCATCGTGATTCCTTTGACGAAGTACTTCTGTGCGGCGATGAACACGATGACGACAGGGAGCATCACGACAACGGCCGCGGCCATCTGATGAGGCCAGTCGGTCGTGTAGAGGTTGCTGAAATTTGCTATACCAACTTCGACGGTCCGCATGTCGACGCGGTTCGTAACAATCAAGGGCCACAAGAAATCTTTCCAACTCCCCATGAACGCGAAAATTCCCAGGGTAGCAAGAGCCGGCTTTGACAACGGGAGGATCACTCTGAGGAAGATCGTCATTTCCGATGCGCCGTCAATTCGAGCGGCATCCTCAAGGTCCCTCGGAATAGTCAGGAAGAATTGCCGCAGCAGAAATATTCCCCAAACGCTTGAGAGTGTCGGCGTAAAGAGAGCCCAGTACGTATTCACCCAGCCGAAGGTGGTGATGAGGAGGAAGGCCGGAATGATCGTCACGATCGCAGGGATCATCATCGTGCCAAGGTACAACGCGAAGATCCTGTCACGCCATTTGAAACGAAGTCGGGCGAATGCATAACCCGCCATAGAGCAGAATGTCAGCTGTCCGATGACAGAAGCGGCGGCGACGATCATCGAGTTGAGAAAGAATCTCCCGAACGGCTGGAGGGTCATCGCTTCCTGATAGTTCGACCATTTGAAGGCAGAAGGGAGGAAGTGCGGAGGGAATTGATAGACCTCCAATTCTCCCATGAACGATGTGCTCAGCATCCAGAGAAACGGGACGAGCATCGAAAGGGCAATCAGGAGCAAACCACTATATATGAGCAGCCGATTGACGTACTTCATCCAGATCGAACATTGATTACTTCATGGGATTGATCTGCTTCCACACCTCGGGATCTTCGTGCCCCAGCCGCCAAACGGAGATGCCCCTGAACTGATATTTCTTCAGAAGCGCGAGCTTCGCGGCGAGTGACCGTGCATCTTCGAGGTAGATGTATTCATTGAGAAACTCGTTTTGGTAGACCGCATAGGAGACCTTTTCCCGGTCATCCCAGCGCCACTCAGCTTTGTATCGTTCCGCGAGACCAATCGCTTCGGCATAGTCGAGACTTCTCCCCCAGACATGAGCCTGATTGTCCAGGTATGAGGGTTGCCAGCGATAGGAATAGAAGGGGATACCAAGCGAAATCTTGCTCGGCGGTACCCCTTTAAGCACGAATTGAATCACTGCTTCCATCCACGGTATGCCCGCAACCGGGCCTGGAATTGTTCTGTGCGTGTGCTCATCGTAGGTCATAAGAGAGATGAAGTCTCCGATTTCGCCAAGCGCCTTGTAGTCGTACACACCGCGCCAATATTCATGGATCCATTTGTGATACTCTGTAGGACCGGCGTCGTCGCTTGTGCGGGGGACTGCGGCAATACTTATGGCGTAGCCATTCGCATGGAGCGTGGTTGCAGCCTGGCGATAGAAATCGGTGAACGCGTCCTTGTCCGATATATGGATGTCTTCATAATCGAACTGAATGCCATAGTACCGGTTCTCTTTACAGACTCGCACCATGTTGCTGACAGCCCTTGCACGAGCAAGGGAATCGTGCAGGAGTTTGTGGAAAGAAGGCTGGTCAAATCCTGCATTGACAACGAGTGGCATCACTTTGACGTTGTTCTTTGCAGAGAGATCAATGATTCTCCGATCGACCGATCCCCACATATCCCCATGTTCGTCCATCTTGTACGATTGCGGTCCCACAATGTCGATCGACCGAATATGCGATCGAAAGCTCTCAAAACACTGCTCATTGTCGATCGTGTAAAACATCGCCTCTATCCGTTGGGCTGTTGTCACCTGAAGACCAACCATCACCCACAAGAAAACAACCGTGATTCGTTTTACGAACGTCATAGGAGTTCTTTCAAAGTATGCGGAGCGGATTAGTCGCCGAAACAAATCCCCAGATCTCTGGCTGTGAGCATGGTGTCACAATCCAACGGGACTGTTTTCATGCGTCGGGTCGCCTGTTCCAGCGGAACGTACCGAACTGTCGGTGGATCGAGGGCGACCATAACACCTGATTTCCCCTCTTCGAGTGCTCGCACTGCAGCAGCACCGAATCGAAGAGCGACAAGACGATCGAATGTCGTGGGGGAGCCTCCTCGCAAGAGGTGTCCCAACACGACGCAACGGGTCTCGCGACCCGTGAGTTGTTGAAGATCCGCTGCAACCCGCTCACCGGCGCCGCCCAACCGTTCGGCCCGTCCTAGTTCTTTCGATACCACTGACACGGTTCCTCCTTTTGATTTTGCTCCCTCGCCCACGACGACGATGGCGAAGTTACGACCCCGTGCGTACCGTTCTTGGATCTTCACAGCTACTTTGTTTATGTCGTACGGAATTTCGGGTATCAGGATTGCATCCGCGGTTCCGGATACGCCGCTGTTCAATGCAATCCATCCTGCGTACCGTCCCATGACTTCAACGACCATGACGCGCTGATGCGCTTCTGCGGTAGAGTGGAGCCGATCGAGGCACATTGTGGCGAATCCGACGGCAGTGTCGAAGCCGAACGTGATCACCGTCTTTTCGAGATCATTGTCGATCGTCTTCGGAACCCCAACCACACGAAGCCCCTTCTTGGCAAGCGCGTTTGAAATCGTCAGCGAGCCATCACCGCCGATGGAGATCAAGGCGTCGACCTTTGCCCGCTTGAAGAGCTTGACAAGCTCATCGGTGCGATCTGTTTCGTGCATCTTCCCATCTTTTCCTTTGACGGGATACTTCATAGGGTTCCCCTTGTTGGTGGTTCCCAGAATTGTCCCGCCGAGGTGAGTGATTCCCCTGACGCGTTCACTGGTAAGAGGAATCAGACCGCCGTCAGGATATTGTTCGGGGAGGAAAAGGCCGTTATATCCATCCCTGATGCCAACGCACTCCCAGCCCCTGTTCAGGGCGGCAACAACTGCAGCGCGGATAACTGCATTGAGCCCGGGGGCGTCACCGCCTCCGGTGTTGATTGCTATCCGTTTGATGGTTTTGTTTGCCATGATGTGTCTCCCTTTGAATGATTTCAACCGTATTCGGTTTCGCGTCCGATGAACCTGAACTGAATCCACGTTGCGATCATGATGATGACGAACAGGACCCAGGACATTGCAGAGGCATACCCCATCCTCAATTCTTCCCACGCTGCCTGGTAAATGTGGTAGACGATGACATCCGTGCTCCCGACGGGTCCGCCGCCGGTCATCACGTAAATTGAAGTGAAAACTTGAAACGAACTTATGACTGATGTGACGAGAATGAAGAACGTCGTTGGCTTCAGAAGCGGAAGCGTTACTCGCCAAAAGCGTTGCCAGCTGTTCGCACCATCGATGCGGGCGGCGTCATGAAATTCCTCAGGGATTCCCTGCAGACCGGCAAGGAAGACCACCATTTGATATCCCAGGCTGAGCCAGACAGAGAAGATGATCACAGAAACCATTGCGGTGTCGGTGGAATTAAGCCACTGAACAGGAGGAATGCCGAGGAACCCCAGCACGAAATTGGCGACACCAAACGTTGGATGGTAAATCCACATCCAAACAAGGGCGATTGCCACGAATGATGTGACACTGGGAAGAAAATAGAGTGCACGCAGAAAGGCGACTCCTTTGAGACGTTGGTTCGTCATCAGCGCCACACCGAGTGAGATCGTCATGGCAATCGGTACATTCAGCGTATAGACGACCGTGTTCTTGAGCGCTTTCCAGAAAGTCGCGTCGGTCAACATCTCTTTGAAATTCTCCAGTCCCACGAATGGCTTGTCTGGGACCACCACGTCCCACCGATGGAGACTGAGGTACGCTGCGAACGCTATCGGAGTGAACACAAAGACTGTCAGGTGCAGCAGAGAGGGGGCGAGAAAGCCGATGGCGGTTCTGGTGGCCGACCGGGCCTTTCCTCTTGACCTCAGGTACATGGCTCCGCTTGCCAGAACGACAAGCGCGACAACAACTGCAAAGAAGCGCAGGATGTCAGAATGCTCGCGAATGGGCTTGAATTCAAATGACTGATGTTCCCGAATCATCTCCAATTGGTGGTCGATTTTGGCAGCGTAGCTCGTCATTGTCTCATGCATCGGCTTCCCATTGACCATGACCTCGTCCACCGCGTCCTGCAGTGTCCATTCGATCTCACTGAATCGCTCAACGACTGAGCCCCACGGCTGCCGGCAGAACGGAATCTCATCGACAAATAGACGCTCGATACCGAGCGAATCAGCTGTCACAAGTTCTTCGGCCACCTGCCGGACAGAAGGGATCTCCAGCCTTTTTGACGCGCGGATGCGATTGGCTTTTTCCCCTGCCATAAAAGCGGCGAGAAGAGCAGCCTCACGGGGGTGTTTGGCATTGACAGGAACGCACCAACCAGATTCATACATCACGTTGGATTTGACACCAGATGGGTGATTGGGCAATGAGACCACCCCCACCTTCAGATTCCCCTCCTCGATTTGGCGCAAAATCCGGGGAAGTCTCCAGTGACCGTCCACCATCATCGCTATCTTTCCGTTCATGAACAGCTGAACGTTCATTCCCGTCTTTTCAGATTGTATCCAGCTCCCGGTATTGGGAGCAACCTTGGACGCATTGCGAAGATCGATCAGAAATGAAAGAGCGGATTCTGTCGGAGGAGAATTGAGCGATCCCGTTGCGAAGCCCCCGGCGGGGTTGACAACATCGCCTCCTGCTTTCCAAACCCACGGGATCCAGAAATAGAAATAGTTCGTAAACGTCGTTCCGTATTGATCGGGTGTCCCATCGCCGTCGAGGTCTTTCGTCATCTTCTTCGCGAGTGCAAGGTACTCATCCCACGTCCATGTGTTCGATGGATAGGGGAGCTTCGCATCATCGAACAGTTTCTTATTGAAATACACCATCAATGGAGTGAACCCTTTCGGGAATGCAAACAGGGCGTCGCCTTTGCGAGCGATCCTCAGAACATTGGGATACCACTGGGCAGTATCGATTCCGAAAGTTCGGACATACGGAGTGAGATCAAGAAGGATCTTCTTGTTCGTGAAGGTGGGAATGAGCTTTGAATCGAGAAGGAAGACATCCGGCGGCTCGTCTGCGGCTAGGGCGGTAAGAATTTTCTCCTCGTACTGACGTCCGGGATTCGGTTCATAGAGGACGTCAATCGTGGGATGAAGTTTCTTGAATTCGGCCAGAGCCGCGTGGTCAAGAGGGACCTCATCCAGATCCGCCCAGTCAGTCAGCCTGAGAGTGACTTTGGTCTGAGCCTGAGAAGAGGTGGAAAACAGCGATGCAGCGACGAGCAGGAAGAACAAAAAAAAGATTGGAGAATCAGCCAGCCGTAGTATTGTCCGACGAGAGCGCACAGGTTTTTCTTTGGCTGATGGTGATTGGTCAGCAGACGTCGTCTTGTTCGAAGGTCGCCTTGTCCGGAATGAGAAAGCGGCACGGCGATGACGATGAATGACCTTGTCGGGGTGACTTCATTCCCTCATCAGGTTGAGAGAGCCTTGAACACATCCTTCGTGGCCGCTGCCGCTGCCCGCACTTCATCCAGCGAGTTGTAAAAGTGTGGCGAGAAACGCAGCTTACCGCCCCGCAGCGAGATGTAGATTTTTCTGCGTGTGAGATCTTCAAAGGCGGATGTCGGGTCAACTCTCGCCGGAGGCACCACGGTCAGGATTCCAGACCGCTCACTCAACGCAGTAGGAGAATAGATGGATACGCCATCGATGCCCTGGAACTCTTCGAGAAGCGCTCCTGTCAACGACAGGATGTGAGATTCAATGACCTGAGGTCCGACTTCAAGGAGGGTGCTCAGTGCAGCATGCATTCCCCACATACCTGGAATGTTGATAGTTCCACCTTCGTACCGATTTGCAGTCGGGGCCAATGCCTGATCGAAGTTGAAGAAATCCCATGGATTCTCGACGGAGAGCCAACCAAGGTACTTCTGGTGAACCCGGGCCTGCAGTTCTTCCGTCAGGTACAGGAAGCCGATTCCCTGCGGTCCCATTTGCCACTTCGCCGCCCCGGCCGCCATGCCATCGATCTTCATTGCCTGAACATCGACGGTGACGCCACCCACTGCCTGCATCGCGTCGACGATCAGCAGTATCCCTCGGGAACGACAAATCTCTCCGAGAACCGCGAGCTCTGCACGGTATCCTGAGAGAAACTGAACAGCGCTGATCGCGAGAATCCTTGTCCGCGGCCTCAATGCTTCAAGCACAGATTCAGGTGTCATGCGTCCGTCAGGACAGTGAATGATATCGATTTCCACCCCCTGGCTCTTCAGGTGGTAGTATGGATACACATTTGACGGAAACTCAAGATCATTCAAAAGGATTCGATCGCCGGGCTTCCAATCGAGACCGGCTGCGATAACATTTAATGCGTCCGAGGTATTCCCGGCAAACGCTATCCGGGCAATCGACTCGGCATTGATCATTCGCTGAACGCATTTCTTGGTCTCCTCGATCTGTTTCACGTCGTCCCAGTACGTTTCAATCTTGCCCGAAGATCGGTCCTGAAGGTGTCCAATCTGGGCTCGCAGTACGCGCGTTGATAGAGGGCTGACTGCCGCATGATTCAGATATATCACACCTTGTTCGGTGTGAGGAAAGAGTCGACGGTATTCCTGGAGAGGCCCGAATGGTATCGGTTGCACTTGGGGAGAGTTCACAATTGATTGGGTTTTGATGGGAAAGTCATTCGTTCTGCGAAAGTGTACTCAAAGAGACGAGGAAAATCAAGGATTTCGCACTCAAATCGCCGGTTGTTTTTTGGAGGCGAGATGGCTACAATGCACTTTGGGTGCCAAGCCATCCTCGACCGATCGTGTGTTGAGTCCAACTCACCCTTTATCGGACTCTGCGCTCTTTACACGGGCAATCAGGCACGACCTCGACAAGCTTCCGCCCAAGCCCGCAAGCTTGATGAACGAATCTGAATGGAATAATCAATGCATTCGAAAGGAGAGAGCTCAGGCGACTTGAATCTGGTTTGAAATAGTGTAGATTTGCTTTCGGGAAGACGCCCTGTATCCTCATGATGATCAAGAGAAAGCTCCTGGAATGAACCTGAAATTACTTTGTTCGCTCGTAGTCGTTGTCTCTACGTGCTCCTTTTCCGCCAACATCACTCCTGCAGACAGCACAGCCCCTGTTGTCCTTATTCGTTGCGATGACCTCGGTATGTGCCACACGGTGAATATGGCAGCACGACAAGTGCTGGAGACCGGATTTCCCGTATCCTTCTCTGTCATGTTTGCCTGTCCTTGGTATCAGGAAGCGATAGATTTGCTCAAGCGATATCCACAAGCTTCAGTTGGTATTCATTTGACACTGAACGCGGAGTGGAAGAACTACCGATGGGGTCCCGTGTCCGGACGAAGCGCGGTTCCAAGTCTCGTCGACAGCGTTGGCTACTTCTTCCCATCTCGGGCTGCCTTCTTTGCGAATAAGCCGAAGCTCGAGGAGATTGAGCGGGAGCTGCGGGCACAGATCGAGCGAGCACTCCACAGCGGTGTCCGAATTGACTACGTCGACTATCATATGGGAACAGCCGTGGACAGGCCCGAGTTGCGAGCTCTCGTTGAGAAGCTCGCAAAGCAGTACGGCCTGGGTATCTCTCGATATTTCGGTGAAACGGACGTCGAAGGTGTCTACAGCGCTCCCATTGCGAGCAAAATTGATACGCTCCTTCTCCGTACAAACTCTCTCCCGCATTCGGCAATCAACCTCATGGTTTTCCATATTGGTCTTCAGACCCCGGAGATGGATGCACTCGAAGACATGAATTCTTTTGGATTGCGTGAGATGAGCAAACATCGGGAAGCAGAGCTCAAGTCGCTCACTTCTGCTCGGTTCCGTGAGCTGATACAAGCAAAGCACATCCGGTTAACATCGTATCATGAGGTGATTGAGGAAGCCGGATTGTCCGCGATGAAACGACCCATACAATAGGATTGACATCCTTGAAAGCAGTTGCCTTTGTTCTCGCGATCTGCTTAGCTGCCTGCAAGATCTCGTACTACCAGCCATACTTCGAGATGGCAGAACGGTTCTATGTTGCGGGGGACTACACTCGCGCCATTGAGATGTACATGGAGGCAATCCAACAAAAGGACAAGAAGGCGGAAGCGTTTTTCGGGTTGGCGATGTCGTATTATCAGAGGGGGAATCTCGAAGAAGCGATGCTCGCGTTCGAGAAAGCGATTGAATTGGACCCGGATCGCGAAAGCTCGTATCAGAGACTCGCTTCCGTGCACCTCGATCTCGGAGACATCGATACGGCTATTGCCTTGTGCAGAAAAGCCATTCGGATGGACAGGGAATTCGTCGAGGCGTACAACACGCTGGGTCATGCCTTATTAGCTTCAGGGAAAGCCGACAGTGCTGAATCGACGTTTTTCTACGCAATAAAACTTGCGCGAAGTCTCTCTGCGCGGGACCGCGGCAGTGGCTACCGGTCTCTTTATGTCGATGAGCAAGCGGCCTCTTACAACGGATTGGGGGAGGTCTCACTCTCCCTCAAGCTCTACACTCACGCCCTCGAGCGTTTTGGCGCCGCCATTAACCTCGTTTCCGACTGGGATACACCGTGGATTAACAAGGGGAGAACATACGAAGGCCTTGGAAACTCGGTTGCGGCGATCATCTCGTACTTGCGGGCGATCGACATCGCTCCAAGAAATCTCAACACGTACAAGCAACTCGCCGATCTTTATCGACGAATCGGTAAAGACAGTGACGCCATTGACACGTATCGGTCGGCATTGCGAATCGATCGGACCGATGTCGAGCTTTACTACGGCCTGGCCGATATCTATGAAAAGCGAAAAGATTATCTCCGCACTGAGGGAGCTTTCTTGAATATTGTGAAATATGCCCCCGATGACCCGACGGGGTACTATCGAACGGGTCGTATGTTCCTGAGTGAATCCGATTACGATCGCGCGATCGATTACTTCACAAAAGCCACCGAGCTTGATTCGCGACATGCCGAATCGATCAATGGCCTAGGAGAGGCGTACCAGGCAAAAGGAGAAGCTAAGGAGGCTCGGCAGGCTTACGAGAGAGCAATCGCTTGTGATTCCTTGTTCACACTCCCGCTACGGAATCTTGGATCCATGATCCTCGGACAGGGGAATGAACCTGAGGGGATTCGGTACTACCAGAAAGCAGCGGCTCTCGGTGATGTCGATGCAATGATATTTCTGCGGGCCAGAGAGAATATCAAGAAGTAGGAATGAAATATCATCCTCTTCAGATAGTTCTTCTCGCATTCGCTCCGCTCCTTGTCCGCACTGCGCTGTACGTCCTGGCCTGCAAGTTCCGTTCGATCCATATCAAGCTCCTCAGCTGCATCGTCATAGCGGGCTCGGGCGTTTTCCTTTCCATCATACCGATTCCGCTGCCCGATTTCCTTTCGAAGGCTCTGGCTATCGGCCTGGCGATGTTCCTCATGACGCGCTATACCGAAGCTGAACTGTACCCCGATGTAGTCTTCATACCTTTGATCGTCGAGATAATGTCGAGTCTGATTACAGAATTTCTGCTCGTGCCCTTCGCTCAATAAGTAAACTCCGTTCTTCTCTTCATTGTATCTCATTGTGGATCAAACGCAATTCTCAGCACATCACTCTTGCACACCCCCTGAAATTTCAGTACCTTTGTCACGATTACGCCCCCGTAGCTCAGTTGGATAGAGCAGCGGTTTCCTAAACCGTTTGTCGGACGTTCGAGTCGTCTCGGGGGCACAAGAAATTATCGATTTTCGATTGTCGATTGTCGATTGAGAAGCTGTCAGTATCGACGTTCGCTCACCAATTAACCAATCTCCACCTAACCAATCACCAATTAACCAGTCTGTTTTACCATGCGCTTTTCGAAGGCTTTCATCCCCACGCAGAAGGAAACTCCTGCTGACGCAACGATTCCGAGTCATCAATTAATGCTCCGCGCTGGACTGATGCGGCAGCTCACTGCCGGCGTTTATTCGTTCCTGCCCCTCGGCTATCGGGCAATGCTCAAGGCAATGCAGATTGTCCGGGAAGAAATGAACTCCATCGGAGGGCAGGAATTCTACCTCCCGGCTCTCAATCCTGAATCGCTCTGGATACAGAGCGGCCGGCGGGATATCCCCAACTTCATTCTGAGCATTAAGGAACGAGATCTCGTTCTTGCGCCAACGCACGAGGAAGTCATTGCCTACATCGCTTCAATGCATATCCAGTCATACAAGGACTTGCCTCAGATCTGGTACCAGATACAGACCAAGTTTCGGAACGAACCGCGGCCCCGTTCAGGAGTCCTGAGAGGGCGTCAGTTCATCATGAAAGATTCCTATACGCTCGATACGACGTGGGAGGGACTCGATGCAGGGTACGATGCGCACGCTCAGGCATACCGGAGTATTTTCACCCGTTGCGGGCTGAAATTCTTTGTGGTGGGAGCATCGAGTGGTGCAATGGGGGGAACGGGGTCCCAAGAGTTCATGGTCGAGTCAGAATCGGGAGAAGACACGGTTGTTCTCTGCGACAAATGCGGCTACGCAGCCAATCTGGAAGTCGCAAGTTCCACTTTGCCGAAGGCGGGACGTGATGGCGACAGGAAGCCGGTGGCAGACATCCATACTCCGAATGTCCACACCATTGATGAACTGGCTGATTTCCTGAAGGTCGACCGGACGCGCCTCGCCAAGTCCCTGGTGTATCGTCATAATGGGAAGCCCCTCCTCATTCTGATGGTGGGGAATGATCAGCTCAATGAGTCAAAGCTCGGGGCGGCGTTGGGCGGCGGCGAGTTTCATGCTATGGAAGCGGAGGAACTCAAGGCTTTGACGGGCGCAGACGCAGGTTCGATTGGCCCCATCGGTTTGAAAGGATTTCGAATCATCGCAGACAAGCGGCTCGAGGGGGCAAACAATCTCATCAGCGGAGCGAATCGGAATGACTTCCACATTGGGAACATCGATATGCAACGCGATGTGACCGTCGATGGGTTCTTCGATCTCCGCACCGTCGAGGCAGGCGAAACCTGCGCCTCCTGTGGATCAGCCCTGAAAATCTCGAACGCCATCGAGCTGGGACATATCTTCAAACTTGGAACAAAATATGCCGACGCCCTCAACGTCACTTACCTTGATGAGGCCGGACAGGCGAAACCGGTAATCATGGGAAGCTACGGCATCGGAATCGAGCGAATCATCGCTTGTGCGATCGAACAGAACCATGATGCAGACGGCATCATCTGGGACAAATCGCTTGCCCCATATCTGGTGCACGTCATTGCGATCAACATGAATAACAAAGAGGTCGTCCTGCACTCGAACCAGGTTTACAAGTCGCTGAACGAGGCAGGCGTGGACGCACTCTTTGACGACCGGGCCAACGTTTCTCCCGGCTTCAAGTTCAAGGATGCCGACCTTCTTGGGATGCCAATACAGGTTATCGTCGGCGAGAAGGGGCTCAAGAACGGCCAGGTTGAGGTGAAGGTACGTCGCACGAAAGATCGAACGATGGTACCATTTGCTGACCTTGTTCCCGCGGTCAAAAAGTTGTTATCTCTGTAAAGCCTTATGCCTACACCAGCGGCACCGTACTACGTCGGTGGCGAGTGGACGGGAAATTCGACTGACGGCTCAATTGTCGATATTCTCAATCCGTTCGACAATTCTCTCGTGGGGAAGGTGGCGCTTGCCAGCGATGCCGACCTCGACAAGGCTATAGAGAGAGCCCTCCAGGGATTCCAAAAGACCCGGGGTCTGCAGAGCTACGAGCGGCATGAGATCCTTTCCTCGATTGCTTCGAGGATCAGAGAACAGAAGGAAGATTTCGCCGCTGGGCTTGTGGCGGAAGTTGGCAAGCCGATTTCTGCGGCAAGGGTCGAGATTGAGAGGTCCATCATCACGTTTCAATATGCTGCCGAGGAGGCCAGGAGGCTTGGCGGAGATGTGGTCCCCCTCGACATCATCGCGGCAGGCCAAAACCGGTATGGGGTCGTCCGCCGATTTCCAATTGGCGTCATACTCGGGATTTCACCTTTCAATTTTCCACTCAACCTGGTAGCCCACAAAGTCGCTCCTGCGATCGCAAGCGGCAATGCATTCATCCTGAAGCCGGCAACGCAGGCCTCGTTGACAAGTCTGCGGTTGGCGAGAGTCATTGAATCGTCGGGGTATCCGCCTCAGGCGTTCAGCGTTCTCCCGTGCACAAACGCCTTGGCAGAGCAACTTGTTCAAGATGAACGGATAAAGTTGTTAAGTTTCACGGGGAGCCCGGTCGTCGGTTGGTCTCTAAAATCTAAAGCAGGGAAGAAGAAGGTTATTCTGGAACTCGGAGGTAATGCCGGTGTCATCGTAGACCGATCAGCGAACCTCGAAGTTGCGGTGAAGAAAAATGTGCTCGGTTCGTTTGTGTACTCCGGTCAGGTCTGCATCAAGGTTCAGCGAATCTATATCCACTCGGAAATATTCGACGAGTACGTCTCGCGCTTCCTTGAAGCGGTCAGAGCTCTTGCAACTGGTAACCCGCAACATCCCAACACCATCGTCGGTCCCGTCATCAGTTCTGACAATGTGGATCGAATCTTGAGCTGGATTGAAGAGGCAAAAGATCTTGGTGCGAAGGTCCTCTGTGGTGGTGGTCATATCGGCAGTGTGATCGAACCTACAGTGCTGATCGATGTTCCGTCTGAAGCGAAGGTTTTTTGCACAGAAGTGTTTGGTCCGGTTGTGACACTGCACAAATTCGATTCAATCGAGGAAGCCGTGGCTGGGGTCAATGATTCACGATACGGACTGCAGGCCGGACTCTTCTCGAACGACTACCGGAATATCCAATATGCTTATGAGCGCCTCGAAGTAGGGGCAGTGATTATTAACGAGAATCCGACCTTCAGGGTGGATAATATGCCGTACGGGGGAATCAAGGACTCAGGATTCGGGCGCGAGGGTGTGCGGTACGCGATCGAAGAAATGACCGAACCGAAAATGCTGGCACTTGGTGTGTGATTTGCTCCCGCTGTTGACTTCCAGTTTTGTACTTCGTACTCTCTGCTTGGTCACCTTCATTCATGATTCTTGTTCCGACGTTGTGAGTATGCCTGAGTTCATTCACCTCCACAATCATTCGCATTACAGTCTCCTTGACGGCGCAGCGACAGTTGAGACACTGATTGGTGCAGCCGTCCAAAACAAGATGCCCGCAGTTGCCCTTACGGATCATGGCGTTTTGTTTGGAGCTCTCGAATTCTACAAGAAAGCGAAGAAGGCGGGGATCAAGCCCATCGTGGGCTGCGAAGCGTACATCGTGACACGCGGCAGCAGGTTTGACAAGACCCTTCAATCGGAAAAATCAAGTCAGGGTCAGGGGCGTGGAATTTACCATCATATCCTCCTGCTTGCCAAGGACGAGCGTGGGTATAGGAATCTGATCAAGCTCATCACGCTTGGCCACACTGAAGGATTCTATTACAAACCTCGCATCGATGTCGAAATCCTGAACCAATATAGGGAAGGGATTATCGCGACCTCCGCGTGTCCAGGAGGGATAGTTGGGTCTCAGCTGGTCAACGGGAACTATGAAGAGGCCAAAGCGGTAGCCGGAATCTATAAGGATATCTTTGGTGAAGATTTCTACATCGAGATCCAGAATCACGGGGTGGAGGTGGAGAAATCCATCCTTCAAAACGCTCCTCGAATCGCCAAAGAGCTCGGCCTGAAGATAGTTGGAACAAACGATTGTCACTACATCAGTGCCCAGCACGCGATGGCCCATAACATCATGCTGTGCATTCCTGATGCCACCAGCACCTACGTCCCCGACTACAAGACCCTGCGCTACGGCACCGACCAACTCTACTTCAAGTCCTCCACCGAGATGGTCCGAGCCTTCAAGGACTTCCCTGAGGCAGTGACATCAACGCTCGAAATCGCTGAGAAATGCAACCTGACGCTTGAGCTGAAGAAGAATCACATGCCCCAGTTTCCGATCCCTCAGGAGGAAGGGGTCGCGTCTCTCGAAGACTACCTCGATAAGCTTTCCCGCGCGGGGCTCCGGAGACGCTATCCGGAGATTACGCCGGAAATCAATGCGCGCCTCGACCATGAGCTTGACGTGATCAAGCGTATGGGGTATGCCGGTTACTTTCTCATTGTCCAGGATTTCATCAATGCAGCGCGAAGCATGGGTATCCGCGTCGGACCCGGTCGCGGGAGTGCTGCCGGAAGCATCGTGTCGTATGCACTTGGTATCACGGATGTCGATCCCATTCATTTCGATCTCCTGTTCGAGCGCTTCCTCAACCCCGACCGTGTCAGCATGCCTGACATTGACGTCGATTTTGCCGATGACAAACGGGATCAGGTCATCAATTATGTGAAACAGAAGTACGGCGAGAATTCCGTGGCGCAGATCGTCACCTTCGGTACGCTCTCAACACGAGCTGTGTTGAAGGATGTGGGAAGGGTTCTCGGCGTTCCTCTGGGAATCATCGATCCGCTCACGAAGCACATCCCTGTTGTCCTCGGAAAGGTCACACCACTGGCCGAGGCCCTCGAGTCTGTCCCGGAGTTGAGGACTATCAAGGAAACGGGAGATGACAAGATCCGCCTGATGATTGATACCGCGCTCGTGCTTGAAGGTATGAACCGCAACGTGTCCACACACGCGGCAGGCATTGTCATTGCACCGGGAGAGATCAGTGACTACGTCCCGATGTACAAGACCCCGCAAACGGACCTCATGACTCAGTATAACATGAAGGACCTCGAGGAGGCTGGGCTCCTCAAAATGGACTTCCTGGGTCTACGGACACTGACGGTCATCGACAATGCGCTTCAGCTCATTAAGAAGAATCATGGGATCGACATAGATCTTGATAAGATTCCCGTCGACGATTCAAAGACCCTCGACCTCTTCTGCAACGGTCAAACGGTCGCTGTCTTCCAGTTTGAAAGTTCCGGAATGACAGACTACCTCCGCAAGCTCAAGCCCACCTCGATTCATGACCTTGTTGCTATGAATGCCCTCTACCGGCCGGGTCCGATGGAGAACATTCCTGACTTCATCGACAGGAAGCATGGCAGGAAGAGAATTGAATACATTCATCCGAAACTTGAATCCATCCTAAAAGAAACATACGGGATCATTGTCTACCAGGAACAGGTGATCAAGATTGCGAGCGAGATCGGAGGCTTGAGTCTTGCCCAAGCGGATCTGCTGCGACGCGCGATGGGGAAAAAAGACAAAGAGTTGATGGCGAAGCAGAAGAAGGAGTTTGTCGATGGAGCCGTGAAGAAGGCCATCGATCGAAAGATTGCGGGAGACATCTTCGACTTGATCGAGAAATTCGCGTCGTACGGATTCAACAAGTCGCACAGTGTTGCGTATTCCGTGCTGGCATATCAAACGGCTTACCTGAAGGCGCACTACGCCGCCGAGTATATGGCTGCGACGATGACGAGTGAAGTTTCAGACACAGACAAGATCGTCATCCTGACAGACGATTGCAGAAAACTCGGGATACCTGTGCTTCCTCCTGATGTGAACGAAGGAGACGTTACATTTGTTGTCAAACAAGAGGCGATCCGCTTTGGTCTGAGCGCCATCAAGAACGTCGGCGTGAGTGCTGTCGAGGCCATCGTTCGTACCCGGACTGAAAAAGGTCCATTCGCCGACATTTTCGATTTCTGCGCCCGCGTCGACCTTCGCCTCGTGAACAAGAAAACGTTGGAGAGCCTTATTCAGGCTGGTGCGTTCGACTCATTGCACGTGAATCGTGCCCAGCTCTTCGAGAGCGTCGAAAAAGCCGTAGGACACGGACAAAACGTTCAGGAGCATTCAGGAAAGGGACAGTCGAACCTGTTCGAGACGAGCACAGCCAAGCTCGATGTCAGACCTTCGCTGCCATCTGTAGAACCTTGGAAAGAAGCCGAGATTCTTGCACGCGAGAAAGCGGTCCTCGGATTCTATTTGTCAGGGCACCCCCTGGACAAATATCGGGAGGAGATAGAGGCGTTTGCGAATACCCGCCTCGGAAATGCGTCTGGCCTGAAGACCCACTCGACCGTACGAGCATGCGGAATCGTTGCGGCCGTGAAGAGGAAGATTGACAAGAAGGGAAACACGATGGCGTTCGTCACCCTCGAAGACTTCACAGGGAAAGCCGACTGCATTGTGTTTTCTGATCCATTTCAGAAATATGCCCGGATACTCACTCCGGAATCGATGGTAATGGTCATCGGGAAGGGGGAAACGACGGGTGATCTCCTGAAGATACTCGTGAATGAGGTCATACCGATGGAAAACGTTCGTGAACGCTTCACCAAGAGCATTTCTCTGTTTGTGAACCTGGATGCTGTCAGTGAAGAGACAGTGCAACAGCTTCGCGCAATCATGGAGCGGCATCGCGGCAAGTGCTCATGCTACGTGAATCTGACGGGTGGCGGATTATCCAAGAAATCTGTATATTTAATCAGGAATGTAAGCGTTGAACCGAGCGCACAGTTCATCGGCCTGGTCAGGCAGTTGCTGGGCCCTGCGTCCGTTCGGTTACAGGGTTAATCTCTTGAAAGGAAGAACTATTGATGAAGCCGATTGAAGTGACTGATGCTAATTTTCAAAAAGAGGTGCTGGAATCGCAGACCCCAGTGCTGGTGGATTTCTGGGCGGAGTGGTGCGGTCCGTGCAAGATGATCGCTCCCGTCGTGGAGCAGCTCGCGAAAGATTTTGATGGAAAACTGAAGGTGGGGAAGGTCGATGTGGACTCGAATCAACAGACATCGATGGCTTTCGGCATCCGGAGTATTCCGACTCTCTTGATCTTCAAGAATGGGAAAGTCGTCGATCAGATTGTTGGTGCGGTTCCCAAACAAGCACTTGCAGACAAGGTGACAAAACACCTTAATTGACGAGCGTTCAGTACATGCGAGAAGTCTGCGGAGGCGCGGCTTCTCGCATTTTTATTTCTATTGCAAGAACAGGCAAAAGGGTCATCACGGTGAGTACATACAAGAAGAGAACGCACACATGCGGGGCGCTGAGAAAATCAGACATCGGCAAGACGGTCACCTTAACCGGTTGGGTTGACGTGCGGCGCGATCTTGGCGGCGTCGTCTTTATCGACTTGCGGGATCGGTACGGGATCACGCAGGTGGTCTTTGCCCCGCAGCACGACCAACAAGCTCATGAACTTTCGCAAAACTTGCGATCGGAATTTGTCATTTCCGTGACGGGAAAGGTCGAACTCCGGCCGGAAGGTACCGCAAATCCGGAAATCGCGACAGGCGATATCGATGTCGCTGGTGCCGAATTGATGATCCTGAATAAAGCCGAGACTCCTCCGTTTCCGATTGAGAATGACATCGAGGTCAACGAAGACCTTCGGCTCAGATACCGTTACCTGGATTTGCGTCGCCCCGTAATGCAGAAGAACCTGATCACCCGCCATCGCGTGTACCAGGTAACGCGCTCATACTACGATCGCCACGGGTTCATAGAGATCGAGACACCGATTCTCATGAAGAGCACACCCGAAGGGGCGAGAGATTACCTCGTTCCCAGCAGAATCCACCGCGGAAAGTTTTTTGCGCTTCCACAATCGCCGCAAACATACAAGCAGATCCTGATGGTCGCGGGCATGGACCGCTATTTCCAGATCGTGAAGTGCTTTCGTGATGAAGATCTTCGCGCAGATCGTCAAATGGAGTTCACGCAAATCGACGTTGAGATGTCATTCGTCGATGAAGACGATGTTCTGGGGATAACGGAAGGGCTTATGGTTGAGATGTGGAAGGAAATCCTCGGCGTGAGCGTGCAGGCTCCATTCCTTCGTCTCACATACAAAGAGGCGATGGAACGGTACGGGAGCGACAAGCCTGACACCCGTTTCGGATTAGAAATTGCTGATTGCTCGAGTGCGGTAGCAGAAAGTGGATTCCGCGTCTTCAGCGACACGGTAAGAAAGGGGGGCATCGTCGCAGGCTTTGCGATACCAGGGCTTTCCGACTACACACGAAATCAACTCGACGGCCTGACTGATCTGGCAAAGTCCCTCGGAGCTGGGGGACTTGTGTATGTGAAGTGCCATGCCGACAAAATCGAGTCGTCTGTCGATAAGTTTGTAAAGCCAGATGAGGTAAAAGCGATTGCCGAGAAAATTGGAGCGAAAACCGGAGATCTCATCCTGCTGGTATCGGGTCCATGGCAAAAGGCATTGACCATCCTCGGCTTGCTCAGACTTGAAATGGCGAACCGGTTGAAGCTGATCCCGTCGGACAAGTGGAATTTTCTCTGGGTGACTGATTTCCCGCTTCTTGAGTTCAGCGAAGAGGAAAAGCGTTTTGTTGCAGTGCATCATCCATTCACATCCCCAAAGCCGGAGGATGTGCAGCTGCTCGATTCGGATCCGGGAAAAGCACGGGCACGGGCATATGATCTCGTTTTGAACGGGAATGAAATTGCCGGCGGAAGCATCAGAATCGCCGACTCCGCGCTGCAAAGCAAGATGTTCGCGTTGATGGGCATCGGCGAAGAGGAAGCGCGCCTGAAGTTTGGGTTCATGCTGGACGCGTTCAAGTTCGGCGCTCCTCCTCATGGAGGCATTGCCTATGGATTGGATCGTCTCGTGATGCTGCTGACCGGCCAAAAATCGATTCGGGATGTCATCGCTTTCCCAAAGACGGCCAGTGCAACGTCGCTCATGGATGATTGCCCTTCGACCGTTGAGAAGAAACAGCTCGACGAATTACATATCCGGATTGTATAGGTCTTAATGATGATCCACTATCGCGGAGAAACGCCTCGCACTCTGAGATGAAATCCCGCATTTGCATAGCATCCGGCCAGGGATTCTGGGGCGATCTCCTGACTGCGCCAATCGATCAGGTCACCAAGGGCCCGATTGATTACCTGGTGATGGACTACCTTGCTGAGGTGACCATGTCCATTCTCCAGAAGCAGAAAAGGAAAGATCCCCGTCTGGGGTATGCAAAGGATCTCATTCCTCTCATCGAGCAGATACTTCCCCTGTGTGTCGAGCACAATATCAAGATCATCACAAACGGGGGAGGGGTAAATCCGTTGAGTTGCAGTAATGCAATTCTCGCTGTCGCCAGGAAGCTCGGCGTGACAAACTTGAAGGTAGGTGTCGTCAGCGGAGACGATATCCTGAATCGGATTCCCTTCCTGCAATCACAGGGAATCGAGCTGAAGAACATGGAAACGGGGGAGCCCCTCGAACATGTTTTGGAACGGCTGGAAAGTGCGAACGTCTACTTTGGTGCTTGGCCTATCGTCGAGGCACTTCAACTGGGGGCCCAGATCGTTATTACCGGTCGCACGACAGATACAGGACTCACCCTTGCTCCGATGATCTATGAGTTCGGGTGGGGTAAAACAGACTGGAACAAGCTCGCCGCCGGAACAATTGCAGGACACATACTCGAATGTGGTGGACAGGCTTCGGGGGGAAATTTTTCAGGAGACTGGAAGGCCGTCCCGGATCTCGAGCACATTGGGTTCCCGATTGCTGAGGCAAGTCCAAATGGAGAAGTAATCATCACGAAACATGTCAACTCCGGTGGTTTGGTCTCGGTTCAAACGGTAAAAGAACAACTCGTTTATGAGATCGGGGACCCGCGGAATTACATCACGCCTGATTGTGTGGCCGATTTCACGAGCATCAGGTTGAAGCAGGCGGGGGATAACCGGGTCAGTGTTTCAGAGATCCAAGGCAAACCGGCGACACCGTTCTACAAAGTTTCGATGGCCTACCTTGATGGATATACGGCGTTTGGGACGTTGACATACTCCTGGCCCGATGCGCTGGCAAAAGCAAAGCGTGCAGATGAGATCTTGCGGGCGCGGCTTACTGACCTGAATCTCAAATTCGAGGAAATCCACACGGAGTATCTCGGATACAATTCATGTCATGGGCCGCTTGCACCAGAACTGCAGGATCCTAATGAAGTCGTCCTGAGGATCGGTGTGCGGGGTCAGGATGTCGATTCGGTGGAACGCTTTGGAAAGGAACTCGCCCCGCTTATCTTGACCGGACCGCCCGCTGTAACAGGGTTCGCAGGGGGCAGGCCGAAGCCCAAAGAAGTAATCTCATACTGGCCGGCACTTATGCCGAAGACAGCGGTTTCGCCCGAAGTTGTTATTAATCAACTTTGAGATCATGAAAATTCAGCTGCGACAGATTTGTCACGCCCGTTCAGGCGACAAAGGAGATTCGGCCAACATCGGCCTTATTGCGCTACGAGATGAGTATTACCCTGTCATCGCAAAGCAAGTGACAGCAGAGCGAGTCAAGAAGCATTTTGAGGGAATTGTCCTCGGTCCTGTCGAGCGGTACGAAATGCCAAATATCGGCGCGTTGAATTTCCTCCTTCATAATGCCCTCGGAGGGGGCGGGACGAAATCCCTGAAGAACGACGCTCAGGGGAAAACACTCAGCGCAGCGCTTCTGCGAATGGAAATTGAAACTGACGAATCAATCACTGTGTAACTATGTTTGAAGACCTGAAAGAGAAGCTCACTGATCAGAAGAAGCGACTTGCGTCGCTGAGGGGGTATCTTTGACCTCGACAACAAGACTGCCGAGCTCGAGAAGCTCCAGGCCAAAACGCACGAGGAAAATTTCTGGAATGACAACATCTCCGCTCAGAAGGTGCTTCAGGAGATAAGCGCGAAGAAGGAGTGGGTTGACTCGTGGGGGAAATTGAACAGCCTCGCCGAAGACACTGGCACGCTTATCGAGATGGCAGAAGAATCGGATGAGAAGGGGATGGGAGATGAAATCGTCAGCGATCTGAAGAGACTCGAGGACGAGATTGAACGTCTAGAGCTCAAGAACATGCTCGGCGGAGTCGACGATGCCAAGAACGCGATCCTCACCATCCACTCAGGTGCTGGTGGGACAGAATCCCAGGATTGGGCCGAAATGCTCCTCCGGATGTATACGCGGTGGTGCGAGCGCAACGGCTTCAAGGTTAGCCTCGCCGACATGCTTGAGGGCGAAGGGGCGGGCATCAAGAGTGCAACCGTGGAGGTGATAGGACAGTTCGCCTACGGATATCTCAAGGCCGAAAATGGAGTCCATCGGCTTGTGCGAATCTCTCCATTTGACTCAAATGCGCGGCGTCACACTTCGTTCGCCTCTGTTTTCGTTTACCCGGAGATTGAAGATGACGTGGAGATAGAAATCAACCCTGCGGATCTTAAGGTTGACACGTTCAGATCAGGAGGAAAAGGGGGGCAGAATGTCAACAAGGTCGAGACTGCAGTCCGCATCACGCACGTCCCGTCAGGAATTGTGGTTGCCTGCCAGCAGGAGCGTTCTCAATTTCAGAACCGTGAACGTGCAATGAAGATGCTGAAATCCCGGTTGTACCAGGTAAGACGGGAAGAAGAGGAAGCACGGCTCAGCGCCATTGAGAGCTCCAAGAAGAGGATCGAGTGGGGGAGCCAGATTCGTTCATACACTTTTCAGCCGTACACCCTTGTGAAAGATCACCGGACAGGAGTCGAGACAAGCGATGTCCATGGAGTGATGGATGGAGAGATCGATGCGTTCATCAGGAGCTACCTTCTCGAATGGGGAGCCAAGAAGTAGCGGCAGTGCCGCATGACTCTCTGAGACCCCAGATACCATGCCCATATCCTTTTTCATAGCGCTTCGCTATCTCCGATCCCGCCGCCATCGGGGTTTCATATCATTTATTACGTTTATCGCTGTGGTTGGCGTTACTCTCGGTGTAGCCGCTCTCATTATTACCCTGTCTGTGCTCGGAGGCTTTGAGCGCACGATCAAAGAAAACGTCATCAGCTTCACAGCCCATCTCCAGCTCATCAGCTTTCAAAACCAGCTCCTTCCAAACCCCACTAAGACAATGGAAGTCGTCCTCTCTGAATACCCTGAGGTCAAGAACATCGCCCCCTTTCTGTCCCGTGAAGGAATGATACGCGCAGCAAATGGCACCGATGGCATTCTGATCAAAGGAGTTGACCCGAGAAACGACATCTCCGCTGCAAAAACACGAATGGTGGAGGGTTCGTATAACCTTGAGCAGCGGGAAAGAGGATTAGAGGGAATTATCCTTGGGCGACGGCTGGCCCAGAAGCTTGACGTAAAAAAAGGGGATAAGGTCCTTCTGATGTCGCTGGGAGGATCGTCGGTGACCCTTTCTCAGACCAGGGTTATGCAGTTTGAGGTTCGGGGCCTCTACGAAACAGGAATGGCTGAATATGACGAGACCTACACATACGTAAATCTCAAGAATGCCCAGCGCCTCTTCGCTGTGGGCCCGATGGTCTCCGGGTTTGACATCCTGGTCCACGACCTCGACAGTCTGGGGTCCCTGGCTCAGAGGCTCCCTGAACGATTAGGATATCCGTATTATGCCCGCACCACGTATGAGATGAACCGAAACCTGTTCACCTGGATCGAACTGCAGAAAAAGCCGATTCCGATCATTATCGGACTCATCATCATTGTCGCTACAGTCAATATCATTGGGACTCTCCTTATGATGGTCATGGAAAAAGGGAAGGAGATCGGGATCTTACGGGCACTGGGGACCAATCGGCAGAAGCTGACCGGTATCTTTCTTGCGCAAGGGATGTTCATAGCTGTCCTCGGCGTGGTTCTCGGAAACATCATCGCGTTTGTTCTTTGCTGGCTTGAGTTACATTATAGGATCATTTCGTTGCCATCGGGGATATATTTCATGACCCATGTTCCAATTGATCTGAACCCAGTTAACTTCCTTCTCGTCAGCGTCTTGGCTCTCCTCATGTGTTTTCTCTCTTCAATCATTCCATCCCGGATTGCCGCCCACCGTGATCCCATCAGGATGATCAAGTTCGGATCATGAGCGTCGAACGATCCATAGCGATCCGGTATTTGATGTCCAAGCGCAAGCTCGGGCTCGTCACGCTCATTTCCATCATTTCCGTCGTAGGTGTGACCATCGGTGTGGCTGCTCTTGTGATAGTTCTCTCGGTGTTCAATGGGTTCAGCGGTCTCGTGACATCCATCCTTGTCAATTTTGATCCTCACATACGAGTCGAATACCCAAAGCAAGTCGATGCGGTCGCATATGAGCCACTGGTGAAGTTTGCTCAGACGCAAGGGGAACTCAAAGGTATAGCCAGCTTCGCCATTGGGAAAGCAGTAGTTGTGTCCAGGAACTTGAACCGAGTTATCAACGTCAAAGGCATTGAGGTCAATTCGATCGCAAGCGTCTCTGGCTTAAAAGACAAACTCGTCCTCGGCACTCTCGATCTCTCAGGATCACGAAACAACGGCATTGTGCTTGGGATGACGCTGGCTGATCGATTAGGTGCAGTCGTCGGAGACACCGTATCCGTGGTGAGCCTTGCTGGTTCGGAGGTGGCGCTGCTGCAACTTGGACAACCTTTGATACGGCGATTCCACGTGGTTGGCATCTATGAGTCGAACAACAAGGACTATGACTCTTTCTATGCCTTCGTGAACCTCCAGGCGGCACAGTCGCTGTTTGGTATGTCGAACAAGATCAGCGGCGTTGAACTGCGACTTCAATCTATTGGACAATCAGAGGTCTTTAAGCGGCAGCTTGCTGATCAATTTGGCGATCAATTCCGAATTCTGACCTGGTATGATCTTCATCGTGATCTCTATTCCGTGATGAAAATTGAGAGATGGATGGCGTATATCATTCTGTGCCTTATCATTGGGGTCGCATCATTCAACCTTCTCGGATCATTGACAATGTCTGTTGTCGAGAAGACTCGTGACATTGGCATTCTGAAATCTATGGGTGCGACCAACAAGAGTATTGTCAAAATTTTCATGTTCGAGGGAATCCTTGTTGGTGTCGTGGGGAGTATGTTGGGACTGGTGCTCGGACTCGTCATCGTCTGGCTGCAGGACCATTATCATTTGTTCCCCCTTGACCCGACTGTCTATATCATTCCTGCGATTCCAGTAGAGGTACACATTCTCGATCTTGTTGTCGTTGCTGTGACCGCCCTCGGTCTGTGCTCGCTCGCAGCATTGTACCCGGCCAGACGAGCTGCAAGTTTTGTCCCGGTGGAGGCAATTCGATGGGAATAGTCGAAAAGAAAATACTCCTGCGCGCTGAGGGCCTGCATAAAGAATATCCGATGGGGAAAGATCAACGTCTCCATGTCATCAAAGGCCTCGACATGGAAGTACGTGAAGGGGAGATGGCGGTCATCGTCGGTCCATCGGGCTCAGGGAAGAGCACGCTCCTACATTTGCTCGGCGGGCTGGATCGACCATCGTCCGGAAAAGTGGTGGTGGAGAATCTTGATCTCAGTGTTCTCTCTGAAGAGGAGCTTGCGGGATTCCGGAACAAGACGTTGGGATTCATCTTCCAGTTTCATCATCTTCTGCCGGAGTTCACCGCTCTCGAAAACGTAGCCATGCCCGCGTTAATCCGGGGCGAAAAGCTCCGTGAAGCTCAGGGGAGAGCCTCGGCTCTTCTTCAGGAGGTCGGTCTCGAGGAACGATCTGATCACAAACCGAACGAGTTATCGGGTGGAGAACAGCAGCGCGTGGCGGTGGCACGTGCCCTGATGAATGATCCGCGGCTCGTTCTTGCAGACGAACCGTCGGGGAACCTGGACGAGGAGAACAGCCAGCGCCTGCATCAATTGCTCGCAGATTTGGCCCAAAAAAGGGGCCTCACGTTTGTTATCGCCACACATAATCTTGATCTGACGAAACGGGCGCATCGGGTGCTTCAGCTCATCGATGGCAAGCTGGTTACGGGACTTCGATCCCTCTCATAACCTCCGCGGGGCATAGGTCTTGACATTCACAAGAAATGATGTAAATTTATTTTCGACCCAGGCGACGGTTACTCCCCTGACTGTCGTCACAAAACGGTCGAGCCCGGCGTACCCCCCAACGCTGGGCTTTTTATTGCGTTCGGTGGATAGGAGAAGCTTATGGCAAGAGTAGCGTCAAAGGTCGCAGCAAAACGGAAAGCGCCATCGATGGCGCTTCCATTCACGAAAAGGAATTATCAAATTCTTGGTCTCGGACTGCTCGTGATCATACTTGGGTATGTCGCACTCGGTCAGTCGCCATGGGATGGAACCATGCCGCTCGTTGTGGCACCGATCCTGCTGGTTCTTGGCTACTGCGTCATTATCCCACTTGGAATTCTTTATCGCGAAAAGTCAGAAACGCGGCCGGCACCAACTGTGTCGACCGATCAGCCTCCAACGAGCTGAACTCTGCGTTCGCAAACGGCTTGGAAGAGAAGGAGGAGCAGTGAGGAATGCCCTTCTGCTGTTCGAATCCAAGAAACCGAGTCTTGTTTTTATCCTCCCTTTTTTTTATTTTATATTGAGCTAGTTACCTGCAGGCCAGAGTGCATCATATTTGGCGCAGGCGTTTTGGTTGGGCGTGTAGCTCAGGGGTAGAGCATCTGCCTTTTAAGCAGAGGGTCGATGGTTCGAGACCATCCACGCTCACACTGGCAGATCAGAGATCGGAGATTGGCACGGCGACAGCCGGGAGTAGCACGTTGTACACTGATGTTCGATTCTTGATTTGCCATTGCCCGGATGGTGGAACTGGCAGACACACCGTCTTGAGGGGGCGGCGCTCGAAAGGGCATACGAGTTCAAGTCTCGTTCCGGGCACTCCAACGCGTGCAGCACTCTGATCGGCTGCAATACTGCTACGAACAAACCTTAGAGGGACGGAGAGCTTCTTCGTCCCTTTTCCATTCTGAGACCAGAGGCCAACTGACTTCGCCCTTCACTATGTTAACACCCCGTACTCGTCTGATCACTACCGTATCCTCTCTCTACACTGTTCGCAAACGAGAAAAAGCGTTCCGTGCTGTTGAACGAGCTCTTCGGAAAAAGGCGTATCCAATTCGCTTTTTCTCCGAGATCTTCATTCATCTTTCGCTCTTCCTGGGTTACCCGGCGATGCTCGACGGGCTTGAACGTTTGGCGGTCATGAAGAGAAGGCAAAAATTCAGCCCCACAACCTCAAAAAGACAGAAGAGTGTAGCGAAGAAAGGTGAGAAGATTCTACGGCGAATCTATGGGAAGCAGGCGATGAAGCTCATTTCCCGCCTCGATGGACTTGAAAATGGGCTTGGAACCAGGATTACAGAAGACGCGTATGGGGCCATAATGGGGAGGCCGGGTCTTCCTCTGGCCGATCGGGAGGTCATCAACGTCGTGATCCTCTTCCTCGATGGGTTTGAGCCACAACTGTACTCTCATCTTCGTGGTGCGTTAAGGGTTGGCGTCAAGCCGCGCACACTGCAGTCTGTGTTGCTGCTCGCAGCGAGCATTGCCTCCAAGAACCCGCGCACGGCCATTCAGATCTTACGTCGCATTGCCCAGAATCCGAAGCAGGGTTCTTTTTGATTTTGACGGCCAGAACTCGTACTTTGAACCAGCACTATGCAGATCGGCGTGCATATCATCGTTCAGGGGCTCGTGCAGGGAGTTGGCTTCCGCTACTATGTCTATCGGCATGCGTCCAGGCTCGGCCTTTGCGGGTGGGTTCAGAATCTTTATTCCAGCGAGGTTGAGCTCGAAGTGGAGGGGGATCGGTCTCTGATCGAGGAATTGATCAAGGAGCTCAAGGTTGGCCCGAGATCTGCTCATGTAAAGGATCTTAAAATTGAGTGGCAAGACTTCAAAAGTCGGTACCAAGCGTTCGAAATCCGATAAAGCCGTGGAAATTGCTCCACGGGTTGGCATTGGGTATGATGTTCACGCATTCGCGCCGGGACGTAAGCTCGTCCTTGGAGGTGTTCACATACCATACCCGTTTGGATTGGTTGGCCATTCCGACGCTGATGTCTTGCTGCACGCACTCTGTGATGCCCTGCTGGGAGCGGCTGCGCTCGGCGACATCGGCAAACACTTCCCTGATACGAATCCGAAATACAAAGACATCTCAAGTCTCGTCCTGTTGCGCCACGTAGGCAGATTGATTGCGAAAAGCGGTTTTCGAATCGTCCACCTAGATGCTACTATCATCTTGCAGCAACCGAAGGTTCTTCGGTATTCGGCACAGATCGTCAGAAACATTGCCGAAGCTCTGAGCATTGAGCCAGAACACATCTCGATTAAGGCAACTACGAATGAAGGTCTCGGGTTCATTGGAAGGGGAGAAGGGTGTGCAGCGCTGGCCACCGCAACCATTGTTCCCTCCGGAATCTGAAAGCGCTCAGTGGAAGAACTCATTCGTCGCCTCTCGGCCCTCAATCCCATATGGGTGTATCTCACTGTCTCGGGCTTCGCTTTTCTGGAAAATGTTTTCCCCCCTCTCCCGAGCGATGTCGTTGTCCTTTTTGTCGGGTCGCTCGTCGGAGTTGGAACAATCGATTTCACGGTCGCCCTCATCATAACAACCATTGGCAGCACCATCGGGTTTGTCCTGATGTACAAAGTGGGCGACTGGTTCGGTCTGAAGATCCTGGAAACGGGTAAACTTCGGTTTATTCCTGTCGACAAAGTGCACAAGGTCGAAGGATGGTTCAGAAAATACGGATACTTTCTCATCGTGGTGAACCGGTTTCTGACCGGAACGAGAGCGGTGGTTTCATTTATCGCGGGCATGTCGGAGTTGCCCTTCACGGCCACGACTATTCTGTCGTTTATAAGCGCATTGGTGTGGAATTTTCTTCTGCTGTTTGCCGGCAAAGAACTCGGTCAGAACTGGCAGGTCATAGGCTCCTACCTGGCCGCCTACAGCAAAGCGGTCACGCTCATGCTCGTGCTGATAGTGCTCCTTCTTGTTCTGAGCTACGTGTACAGACGGTCAAAACCGGGCAACGGTTCGAAGAAGCCGGTCTGAACACTCAACAGAAAGGTTGTCAGTGAACGATTTACTCCTGGAGATGGATCGTAGCCTGTTCTACTTCTGTAACCAGGGTCTGCGGAACTGGTTCTTCGACGCCATCCTTCCCTTTGTAACAGACCTGAACCGAAAGCCGATTGCACTTGTGGTTGTTGGAATCCTCTGGCTGCTGCTCCTGACGAAAGGTGGACGTCATGGGCGGATTGCGGCGCTCCTCCTCATTCCGACGATCACGCTAAGCGATCAGTTGAACAGCTCTATGCTGAAGTATATCATCGAACGCGCTCGCCCATGCCACGAGCTGGCGAATGTTCATCTTCTCGTGGGCTGCGGAAGCGGTTATTCATTTCCCTCATCACACGCCGTCAACAATTTCGCCGGAGCAATCGTTCTTGCATACTTCATACCCAAATGGACCTGGACCTTCTTTTCTTTCGCCGCGCTCGTCGCGTTTTCCCGGGTCTACGTCGGAGTCCACTATCCGTCCGATGTCATCGGCGGCGCGTTCCTTGGGCTGGCCATCGGAGCTGCTGTGATTACAGCCTTCCGCGTCTTCGAAGAATGGTGGATCAGACGAAGAAGCTCATCGGCAGTAGTGGGCAAATGACAGCACCTGTGTTGAATAGCCTCTCTATCGAAAGCGTGCGACACCGGTTGATCTTAGCAATTGCATCCGGTGTGATGCTCGCCGCATCGTTTCCCCCGTCGCCGGTCCACTCTCTGGCCTACGTAAGTCTCATTCCTCTCCTGTTGCTGCTTGAGACGCTGGAAGGAACATGGAGAAAACTCCGCTACTCGTATGCGACGTTCTTTGTCTTTCATGTTTTGACTCTGTTCTGGATCGGTGGTTTCGTTGTGGGGAAAGATTTCTGGATGATGCTCGCCGGCGGAGCCGTCCTTCTTTTTCATCCTCTCTTTTACGTCCTCGTAGTACTTCTGTACATCAGGGTCCGTAACCGGCTGGGTTTGCTCGCAGGTCTCATGTTCCTGCCCCTCGCATGGGTCGGCTTCGAGTATTCTCACTCACTGAGCGAATTCTCCTTCCCATGGATAACACTCGGCAACAGTCAGGCCTACGATCTCCAGAGACTCCAGATTGCCGAGTTCACATCGACCTATGGAGTGTCATTTCTCGTCCTTTGCTTCAACGTTATTGGATTCGTTCTTATCACGAATGTCGCAGCACGTAAGTGGTCATTTCGTTCGCGGCCGGCTCTCTTAGGCCTCTCAGCTCTTTTGGTGATCTACTTCGGTCCTTGGGTATATGGGAACTTCACGATGGCGAGATATGCGATGAGAGGCAGGTCACAGGCGCTCAACGTCGGGATTGTCCAACCGAATATCGATCCATGGGAGAAATGGGACACAAGGGGCGCCAGCCCATGGGAGTCGTACGACAAACAACTCGCGAATTATATGCGGGAAACAAAAGCGCTCGCGGCCCAGCCAACGGACCTTGTCGTCTGGCCGGAAACAGCTATCCCGTTTCGCATTCTCCTCCCCGGAAATCAGATGTACTGGCATTGGCTTCGCCATAATCTGGACTCGACGGGTACTCCGGTGCTGACCGGGCTGCCATATACCGTGTTCTACGACAGCGCCCATGCTCCGGCGACCGCGTCCCGGGACCCGTTGAGAAACCGGTACTACGATGATTTCAACTCGACAGCTCTCCTCATCCCTGGTCGTGAGATCGGACCGGTCTACAAGAAGATTGTGCTCGTACCCTTTGCCGAACGAATTCCGTACGCTGGTACGTTCAAATTCCTTATCGAGCCTCTGAAGTGGAACGTCGGTATCGGTATGTGGGGAAAGGGGAGTGACACCGTTCTTTTTTCACTCCCTCTTCGACGCGATCAGGAGACCAAGTTTGCATCCATGATATGCTACGAGTCCGTGTATCCGAATTTCGTTCGCGAGTTTGTTGTTCGGGGTGCGCAATTCCTCGTCATCATCACCAATGACAGCTGGTGGGGAAATACCCCGGGTGCCTACCAGCATGCGAGCTATGCTTCCATACGAGCGATTGAAAACCGACGATGGATTGTTCGCGCTGCGAATGGCGGAATCTCCGGGTTCGTCGACCCCGCTGGCGTTTACCACAACGAGACCAGACTCTACACGCGTGCGACGTTTCATGGAACCATTGAGCCGCGGACAGAGTTGACCTTTTATGCCCGTCATGGCGACGTTTTCGCCGGAGGTTGTGTTGTCGCTGCGGCGGCGCTATTTCTGTTGACTTTTCTTCCACAACGAAAACAAACTGAATGACCATGGAAACTGAGATCATTGATTTGCGGAGTGACACGATCACGAAACCGTCAGACGCCATGCGACAGGCGATGGCTCAGGCGCCAGTCGGCGATGACGTCTTCGCTGAAGATCCAACCGTCAATCTTTTGCAGCAAAAGGTTGCCGCGCTGCTGGGGAAGCCAGCTGCTCTGTACGTCCCCTCCGGCGTCATGTCAAACCAAGTAGCAATCAAGGTCCACACGCAACCGGGAGACGAGGTCATCGTAGAGAAGGAATCGCATATCTTCAATTACGAGACTGCCGCACCATCCATTCTGTCAAACGTCCAGCTTCATCTTCTGCAGGGCGAGCACGGAATCCTGCGCGCAGGTCAGTTGGCGCCGGCTGTTCGCCCCTCTGTGTACTACATGCCCCGCACAGCGCTCATCTGCCTGGAAAACACACACAATCGGGCAGGAGGGACTATCTACCCGATAGAAGAGATTAAAAAGATACGCGAATTTGCCAAAGCTCTTGGCATACGGATGCATCTCGACGGTGCGCGGCTTTGGAACGCATCAGTGGCGACAGGAATCGCACCGAGCGAATATGCACAGTACTTCGATACTGTATCCGTCTGTTTTTCGAAAGGACTTGGCGCTCCTGTCGGATCTGCACTTGTCGGATCCGAAGAGATGATTCAGCGCGCACGCCGATTTCGAAAGATTCTCGGCGGCGGAATGCGCCAAGCGGGCATCATCGCTGCAGGCGCCCTCTTTGCGCTTGAACACAACATCGACCGCTTGAAAGAGGACCACAAGAAGGCACGCATTTTCGCCGAACGCGTTGCCGCAAATCCCCTGGCGGGAATCGATCTCAAATACGTTCAGACGAATATGGTCGTCATTGACATTTCCCGGACCGGAAAAACGACCGGCGAAATGCTCGATTTGCTACGGGCGAAGAACGTATACCTTTCTGACGCCAATTACACCTCTCTAAGGGCGGTGATGCATTTGGATGTATCCACTGAGCAGGTTCTGCGTGCGGCAGACATTGTGGCTGGCACAATCCGGGCATGATATCCTCCATGAAGAAAGAACAATTCAAATACTTTACCCAGCTTCGCGTGCGGAGCTATGAAGTCGATTGGCAGGGGATTGTGCACAACACAAATTATCTGCGCTTCTTCGAGGTGGGTCGGATCGAATATCTGAAGCATATCGGTGCCACCGTCGATATGAAGACGATTCAGGGAAATGGAAAGGTTGTCCTCGTACGAAATGAGATCGATTACGAATCCCCCGCATTCTTCGATGAACTGCTGAACGTTTACACACGGATTTCTCTCATCAAGAATTCCAGCTTCGTCATGGAGGGATTGATGAAGAAATTGGAGGGTGGCCAGATTGTGTCTCACAACCTGGCGTATCACGTTTGGCTGGATCCAAACACGAACCGGCCAAAGACGATTGACGATGAATTTCGCATGCTGGTACAGAAGTTCGAGGGAGAAGATTGCCAGATCATCTGGCCATCGCTCGAAGTGTAGTTGACCTGTCAAGACAAGAAATGACGACGTTTGAGGAATTCAAGCAACTGAGCCAGGGGGGCAATGTCATCCCTGTGTACGAGACTCTTCTGGCCGACACGGAAACTCCGGTCTCTGTCTACCTCAAGATCCAAAAAGAAAGTCCGTACTCGTTTCTCCTCGAAAGCGTTGAAGGGGGAGAAAAGGTTGGGCGGTATTCATTTATTGGATTTAATCCGTTCATGAGTTTTACCATTCACGGAAAACGATTCAAACTCGAGACATTCCACGAGGATGTGAAAGTCCTGCCGACGCTTGTTTCGGAGGATGATCATCCGCTAGCAGCACTCAAGACAATCTTCGCACACATCAAGACAGTACGAAGCCCTGGCCTGCCCCGTTTCTCGGGTGGAGCTGTAGGATACTTCGGATACGAAAGCGTGCAGCTCGTGGAAGATGTGCCGGTTCTCGAAGGCGACGACTTTGAAGTCCCTGATGCTCTGTTGCTTTTCTATGACGTGGTATTGGTCTTCGACAACCTGCAGCACCAGCTTTTCCTCGTCTCAAATGCATATCTCCCTGGCGGAAAGAGGTCAGAGCTCACTCTTCTTACGGAGTACACAAAGGCCGCTGCAGAAATCGCTCGCGTGAAACAGCTGTTACAGCAACCTGCTGCTGCAGGGATCGGCACGGCCACACTGCTCGGCCCGATGCGTTATGTTACTCCCAAAGATCAATTCTGCGCTTCGGTCGAGCGCTCACGACAATATATCATTGAGGGCGACATCTTTCAGGTCGTTCTTTCCCAGAGACTCGAGCAAAAAGCGACTGTTGCCCCGTTTGACCTGTACCGATCGCTGCGCATCATCAATCCCTCTCCGTACATGTATTTCCTCCAGTGCAAGGATTTCAGCATTATCGGCGCCTCGCCGGAGATGTTAGTGCGTGTGGATGAAGGCCGGGTCGAAACGAGACCTATCGCCGGCACGCGACGCAGGGGAGGAACAAGAGACGAAGACGATCAGCTCGAAAAGGAATTGCTCAACGACCCCAAAGAGCGTGCAGAGCACCTGATGCTCGTCGATCTCGGCCGGAATGACCTCGGAAGAATTTGTTCCTATGGCTCGGTAGCAGTGGAGGAATACATGTCGATCGAGAAGTATTCGCACGTCATGCATCTGGTGACGAGCGTCAAGGGGAAACTGCGGAGCGATTGTACGCAGATCGACGCTCTCTTTTCCTGTTTTCCTGCTGGGACCTTGAGCGGAGCGCCGAAGATCCGTGCTATGGAAATCATAACCGAGCTTGAACAACTGCGCCGATCTGTCTACGGGGGAGCTGTAGCGTACATCGACTTTTCAGGCAATCTCGATTCATGCATCGCGATTCGAACGGTCGTGATGCGGGGAGATGTTCTTCGCTTCCAGGCCGGAGCTGGCATCGTCTATGATTCGAATCCGGAACGAGAGTTCGAAGAAACCATGGAAAAGCTCCGGGCAAACTTGAAGGCACTCGAACTGCTGACGCATCCGGAGAAAGCCCGGACAACGATTTCATCGGGTCGACCCTCATGATCCTCGTCATTGACAATTACGACTCATTCACGTATAACCTTGTCCAGTACGTGGGGGAGATGGGTGCAGAGCTGACGGTCGCCCGCAACGACCGGATTACTATCCAGGAAATACGGGACTTGAACCCCCAGAGGATTATTCTGTCACCAGGTCCGTGCACTCCTTCGGAGGCCGGTGTCTCCATCTCAGTTGTCCGCGAGTTGCATAAGGAATTCCCGATACTTGGGGTATGCCTGGGACACCAGGCAATTGGCGAGGCGCTCGGGGGAAGAGTTGTCAAGGCAGGGGAGATTTTTCATGGAAAGACCTCGTCAATCCTTCACACGGGCAAGGAGATTTTTTCACATATTCCATCTCCCTTCACCGCAACAAGATACCACTCCCTCATTGTCGAGAAGGATTCGCTTCCTATGTGTCTCGAGGTGACAGCGTGGACGGATGACGGAGTGATCATGGGACTCCGCCACCGGGAATACCCTACGTTTGGAGTTCAATTCCATCCGGAATCAATCGCTACGGAGCACGGAAAACAGATTCTGAAGAATTTTCTTTTCCTGCCATAACCACGACCGTTTCACCCCCGAAAGGATTGCTATGGATACTCCCCCAGGAATTACCGAGCACGACGTTAAGCAGGACATTCAGCTTCGTTCTCTCATCAGTGCACAAGATGACGTCTGGCGGATATTTCGAGTGATGTCGGAATTCGTTGACGGTTTCACGGTCCTGTCGAAACAGGAAAACCTGGTGTCTATATTTGGCTCCGCCCGAACGGAACCCGGGTCGCCGTATTACAAGCTGGCAGAACAGGTTTCCCGTGAACTCGTGAAAAGAGGCTTCAATATCCTGACTGGAGGCGGACCCGGAGTTATGGAAGGTGCAAACAAGGGGGCACGGGAGCAGGGAGGAGCATCCGTCGGAGCAAATATCGAGCTCCCGCATGAACAAGATTCCAATCGATACATCGATCGAAATCGCCTGGTGACATTTCGACATTTCTTTGTCCGCAAAGTGATGTTCGTGAAGTATGCGCACGGATTCATTGTGCTCCCTGGGGGTTTTGGCACACTCGATGAATTCTTCGAGGCGATCACACTCATCCAGACAAAAAAAACTCGCTCGTTCCCTGTGATCCTGATGGGCTCTGCATATTGGAATGGGCTTATTGATTGGATACGTAAAGTCGTTGTCCCCGCAGGCAATATCTCTCCTGAGGATATGTCCCTCTTTCGGGTAGAAGATGACCCCGCAAAGGCGGCTGAAATTGTTGATGTTTTTTATCGTGAGAACAAGATGATCACGAATTTCTAAAGCGAAATCGCTTGCATATTGCCGGGGGTTTGTCTATATTATGTGACCTCGCAGTAGAAGTAGAAATAGCCCGCCGTTCCGGGCTATTTTTTTTGGAGTCTGAAGAAATGATTGAAATTCTGGAGAAAATGAGCGCTTTGGTCGCGCCCGTCCTCGAAAATCACGGAGCTTTTTTGGTTGATGTATCCGTTCGGAATGAACGGGGAGGAAAGCTTCTCCAGGCATTCATCGACACGGACGAGGGAATAACGATCGAAGAGTGTGCGATCATAAGCCGTGAATTTTCTCAAGAACTTGATCGCGAAAACGTCATACAGGGATCGTATCGCCTCGAGGTGTCATCCCCTGGAATCGACAAACCAATCCGAATGCTGCGTCAATATCGGAAAAATGTGGGTCGTCGATTCAAGGTTGTGCATCAGTCAGCTGAAACACTGACGACCCTCGTAGGGAAGCTTCAGTCCGTCGACGATGAGAGGCTGACATTTGAAACTGAAACAGGGGAGTCTGTTACACTTGATTTCACAAAAATTATTGAGTCCAAAGAAGAGCTGCCCTGGTAAACGGCTCGGCATTGAGTTTATTGTTCGGAGGCTTTCATGAATCACGAAATAGTCGAATCATTTGCCCAAATGGTTCGGGAAAAAGGCATCGACAAGGATATCCTCGTCGGCATTGTAGAAGATATCTTTGGCATGATGGTTCGTAAGAAGTACGGACCTACTGTCAAATTCGATGTCGTGGTCAACATGGACAAGGGAGATATTGAAATCTATCTTGAACGTGAAGTTGTCGCTGAAGTCATCGACCCGATAACGCAGGTGGATGTGAAGGAAGCACGGAAGAAATCGGGCGAGGACATCGACGTTGGTGAAGAATTCGTCGAGATCGTGCCACTCGACAGCTTCGGGCGGAGACTCGTTGTCAGTGCAAAACAGAATTTGAATCAGCGCATCAAGGAAATCGAGCGCGAAGCGATATACAACGAATACTCAACCTCCCTCGGCGAAATCGTCGTCGGCGAGATTTACCAAATTCGCAAGGGGAAGGGGGAGATACTCGTTATCCACAACAAGAACGAGCTCATTCTCCCACGCAGCGAGCAAATCTATAAGGAACGGTACAAGAAGGGGGACACCATTCGCGCCGTCGTCAAAGAGGTGCGAAAAGGTGCAGGCAACCCGGTCGTCATTATCTCCCGAACGGATTCACAGTTCCTCATGCGTCTCTTTGAGATTGAGATACCCGAAATCTATGATGGTATCATCGAAATCAAGGCGATTGCGCGCGAACCCGGTGACCGAGCCAAAGTGGCCGTGCTTTCCCATGACGATAGAATCGACGCAGTCGGCGCGTGCGTGGGCATGAAGGGTGTCAGAATTCATGCGATCGTGCGCGAACTCAACAATGAGAATATTGACGTCATCAACTGGAGTGATGAGCCCTTGGTCTTCATCACGCGTTCACTCTCCCCGTCAAAGTTGAAGGAGATCCAACTCGACAAAGAAACTAAGAAGGCGAATGTAACGGTTGCAGCGGATCAGGTTTCCCTGGCGATCGGCAAGAACGGCCAAAACGTGCGCCTTGCTTCGAAGTTGACGGGATACGATATTCAATTGATCAAGGAGGGCGGCGAGGAAGAAGAATATGATATGGATCTCTCCGAATTCCGCGAGGAACTCGGCGATGTTATGTTTCATAAGTTCTTCGACGAAGGATATGAATCGGTGCATGACGTTATCGATACGGCCATAGAAGAGCTCGTCAATACACTTGGGATCGAGAAAGAAAAGATCGAAGAGATCGTTGGCCTTTTGAAGCGAGGTCTGGAAGACGCGGAGATCGAGGACGCGGAAGATGCGGGCGAGCCCGCAGCTGCAGCGGCCCCGGCTGAAACCCCGGCCCAGGAACCAACGACGACGGAGACGGCTGAGGCCGCGGAGGACTCTGCGGCTGAAGCTCCTGCCGCTGAACCATCGACGGAGACGATTGAGCCAACGGAGGACTCTCCGGAGGCTGCCAAGCCCGAACCGACGGAATCTCCTGAGAGCGAAGAAAAGCAACCGCAGTAGCAGCATCACGTGTACTTGAGTACTCAGAACGGAAAAGAATCTGCATGGCTGAAACTGCAGTCAAGAGAATAAAGATCTACAAGCTCGCGACCGAGCTGAACCTTTCCAGCGAGACGCTGCTCGAGTTCTTGCACAAGAAGGGCTTTGAGGTGAAGAGCCACATGTCGTCGGTGGACGACGATATGCTCGCCGCCGTCATGGGGCACTTCAAGAAGGAAAAAGACGTCGCGGAGAGGCACCAACGAAAGATCCAGGAGTTTCGTACCTCTCGAAAGAAGGAGCCAACCGAAAAACCTGAAAAGAAACAGGCTGCCGAAGAAGCACCCGCGGCTCCCCCTCCGGTCGAAGAGCAGCCTCCGGTCGAATTGGTTGAGGAGACAGCGGCAGTCGAGCATGAACCGACTGCAGAAGCCGTTGTGCAGGAAGAAGCGAAGGAACCTTCGCAGCCGGCCGCGACAGAAGAGACTCTGCCGCCTCCCTCCGAAGCACCCCCCGTAGCTGAGGCAGTTGAGCCTCCAAAGCCCGAAGGACCTCGAACACGGAAGGCGCTGACTCCTCTCGAACAGGCGATGTCACGCCCGCGGATGGGACTCACGATCAAGGGTAAGATGGAAATTGCGCGCCCCGGCCCGGCAGCCGTACCTGCGGAAGAATCGGAAGAGGACAAGAAGAAGAAAAAGAAGAAAAAGAAAAAAGTTCGTGAGGAGGCGAAGAAGACGCCGGGTCGCACGCCGGCTGTCGATGAAGAAGTTGAGGTCAAGAGCAAGAAGCGCAAGAAATCCCGGCACGCCGAGGTAAATGAGATGGAAGTCGAAAAGGCCATCCGTGAAACGCTGGCCGAGATGACTGATGACTCCATGAGCACGCGGGCGGCGATCCGCAAGAAACGGAAGAAGGAGCGGGAAGACGAAGAACAGCGCATTTTGGAAGAGAAGGAACGCGACAAGATGCACATTCGCGTGACCGAGTTCGTTTCGGTCGGCGAATTGGCGGATTTGATGCGGGCTTCCGTCGCAGAAGTTATTCAGAAGTGTATGAGCCTTGGCATCATGGTGTCGATCAACCAAAGGCTCGAGAAGGATACGATTCAACTTGTTGCTGACGAATTCGGCTACACGCTCGATTTTGAGTCCGAATTCACCTCCGCCGTCCTCTCCGATGTTGAAGACGACGAAACTGAATTAAAACCGCGTGCCCCGGTCGTCACCATCATGGGACACGTCGATCATGGAAAGACGTCGCTCCTTGATTATATTCGCAGTTCCAATGTGGTCGCCGGCGAAGCGGGCGGCATAACCCAGCACATCGGTGCATATGAAGTAACGCTCGAAGACAGCAAGCAGATTACCTTCCTCGATACGCCTGGCCACGAAGCATTTACGGCAATGCGTGCGCGTGGCGCCCAGCTGACGGACATTGTGGTCCTTGTCGTTGCTGCAGACGACAACGTCATGCCGCAGACAGTTGAGGCGATCAGCCATGCTCAGGCGGCCGCGGTCCCGATTGTCATCGCAATCAACAAGACTGATAAAGCCGATGCTAACCCTGATCGCATCCGTCAACAACTCTCCGAAAAGGGGGTCCTTGTCGAGGAATGGGGAGGAAAGTACCAGGCAGTTGAAATTTCAGCGAAGACAGGGAAGAACGTCGACCAGCTGCTTGAACGCATTCTGCTCGAAGCCGAGGTCCTTGAGCTCAAGGCAAATCCTGACAGGCTTGCACGCGGAGTCGTTGTTGAATCTGAACTGGACAAAGGGAAGGGCATTGTCGCGACAGTCCTCATCCAGAAGGGCTCTATGCGGATAGGCGACTCTTTCGTTTGCGGTATCTGGAGCGGCCGAGCACGCGCGATGTTCGACGAACGAGGCAAAAGAGTCGAGGTCGCTCATCCTTCGCAACCTGTACAGCTTATTGGGTTCGACGGAATTCCTCAGGCCGGCGATGACCTCGTTGTCCTGGAAAATGACCGCGAGGCGCGCGACATTAGCAACAAACGACAGCAGTTGAAGCGCGAACAGGATTTCCGCCAGCGGAGAATGATCACGCTGGATGACATCTCCAAGCAGATTAAGGAAGGTCAGGTCAAAGACCTGCCCATCATCGTGAAAGGCGACGTTGACGGTTCCGTCGAAGCATTGTCTGACTCGCTCATGAAACTGTCGACAGGTGAAGTGAAAGTACAGGTTATCCATAAAGGTGTCGGCGGAATTTCTGAGTCTGATGTGTTGCTCGCCACTGCCTCCCGCGCTGTTATCATCGGGTTCCATGTTCGACCGAACCTGAACGCGAGGCGCCTTGCCGAGTCTGAGGAAGTTGATATCCGCCTGTATAATATCATTTATGACGCCATCAATGAGGTCAAGAGCGCTCTCGAAGGTATGCTTGCACCGTCTCTCTCTGAACAGGTGCTCGCAACTGTTGAAGTCCGGGACGTCTTCAAGATCTCCAAGATCGGCACCATCGCCGGTTGCTATGTGCAGGACGGCAAGATCGTTCGCAGCAACAAGGTTCGCCTCGTCAGGGACGGGCTTGTGATCTTCGACGGCACCATCGCTTCGTTGAAGCGGTTCAAAGACGATGTGAGAGAAGTGGAGCAGGGATTCGAGTGCGGCATCAGCCTCGAGGGATATAATGACATCAAGGTCGGGGACACGGTCGAAGCATACACAATCGTGGAGACGAAACGGAAGTTGGCGTAGCGAGGAGCATTGGCATGTCGGTGCGAACTGAAAGAGTTGCCTCACTCATCAAAGAACTGATGAGCGAGATCATTCAACAGAATTTTCGGATGGAAGAATTCGGACTGGTGACTGTCACCGAGGTTCGGATGAGTATGGATCTGAAGATTGCGAAGGTATACGTCAGTGTGTTCGGCGATGTCGAGAAAAAGAAGAAGCTTCTGGCTCATCTTGAGGTAGAGAAGGGCGCCATTCGATCTGAGCTCGGTCACAATCTTAGTCTGAAATTTACACCGACGATTTCCTTCTATCTGGATGAATCGCTTGATCACGCAATGCGGATAGAGAATTTGCTCAATCAGATTCACAAGGATTCACCTGATCCGAAGGACGAGTAGAGCCATGGCGGTTCCTTCTCATGGCACGACACAAGCACAGGATGAAGGCGAGGTCCTTCTCATCGACAAACCTTTGAACTGGACATCATTCGATGTGGTTCACAGGATTCGTCAAAGTTTCGGCATTGAAAAAGCAGGACACGCCGGTACGCTTGACCCGAGAGCCACAGGGCTCCTGATACTGTGCACGGGAAGACAAACAAAGCGCATTGATCAGTTTGCGAATCTCGACAAAGAGTATACGGGAACATTCGAACTTGGTATTCGGACAGCAAGTTTCGATATGGAAACCGTCGTAACTGAGCGTGCGGACTACACCGGCGTATCACACGAACAACTTCAGTCTGTCATTCTTGGTTTCACAGGCCGGCAACTGCAGACCCCGCCGATGTATTCGGCGGCAAAACACCGCGGGAAACCGCTGTATAAGTATGCCCGCAAGGGGAAGACGCTCGAACGCCGCCCCAAAGAGATTGATGTCACGGAATTCTCGGTCGTGTCGTTTGTTCCGCCGGTGGTCGAATTTCGCGTCGTGTGCTCAAAAGGAACGTATATCCGGTCGCTCGTGAGCGATATCGGAGACAAACTCGGATGTGGCGCTGTATTGACCTCGCTCAGGCGAACCCGCATCGGGGAGTATAAGATTGAAAATGCGCTGACGATGGAAGAGCTGGACAAAGTGAAAGGCGAGAGAGCGAGTTTGCGGAGTTTGAGTGATGGACATCGTATTCCAGCCTAGCGAAATCGAGTACCTCAAGAACTCGGTAGTCAGTGTGGGCACGTTCGACGGCGTTCACCTGGCTCATCAGCAGCTTCTGAGAGAAGTGGTCGAGAAGGCACAGGCCAGGAAAGGGAGGAGCGTTGTCCTCACATTCGACCCCCATCCGAAAGAGGTCTTGACAGGTCAGCCCATGCGGCTCCTGACAACAATAGAAGAACGCCAGCAAATCTGCGAGCAGCTGGGGATCGATGTCTTCTATCGCATTGGCTTCACGTACGAGTTTTCGCGGCTGAGTTCACGTGAGTTTTACCTTCGATACGTTGTTCAGGGGTGCGGTGTAAGTGAAGTGGTGGAAGGATACGATCATCATTTCGGCAGGGATCGTGAAGGAAGTGTCGAAGAGTTGCTGAAACTCGGTCGTGAGTTTGAATTCTCTGTTGCAGCGTTGAAGCCGGTATATGTTGATGAGGAAATCGTCAGCAGCAGTCAAATCCGGCAGCACCTGTTGCAAGGCAGGGTCGACCGGGCGCTTCGGCTCCTCGGCAGACCGTATGCGCTGAGCGGTACGGTCGTTCGGGGTGACGCAAGAGGGCGCGAACTTGGATATCCGACGGCAAATCTGCAGCTGACACATCACAAGTTGGTCCCGGAGGACGGGATCTACTTCGTGCAGGTTGACGTGGGAGGACCCGCAAGGTACGGGATGGTCAGTATCGGCGTAAGACCGACGTTCTTTGATCAGGGACAGCGCACCGTGGAGGCTCATCTCCTGGACTTTGAGGGGGATCTTTACGGCCAAACTCTCAACGTGCAATTCCTGAGGCGGCTAAGAGACGAACGGAAATTTGATAGCGCTCAACAGCTCATCGACCAGATGCACCTCGATGAAGCGCAAAGTCGCTCGTTGATGGCAGAATTTAAAGCAGGAGTTAGGAGATAAGTTCTTGCAGTATTTGAGGTAATCACATAGTATTCATCAGCTTACTTTAAGGAGTCGCAATGCCAATTACCAAGGAACAAAAGACGGAGATCATCAAAAAGTACGGGAAAAGTGACACTGACACCGGAAGCCCGGAGGTCCAGATTGCAATCCTCACATCCCACATTAACATGCTTTCGCCTCACCTCGCGAGCCACAAAAAAGACCACCACGGTCGTCTCGGCCTCTTGAAGCTTGTCGGAAAGCGGAGACGCCTTCTTGAGTATCTCACGAAGAAAGATATTGGTCGATATAGAAAGATCATTCAGGAGCTTGACATCCGCAAATAGTTTGCGGTTAGTCAGGTTCTCATCCCGGGCTGCAAGTGCAGCTCTCATTGAAAGAAAGAAACAAGTACTATGGTCGTAACTAAAGAAGTTGAAGTTGGCGGCAAGACGTTCTCATATGAGACCGGCCGCTTCGCAAAACAATCCGATGGTGCCGTCATGGTCCGCTACGCCGATACAATGGTATTGGCGACGGTCGTGAGCGCCAAAGAGATGAAAGAGGGGCAGGACTTTTTCCCTCTCCAGGTGGAGTATCGTGAGAAGACCTCTGCTGCGGGAAAGATTCCCGGAGGATTCTTCAAGCGCGAGGGACGCCCCACAGAGAAGGAGATTCTCTCGTCGCGGCTTATCGACCGACCGATCCGGCCAATGTTCCCGGAAGGATACTTCAACGAAACACAGATAATTGTCACGGTCTATTCATCGGATTCCCAGCACGACAGCGATGTTCTCGGTGCCTGCGCCGCGTCTGCCGCTCTGATGGTCTCGGATGCACCCTTCGACGGTCCCATCGCAGAGGTTCGAGTTGGGCGGATTGACGGCAAGTTCGTGATCAACCCTACGGATGACGAGCTCGAGCACAGTGATATCGACGCGATCGTCGCCGGTACGCTCACTTCGATTGTAATGGTCGAGGGGGAATCACACGAGATTTCCGAATCCGATATGATCGCCGCCCTGAAGACTGCACACGAGTCAATCAAGATTCTTTGCCAGGCTCAAGTGGATCTTGCAAAGGAGATCGGTAAGACCAAACGCCCGGTAGTTCAGGCTCAACGTCCTGAAGTTTTGGTTCAGGATGTCAAGAAACTGGGCGAAGCGAGGATCAAGGAATTAAGCCGGACAGTCCTGACCAAGGAAGCCCGCTCTGAAGCCACCGGAAAGGTGTATGAGGAAACCAACAAGGCCTTGGCTGAGAAGTATCCCGAGCAGGAGGATGCGATCAACACGATCCTGCATGACCTTGAGTATCATGCCATGAGATCGACGATTCTCGATGAGGGCAAGCGGCTCGATGGCCGCGGTCTCACCGATATCCGCAAGATCACCAGCGAAGTTGGTCTGCTCCCGAGGACACACGGGTCTGCCTTGTTCACCCGGGGCGAAACTCAGAGTCTCACAACTGCAACCCTCGGCACAAAGCTCGATGAGCAGAAACTTGAAGGCCTGATGGCGGAGACGACCAAAAGGTTCATGCTGCACTACAACTTCCCTCCGTTCAGCGTCGGTGAAGTTGGCAGATTCACCGGTCCTGGCCGCAGAGAAATAGGTCATGGGAATCTGGCTGAACGCTCTTTGAAGAACCTGATGCCCGCAGAAGCTGACTTCCCCTATACGATCCGGATTGTGTCCGATATCCTCGAGTCAAACGGCTCATCTTCGATGGCGACCGTCTGCGCAGGAACTCTGGCGTTGTTTGACGCTGGTGTTCCGCTCAAACGCGCCATAGCCGGTATCGCTATGGGACTTGTGAAGGAAGGGGACAAGGTTGCAATTCTCAGCGACATCCTCGGAAACGAAGATCATCTGGGAGACATGGACTTCAAGGTTGCCGGAACCAAAGATGGAATCACTGCATTCCAGATGGATATCAAGATCCAGGGAATCACGCTTGATATTATGGAAAAGGCGCTCGACCAGGCAAAGGCTGGACGATTCCACATCCTTGATGTGATGAGCACGTCGCTTTCTGGACCTCGGCCGGAGCTCTCTCAGTATGCGCCGCGCCTCCAGACCATCAAGATCCCTGTTGACATGATCGGTGCGCTGATCGGCCCTGGTGGGAAGAACATTCGCCAGTTGGTGAAAGACAGCGGTGCCGAGATCAATGTGGAAGATGATGGCACAGTTACCGTTGCGGCAGTCCTGAAAGAATCAGCCGACAAGGCGATGGATTACATCCGCAAGATGTCGGAATTGCCAGAGGTTGGTAAAACCTATCAGGCAACTGTGAAGAAGATCATGGAATTCGGCGCATTTGTCGAAATCCTCCCCGGCAAAGAGGGATTGGTTCACATCTCGCAGCTTGATACCAAGCGCGTCGAGAAAGTGGAAGATCTCTTCAAGGTGGGGGATACACTCGAAGTCAAGTTGATGCTGATCGATTCCGAAGGACGACTGAACCTGAGCCGCAAGGCTCTTCTTCCAGGCGGTGAAAACGCTCACGAGGAAATGAAGAAGGCTCGCGAACGCCGCAGCTCGGGACCGCGCGACAGTCATCGATCGGACAGCAGGAGACACTAAACGAACTGTACTTCGACGTTCATTGATCCTCACACCGAAGAACTGACTCTCGGGGCCAGTCCAAGTGTGAGGATTTCTTTTTCCATATCACATGAATACTACGATTTCACGATCAAATGGACTGGTAGGGACGGTGACTGTCCCTGGAGACAAGTCTATTTCACATCGTGCACTTATGATCAGCGCCCTCGCTAATGGAACATCGGAGATCCATGGATATCTGGATGCCGCGGATCCACACAGCACACTCCACTGCTTGCGAGACCTTGGCGTTGAGATCCAGATTAGAGATTCCATCATTACAGTGCGGGGCCGCGGACTCCGTGGCCTGCGTGCTCCTTCTGGAATCCTCGATGCAGGAAACTCCGGTACAACCATAAGACTGTTGACCGGTATTCTGGCCGGACAGCCCTTCAGTACCACCATCACAGGAGATGATTCCCTCAGGCAACGCCCGATGAAGCGCATCATCGAACCCTTGTCGAGGATGGGGGCGAGGATTCAGGGATCCGAAACCCAGACGGCGCCCCTTACAATCGCCGGTGTATCTCCCTTGCATCCGATCGAGTACCGCATGCAGATTTCAAGTGCACAGGTGAAATCGGCGATACTGCTTGCCGGTCTATTCGCTGATGGAATAACCCGGGTGACCGAGAAGACACAGACTCGTGATCACACGGAGCGCATGCTCGGACTCACACCTGTGAAATTGGATGATTCCTTTGTTATTGAAGTTGTTGGCGGCACCGAGCTCCGCGCCCAAAGATTTCAGGTCCCCGGAGATGTGTCGTCGGCTGCATTCTTGATCTCTGCTGCACTCCTTGTTCCTCGTTCCGAGCTCCGCATACTCAATGTCGGGCTGAATGCGACGAGAACCCGCATCATCGAGTTCTTCCGCTCAATAGGTGGATCAATCGTAGCCACCAGAGAGAACACAGTTGCAGGGGAACCCCTGGGTGATCTTCTTGTCAGAAGTTCGGAGTTACACGGATCCGTTAAACTGGAAGGGAAGCAGGTCGCGGAACTCATCGATGAGATCCCGATTCTCGCCGTAACGTTGGCCCTCGCTGGCTGCTGCCTTGCAGTTCGGGGCGCTGCCGATCTTCGAAATAAAGAATCCGATCGCATTCGATCGCTCGTCAGCAATCTTCGCGCGCTCGGTGTGGAGGTCGAAGAATACGCGGACGGGTTTGCTTTTCAGCCCAAAAACACATTAATTGCTGCCGAATGTAAAACCTTTGCAGATCATCGCATCGCCATGGCGTTCGGTGTCGCCGGACTCGTGCTGAATGGACAAACAGTTATTACGCAGTCGGAGTGTGTCGATATCTCGTTTCCTTCGTTTTGGGAACTGCTCCGGAGTGTAGAACGTCGCTAGCATTGGAGGATTTCACATTGGCAAGTGTCCGTCTCGAAAATGTCAAGAAGATATACGAAGGGAATGTCGTCGCTGTTCATGAAATGGACCTCGAAGTAAAAGACAAGGAATTCGTTGTTCTCGTCGGGCCATCGGGGTGTGGGAAGTCAACAACCCTGCGGATGATCGCGGGATTAGAGGAAATTACTGCCGGCGATATTTTTATCGATGGACAACGGGTCAATGACGTTGCGCCCAAGGACAGGGATATCGCGATGGTCTTCCAGAACTACGCGCTCTATCCACATATGTCGGTGTACGAGAATATGGCGTTCGGGTTGAAGCTGCGGAAACTTCCAAAGCAGGAAATCAACGAACGAGTGCGCGAGGCGGCGGCGATTCTGGGAATTGAAGATTATCTGGATCGGAAACCGAAGGCACTCTCTGGGGGTCAACGTCAGCGAGTCGCAGTCGGAAGAGCAATTGTCCGGAAACCAAAGGTGTTCCTGTTTGATGAACCACTCAGCAATCTTGACGCCAAACTCCGCGTGCAGATGCGAACGGAAATCTCAAAGCTCCACCAGCGGCTTGGCGCGACCATGATCTACGTAACGCACGATCAGACCGAAGCGATGACAATGGGGGATAAGATCGTCTTGATGAAGGATGGATTCGTACAGCAAATTGAGTCCCCCATGGAAATCTATGCGAACCCTGTGAATAAATTCGTCGCCGGTTTCATCGGCAGCCCTGCTATGAATTTCTTTGATGGGACGATCGAAAAAGGGAAGACGATTGTTTTTGCCGAGAAGGGAGGCGGGATTAGCCTTCCGATTCAGAAAAAGGATCAGTCTCGGCTGAAGAAGTATGTGGGCAAAGAACTGACGCTGGGCCTCCGGCCTGAACAAATAGCGATCGCGGGTTCCGGAGCCGTTGGCGCGTCACGGACGAAAGCGAAAGTGGCTGTGGAAGTGGTTGAGCCGATGGGGAATGAGACGTACGTTTATTTTTCAACGCGGAATGATGGCCCTCAGTTCGTGGCCCGTGTTACGTCTCCCAAAGAACCTGCCGTCGGAAAGCCGCTCGATCTGCTTTTCGACATGGGTTCAGCTCATTTCTTCGATCCGGAGACAGAGAAAACTATCTAGGGGAACGCACCAGCTCAACTGAGAGAAGGCTACAGTCGGATAACCTGGTGTTTGAACAGGTCGATCGAAAGCTCTCCATAGAGCCAGCGAAGGAACTCGAGCCCGTATTTGTTCAGGAAGTAGATGACGTTGAGTTCACGCTCCTGGAAATTTGCCCGAGGAAAGATCAGGTTCGAGACTTTATCAATCTGCCGCAACGAAACCTCGTGTTGACGCATCTGCGCTGCGACGGCGCGCTCTTTCAACCCTTCGATGTTCACCATCGTCTTACGACTGACATTCTCGAGTGCCCCGTTGAGAGTCGGATCTATTTTCTGTAGAACCGGAGCTATCGCTTCGAAGGCCTCCTGAATCGAAAGAAACGTCCCGCCAAACACCTCGTCCAGATTCAGATCCGATACCTCTGCTGCGACTCTTTCCTTCACGATTTCGACATCTCGGTAGATATCCAACAGCGATATCGAAAACCGCTCAAGTACTTTGTCAGCTTTCTCCTCTATAATCGTCGCGCTCGCCCTGGGATAGATAATAGGCATTGGGATATTGACAGCATCGTAGAGCGTTTTTAATTGTCCAAAATACGCTACCTCGGCAGGCCCGGCCACATACGCGAGAGTCGGAAGGAGCCAATCCTGGCAAATCGGGCGAAGCACAACGTTCGAACTGAACAGTTCGGGCGAATTCTTTGCCGCTTCAGTTACGAATTCCTTCGTCAGGTGTTGTCTGGTTCCTTTCAGGGAGTATCCGTCGGGTCTTGGCTCAAGCAGATACCTTCCTCCGCGATGGAAGAAAAAGAGATTGACTGATTTCGGCTTGACCTGCGCATGGTACTGCTTCTCCAGATCAGCGCTTTGATCTACGACTAACTGGGAGAATTTCGGGGTCTCAGCCAACTCACGCTCGAAAAGGGGAGCCAGAAGTTTCTTCACGTCTTTGTCGTTCGGATCCAGAAAAACGAGTCCCGAATTCTCCAGAAGCACATTCATCAGGTGAACGAATGCACGGTTGAATGTCATTCCCTTCTGATAAGCTGTTCGGAAGAGGTCGAGAACCTTGGATTTAAATTCTGTCTGTATAAGTGATTGATCCAGTTCACCAAATATCGATTCTATGGACTCGTCGAACTCAATTTTTCCAACTGCCCCCAAGTTTTGGTCGTCGGACGTCCGCTTGAGTTCATAGCGCAGCTCTTGTACATCGTTGGCTGCTGACAGGATCTTGATGGAATTGACTTCCTCGACATCGTGGTCTTCACCCTCGAGCCAGAAAACCGGCACAAAATTGTAATCAGGATATCGCTGGGCCAGGCTTTCCACGAGTTTGAGCGTTGTAAGGGTCTTCAGGATGGTGTACAGGGGGCCGGTAAAGAGACCCACCTGCTGGCCCGTGACGACCGCGACAGTGTTGTCATTCAGCAGGGTGTCGATGTTAGCAAGCGTTCGCACGCCACAATGAAAATTGCGATTCTGTGTGCCAAGAATCTGGACGAGCGAAGACCGATCTACAGGCCGCTCAGCGACCTTTCGTAACAGTGATTTCCAATGCGATTCGTTGCGAAAGTCTCCGCCATAAAAACGCTCCACATTCCGAAATTCGCTGACGTAATCGACGAAAAGGGAGGAAAACGTGCTACTCACCGAATGCAGTTCTCGGTAGTCAATACCGTTGCCTTGGTCGTAAGTCATGGTCTTGTTTATTTTCAGTCCTTAATTCGAAAAATGGTTTCTTCCAAAAGAGCTTTGAACACTTCCTTCACGCGACTCGCGGTTTCCGCAACCTCTGCATGCGATAATCGCCCTTCAGATAAACCTGCTGCCATGTTGGAGATAAGGGAAATTGCCCCAACACGCATCCCCAGCTCAGCAGCGAGCACGATTTCCGGGACAGTCGACATCCCTACAGCATTCGCACCCAGCCGGCGAAGCATTTCAATCTCGGCCTTTGTTTCATACGACGGGCCTTTGAGCCAGCAGTATGTTCCACGCTGTAAGCGAATGCCGAGAGCGTCGGCAGCGCTCCCGATGTGCTCAATCAACTGTTTGTCAAAACAGGATGAACTCTTTCTCTGAAAAGGGATTGACCCCGATTGCTCATTGTGCTGATGAGGATCCAGGAAGGAGAGATTGATGAAATCCTCAATCAACATCAAGTCTCCTTCAGAGAAACCCGGATTAATGCCCCCTGCCGCGTTTGTCGCAAGGAGATACCTTGCTCCCAAAGCCTTGGCAACAGAGATCGGAAACGTTGTCGAGTGTAGATCTCCGGTCTCATAGAAATGAACGCGCCCTTTGAAAACAAGCAGAGGAAGAGACTCTCGAGATTTGTTCCTGAGCTTGCCGAAGACAAGTCGACCCTCATGGCCTGCAACGCTCGACGTCGGATAGGAGGGTATTGAGCTGGCAGCAATCTCAACTGGGTCTACAATGTGATCCGCGAAGTCACCCAGCCCCGAACCGAGGACGACCGCGACTGAGGGGCTTTGTGTAATGTGCGAAGTGATGTACTCAACCGCTTTGTCCAGCTTGAGATTCTCTGGCAATCCTCATGTCCTCTCGTGATATCCAATTCGCTTTTCATCACAAAACTGAATCACATCGTCTGAACGTGACAACTTTTGGGATCTCAGTCGTTTGGCGGTTCGAAACAGTGTCGACAGCGGGCTTCGTAAATGTCTTTCGCGCCGACGAGCACACGATCGGCTTGGTGAGTCTTTCGTTGAGTCCTGTCTGCTGGATTGCCGCAGACGACACAGATAGCGAGAGTTTTTGTGATGTATTCGGCGACAGCAAGCAGCTGTGGCACAGGTTCAAACGGTTTTCCTCTGTAGTCCTGATCGAGACCCGCAACGATAACCCGCTTTCCCTGATTCGCCAATGTTTCACACACTTCAACCAGATTGGCTTTGAAGAACTGCCCTTCGTCGATCCCCACAACCTGCGCATCCTTGCTCTGTTCAAGAATTTCCGAAGCGTCATCGACTACGACTGATGTCAGCGATTGCTCACTATGAGAGACAATGTGTTGAGCACTGTATCGATTGTCGATCCTCGGTTTGAAAATTGCCACCTTTTGCTTCGCAATCTCAGCTCTCCTTAAACGGCGTATCAGCTCCTCCGTCTTCCCGCTAAACATACAGCCGCAAACGACCTCGATCCAGCCCGTATTGCGTGGAACACTGTGCAGTTCTGACGTATCCATAGACTACCTGCTTTTCTTTTTGGTTCGTTCAAGATTCTTCTGACCAAATGCGTGTGGAAGGAGTTTGTTCATCTTGAGGACTTTGACTTTGCCTTTTCCGTTGATCATCAGGAAATCAATATTCCCGGCAAGATCCATCAGAACCTGGCGGCAGGCTCCGCATGGAGGAGTATATCCGGGGTCATCGGAAACCACGGCGATCGCCTTGAAATTCCGATCCCCCTCGGATACCGCCTTGAATATCGCAGTCCGTTCTGCACAGATTGTCAGTGCGTAGGTACTGATCTCAACGTTGCAGCCGAGATAGATTCTGCCGCTCGTAGTCAAAAGGGCAGCACCAACGCGAAAGTGCGAATACGGAGCATGTGCGCGTTTCTTGGCAGCAAGGGCCCCTTCGACAAGTTTCTTATATTCAGGTCGCACGAAAGCCTTTCACCTCATAGTGATGAGTACAAACAACCCCTTTTCCCACACTCAAGAAAACCGTGAGAATATAGGCAAGATTGGAGTGAAATGCAATTGAACAGCTTGGAGAGAGTGATGCGGTAGGTGCCGATGAGGCATTGTCAGGATCGTCGGAGCTCGATGACAGTAAGTGTTTCGAAAAGAAGTTTCCTTGCTTTGACGACCCGAGATGTAAATCGGTTTTCTTCAAACGGACGCAGGCATGCGTGGAGATCAGCATCAGACGAAAGGACAAGAAGTATCGTCCCGCCAGTTGCAAGAAATGAAGGACTCAGGCGAGCAAGTCCTGCCATGAATTCCATTCCGCTCCCGCCCCTGAACGCTCGTTCCGTCATGGTCCGCGCTTTCCCTGTATAGAATGGCGGGTTGCTGACTATGTAGTCAAATTTCGCGGCTGAGTGTTCCATTTGGGCGAAGAGGTTGCTCTCAACCACATGGACCATCGTGAGAAGCCCGTTGTCAGCTGCGTTGTCCCGCGTTGCCTGGACGGCGAAAGGATTGATATCGATGGCGGTAACTGCTCCGCCGGCGCGGGCTGCGGCAAGAGAAAGGATTCCTGAACCGCAACCAACATCGAGCACGTTCTTTCCGACGAGATGAAGCGTCGAAATGTACTCACCGAGGAACTTGCTCGTGAAATAGAATCTCGGATGAAACACGCTTGGCGGGATGGTGAGGGAAAATCCGAGGCGCCTGGTTCTGACCCTCCGGGTCATGGTGTGCTTCACCCACCCGAAATACGCCCCCAGAAAAAGCAGACGCCGGAGAACTTTCGTGCTCGTTGAAAGGGCGCGAGGCTGAATATCAATCCTCGAGATGGCCACGTTATTAAAATCCTTCGATTTCAGGTTGGCGATACCGAAAGAGTCTCTGCACGAACGCAAGTTCATACGGAGCAAAGTAGATTTTCAAGTTGTAGCGCCACGAGCCGAGTAGTTGCAGGAGACGGCGCCGAAACCTGGTCAGCTTCAAATCAGAGTTTGTCGGAGAATAGGCATTGAGAACCCGTTCAAAGTTCTTGATCCTCCTCAGATTGGCCGGCGTAAGCCAGGGAGTTGCAGGATTCTTCCGAAGATCATGCAATTGCCATTGGGGCAGAAGCCAGTCGTCAAGGTTCTGAGGAAATTGAAACCCGAGGTTCTTCGAGGCGTCAAACAGTTCAGCTTCTTTGAAATGAACAGGGGAATAGGTGTAGAGCACGATTTCGCTATGCTTGTTGATTTCCTTAATCCTTCGTATGTAGCGGAAATCGCGTTCCAGATCCTCATTGATCGTGCTCGTTGGACTGCCGAGGACAAACGAGAATTCGGGCACAATGTCGTACGCCTTCATCCTCTCGGCAAGCGCGAGCACGGTATCGGGTGTCTGCGTCCCTCCCTTGTTCATCAGCTCCAGCACTTGCTGAGAGCTCGACTCGGCGCCAAAGAAGATCATTTTGCATCCCGATTGCTTCATCATCTTCCAGGTAGCATCGTCGTATTGCATCACCGTATCTGGACGAGCTTCTCCCCACCAGCCAAACTCCTTTCCAACCATTCGTTCTGCAAACTCAAACGTTCTTCGTTCTGACGTGAAAAAGTTGTTGTCATGAAACTCAACCGCATTGACATTGAAATTCTTCTTGAACCAGAGAAGATCTGTGGCTATGCGATCAGCGGTCAGACCCATCCAACGCGCTTTGTAGACTGCGGCAACTGCACAGAACCCGCATAGGAATGGACATCCTACGCTTGAGTGATAGTTGATGGTTCTGGTCCCTACATACGTTTTACCGATGTACGGATGAAGATTGAGTTTGTGGTAGGGGAGTGGCGGGAGTTCGTTCGGATCAATGAGTCCCCCCTTCGGATTTTGGCGAATCGACCCGTCCTTGTACGAAAGCCCCGGAATGTGATTGAGATCCCCGCCATGTTCCAGCGCATCAATCAGCATGCGAAATGAGTAGTCCCCCTGATCCCGGATAACGAAGTCGACATAGGGAGACTCCAGTACGACGTTGGTGTGCAGCGTTGGGAAATAGCCTCCCCAGACGATTTTCACCGCGGGAAATCGGTCTCGAATCATTCTGGAAAGCAAGATTGATTCGCGCAATTGCGGCCCCGGCATGACAGTGAGGCCGACATATCTCACCGAGCGCTCTTTAATCATCCTGGCTACCGTGGATGCGAGTGTGCCGTCGATGTTTCCATCGAGAACCTCGTAGGGATAGTGTCCTTCCAGGGACGCCCCGATGGAAAGGACAGAGAGGGGGATCCTGCATCTCCAGCGTGTGGCTCGAGGATTTATCAAAGCAATCATAGCGTCACATTGTCGTCGATAGTGGTAGTTCTGGCCCGGTCTCTTTTTCCACCAAGACTGTGATGGTCAGAAAGAGGGCAAGCAGAAGATAGAGCCGGGGATAAGCGAGCAGTCTCCAGATTCCTTCCAAAGCAATTCGATCAATTCCCCCCGCAGGAACCAGTCCAATTCCAAAATATAGCAACAACACTAAGCCGAGAAGACGGATTTGATTTCTACGAATCAGTAAAGGGCTCAGCATCGCCACCGGTATCGAAAGCACAAGAAAGTGATACGTTGCCGTTGCTGGGGCGATGAGCAACGTGAAGGTGAAGAATGCGCTGACATAGAACACGGTGAGTGATTCCCGATCGATTCTTCGACGCATCGCAAGGATCAACGCTGCAATCAAACACAGAATGACAGAGCCCCGGAAAAAGACAAACCCGGCGGGTGAGTCAAGAAAAGGAGTCGGGTTCAGGATCGGGTCTTTGATGAATAATGAGCGGAGCAGACTGTCCCACGATTGATATGTGGCAGAAAATGGATTGGCCATTTCTCCATCAAGATGATGCCAGAGTACAGAATCGAGAAAGAACCTGTGGACGTCAAGGCCGAGAGTCAAGACGCTCAGGACCAGAACAGCGAGAGCCGATACGAACGCTCCAGCCACAGCGTTCCATTTTCGTTCGATGAGGAAAACGACGACCAGAGCCAGCGGGAAATACTTGATTGGTATGAAAAGCCCCGCTATCACTCCGCTCGCAAACTCTTTGTTTTGTTCGTACAAGTAGATGCTCAAGGCCAGACAGAAAGTCAGCAGGAGGTAAACCTGACCAAGTGCAAATGTGTTGATGATTGCCCATCCTGAACCGAGCAAGATGAGTACTGTCTGCAAATGGCTTAGGATGCTTAGTCGGGCAAGGATCAGAACAAGACCAGTAGCCAGGCACAGGTTGAAGAACGTCCAGATTGACTTTGCAGTTCGTATGTCAAACAATGTAAGTGGCACCATCAGGAGCGCTGTAGGAGGAGGAAAAGGCTGGAAGATCGCGCCGTTGGGCCCTCCCAGGGATTGCGCTCGATGGCCGAACCATTCAGCATCATATAATCTATTCGTGTTCTGTCGATCGTGGACGAGCACATAGGAACTGACATAATAGTTCGCGAAGTCCGTTCCGATCGACGTGAATGCCGGCACCAAACCTTTGGCGATGAGCAGAATGACAAGCACCGCGAGAACAAGCCATCCGGCGATTTTCAATGAAGCACCTCGACAAGATCCCGATGCTGATTGAGTTCCTCCAAAAGAAACCGGGACGCTTCAACGACCTGCCCGACAGAGATCTCCTTCATACATTGCCCACCGATAAGACACTTGAACACCTTTGCATCGTAGACATTCAGACACGGGCTGCAGCGGAGTCCCGCGTAAAGATTAATGGTTCTATTCCCCAGAGGTCCATAGAAATCAGGTGACTCGGGTCCAAAGAGCGCAACGGTCGGCAATCCGACAGCCGCGGCCACGTGCATGGGGCCACTGTCATTTGTGATCAAGAGCCTGGAGAGAGAAAACAGTTGGATAATCTCTCTGAGCGTCAGGAGTCCTGCGAGATTCAAGGTGTCATGCACGTTGTTCGGAATTGCCTGTCTGACTCCATCCACATACTTTCGTTCTGTTGCAGACCCGATCAGACAAAACAGGGCGGTCGGGTTCTCCGATCGCATAATGTCAATCACCTGGGCAAAGCGGTCGCCATCCCATCGTCGCTCAAGAGATGTGACGCCCGCATTGGGATTGACGCAAATGATCTCTCTCGTGAGAGCCATGTTCTCGATTGGGAGGAAAGAAGGCGACGTTGAGTTCTCGAAATGGATTCTCGGCACAAGCGGCTCTTCAGATCCGATTCCAAGCGGCGAGAGTGTGCTCAGAAATGTTTCGGAGACATGACGATCTGAACGGAGAGGAACGGCATCGGTTATGTTCCAGCTCCTCCAGCGCGTTGGAAGGGCGAACCCAATATGCTTTGCGGGTCTGGCGACAGAGCCAACGAAAGTCGAGAATTTCGAGAAGAATTCAAGGTCAACGACGACGTCAATTTTTGTCCTGATCAACCGGGCAAGCAGCATCGAGAAGGACCTTACGAACGAGCCAAGCGAACTGGGATCAACAAACCACCGTTCATCGAGGAACGGCAGTTCATCGACAATTTCGGCGTTCGCCGAAAACGTCAGGAAAACAATCCTGGCGTTCGGGAATTGCAGTCGCATCCGACGAAGTGCGGGCGCCGCAAGAAGTATGCTGCCGAGTCCAAAGAACTTGATGACCAGTATCGAATCGACGGAGGCAGGAGCCGATCTTCTGAATACCATCGCGGCTAATCCCGAGGCCCAGCAGAACGGGACACCCACAAACCTGTCGATACGCCTCATCAAGGAAATGGTCATCGCACTCTCTTCCGCAAAACGATCACATTGTGATCGCCGATCGACCTGAAAAGCGGCAGGTGAGAGATCAGATCATCGATCCTCTCCGATATGGCCGTCAAGATAGGAAAACGGGCCGCGATCTTCCACGCGTGAGGAGGCGGACTGAACACGTTGAGCGAATACGTTTCAATGATTTCGAAATCAGGGTCAAAGGCCCGTACAACCTCGCGGGGAGAGAAATAGTACACCATGAAGGGATTGCCGTAAAACTGAGTTTCAGTCCCATCCGGTTTCATTCTTCGAAAAGCTTCCTTGATTCTCCCTCGATATCCGTACGCGATCGTTTCCCAGAGTGAGAACGATGGCATGATCACGGCGATGAAATAGCCCCCTGGTTTGAGCTTTGCAGCGACCTGCGCTCCGACTCGAGGCAAGTTGCGTGTGCAGTTGAGTCCACCAAAATTGGATAGTACCAAATCGAACCGATTCGATTCGACATGGTTCAGGTCCTCATAGGACCCCTCCATAAACCGGGCGTTCGGAAATTCCCGCGACTTTTGGGCGGCCTCCGCGATCATGGAAGCCGAGAGATCAACACCTACGACAGTGAATCCTTTGTCGGCGAGGTACAGACCGTCAGTTCCCGTCCCGCAATTGATATCGAGTATTTCAGCTGGAGGCCGAACCAGGAAATCGATCGTTGAGTAGACCTTCTTGCGAAGCCGCTCGATGATCGCATTATCCCCGAACAACTCGTCGTACTGTCGGGCTAACGAGTCGAACGCTTTCGCAACATCGGGATGGAGGTGAGCCACTTCGGACATCATTCTTTCTCCTTGCCTGATAATTCGGAGATAACAGTTCCTGCTGTCAAATCCCGAGTTTCGCGCCTGCTGTGCGATGCCATGGCATTGAGCTTTGTGCGAAGACGTGGTACCGTAAGTGCATGGTACGCCGACCGGGCAAGTCGCTCGAGGGTTGCCACGTCGAGATTCCGCGGGTTCTTGAGAGTGTCTCTCAGGATCGCGTTGCCCTGCCATACTCTGAACTTCTTATGGGTGAACCTGTGAAGGACCCGATAGAACTCGGGAGAAAATGTTCCCTGAAACATCATATCCAGATCCCCGCTGTCGACCCAATTTTGCTTCCGTGCAAGTTCCCGTTGGACCTGGTCATAGAATTTCGTGCCTGGCAGTGGGTACGACACAGATATGCCAATCTCATCCGGTGCACACTCACGCACCATACGGAGCGTTTTTTCGATATCTTCGTGTGTTTCCCCGGGATACCCATACTGCAGGAAGAACCCAACGCTGATACCGTGCTGATGAAGAAGCGATGACGCTTCATATATCTGTTCAACCTTTGTTCCTTTTTCCATGGCATCCAGAATCTTCTGGGAACCCGATTCCGCTCCAACCCACACCGTCCGACAACCAGCGCTTTTCAGATGTCTGACATTGTCTTCCTTGAGGAGGAGATCAACACGCGAAAGGCACTTGAAGGGAATCATGGCCTTCTGCGATTGCACAAGTTCATCGAACCGTCCAATCCAGCCGGGCTTCAAGCCAAAGATGTCGTCCGCAAACCAGAGATGATCCGGATTTGCCCGATCCCGGAGCATCAACATCTCCTCGACAACATTCTCTGGACTTCTGCTGTGATAAACCTGACCATAGATCGGCTTAGCGCACCAGTTGCAGTGAAACGGACATCCCCGCGTTGTCACCATGTTGAGCGAGAAGTACCCATGCTTGCGATTCCAGGACTCGCGGTAAAGCTTCAGATCAAGAAGATCCCATGCCGGGAACGGGAGGATGTCGAGGTCCTCCAGCACATTGCGTGGCGCAGTTCGGAAAAAATCGCTCCCGCTTTTGAATGCCAGGCCACGGATCGAGTCAAGAGGTGTGCCTGAAGAGCGAAGGAGATAAACGACGAGCTCTTTCAGTGTTTCTTCCGCTTCTCCGATGATCACGAAGTCCGCGCCATGAGAGAAATACTCTTCTAGATGGTCAGTCGCGTCAGAGCTGAACATGACCACCCTGCAACCCATCGTTTTCGCGATTGTAGCCAGCGAAAATGCCGCCTGCCGCATCCGGGTGAGACACATTTTCGTGAGATAATTGAACTGGTCATCATAAATGACGACGACATCGGGATGATGTCTGGAAATCGATTGTGCGATCTCCTGCTCTTGCGAAGCAAACATCACGTCGTGCGCTGCCACCGAGAAGCCGGCACGCCTGAGAAAGCTCGCAGCGTAGAGCATTCCCAGCGGAGGGTACGGCATCATGGCGCGGTGTTCTTTCGGGTCAAATCGAAGGAAGTACGAATGTGTGAGAAGTATCTGTGCCAAGCGTCGCCCTTTGAACGTTAGTTGCGCTGCTCAGGACCCGAAATCCCGTACTGCCGGAGCCGGAGAGAATATGATGCAAGGATTTTGTGCTGATAGTCTTCTCCATAAGCAGTAGAGATCGACCTCTCGCAACGAAACTTGTGTCGACGCTCTTCATCGCTCAGATGTGCATACCGCCTCTGCCAGAGTTCTCTCCAGCGAATCATGAGCCAGGAATCCAGCCGGTCGAGGATTCGAGCCAGGAGATGTCTGCCGCTGCGTCGCTCAACGCCGCGCTCAGTGTTCTTTTCTCCGGGCTGTCCAAGGATAACAGACTCCCAATTCGGAAAGAAATCTCTGATCCACAGATTTGCTCGCATATACTTTGCATAGCTCTCGCGGTTCCAAAGAGGTTTGAGTGTGGCAATCTCCGTGGCTGAATAGATATTTCTTATTTCAACAGAAAGATCCTCTTCAGAAATAAAATGATTCAGGCAGAAATACTTCTTGTTGTTGAGGAGGAACACCTTCTTGAACAGAATGAGAATAGTCCTGCATATCCAGAGACGGCGAGCTCGTGTCACAACTGCAAAATCGATGTCGCTCTCCTTGCTCGCGATCCCTTTCGAGAGTTCTCCCGAAAGCATGACGGCTTGCACAAAGGGGAAGAGACCGATGAAATGAGCGACCAGTGCAGCAATTCGGAGACGTCGCGCTGCGAACCGCTCTTTGGTCAGGCGATTTTCAATGCAGGAGTCGGACGCAGACGGGAGAAAAAAGAATCTTCCTCTTGATTTCACGATTCGTTTAAGTGTCCCATAACGCAGCAGGTCAGTGAGTTCGAGGATGGAAATCCCCCGGAAGGGGAGGAACGAGAAAATCTCTTCGGCGGTGAGAGGATGATAAAAGATATCGAAGTAGAGAAGCACTCTGAGCACACTCTGCTCGTGCGTCAGAAGACTATGAACAGATCGAGGAACCTGAACAGCCGGAGCACTCATTCTTCCTACCCCCTTTTATGAGATTGCCATAGACTTCGAATGCGAAGTACCAGTTAAGGTAGAACTGCAATCCTGATGCCAAAGGTCACCTTCCACGATCGTCGATTTTGAACGAATTCTGCCGTGCAGGCATCAGCGCAAGTGTCGGTTCTGTGGAACGGGAGCAACATGGGTTGGAAGTATGGGGATTGAAGTCCTCGTTCTTCAACCACCTCACCGCACGAATAGGCATATCATAGAATGCCGACACGATCTTCGCCGTCTTGCGAGAGAGCGGCGAAAGTCCGCAAAGAGTGAACACGGCGGACGCAGAATTCGCTTCGTCAAAGGGCAGTTGTCCGCTCCAGTTGTAACTCTGACGAAGTTTCTCTATATTTTTTTTAATTGGGTGCCAGATGAAATCACTGAAGAAAATAAAGCTTAAGGACCTTCGGACTCCTGCTATTTCCTTGGTGGGTTTTCTCGTTGTTTTCTACCTCTTCAACAGCATTGTGATGCCCCGATACGTTCAACAGGGGAAGACGACGAAAGTCCCCAATGTTGTGGGGAAGGGGCTGGATGAAGCTCTGAAGTTGCTCGCTGACGCTGGATTACCCGGAAAGAAGGTGAGTATTCCCCGCTCCGATAAACAGTATCCAGAAGGAACTGTAGTCGTTCAGAATCCTGCAGCTGGATCAGAGGTAAAATTTGGGCGTGGAGTCTATCTGACGGTCAGCGGCGGAGAGCCGCTTGTCGTTGTCCCTTCCTTGCGCGGACAAAGCCTGCGCGACGCAACGTTCTCGCTCGAACGGGTCGGCTTAGTAATGGGTTCAACCACCTACCAGGTTTCTGAAGAATATCCTCAGGGTACCATCATCGATCAGGACATACTTCTGAGTTCAAAAGTCCCAAGCGGAAAAGTCATTAATGTCACTGTCAGCCAGGGGAAAAACGCTGATCAGGTGCCCGTTCCCGACGTCATAAAGAAGAGTTTTTCTGAGGCTGAACGAATCGTGATTCAGGCCGGGCTCCGCGTTGGCAATATTACGTATCAGGTAAATGCAGAGCTTCTGCCTAACACCGTCATGGACCAGTTCCCGAAGGCCGGACAATTGGTGCCAGCCGGTCAGCCCATCGATCTCGTCGTCGCGCAGAAGGGGGAGAAGCTAAACGATCTCCAGAACTGACTGAATTGCATGATCATTATTGCCCCTTCTATCCTCGCAGCTGATTTTTCCCGGCTCGCTGATCAGGTTAAGCAAGCTGAATCAGGGGGTGCCGACTGGATCCATCTTGATGTGATGGATGGGCGGTTTGTCCCGAACATCACTATAGGCCCCGTTATTGTCGAAGCAGTTCGCCGATCGACCCGGCTGCCTCTCGACACTCACCTGATGATTGTTGATCCCGACAAGCATCTTGAGGCCTTCCGGAAAGCCGGCGCCGACCACATCACGGTCCACCAGGAAGCCTGCACGCACCTGCACCGGACAATAACGCATATCAAATCACTCGGCGCAAAAGCAGGGGTCTCAATCAATCCTGCGACGCCAATCTCGACGTTGAGGGAAATCGTCAGCGAGGTTGACCTCATCCTCATTATGTCCGTTAATCCGGGCTTCGGCGGCCAGTCATTCATCGAGGGTTCAATAGGAAAAATCCGGGAAGCCAGGGACATGATCGAGAAATCCGGCCGTGATATCAGGCTGGAGGTTGATGGGGGAATCGACCCTGTCAACGGCCCGCGAGTGACTGAAGCCGGTGCAGATGTCCTTGTTGCTGGCACTTCCATTTTCCGGACACCGGACATCAAGGCCGCTATCACACAGCTGCGATTAGTCAGCGAAGCAGGCCAAAAGAAACGGCGTTGAAGCCTGTCTGATCTGTCCAGAGTTTTTCCCGCTCCGCTTCTCTTTCCACACGACTACCCGAATCAATTCTTCCTTCCCTTTGAAGAGCTGCGTCGCTGCGTTCGCGCTGAGGCTTTTTCTTTGCGAAAACTCTTGACATGGTCAGCTCCGTACCTTATATTTATAGGTCAGACAGCCCATGTTTCTTAGTTACTAAAGTAAACCAAGCCATTTCCTAATAAACTACGGTTCCGAATATGCTTGACGACATCGATCACAAAATCCTTGAAATCATACAGAAACAGGGGCGCATGAGGAGGAATGATCTGGCGGAGCGGGTTGGTCTCTCCCTTCCATCGGTCAGTGAGCGACTCAGAAAGCTCGAGGAAGCCGGCATCATCACCGGTTATTTCGCCAAGTTGAATTACCAGATGCTCGGCAAGGACATCACAGCATTTGTTCTTGCAACCGTCGACTCATCGAAACACTACAGTGCGTTTGTTGAGCATGTCCAGGGCATGGAGGATATCCTCGAATGTCATGCCATCACGGGGGAGGGAACGCACCTTTTGAAAATCCGGACAGAAAATACGACCAGCCTCGAGAAACTTCTCGCGAAAATTCAATCGTGGTCGGGAATCGTGAAAACAACCACCAGCCTGGTTCTCTCTACACCCAAGGAAACGAGTGCTATCAAAATTCATCCACACAAATAACGTAACATCTACCCAACAAGGAGTCATATGGCCACAAAAGTAAAAGCGACATCGGGGGTGGACAAGGTTCTGAAGATGATCAAAGACAACTCTGTCAGAATCATCGATCTTAAGTTCACGGATTTGATTGGACAGTGGCAACATTTTTCGGTTACCGCTACCGAGTTTTCGACTGACATTTTCGAACACGGTATCGGCTTCGACGGATCCAGCATCCGGGGATTCCAGAAGATCCACGAGAGCGACATGCTACTGTTCCCGGATCCTACGTCCGCTTTCCTCGATCCATTCACAGCAGACTCAACCCTGAGCCTTATCTGCGATATCGCTGACCCGATTACTCACGAAAGTTATTCAAGAGATCCTCGCCATATTGCGAAAAAAGCTGAAGCGTACCTGAAAACGACAGGGTTGGCCGATACCGCGTTCTTCGGACCTGAGCCCGAATTCTTCATCCTCGATCATGTCCGGTTCGATCAATCAAATCAATTTGGGTATTACTATCTCGATTCGGAAGAGGGATTCTGGAACAGCGGAGCGAACGGAGAACAGAATCTCGGCCACAAACCCCGATTCAAGGAAGGATACTTCCCAACGCCGCCAATTGACAGCTTGCAAGACATCAGATCTGCCATGGTACTGACACTCGAAGCTGTTGGAGTTCCGGTGGAAGTCCATCACCACGAGGTAGCGACTGCCGGACAGACCGAAATCGACATGCGTCGCGATACGCTCACCAAGATGGCAGACAACTACCTTCTGTATAAGTATGTCACCAAGAACGTAGCAAAGAAACATGGTAAGACAGTCACGTTCATGCCGAAGCCAATCTTTGGGGACAACGGCTCGGGAATGCACGTCCATCAGAGCCTCTGGAAGGGGGGAAAGCCGCTTTTCGCGGGCAATGGATATGCCGGCTTGAGTGAAATGGCTATGTACTACATCGGCGGGCTTCTCAAACATGCGCCGGCCCTCTGCGCCTTCACCAATCCGACAACGAACTCCTACAAACGCCTGGTTCCGGGCTTCGAAGCTCCCGTGAACCTTGCGTATTCCCAGCGCAATCGATCAGCCTCCGTCCGCATTCCGATGTATTCCTCTAATCCGAAGGCAAAGCGCATCGAATTCCGTTGCCCGGACCCAACGTGTAATCCATACATCGGCTTTTCCGCCCTGCTTATGGCCGGCCTCGATGGCATTATCAACAAAATCGATCCCGGAAAGCCGCTGGACAAGGATATTTACGACATGACCAGGGAGCAACTGCGTGATGTTCCGTCCACGCCCGGCTCACTTGGCGAATCCCTCGATGCTCTTCGGAACGACCATGAATTCCTGCTGAGGGGCGACGTATTCTCGGAGGATGTCATCGATACATGGGTTGAGTACAAGACTGAGAAGGAAATACAACCAATGGCACTCCGGCCGCATCCGTACGAGTTTATACTGTACTACGATGCGTGATCTCATGATCACATGGAGAACTGCATGATCCGAAGGTCCCGGCAACCGTGCCGGGACCTTCGCTGTTTCCGCCAGTTTCCTTGCATTTCAGAAGCCTTCTTGGTACTTTGATGATAACGCGTTGCGTCCATGGACCTCACACGCATTAAATATCAAACCGACCAGCGAATCTGCACCATCACACTCAGCAGGCCGGACAAACACAATGCCCTCGATGACCTTATGATCACTGAGCTCACGTCAGCGTTTCAGACAGCCCAGCGGGATGCCGACGTGAAGGTCATTCTTCTAAAGGGTGAAGGAGATTCGTTCTGCGCAGGTGCAGACCTCGCATACATGCAACGGATCACGAAATATGATTTCAATCAGAATCAGGAAGATTCGAACAACCTCATGCGCCTCTTCCTGCAGATCTACACGCAGCGAAAACCGGTGATAGCTGTGGTCCAGGGAAACGCGATCGCCGGAGGATGCGGCCTCGCCACCGTCTGTGACTTCGTGGTTGCTTCAAAGGAAACGGCTCGCTTCGGTTATACAGAAGTCAAAATTGGATTCATACCGGCAATTGTACTCTTTTTCCTGGTTAGGAGGGTCGGAGAAGGAAGGGCCCGGGAATTGACGCTTCGGGGAACCATCATCTCGGCAGAAGAGGCGTTTCGAATGGGATTGGTGAACTATGTGGTCCCCGAAACCGAAATCGAGCATTTCGGCATCAACCTTGCTCTGGAGCTCTCAAAGAATTGCAGTTCCTCTTCTCTCGGCTTGATCAAAGAATTGCTCTCCCGGATCCACGGTATGTCTGTCACCGATGCCCTCAGCTACGCTGCGAATTTGAATGCCTTGACACGAATGACAGACGACTGCAAAAAAGGGATCGATGCGTTTCTGAAAAAAGAACCAATGAAATGGTAATATCACCGTGCGGTGTCCTGCCTCATGAATCCTGAATCACGCTCTCTTGCTTCCTACATCCGGACTGTCCCAGATTTCCCGAAACAAGGCATCATGTTTCGTGATATTACTACGCTCCTGAAGGATGCCCACGCATTTCAGCAAGCCGTGGAGGTGCTCTACGCGCGCTACAAGGGAGAGCGTATCTCGAAGGTCGTTTGTGTCGAATCGAGGGGATTCATACTGGGAGCAGCCCTGGCGCTTAGACTTCAAGCCGGCTTTGTCCCGATCAGAAAAAAAGGAAAACTCCCTGCGACCACCCTGCGCCAGGAATACGCATTGGAATACGGCAGCGACGAAATCGAAGTTCATAAGGATGCGATCGATGCAGGCGAACGGGTCCTGATCCATGATGATTTGCTCGCTACGGGTGGGACTGTAACGGCTGCCTGCAAGCTTGTTGAAAATCTCGGGGGCACAATTGTGGGGCTGTCGTTCTTGATAGAGCTCAGCTTTCTCAAAGGCCGGGCTCAGCTAGGGTCGTATGATGTTTTTTCAATCATTCAGTACGACGCTGAATGAACAAGATATTCATCATAGCCCCTCGTCGTGAGGGGCTCGTTGTTTCAGGGAGAAGGTATGCTCAGTACCGGCGTTCAGGCACCCGAGTTTGAGATTCAGCTCCATACTGGCGAGCTCTTTCGCCTCAGCGACCTCCGGGGCAAACATCACCTCGCCTTGTTTTTCTACCCGAAAGACTTCACCTACGGCTGCACCAAGGAAGTGTGCAATTTCCGAAACCATTTTGCAGAACTGAGTGCGCTCGGGGCAGTCGTCATTGGAGTAAGTCGGGATCCTCTTGAAAGCCACGCGAGTTTTGCGAGCAAGCACGCTCTGCCGTTTTCACTCGCGTCGGATCCGGACCTTCACCTTGCCCAGCTGTACGAAGCCGTGGGACTGGGTGGGCTCTGGCTCAAACGAATCACGTATGTGATCGACAAGGACGGAGTGATCAGGGGCGTACTGCATCACGAGATCCTTGTCGATGCCCATTGGCAGCGAACCATCGATTTGCTGAAGACATTGAACGGTCCAACCACATGAAGACTATCATCGAACCATTCAAAATTAAATCCGTTGAGCCAATCCGTTTCACAACTCCGGAAGATCGTGACGCGATACTTCGGAAGGCATTCTACAATCCGTTCCTCATCCGTGCTGATGATGTGCTGATCGATTTGTTGACGGACAGCGGGACTTCCGCGATGAGCGCGAAGCAGTGGGCCGGCATTATGGACGGAGACGAGGCATATGCAGGGTCTCGCAGTTTCTTCCGGTTCGAGGATGCCGTCAGAAGACTGACGGGTTTCAAGCACATTATTCCAACCCATCAAGGGAGGGCCGCAGAGAAAATTCTCTTCACGCTTGTCGGGAAGAAGGGGAAGTACATCCCTAACAATACACACTTCGATACGACCCGCGCAAATGTGGAATTCTCCGGAGCAGAGGCAGTGGATCTGCAAACGGAGGAGGGAAAGCAACCTGATCTCATCGCCGATTTCAAAGGGAACATGAACATCCCTGCACTTGATGCCTTCATCGAGAGGATCGGGGCGGAGAACATTCCACTCTGCATGATCACTATCACAAACAATTCTGGTGGCGGCCAGCCAGTTTCGATGGCCAATATCCGCGAGACCAAGAAACTGCTCCAACGGTACGGGATTCCGCTGTTCCTGGACGCTTGCCGGTTTGCCGAAAACGCCTTCTTCATCAAGAAGCGCGAACCCGGCTACGCGCACAAGTCCGCCGCGGAGATTGCACATGAAATGTTTTCCTACGCTGACGGCTGCACAATGAGTGCAAAGAAGGACGCTTTCGTCAATATGGGAGGCTTCCTGGCGCTCAATGATGATTCGCTCGCGATGAATGCGCGCAACCTGCTGATTGTCACCGAAGGTTTTACTACCTACGGAGGCCTCGCAGGTAGGGATCTCGAGGCCATCGCCCAAGGTCTTGAAGAAATTCTCGATGAACACTACCTGACCTATCGGATTCGATCTGTCGAATACCTGGGGGAGAAGCTCGTGGAGGGAGGCGTGCCTATCGTTGAGCCGCCGGGAGGTCACGCCATCTATCTTGACGCAAAACGATTCGCCGGACACATACCACCTGACCAATATCCGGGCCAGGCCATCGTGTGCGAACTCTACCGCGCGGGAGGAATCCGTTCAGTAGAGATTGGGAGCGTTATGTTCGGAAAATACGATTCGGCAGGGAAACTCATTCCACCCCCGATGGAATTAGTGCGGCTGGCAATTCCAAGGAGAGTATATACCCAGAGTCACATCGACTACGTGATTGAGGTAGTTCTTGACGTTTTCTCCCGCCGAAAATCACTCCGGGGTCTGAAAATCACAGAGGAGGCGCCTGTCCTCCGCCATTTCACAGCGAAATTTGAAATGCTTTGATACAAAGATTTCCTGACTGAGCATGCCGGGAAGACCAGAAAAGCGTTGCATCCGAGGCTCAATCTTCATAAATTCTGCGAGAAAAATCCAGGGATGAAATGATAAAATGCACCGTCTGCCTTGCAGAAAACGACGATTTTGCGGTGACATGTACCAAATGCAAGGCATTTCTCCAGAACCGAATTCCAAACCTGGATCTATTTGACACTGCGTGGAAAGTTCTGGATTCTCCTCGCCAGGCTTTCCGGACCATCACACTTGCCGAGCACAAGAACTACGTTCTTTTCCTGTTTTCGCTTTTTGG
>JBEKOB010000008.1:0-69086 GCA_049522195.1 Bacteroidota bacterium
TGATCACCGATCGCATGCTCAGACTCTTCAAACGACAGGATCGTGGCCGGCCATGACACCATACCTCCTCGATCTCCTGTATCTCGTCGCTGCAGTCCTTTTCATCTTCGGTCTCAAGGCTTTGAGCTCGCCGGAATCCGCCCGCCGGGGCATGTTCTACGCTGAGATCGGCATGCTCTTTGCGATTGTCGGGACATTGCTCAGGCACGATATCATACAGTATGAGTGGATTATCGCCGGGCTTACGCTCGGCTCCATCATCGGCGCACTGATGGCGATTTACATGCCGATGACGGCTATGCCGCAACGGATAGCAATTTCACACTCTTTCGGTGCACTCGCGGCGACCCTCGTCGGCATCGCAGAATACCACCGGCTGAGCGGACAAATCGAGACCGGCATGATGGCTGCACTCGGCTTTGAGGTGCTTTTCGGTTCCCTCACAATCACCGGGAGCTTGATGGCGTTTGGGAAACTGCAGGAGCTCGTCAAAGGGGCTCCCGTAACCTATCGCTTTCAGAATATCTCGAACATCGCTCTCTTTGCGGCCACGTTTGCGATGTTCATCTACCTCATCTTCAACCCAGGCGCTATGGCTGTCTTCTATGTGATGATTGCCCTCGGACTTGCCATAGGAGTCCTGATGGTCCTGCCAATCGGAGGCGCTGACATGCCTGTCGTCGTCTCCCTGTTGAATTCATACGCCGGCCTTGCCGCATCGGCAACGGGCTTCGCCATCAACAATAAAGTCCTCATCATTTGCGGCGCCCTCGACGGAACATCTGGTTTTTTCCTTTCCATTCTTATGAGCCGCGCGATGAACCGTTCATTCACCAATGTACTCTTCGGAGCAGTCGGGGCCGTCAAGCATGATGGCAACGCCGCGCAACAGGAGGAGAAGTCGGTGATTCGGTATACGCCGGACGACGTGGCGTACATTCTCGAGCGTGCGCAATCGGTGATCATCATCCCCGGATACGGACTGGCGGTGGCACGCGCTCAGCATGCACTCCATGAAATCGCGACACTGCTCATGCAAAACGGGATAACCGTGCGCTATGCGATTCACCCGGTTGCAGGTCGAATGCCCGGACATATGAACGTGCTTCTTGCCGAAGCGAACGTGCCGTATGATCTTCTCTTCGAAATGGATCAGATTAATGAGGACTTTCAAAATACGGATGTCGCTCTCATTGTCGGGGCAAATGACGTCGTAAATCCCGCTGCGCGAACAAAGAAAGACAGCCCACTCTATGGTATGCCTATTCTCAACGCCGATCAGGCACGAACGGTCGTCATCTGCAAGCGGAGTTTGGGAGCGGGGTTTGCGGGAGAGGACAACGAATTGTTTTACGACAAGAAGACGATGATGGTCTTTGGCGACGCGAAGTCGACCCTCACTTCGCTGGTGCAGCTGATGAAGAAGCAGGAATTAGATGTGAAAAGCGCTGCCTAGCAAAACTTCGAAAAACAAACCGCCCCCGAAGAGAGAACTTCGGAGGCGGTTATTCGTTCGTTTTGAATTGAGTTTTGGACTATCTGCTAGAACGCCATTGCAAAGTGAACACCTCCACCCCCCTGCCCGTCGAAATGAGGAGACACCGAAATCTCGACTCCCTTTTCGTCCGGACCCTTTGCGAAGTCGGGGATTGAAGGATGTGCGGCGAGCTTACCGAAAACATACCCAAGAGCAATACCGACCGGAAGATCACTGTACCAATGCATTCCCTTCGCTACCAGACCTACTCCGAGTGCGCCCGTCAATGTATATCCAAGAGGCTTGATCCATCGTTCCTGGGGATAGTTCTCTGCGAGGACGGTCAGAGTCGCCATCGCTGTTGAGATGTGTCCTGAAGGAAACGCATAATAGCTTGGTGGGTGCTTGTCGTATTGTTGAGTGCGCGGGAAAAACTTCCATCGCCCTGCGCTGTGTGTTGTCGCTGCAGCAGGGCTTTCCCTGCCGGTAACACGTTTCAGAAGCTGCACCGTAATGCCTGTGGCAAGAAACGCTTCAACCGTCTGGCTTGCGACACGAAGCGCCTTTGGATCGTCCGAAAGCCAGCCATACCCTGCAAACACAGTTGCGATCCCAAGATGTACCCTTCCGTCCCCCAGCGCAACCGCATAATCGCTTGCGTCCTTGAATGTCGTCGACGTTCTATACAGCCTCCGGGTTCCTCTCCAGGTCGAGTTGTCTGTACGCATCAGTGAAAACGTCAACACGCCGATGCTGGCAATAGTCGGAACGCTTTCGGTTCTCAGCGAGAGGCTCGCGCTGCGCGACCAGTCATTCGGCAGCTGCGTGAACATGCTATACCACCGCCCTGTTCCCTGCTGGTTAAGAATACCAAGATTGAGTGATGGCTGCACTGGGGAGCTCAGGTTCATATGCTGTAGCTCATCATCGAACAACACAGGCTCTTGCTCAACTTGCTGACTGACGCAGGTATGCGTCAGCGCAACGACAACGAGCGCGATAAAGAAGACCCGGACGAGCGTTTGAGAAAAGGCTGCAAGTATCATAGTGTTCGTGGGGATTGAGTTGATGAGAAATCCTCTCTTCGTTCCCAGCCCCGATCCTTAGAATACAATCGCCATTGACATTCCTACACCATTTCCATTGACCGCGGGAGCAACGCTCACATGGGGAGCATTCTCGTTCACAGAGCCGGACGCGAGAAGGCCCTCCGGATGAGCGGCAATCATGCCGAACGCATATCCAATCGCCAATCCGAGCGGATAATCGCTGTACCAGTGTATTCCGCGGTTCACCATCCCGACACCGACAAGTCCGCTCACAACATATCCGACAGGCCGGATCCAGGTCGTCTCAGGGTAATTCTCCGCAACGACAATCACGGTCGCCATTGCTGTGCAGATATGTCCCGAAGGAAACGCATCGTACGCCGGAACGTGCTTGAGGTAATCAATTTGATTCGGAAAAAACCGCCACGTGCCTGCAGGAGATGTCCGCGTGAACGGGCTCTCACGCCCCGTGATATGCTTCAGAAGCTGGACAACTGCGCCCGAAGAAAGGACGGCCTGCACAATCTGACTGCCTGTCCTGAGGGCACGATCATCATCCTTCAGCAATCCGTACGCAGCAAATACACCTCCCAACGCGAATTGCGATTTTCCATCCCCGAGGCTGACAAAAAAATCGCTGACACCAGAAACCGTCTGGGAATTCTTGTACCAGCGATCGGAAACTTCGTACGTCGCTTTGTCCGTGACGAGTAGCCCCGCGGTCAGAACACTGAGACCGACAAACTCCGGGATTCTGTTTATCTGAAACTTGATCGTATAGTACTGTTTTAAATCACCAGGTATGTTGGTGATCATGCTATACCACTTTATCTCCGGTTGCTGCAACGGACGGGCGATTGAATCTGCCTGGGAAATGCCGCTGCCGGAGCGCACGACTGCCAACAGCGTATCGGCTGACATCTCTTGTGGATCAACAGAGTGTTGTCTCGACCATGCCACGGTGTGCATGAATAGAACGAAACAACAGAGAACAGTACCTCCCACTACCCGGATGTTGCATTGATGCGTCATCAATCACTCTCGCTCGGCACATACTGAGGTACGTATGTGCCGAAGCCTCCGCACATCGCCACCTGATAAAAACAATCTGTTAAAATTACGACAAAAAAGCCTGAAATGGAAGTTTTTTGTTGATGTCCTCCCTGGGAATTCATAGTGCTGCCCGGGAAACCGAATCATTGTGAGACATCCCCAAGCCTTGCGTGAAAGTGTCTCCGGGTTTCCCGATCAATCAGCGCTGTCAGCCAAGCCGCCGGATACCAGCGCATCTCTTAGCGAAATCCATTCTCAATGTAATTGGCGGGAGCAGGGAGGCTCCTGAGGTTAGGCCCTCGATTGATGCATTTCTGAGTAATCTGGCAATGCTCCCTCGGACCGTCAGATCTTCTCTTGCTTCGGCCACTTCAGGGACGCGAGCACAGACAGAAGGATGACCCCTCCCACGATGACCAGCGTCAGAACAATAGAGATTGGATACACCCCGGCAAGGAGCATCTTCAATCCTACGAACGTCAAGACGATGGCAAGTCCTATTCTAAGGTAATGGAAAAGGTTCATGAGTCCCGCGAGAGCAAAATAGAGGGACCGCAAGCCAAGGATGGCAAAAATATTCGATGTGTAGACGATGAAGGGATCTGTGGTGACCGCAAAGATTGCTGGTATTGAATCGAGCGCGAACAGAAGGTCGCTGCTCTCAACAACAAGAACAACGATGAAGAGCAGTGTCGCGAAGCGCCGGCCATCGTGCTTCAGGAAAAACCGTGACCCGTGGTAGCCGGAAGTAACGGGAACGAATCTCTTGAACATGCGGACAAGGACATTCCGTTCCGGACGCACTTCCGCGGCCTCATCCTGAAATGCCATCTTGACGCCAGTGAACACAAGGAAAATCCCAAAGACATACAGAATCCAGTGGAATTTCACGATCAGCGTCACGCCGAGACCGATGAGCAATCCTCTCATCACCTGCGCACCAATGATCCCCCAAAACAGGACCTTGTGTTGGTACTGCGTGGGCACCTTGAAGTACATGAAGATCAGGAGGAAGACAAAGAGGTTGTCAACGCTCAGCGAGAGCTCGATCAGGTACCCGGTGAGAAACTGAAGTGACGTTTCCCTGCCATGCCAGAAATACAGACCGACGTTGAAGAAAAGGGCCAGCGAAATCCAGACAGCGCTCCAGCCGAGCGCTTCTTTAATTTTGATCTCACGTTCTTTCCGCTGGAACAGTCCGAGGTCGACCAGCAAGAGGGCGATGATGAAGACGGTGAAGAGGACGTAGAGAAGAGGTGTGGCCGGAACCATGGCTTCAATTCACTCCAGTCCGATGTCGGTACAAGTCTGAAGCTTGAAACGACGAGGATTGACGTATGAACACACCACCAAGACTCAAAAGGTACCCCACGGTTAATGCCCCTGCTCACTGTCGCGATATTTCAACTGGACCGTTTTCGCGAAAGCTTTCGAAGCCCTCGCAACGGCGCGGCGCGCCTCGACCACTCCGTGCCAGCCGAAGCTCTTCACGTGCTTCCCCTCGAGTTCCTTGTAACTCATAAAAAAGTGTTCGATCTCAATCAACGTATGCCGGGGGAGTTCTTTCACCGACTTAATGGTGGCGTATGTAGGATCTCCCTTGGCAACAGATATCACTTTGTCGTCCGTCCCTTTTTCATCCTGCATCTTCAGGATCCCGATCGGACGCACTTCGATCATGATCCCGGTCTGTAACGGCTGATCGATAACGATCAGCACATCCATCGGATCCCCGTCATCATACAACGTGCTGGGAATGAACCCGTACGCTTCGGGATAGTGCATGGAAGAATACAACACGCGGTCGAGCTGGAAGACGCCGAGTTCCATGTTGTATTCATATTTGTTTCGACTCCCCTTTGGAAGCTCAACGACAGCGTTGACGACACGGGGAGAATCGTCACCAATCGGGAGGTACTTCAGATTCACTGTGTTAACCCCTGCTTTGAGCCGGAAAACATCTTCCAGATGTAATACACCGGAATTCCCAGTAGGACAATGACCAGGCCGGAGCCTGAGTATTTGTATTTGTAGATCAGGAGATCCACGGCGATTGCCGAGGCGCAGAGAATATAGAGCCCGGGCAGAATCGGATATCCAAATGCTTTGTACGGTCTCTCCGCATCCGGCTTCTTCTTCCTCAGGATGAAGATGCCGATTACGGTCAGGACGTAAAAAATGAGGACAGAGAATATTACGTAATCGAGAAGATCATTGTACGTACCTGACAGGCAGAGGAGGCTTGCCCAGACTCCCTGAACAACCAACGCCGTGCCGGGAACCGAACGCTCGCTCAGTGTCCCAACTTTCTTGAAGAACACTCCATCTTTCGCCATTGCGTAGTACACGCGCGCACCAGCCAGAATCAAACCATTGCTGCATCCGAACGTTGAAACCATAATGAGAATAGCCATGATGACCGCTGCTGGCTCTCCGAAAATCACCGTCACAGCCGCCGTCCCTACCCTGTCCGAACTTGCAAATTGGATTCCCCTTCCCACAAGGTCTGTCGCATCCGGTGATCCGAGCACTGGCAGGACAAGGATATACGCGACGTTTGCAAGCAGATAGAGAACTGTCACCACTCCGGTCCCAAGCACGAGGCTCAGCGGTATGTTCCGCTTCGGATTGATCACTTCACCTGCCGTAAACGTAATGTTGTTCCAGGCATCGCTCGAGAAGAGAGATCCCACCATCGACGTTCCGATGGCGGCGAGCAACATCAATCCCGAGAGAGATTCCACCGAGACAATCTTGCCGCTCGAGACATGTGTCCACGTTGCTGCCCAGAAGTTTGCCAGATTCGTGTCAATTGCATGGGCGTTGCGTCCCACGAGAATACCGAGAAGAATCAACCCAATGAGCGCAGCTGTCTTTGCAATCGTAAAAATATTCTGGACAATCTTCCCTTCGCGCAGACCCCGTGAATTAACGAACGTCAGGAACGCGATACAGACAATGGCGACCACCTGCGCTGCTGAAATGCGCAGGCCAAGGATCTCGAGGAGAATCCGGTTTTCGCCGAGGCCAGGGATCAAGACTGACGTGAATCGTGCGAAGGCAACGGCTACCGCGGCAATGGTGCCGGTTTGAATAACGAGAAACGAGGTCCACCCGTACAGAAAGCCAACGAGTGGATTATATGCCTCACGCAGATAGACGTACTGCCCGCCTGCGTGAGGCATCATGCCGGCGAGCTCACCATAGCTGAGCGCGCCGGTAATGGTAATGAGACCTGTGATAAGCCAAACAAGCAGGAGAAGCCCGGGAGAGCCCACGGTCCGCGCGATATCGGCACTAACAATGAAGATTCCCGATCCGATCATCGACCCGATAACGATCATCGTCGAATCGAGCAGTCCGAGTCCGTGCTTGAATTCGCGCGACGTTGCCGTCGTGGTCTTATCATCTGCCCGAATCATTTCTTGCGAACCGATCCAACGATCATCAATACGACGCCAATTGCAAGGACACCAGCAGTAACATAGAGCGTCGACTTGGCAAAGTCGAGTGTCGCAGTTTGTTCTGCAACGAGCTTGTGAGTCTCAATGTAGGAATACGCCCAGATAGCCGTGAGAGAAGAGACAATGTTCAGCGCTGCACCAAAGACAATGAGTCTGCTCCGGCTCTCAAGCCCCTTCGCAAGTTTACTATGGTATCTGCCGTACGAGAAGTAGGTCGTCAATCCGATGACAAGCCATATGATAAGTCGAAGCCATGTATCCAGTGGCAGAAACAACATGAGCGCCGATGAAACCACTATGCCCATGATTGGGACGAACGGGACCCAAGGGGTCTTGAACGGCCGAGCGAGATCCGGTCTTCGTCTTCGAAGAAGCCACACACCCGCACAGACTATGACGAATGCCAGGAGCGTGCCGATGCTCACCAGTTCTCCGAGAACATTGATCGGCAGAAGGGCTCCGAAGAACGCCACAAATCCTCCCACGATCATCGTTGAGATCCACGGTGTCCGGAAGCGCGGATGCACTTCGCCGGCCCATTTTGGCAGCAGGCCGTCATGAGCCATTGAATAAAACACGCGGGACTGGCCAAGCATCATCACCAACATGACGGTTCCAAGGCCAAAGATCGCTCCAAGTTTTACCAGGAATCCACCCCACTTGATTCCAGTCGCATCGATACCAACAGCCACTGGATCGGATACGTTGAGGCTGGTGTATGGAACAACAGCAGTCAGAAGACCCGCAACAACAATATAGAGAATGGTGCATATGAACAGCGATCCCATAATACCAATCGGCATGTCCTTCTGCGGATTTTTTGCTTCCTGTGCCGCCGTCGAAACAGCATCGAATCCGATATAAGCGAAGAAAATAACGCTTGCAGCCCGAGCGATGCCAGACCAACCGAATTTTCCGAACTCGCCAAGGTTGGGGGGAATGAAGTGCTTCCAGTTCTTCGTAATCGTTTCATCAGGATGAGTGAACACAAAGTAACCAACGATGCCGATGAAGATCATCACAATGGCGAGCTTGACGATGACAATTGCGGAATTGAAGTTTGCTGATTCTTTGATGCCGATCACCAATATGGTCGTGATGCCCAGGATCGCAAGGAATGCCACGAGGTTGAATGATGCCACCATGTGTGGAAGCTGGGCAATTTGGTCGGCGGTCAGTGACGTTTCCAGTGTAGCTTTGATGCGGTCAAAGTGCTGCCAGTTATCCTGGTACCAAACCAAGGCGGTACCCGGCGCACCCGTAAGCTGCGGCGGTATGTGAATACCGAAGTCATTCAAGAAACTGAGGAGGTAGCCACTCCAACCCGACGCAACGGTAGCAGCACCAAACGCGTACTCCAGTATGAGGTCCCAGCCGATAATCCAGGCAAAAAGCTCCCCCAGAGTTGCGTACCCATAGGTGTATGCCGATCCTGCAATCGGTATCAGCGAAGCGAATTCTGCGTAGCAGAGACCCGCGAAAACGCAGGCAATGCCTGCCAACACAAATGAAAGAACGATTGCGGGTCCTGCGTAATTCGCGGCCGCGGAGCCTGTAAGCACAAAAATGCCAGCGCCGATGATGGCTCCGATGCCGAGCGTGATGAGGTTGACAGGGCCAAGAACTCGCTTCAGTGAGTGCTCACCACTCTCCTGTGACTCACGAAGCAGGGCGTCGAGCGGCTTCGTGACCAAGAGTCGAGACAACGCAGAATCCTGATTACTCATGCGACAAACCTCCTTTTGTTGGTGAAAAAGCGGATTCCAAGAGGGAGAACTACGACGTTTTCAATTCTAATTGTTTTTGCACTCGGAAACAAGCGAATAGTGCCTCTGCAAACAGCAAAGCCGCCCCGAGTGACTCCCGGGACGGCTTTCGCAATTCATATCGTCGAAAAGTTGCTGGCTTAGATGAACAGGGGTGCGAGAACCAGCGTGAGCGTGCTTAACAGTTTGATCAGCACGTGGAGTGATGGACCTGCTGTATCTTTGAATGGATCACCCACCGTATCGCCGACCACCGCAGCTTTGTGAGCTTCCGACCGCTTGCCACCGAACATTCCGGTTTCAATGAGCTTCTTTGCGTTGTCCCATGCACCACCACCGTTGTTCATGAACAAGGCCATCAGAATCCCCGTGATCGTGGCCACCATCAGATAGCCTCCAATCACTTCTGCGCCCGTCGCTCCGTCAACCGGGCTGCCTGTGAGCACGTAGAGCCAGCGGAATCCAATTCCAACTGCAAGTGTCATGAAGACAACCAGGAGACCGGGAAGAACCATCTCCTTCAACGCCGATTTCGTCACAATATCAACGCACTGCCCGTAGTCAGGCTTCGACGTTCCCTGCATAATGCCAGGATTGTTCCTGAACTGCTCGCGGACATTATTGATAACTGCATATGCCGCCCGCCCTACTGCGCGGATGGCCAGCGAAGAAAAGAGCATCACGAGCATCGCTCCGAACATCGCACCGACGAACACTGCTGGTTTCGACAAGTCGATGGCGCGCAGATCAAATCCGTAATTACGTACTTCATCGAAGAATGCGCTGAACAGAAGAAAGGCTGCCAGTCCGGCTGAGCCTACGGCATATCCTTTTGTCAACGCTTTGGTCGTGTTGCCAACCGCATCAAGACGGTCTGTTTTCTTACGGACTTCCTCGGACTGCTGGCTCATTTCAACAATGCCGCCAGCGTTGTCCGTGATCGGTCCGAACGTATCCATCGCAAGGATGTATGCGGCTGTTCCCAACATGCCCATGGTGCCAACAGCTGTCCCAAACAATCCTGCGTGCGCCAAACCCGAAAACTGCCCAAGAAAATAGGTCGAAACAATCGCAGTGCCAATAACGAGCACCGGTAATCCCGTCGATTCCATGCCAACCGCCAGTCCTGCGATGATCGTTGTTGCTGGTCCGGTCTGAGAAGCTTCCGCTATAAAGATAGCGGGACGGTGTGTATAGTCGGTGTAGTACTGGGTGATATACACGAACGCTATCGACGTCAGCACGCCGATGACGCCGCACAGGAAGAAGTTGAAGTAATATTCGCTTCCAAGCAGCCAGCGCGAGGCAAAGAAGAACCCGATCATCGCAAGTCCCGCCGCAACGTAGTATCCGCGGTTCAGAGCTTGCATTGGATCTTCCTGTTCGTTCGTCTTAACGACGAGTATTCCGACAGCTGATGCGATAATTCCAAACGCACGAGCGACAAGCGGAAACAGGAGAACACTGATCATCGACATGCCGTGGCTCACAAAATAGCTTGTATTTGACATGTAGAGCCCGGCAGCCAGAATCATTGCGCCGATGTTTTCGGCGGCAGTCGATTCAAAAAGGTCTGCACCACGACCTGCGCAATCCCCGACATTGTCACCGACGAGGTCGGCAATGACGGCCGGGTTGCGTGGATCGTCTTCCGGAATTCCCGCCTCCACTTTGCCCACAAGGTCGGCGCCGACATCGGCTGCTTTCGTGTAGATTCCGCCACCAAGCTGGGCGAACAGAGCAACGAAGCTCGCTCCAAATCCATATCCGACAATGAGAAGCGGGATCTTCGAAAGGTCTTTCGTCACGTCATAGTAATTGACAATGGCGAAAAGCCCGGCAACACCGAGCAAACTCATCGCGACCACAAAGAACCCCGACACTGCACCGCCGCGAAGGGCTGTCTGGAGAGCACCGTTGATTCCTTTCAGAGCTTCGGATGCAGTCCGAATATTGCTCCGAATCGATATCCACATTCCCATGTATCCGGCAGCGACAGAGCAGGTCGCCCCGAGAGCAAATGAGAGCGTCGTCCAGAATGCTAGCGCGGCAGGAGCAGCAGGATCGTGAATCGTAGGAGTTCGGACAAACGCATACAGAACGTAGATAAGAGCCGCTAGCGCGATGGCAAGAACGGCGATTGTGCGGTTCTGTCGCCGTAGGAATGCTTCAGCGCCGGCCTTGATAGCGTCGGAGATCTCTCTCATCCGCTCGGTTCCAACATCGCGTCGCATCACATCGCGTAGCAGGTACAACGCAAAAAGAAGCCCGAGGACACTAATGCCAAGAACGAGATACAATTCCATAAATCCCTCTGTATCCTTTCTTACTACTGGTGTTCTTAGGGAGGTTAATCGTAAAGTAGGTAGGAATAATTTACAAAATACTTTGGCAAGTCGAAATCCCAAAATTAGGAATGTTTACGTCGGATCCGCTTCCTCTAAGCGGCCGGTTTGAATTCCCCTTCCCATCGGGCAACAACCACAGTTGCGAGACAGTTTCCGATGACGTTGACCATCGTCCTTCCCATGTCCATCAGTTGATCCACACCGAGGAGCACCGCGACTCCCTCCAGGGGCAAGCCAAAGCTGGCCAGTGTGCCGGCAAGAACAACAAGCGCGGCCCGCGAAACACCTGCGACACCTTTGCTCGTCAGCATCAGCGTCAACACGATGACACATTGTTGGCCGATGGAAAGATCCATCCCGGCTGCCTGAGCAATGAACATCGCCGCGAGCGAGAGATAGAGCGACGATCCGTCAAGGTTGAAACTGTACCCGGTAGGGATGACGAACGAGACAATGCGCCGCGGAACACCAAGCGCTTCCATCGCCAGCATTGCTTTCGGAAGAGCTGCTTCGGAACTCGTTGTTGAGAAGGCGATGAGGGCCGGTTCTTTCACGGCGTTGAAGAACTTGCGTATCGGAATTCTGAACATCAGCGCAACACCGCCGAACACAAAGACAACGAAGATGATCAGCGCGATATAGAGTGACATCACCAGGAGGCCAAGGTTGATGAGAACTGAAAGTCCTTTGTTCCCGACTGTCACAGCAATCGCAGCGGCGACTCCGACCGGCGCATACTTCATGACGATGTTGGTGAACTTGAACATCGTTTCAGCCAGTGAATCACAGAACTGCAGGATGATTTCCCGTTTTTCCTTCGGAACCATGGCGAGAGCGATGCTGAATATCAGCGTGAACACCACCACCTGCAATATCTCCCCATTCGCCGCGGCCTCAAAAAAACTCTGCGGAAAGACATGAGTGAGAACATCTCCAAACGTCTGTTTCTTCGCAACGAGATCACCCAAACCTTCCGCCGCATGGAGTGTTGCTCCGACCCCCGGCTTGATAACGTTGACAACGACAAGGCCGATGATGAGAGCAAGTGTTGTCACAACTTCAAAATACACAATCGCCTTCACTCCCATCCTTCCCACCTGTTTCAGGTCACCGTGTCCTGCAATTCCAACTACCAGAGTAGAGAAAATGAGGGGAGCGACAATCGATTTGATGAGGCGGAGAAAGATGGTGCTGAACGGGCGCAGATTGACGGCAAACTCGGGAGCGAGCCAGCCGATGAGCAGGCCGGATGCCATTCCGACAAAAATCCATTGCGTCAATGATAGTTTTGGAAGCTTCATCGTGACTCACTCATCTGAGGTGATGCACACTGCAGCATTTATTGGGACGATGTTGTTTCTTCCGCGCTGTCGACTGGCTTTGAGTTGCGTGTCCAATAGTAATAGAATGGAAGAGACACGAGAAGAAGGACAATGCCGATCACGGCGTTCCTCGTATCCTCCACCAGGGTGTTGTAGATGAACCAGGTGGCAATCGCCACAAACAGGAGCGTTGCGTACGGATAACCCCATGCTTTGTAAGGCCTGTTCGCGTTTGGCATCTTGCGCCGCAGGATGATCACGCTCACGGCCGTCAATGCATAGAAGGCCCACGATCCAAAGACAACGTAGGAAGTGATCTGGTCATAGGTTCCGCTGAAGGTGAGGAGGGATCCCCAAACGCCGAGCGAGATGATTGCAATGTACGGGCTGTGGTATTGGGGATGGACTTTTCCAAACGATTTGGAAAACGCGCCGTCTGCTCCGGCCGCGTAGACGGAGCGCGGCCCCCCCAGCAACATTCCGTTTGTAGTGCCGAACGTTGAGCACAAAATTCCGACGACGACCAGCGAAGCACCGATTGGGCCGAGAACTGTTTGTGCGACATCCGCAGCAATGCGCGGGGATCCGGACATGGATTGAATCGGGATGACATACGCGAAGGCAAGATTCGCAGAAAGGTAGAGCACAATAACGGCCAGCGTCCCGAACAAGAGCGACATCGGCACATTGCGCTGCGGATTCTTGAACTCGCCGGCTGTAAGCGTGACGTCAATCCAGCCATCGTACGCCCAGAGGGCCGAAATCATTGCCAATCCGAATGCCGCCGTCATGTGGCTGTTCCATTGTTCGGGCCACCATGGAAGGTAGTTTGAACCGCTCCCCTTCCCCGAAAATACGACTGCCAGGATAAGTCCCACCAGGGCAACCACCTTCGCTGTTGTGAAAATATCCATCACCCAGCCGCCAAACTTCACTCCGCGCACATTTATGTAGGTCACAAGTGCTATAGTCGCAATCGCGACGATCTGGATCCATCCAAACGAGAACTCCATCGAATGGCCGAAGAGAGACCATTCCCCTTTCAGCATGGTGTTTGCAGGATTGAGGGCGGGAATGAAATAGCCAAGATACGTTGAGAAGGCGACCGCGATCGCTGCAGCCGAGCCAGCCTTGTTGATGAAATAGTCGTTCCAGCTGAAGAGGAATCCCCACACACGCCCAAAGCTGTGCTTAAGATAGATGTACGGTCCCCCTGCTTGCGGCAGGACAGAACTCAGCTCCGCCAGCGTCAAAGCACCAAAGAGCGTCAGCATGCCTGCCACAACCCAGACGAGGATGATCGGACCCATCGCCTGAAGATGACCAGCGATTGTGGCGGGAACGATAAAGATACCCGACCCAATGATCACCCCCATATGGATTGCGATACCTTCGCGCAAGCCAAGGACTCTCAACAGCTGAGGATGACCCGATTCCCGGACTTCAGGCGTGGGGGACGCGCTCATTTCGATGCCCCCTCCTTATATAACCTCATCCTGCTTTTCCAGAACCCGTAGGAGAAGTAGAGCACCATACCCACGACAAGCCAAACGCCGAAACGGATCCAGGTGATGAGCGGGAGCCCCATCATCAGGTAGAAACACATTGCGATGCCGAGTAGCGGCACCCATGGGACCAGGGGCGTTTTGAAAACCCGCGGGCGATCCGGATCGGTGTAGCGCAAGATGATGATCCCGGCACAGACAAGCACAAAGGCGAACAGCGTCCCAATGTTCGTGAGTTCAACAATTTCATTGATATTGGCGATGGATGCGACGGCAGCGACAACGACGCCAGTCCAAATGGTTGTCACGTGCGGTGTCTGGTACTTCGGATGCACCTTGGCGAAATATTTCGGCAACAACCCATCACGCGACATCGAGAAGAAGATCCGCGGCTGACCAAGCTGGAAGACGAGCAAGACAGCAGTCATCGAAATCACGGCGCCAAGCGAAACGATACCCGCCGCCCAGTCAAGACCAAGGCGAGCAAAAACTGCCGCAAGCGGATCAGCAACGCCGAGCTGATTCCACGGCTCAATGCCGGTGAGAACAGCTGCTGTCGCAATGTAGAGGACAGTACACACCACCAGCGAGCCGATGATGCCGATCGGCATGTCCCTTCCCGGATTTTTGCATTCTTCAGCGGCAGTGGAGATAGCATCGAACCCGATGAACGCGAAGAAGATGAGGCTCGCCCCAGTCCACACACCTGCAAAACCGTTGGGCATGAAGGGGGTCCAGTTCGCCGGCTTGACGTAGAACGCTCCGACTCCGATGAAAAACAGCAGGATGACAAGTTTCAGCGCAACCATGATGTTGTTTGCGCGGGAGGATTCCTTGATGCCGATGACAAGAATCCACGTCACGGCGGCGACGATTCCGATGGCAAGGAAATTGAAAATCACTGGAATACCTAGAATCGTGGGATGAGTCTGCCACGCTTCAAATGGGAGCGCAAGGTCGAGGGAAATGGATCCTCCAGCCGCCACAACTGCCTCCGCCGCCTGGTGGGCCGAACGATAATCCACAGCAAGCCAGGCGGGGATATGCACGCCCAGTCCAACAAAGAGTTGATGAAAATATGCTGCCCAGGCAATCGCCACCGCCACGTTGCCAACCGCGTATTCGATAATCAGGTCCCACCCAATGATCCAGGCAATAATCTCACCGAGCGTTGCATACGAATACGTGTATGCGCTCCCGGCTATCGGAACAAGGGCAGCGAACTCCGCATAGCAGAGTGCACAAAACGCGCACGCAATGGCAGTGATGATGAAGGAGAGCATGACACCGGGGCCGGCACCGAGGTGGCTCGGACCTCCCGCGGAAGCAGTGCCGATAATAGCAAAGATGCCGGTGCCGATGATCGCACCGATGCCAAGCGAGATGAGATCGACAGCTCCCAGAGTACGTTTGAGATGGGTTTCTGTTGAACGCTCCGCGTCTTCAGCAATGCGGTCGAGCGTTTTTCTGCGAAAGATTTGAATCGCCATTCCGTGTCCCGCTTTGATGGTGGGGATATGACAATTTAGACAGCGATGGAACGAACGCGAATCTTTCAGCCCAAGGACTGGGCAGCACCAGGGTCAGTTCAAGAAGTATTGTGTTGAAAGCAGAATCAAAACTTTGCAAACAATAACAATTATTGTGCGAATGTCCAAGAGGAAATTGGTGGGCGGAGTGCGGATGGTGAGCGAACGTGCAGGAATCAACCGCCGAAGATGACGAGCTGAACGTCTTCCGGCAGAAGATTGCTGAGGGCTCGCATGACGCTTCCCTTGAGTGCGTATTCGAGCCTGCTGCGTTGTTGTGCTCCAATGATGACGCGCTCGACGCCGAACGTCGCAGCCTGCTCGGCAATTGTATAACCGACATCGTAGCTCGGAATCTGGATCGACCGGTAGTCCACGCCGCTTTCGGTGCATATTCGCTCGATCGCCTGCTCCTGCCCGTTGGTGGGCATCTCGAGTTGGGCAGGCAGGGCGCCGACCGCAATTTCCTTGACGCGGAGGACAAAGAGGAACGCATTGCGCGCCTTCGCCTCCTCGAGTGCAAACTTGAGGAGCTTTTCGTTCAGATCCTTGACAGCGAGAAGATACCGCATGCTCGGAATGGGCCTCGTCCGTCGAGCCGGCTGGATAGCGGGCACCGGCACAACCTCGGGCAGCGGCGGCAGGACTCTGACTCGTTGTTTCGCAATTGCACGTGCTCCGAGCCCAACGACCAGGATGGTGGATGCAAAGATCGCCGCCTGATTCTTGTTGACTGCAATTGAGACTTCGATAAGGAGAAGAACCGTTGCCGAAACCATCATGAATCCGCGAACCATCGATTTCAGTTTGATACTTCTGTCAGTGGCTGTCGAACCGAGATTAATCGTCATCGCCCCAACCAGGCCGATGGCATACAGGTGGGCGAGCATTTCGACATTTCCAATCAGAAGCAAAACAACGACAGGTACCAATGTTGCGACAGCCAGCGGGACGATCGGGACACCGTGGCGGTTGAGGATTCTCAAGGAAGAAGGAAGCTCGCGGTCTACCGACATCAGGAACTGGATGGAGATCAGATCGTTGAGCGCAGTATTGCCCGCCGAAATCAGCAGCACACCAAGCGATGCAGCAATGACCAGACCGAACCATTGGCTTACATAGTGCTCTGCCAGGAACCGAATCATGTCTTCCAGGTGGTCACCAGGATTCAGCCCTTTGATGGCGAGCATCGCCAAGCCCAGGAACGCGTTGACAATCAGAACCTTTGCGAGAATGGCGAGGATCGCCTTCCGTGAATCACGTGTCGGGTCCTTCATCAGGCCCGTCATGTTTGAGATCGCCTCGATACCGGAGAGACTCAGGATGAAGCCGGTGAAAATCCCCCAGTTGTGGAACAGGCTGCCTTGTGGGGGATCGATCCTGGCGGATGTGACTGCAGTAGGTGCAGATGCGACGATGACGACAAAAAGTGTAACAAGTGTGAACGCTGTGATGAGAAGCGCCAACCCGCCTGAGTGCTTCGGTCCAAACCAGTTGAGCACCCCGATGGCGAGGATGACAACGATCGCCCAGAATACAGGGTTCTCGAGCCCAAAGTAGTGGCACGCATCGAGCACCGAAAGCGCCATTGTTACGATGTAGTCCGCGCCAAGAAGAAGGGCTCCGACAACAGCCAGAAGTTTCGATCTGTGGTAGACGGAGCTATACACACCTCCGCCGTTGGGATAGAGATGGCAGATCGTGATGTAATTGATGGCCACGAGGGACGTCAGCGCCATCATTGCGGAGAGATGCCAGAAACTGCCGTAGCCGGCCAGGGCAAATCCGATGCCCATGACGTACGCAACGCTTGTTCCCCAGTCACCATCAAGGATGGCGGCGCTGCGCATCCAGCCTAAGACACGAGGTCGGCTGGTTGCTAGTCGGGTAACACCCGAATGAGAGTGTGAGATATCAGAGGAGTCTTGAGACAACGTATGTATCCGGATTTAAAATAAGGAAGCCGAGGCACTTTCGGGCCCCGGCTTTCCCGATGAATCCGGCATATGGTACTACTTTATGCGAAGTGACGCAACAGATTTTTCGAAGGCAGGAAGGAAATCCTTCTCCGAGGGCTTATAATAGTTGATGATGATGCGATAAATCTTATCATTTTTGACCACGAAATAAGCCCTGCTTGCAACGTCTTTCGTCGTCGAGTAGCTCAGGTAGGTAGACTTGTTGCCGTCGAGAGTCGCCTGGCCAGTCGATGTCGGTTTGTAGAACTTCGTGTTCTGCTCGATAACTTTCTCAAGCGTGAGCTTCTTTGCCGGACGCACATCGATAAGGATGTTCGAGTCATTCCGGTATCCCTGAAGCATCAGCGTGAAGGTTACTTCTCCCTTTGGCGCTGGCTGCACAGGGTTGAAATTGCTTGGGTATGCGATTTCCAGGATATCGTTCTTCAGATTCTCATAGGTTGACGAAGGAATGGATTCGTCGACCTTAACACCCTTGGCCCTCGGCAGCCGGGCGGTTGAAATGAACGTATCGATGGCAGCCTTGTACGGCTCGAAGTAATCGTTGAAGCCCCAGAATGTCGCCTTGTAAAGAACCGAATCCTTCAGAAGGAAGACACGCGTCGCAGCGATGACTGTCTTGTCATTGTATCGCCCGCTGTAGCTGAACTTCAATGCAGGCGTGCCATCGACAGTGGCGGGCTCGCTAGGCTTCAGGTCGAAACCAGAAGCGCCCAAATCAGTTCGCTCATCCTGAACAAAGCCTTCCAGCGTCTTCAGCGTGTCTTCTTTTTCATAGCTCACAAGGATCTGAGCACCATCCGGTGCTTCCTTGGAGGTAGGATCGAAGAACTTGCCTACGGCTGCTTCGGTGGATGTGAAGGTCATCTTTCCAGATTCCCCTCCTTTGAACCATCCTTTCGGATAGTCGAACTGGACCTTGAAATACGGATCCTGATTCCTGTCCCAGTTTGTGATTGGGGGTAGAGGCTCCTTCTTATTGCAGCCCATCAGCCCCAGCACCACGATCGCGACAATGCCGAGCAATCTGTGCTTCATCGTATGCGTCCTTTCTTTGTGAGATGCGGTGTTAGTTTGTTCTCTCAACCGACAAGATATGAATGAACTACGTATCCTACGATGATCACCAATATTACAAGAACCAGACCCATGAAAACATAATATCCGGTCACAGGTCCTTCTTTTTTCTGTCCAGCTTCTTGTTCTGCCATACACAAATTCCCTTCTATGAAAGTCCTTATGGATTAATCTACAGGAATACCGAGCAGCTCGAGACCTTTCTTGGCGTCTTTGTTCTTCGGGTCGAGTTTAAACGCCTTCTGGTATTCCTTGATTGCCTCCTCCTTGTTGCCCAGCATTGCGTTAGCCTGGCCCAGCCGGAGGTGCGTATCAGCATCTGTGTCATTATATTGCAACGATTTCTTCAACGGAGCAATAGCTTGTTCATATTTCTTATCCACAAGGAACGCGACACCGATATTCTTATGCGCTTCTGCGAGATCTTTCTTGTACTTCGCCTCTTCCGCGGGAGGAATCAGCTTCAGCCATTCTTCGTATGCGACCTTGGCCCGTTGCAGCGAATCGGGTGACTGCAGCAGCAATGCATGCGCAAGGCCTAACCAGGCCGGTGGATAGTCAGGGCGCTTACTGATAAAAGTGCGGTAAGCAATGCGCGCTGAGTCGTATTCTTTCAATGCGATCTTGCAGCCGGCATAATTCAGATATGAGCTAAGCGCAGCCGATGAGGAATCGATGCTGAACCTTCTTTGGAACAAGGCAGCCGCCTGAGCATATTTGCCGTCTGACATGAAAGCCGCTGCGGCCTTGTTGAACACGTCCTTCTTATTCGGATCAAGCTTCAGCACTTCTTCATATGCGATGACCGCGGCTTGAGTTTGCTTGAGCTCCATGTTGGCATCGCCCAATCTCATGTAATCGTCCACCTTCATCGTATCGACTGCCTGCAGTTTCTTAAACGAGTCGACGCTTTCCTTGTACTTTTTGAGAACAAACAATGAGGTGGCCTGGTAACGGAGCGCCTTTCCGTTTTTCGGATCGGCCTTCAGGACCTGACCCGCTGCATCGAGTGCCTCGGGGAACTGGCGCAGGTTGAACAATGCCTCGGTGTACATTCCCCACGGTTCGATTTCCTTCGGGAAACGCTGTGTATACAATTTCAAGTATTTCGCAGCGTTGTCATATTGCTTCGGCCTGGATGCCATGTACATCTTGCAAAGCTCCAGCAAGATCTCTTTGTTGCTTGGATCCAGGGTCACAACACGGGCATATGCCTTCGCTGCATCGTTGTACCTGCGCTCTTTATAGTAGAGCTTGCCCAGTTTGATATAGATCTCTGCCTTCATGGAATCCAACTCGATAGATTTCTCGTACTGGGTAATAGCAAATGCGGGAACCCCCTGCTTGTTGTAAGCATCTCCGAGGTTGTCATAGATGACGGCAGAATTGGGAGAGGCTTCCTTTGCCTGCGTCAGGACAACGATAGCCCGGTCGACGGAATCTGCACGCAGCAGCAACCCTCCAAGAGCGATCAGGAGTTGTGCTTCTCCCTTCTTTTCCTGGAGACCAGTCGTCAGTGTCGTATATGCACCCTTGACGTCTTTCTGCGATTCTTCAATCTTTGAGACGATCAGATATCCATTGTAGTTCTTCTCATCAATCGAGATCATCCGTTGACCTGCGATCTTCGCCGAATCGTTGTTCGAGACTTTCAGGTATGCCTGCGCGAGCGTTTGCCACGCGTCCATATTCCTTGGCGCGGTCTCAAGCGCCTGACGGAGAAGACCAATGGCTTCCTTCGCCTTGCCCTGTTTGAGCAGCTCTTTTGCATTGTCGATCTGCGCCTGTGCGGAGAGCCCCGACACAAACACGATACATAAGACGATGACACTAGCTACGAGCTTTTTCATCCTACACCTACTCCTGTGTGAGTTGAATAGTCCGATAAGGAATGGTTTTGGGAACGAGTCCAGCGTACAAAAAATCTCTTTGTCCAATATCTCCGGCAACAAATGTGCTGAACCCGTACGCCGCTCCCGGCGTCTTCTCAGATGTGTAGATATAGAGAGAATACGTCAACGGATAGACCCGATCGAAAATGCTTCTCTGCGTTGCTTTCACCGCGGTTATCACCCCGTCCACGTCCGGCGCCAGAAGGTCGACGGTTCGGACATTCTTTTTCCAGCGTTGAGAGGCGGATTGTGTCGTGTCCTTCCAGACAGCGAATGAGACGATCCCCAGCGCTTCCGGGTTTGCGGCGACATATTGTAGAACACTATCTTGTGACGCGGCGACGGCCGCAAGCGGCACGTCTTTCTGGATCGTGAAGAAGTTGCGCGTCACCATTTCATACAGGCCTGAATTTCTGCCTGTCAGGCACAGTTCGATAGCACCATTCAGCTTCGAACCGGGAAACTTACTCCACAAAGTGGTCTGCCCCGACAGAATCGAGCCCAACTCTGCTGTCGAAAGCGACGTCACTTTGTTCTGAGTATGAACGAGAACAATCAGTGCATCGCGCGCAACCTCTGTTTCACCAATGTTAATCTCGGCTTTTTGTGCAGCCTGCCGCTCTTCATCGTTCAACCGGCGATCAACCATGATGCAATGCGCATTGCCATTAACCATCTCGACGATCGCGCCCCTCGTCGACGTTCCAGAGGCTGTCACTGATACCCCAGGATAGACGCTGCGGTAATCAAACACCAATTGCTGTACGAGCGGCAGGTGTGATTCCGTCGCCAAGACATGCACTGTCCCGCTTCGAATATCTGACCCCTGCCGCTTCGTACATCCAGCAAAACTGAGAACAGCAATGACTGAGAACAGGATCGCGGATTTCATTCTTCAGGGCTTTCAGCTTGTTTTGAGCGCGTCCGTGTCATCATAAAACGATATACACTATAAAGAACGAGCACAAGCCCAAAAATAATCCGAATCTGCGTTGACACACCCTGGCTCATCAGAACGCCACTGAGGACGAAAACCCCTGCGACGCCCATGATCCCCGACATGCCATAGCCCACGATCGTTGAGACATCAGCCAATTTCAACGCTTACTTCCCCTGCAGCTTGAACCGGAATGGAATCGAGACCCATACTGATACCGGGCCGTTCTTCATCATTGCCGGCGTGAATATCCATTGCATTGCTGCGTCTGTCGCTGGCTGGTCGAAGATCTCGGCATCGCTCTTTTGAACAATCGCCTTCCTCGGTCTTCCGCCCCGATCGACCCAGATTTTCACCCACACAGTGCCTTCCAAACCGGCTCGCATCGCAAGATCAGGATACTTCGGCTGAACCTGCTTTACGGGCTCGGGCGCTATCTCGAACGGGACAAACGGGGGCGGAGGTTCGTTCGGATCAATTTCGATCAACCTTCCACCGCCTGACACAGGACCCTGGTCGCCTGAAACCGGCGCCGGGACTGGATCCGTCTGCCTTGGAATCGTCACTTCCGGATCCGCCTTCAAGTCAGGAACAGGAACCGGAATTCCCACGCGTGTTTTCGATTCGCCCGGACTCGCATCCGGTGTCGTTATCAGCCCCAGAGGAGAAGGCAACTGAATCATACTGTACGAGATCTCGTGGGCCCTGATCGTAACATACTTCTCATTGCCCATCAAAGCGACCGATCCCCAGTACGCTCCGGCACCAAGGAAGTGAAGCGTCAATGCAAGAACCAGCCCGAATGTTGAGTACTTCATCTGGAGTTTTTTCAGCTCGGGCGCACCATACTCCAGTTTGCGTCGTTCATCGAGTTGTTCCATGAGTGTGCTCCTTCCCTTTTTGTGTCGTTGATTCCTGACACATCGTCAACCAGTACATTGTCAACTCGGGAAACGCGATCTCACCAACGGCCAAATCGATGCAAGCGCCATCCAGCGCTCTTCTTCTGTTACTTCCCCTGCAGCTTGAACCGGAATGGAATCGAGACCCATACCGAAACCGGGCCGTTCTTCATCATTGCCGGCGTAAAGATCCACTGCATGGCTGCTGACGTTGCAGGCTCGTTGAAGATTTCAGCATCACTCTTCTGTACAACCGCCTTCTTCGGCTTTCCTTCCTTATCGACCCAAATCTTCACCCACACGGTGCCTTCCAGACCGGCACGCGTGGCAAGATCAGGATACTTCGGCTGAATCTGCTTCACGGCTTCCGGGGCTTTCTCGTATGGGACGTAGTCTGCCGGAGGAGCTTCATCTTCTTCAATCTTGATTTCCTTCTCTCCTGCTCCACCGCCGGGACCCTGATCAAGCGGGGCCGTCTGAGTAGCCATTTCCTGCTGTGTCGCGATCGTCTGCTCTGGGCTCACTTCTGCATCAGGAACAGGAACCGGGATACCAACACTCGGCTTCACTCCGGCGGTCGCCGCAGTAACAGATGCGGCCATAGCGTCCGTCATGGACGGTGGTGGACCCAGATCGCTGTACTTGACAATCAGCTTTACAGTGCCTTTCGGCTCGTTCTCCTGCGAAAGATACATCGCTCCCCAGTATGCACTGACTCCCAGGAAATGGAAAGCCAGTCCGATGACGAGCGCGATCGTCAGGTACTTCTGGTAGATCTTCTTGAGCTCAACGGCACCGTAGTCGGTTTTGTATTTTATGTCGAATTGTTCCATAGGCATGCTCCTTCCCTTACGATGCCCTTGCTTTTTGGATCTGGCGCTTGTCATACTCATTCATCGGCGCCAGACTAAATCGTGTTACTTTTGCGATGGCAATTTCGTCCATCAGCTTAATCATCATGCTATATTTGCCGTCACGATCGACCTTCAGAAGCGTGATCAGTTTCGGATTTTCCTTGTTCTTGTCCTCCAGAAACTTTCTCAGTTCTTTCATTTCGACGCGATGGGCAGGCTCCGTTCCGATGTTCCAGAAAATGGCACCATCAGAGGCGACTCGCAGCGTCATGAGGTTCGATTCGGCAACCTCGATCGGCGACTGGTCCTTCGGGAGGTTCAGCTCCATCGTCTGGGGTTTGCTGAAGTATGTCGTGAGCATGAAGAACGTCAGCAACAGAAAAGCCACGTCCACCATCGGCGTCATATCGATTCGAATGCTCAGGCGGCGTTTTTTCTTGTGCTTCTTTCCTCCGCGAGCATGACTTTTCGATTCACCACCACTGTCTAGTGCTGCCATAAACAGACTCCATTAATTAGGATTTATCCATTTCAGTGACAAGGTTAAACCTCGTTATGTTTACTTGACGCAGGATATCGAGGATATCCTCAACTGGACCAAATGGCGCATCTTTGTCCCCCTTGACAAGCGTTCGCAGCTTCGGATTCGAAATTCGGGCTTGAATCAGAAGGTCGTGCAGCTGTTTTCGATCTACCTCAACAGCAGGCTTCAGCTTGTTGCCTTCGCCAAACAGCTGGGCGCGGAGGCGCTGGGAATCTACTCCAAGGAACGTGCGCCCTTCCCTGTTCACCGTCACGATCATGACATCCGTTTCCGGCATCTTGAACGGAGCGTGGGAAGCCGGGAGCTCGATCGCTGTTGCCTCATCCGGGCGAAACTGCGTTGTCATCATGAAGAACGTGAGCAGCAGCATGGCCACGTCCACCATCGGCGTCATATCAATCTTAAACCCGAGGCGTTTTTTCTTGATTTTTGGCATGGCGTGCCCTCACATTACTTGGATTTACCAGCAGGGACTTTCTCTGCCAGTGACTGAACGATCGAATAGCTGGCTTCATCAATCATATAGGTGAAGTTATCGACCTTTGTCGTGAAGAAGTTGTATGCGAGAATACCACAAATGGCTGCGATCAAACCACCGGCGGTATTGATCAGCGCCTCAGAAATACCTAAAGCAAGCTGAATGGGGTCCGGTGTGCCTTTGGCCATAGCACGGAATGCGCGAATCATACCGATCACCGTACCGAGAAGGCCCCACATCGTGGCAATGGAAGCAATCGTCGACAGTGCTACAAGATTCTTCTCAAGCAGAGGTACTTCAAGCAGCATGGCTTCTTCGATAGCACGTTGAACTTCTGTCATCATTTCCTTCTGACCCTTGACATCTCCATCATGAACGAGCTGTTTGTACTTGTCCAGGCCCGTTCGAATGATGTTGGCGCAGGATCCCCGCTGCCTGTCGCATGCAGCAATGGCGCCTTCGATGTTACCCTTGTTGATTTCCTGTGTTACGTTCTTCAAGAACACTGCGAGCGAACCGCGTCCCTGTGCTTTGCGGAGAGAAAAAATACGCTCGAAGATGAATGTGACGACCATGATCGTCATCGCGATCAAACCAATGACGAGTGGGCCACCCGCTTGGATGTAGTCCGGCATTCCGTATGCAAAGATGAAATACGACGCTACCAGCGCGAGCACCAAAACGACCGTGATGAATACACCTTGTTTCATATTTACTCCTTTGATTATGTTGTGAGTGAACTACTACCAACAAATGTAGCTAGAACTTTTTGACTGCCGCGTCGCGGGTCTCCTCGAGATCGAAGACGCTCGCCAGACGCGTGATGACAAAAACATTCTGAACACCTTTACCCATTTCACACAGCTTGATCTTGCCGCCTGCCTTCGTATACATCGTGTGAATCCCAACCAAGGCGCCGATTCCCGAGCTGTTGATATACGATACACCACCCAAATCCAACACCAACTTTCGATTCCCCTGCTCAAGCAGATCGCGGGCTTTGGCTTTGAGTTCGTCCGTCTCCTCACCGCCTATGAGCGATCCACGCGGTTCAATGACGGCAATTTCCAGATTATTCATTGTGGTAACTTTGACTGCCATACCGCCTCCCACATTATGCGTTAGGGGTGAACGCCCAGTTCTTTGCCGGGCTCTGGTTGATTATTCATCAGAGGCATGGGCAATCATTATGCCACACAAATGGGTAAAAACAGGCTGGAATAGGGACTTCCTGACACCCTACGGCTCGCTGAGAGGCCTTGAAACTGAATTTTGCACTATCATTCCTAAAAAACGGTGTCTTTTCTCTGCAAGCCGTTACCACTAAAAGGCTTGCGGCGTATTGCAAAACGCACGATTGTGCTCTGAAGTTAAAGCCCGAATTTCTTCCTCTTTCGCCAAAGGGTTGCTGGATCTATGCCGAGAATTCTCGCAGCATCATCGTAATCCTTTGCATGCTGCAGGACCCTCTTGATGTGCAGTTTCTCCATCTCTTCGAGTGAACGCGTATCGCCCGGCTGCTCCGACGCCACCCGTACTTCCTCCGGCAAATGCGAGAGCTCGATCATCCCGTTTTGCGCTAGCAGAACGGATCGCTCAATGACATGTTCGAGTTCGCGGACATTGCCGCTCCAGCGATAGGCACGAAGTGCCTTCATCGCCTCCGGCGCCAGGTCGACAGACGAGCCTTTCGCATACTTCTGAAGAAAATGCTGGATGAGCATCGGAAGATCTTCAGGACGCTCACGAAGCGGTACGAGCTTCAACCGAACGGCGTTGAGGCGATAAAAGAGGTCTTCTCGGAACGCTCCTTCTTTCATCGCCTCTTCAAGATTTCTGTTTGTTGCCGCCAGAACGCGTACATCGACTTTCTGCGACACACTCTCGCCGAGACGCTCGAACTCTTTGCTCTGCAACACTCGAAGAAGTTTCCCCTGAATGCCCGGTGTAAGATCTGCGATCTCGTCGAGGAAAATCGTTCCACCGTTCGCCAGCTCGAACCTCCCCTGCCGGTCTTTCACTGCTCCAGTGAACGCGCCACGAACGTGACCGAAAAGCTCACTTTCAAGGAGCTGCTCAGGAATTGCGGCACAGTTTACCTTCACAAACGCCATCGGCGCACGCGAGCTCTTCTCATGGATAAAGTGTGCGAACAGCTCCTTGCCCGTACCGCTCTCTCCTTCAATCAGCACCGACATTGTGCTGTCAGCGACACGAGCCGCCAGATCGATCTGTGCAAGCATCTCCCGATTGCGGGTAACCAAATCACCCGTTTCCCGCTCCAGATTGAGCTGATTGCGAAGCTCTTTCACCTCTCGCGTCAGCCTGTGATATTCCCAGGCCTTCTGTGCAAAAAGCTGGAGTTCATTGAAATCGAACGGTTTCTGCAAATAGTGATACGCACCCCGCTTCACTGCTTCAATGGCGCTGTCGATGGAGCCGTGTGCTGTTATGATGATCACCGTTGTATCAGGCGAGAACTTCTTGATCTCCGCGAGCACCTCCATGCCGTCAATTGGCGCCATCTTGAGATCAACAAACGCAAGGTCGAAGCTTTCCTTGTGTAAGACCGCCAGTGCCTCCTGCGGCTTTGAGAACAGCTGCGTCTGGTAACCAATCGCGGTGAAACAAACCCCTATGGTTTTCAGGATGTTCGGCTCATCATCGACGACAAGGACTTTTGGAATTGGCTGCGTCATGCGGAACTTCTCTCCGATCGCGGAATTGTAAAGAAGAACGTACTCCCCTGCCCCACACTGCTCTCGACCCAGATTCTGCCTCCGTGCGCTTCCACCACTTCCTTCGCAATTGCCAACCCCAGTCCAACACTGCCCGGCATGGCATCCGTCGATTGCTTGATCTGGACAAACTTATCGAAGATCACTTCCACCGCGTCCGCAGGGATGCCCCGGCCTGAATCCTTCACGGAGACGCGTATGGAATCATCAAGAAGATCCGAGTGAATGGTAACGGTTCCATCAGCCGGCGTATAGCGCAGTGCGTTACTAACGAGGTTCGCCACAACCCAGGAGAGTTGTTGCTGATCGCCCGGAACTTCGGGCGTGCTGGGCGGAATCTCCGTTTCGAGATGAATGCCTTTTTCCCGGAACTGCAGGCGCAAGGGCTTCAACGCTTCTTCGACGACGGACCGAAGGTTTATTTTCTCACTCCTCAGTTCGTACTTTCCGGATTCGAGACGCGACATGTCCAGCAGCTCTTTGACAAGCTTCGTGAGCCGCTCGCAGTCGTCTTTTGCAGTCACAAGCATATCCCGTTGAGGCTCATTCACCGATCCGAGGACTTCCCGTGACAGGATATCGACTGCCATGTTGATGGAGGTCAGCGGCGTGCGAAGCTCATGCGATACCGTCGCAATGAACTCAGACTTCATGCGATCAAGGTTCTTGAACCGCGTTACATCCTGGAGAAGAATCACCACGCCGAGGATGTTTCTTGATTCATCAACAATAGTGGTTTGGCGGGGGCGAAAATAAAGAGCCTGTTGTCCCGGCCGCTGAATGGAAAGCAGTGTGTCTTGCTGTGCCGTTTCGTCTGCGCGTGCTCCTCTACCGCTCAAGAGGGTCAGCCAGCGATCATTGTCAACGATCTCACCAAGGGGCTTCCCCTGCCAATCCGTGCCATGCACCTGCAACAATCTTCTCGCTGCCTGATTCATCAGCAGGACTTTGTTTCCTTCATCCACCATGATGACCGGATCCGGGATGCTGGCGACGATTGCTTCGGATTTCTTTTTCTCGACGATGAGCTGAGAGATGTTCAACTCTTCATAGGTCCTCAGCCGCTCCGTCATCTTGTTAAACTCCATGCCAAGTTCACCAATCTCGTCGTTCGTTGTAATATCAATTTTTTGATTTAGCTGCCCCTTGCCGATTCTGCGCGCAGCCTCCGTCAGCTTCTCCGCCGGCCTGATGATGGTCCGGGAAATCTGAACGCTGGCGAACAGGATCAGGACAATCGCAAAGATCGAAGTGAAGAGCACGGCAAACGCTGCGCTGTTTGAGGCTTCTCTGGCCCTTTTGTCTGCGGAGACGATCGCCTCTTGATTGAACTGAAGGAAGCGAGAGCACTCTCCTTTCAGCGTTTGCACGACCGGCCTCAGAGTCCTTTCATGAAAGGTTCGCGCGGCCCCCCGCCTGCTCCGTGCTTCAAGTATCTTGAAGAGTGAATCGGAGTTCCCAAGATATGTCGTGTAGGCTACGAAAATGCTATCGAGGACCGGTGGCTTCGGAGCGACCAGAACGCTTTCAGTCGCCGTGCGATAGGAAAGGATAAAATCATCGCGGTTTTTTACAAAGACACCGCGTGCCGAGGTCAACTCATCCTTCCAGCTTGTCTGCACAGGCTCCCCACCGATCGGAAGTAGTACGCTGACATAGATTAGGGCTTCCTGAGCCTGCTGTTGCTGGTCCAGTGCTTTGGACATCTGCTGCGCAGCGAGAACACCCTGGTAGTTTTCGCGCATCATCTGGCCAACAGAGCCCTGGAACTCCAGGAAATTATAGAGGGCCACGACGCTCGAGGCGAGGGTTACGCAAACCAGAAGGAAGTAGCTAAAACCGATTTTGTAACGCAGGCTGCTCATTTGAGCAAATAGTATTCATTTTTCGCCCGAAAGGCAAAAGCTCAGAAAACCTTAATTTCCAATGACTTCCGGCGTGCGAACGGGGAGCAGCCGGAGTCCCAACCCTGTTAATGATTGCTCGAAGATCGGTTGAGAAAAAAAGTTGAAGGGGATAGAACTTTTTTCTAAACTCATACGTATAAAATGACCATTAGTCATTAACTACACGAGTGTCAAAAATGGGAATTCTAGAGCGCAAAGAAAGGGAGAGGGGGCACCGCAGGGAAGAGATCATTGACGCAGCCCAGCACGTGTTCTTTGAGAAGGGATTGTATGTTGCGACAATGGACGAGATCGCCGAGAAAGCCGAGCTGAGCAAAGGGACCCTCTACCTCTACTATAAGAGCAAGGAAGACTTGTATCTGGCGGTTATGATGCGGGGTATGGAAATCCTGAGCGACATGTTCACCAAGGTGACGAAGAGCGGAGAATCTGCGGCAAAGATGTTGGTCGGCCTCAGTGATGCGTATGTTTCCTACTTCACCAATCACAGAGAGTATTTCCGGATGATCCATTTCCTGCAGACGCCCCAATTTCACAAACAGGCCTCCGACGAAATGAAACAGAGCTGCGGCACACTCAACCGGCATGTGTGGGGCCTAGCCAACGAAATACTTCAGCGTTGCATCGATGAAGGCATCCTCCGCAAAGATCTCAATCCGGTCGAAGTGGGAATAATTCTTTGGTCGAGTACCACCGCCCTCTTGCTTCGCATCGACAGCGAGTACCCAATGTGGAAACAGAGTTTTCACATTGATCTTACTCAGACGCTGAAGCTCTCCAACAGATTGTTGTTTGATGCAATGTGTACGGAGAATGGAAGGAAAACGATCACAGCCCTTGCGAACAACTGAACATCCTATCGAGGAATACATGAATCTGCACCGTCGATTACCATTGATTGCATATTGCCTCACCCTCGCAGTGGTTTTCCTCGCGGCGACGGCAGAATCACAACAAAGCCTCCCACAACGCCTCTCGCTCCAGGATGCGGTGCGTCTGGCCATGAAACGAAACCCGGACCTTACCTCTGCCCGGCTTGAAGTAAAGCGCTCCGATGCGCGTGTTCTCGAAGCCTGGGGAAACGCCCTGCCGGCTGTCGATCTCTCCGGACAGTACGTCCATATGATCGATAAACCGGTCACGTTTTTTCCAGACATCTTTCTGTACAGCTTCATGAAGGCGATTGACTCCACAACGCCCAAACCGACCGGACAGTTCGTGCCCGTTTCCTTCTCCCCAGGCTTCATGGCAAGTGCAACGCTGAATGTGAGACAGATTCTCTTTAACGGGGCTGTCTTTATTGGTGTCGGCGCAGCAAACATCTATTCGCATCTCGCACGCGACTTGTACCAGGCGAAACAGGTTGAGACCGTGACCAAGGTGCAAAAGGCATACTATGGAGCCCTTCTTGCCCATGAGGCATTCGACCTGATGCACTCCAGTCTCCAGAACGCCGAAGACAATCTTAAGAATGTCCGCGTGATGCTCAAACAAGGAATCGTTTCGGACTACGACGAACTGCGTGCCTCGGTGGGAGTTGAAAACGTCCGCCCGATGGTCATCCAGAGCGAGACGAATTTCAATCTCGCCCTCGATAATCTTCGCAACACGATTGGTGTAACGAACAAAGAGGAGTTTATTTTGACCGACAGCCTGTCATTCCAAGCGATCGATGAGGAGATCCTCAAACGCGCGGAAACGCTTGTCCTTGAGCTGAACCCCGGCCTCAGCGCTGTCAAACGGCAGATTGAGCTTAACGGTGCGGTGGTCAATGCCGAGCGATCGAACTATCTCCCTACGATCGCTGCCTTTGGACAGTACCAGTACCAAGCTGCAAAAGACGAATTCAATTTCTCGACGAACGACTTCTATAAAGGTTCAAATATCGGCTTGTCACTCTCACTGAGCCTCTTCCAGGGATTCCAGACCTATGCACGCGTCGAACAAGCGCAACTCGAGCAGCGCAAGAGCGAAGAACAGCAGGTCAATCTCGAGAGAACGCTACAGACTGGACTCCACTCCATTCTGGGGAACCTGCAACAGGCCCGCAAGAGAATCGAAGCACAGGGCAAGACTGTTGAGATGGCCGAGCGGGGGTATAAGATTGTCACGACACGCTTCCTGAGCAACGCTGCGACACAGCTCGAAGTGAACGACGCCCAGCTTGCGCTGACACAGGCCAAAGTCAACCGCGTGCAGGCCATCTATGATTATCTGATAGCTTCCGCTGATCTGGACCAGCTGATCGGACGTCTACCAGGCTATCTCCTCGAAACTGAAGAAAAGTAAACTACTGAAGGAATATTTCCATGAATAGCATAACGCGAGTTCTTCTAGCATTGCTGATGTTGAGCGCTCTGCTTCTCTCCTCTTGCGGCAAGCAGGGGACAACCAGCAACGGCGACAAAGTCCAGCCGGTCAACGTGCGGGTTGAAATCTTAAAGCCATCACGATTGGTCGACGGCATACAGGTCGCCGGCACGGTCAAAGCCTCAGAAGATGCGAGTCTGAGCCCTGAAGAAGGGGGCGTCGTCAAGGAATGGAAGGCCAGGAAAGGCCAGAGCGTGAAGAAAGGCGATCTGGTGATTGTCCTCAGGGATGAGGTACTGAAAGCCGGTTTGGACGCAGCAGAGGCACAGTACAAGATGGCTGAGCTCAACCTCGAGAAACAACGAAAAGTATTCGACGAGCAGGGTATCAGCGAACTTCAGCTGAAGAATATGGAATACACGCGGGACGCTGCAAAGGCAAATGCAGACCTCATGAAGGCGCGCTGGGAGCGGACGCAGATCCGGGCTCCCTTTGACGGCATCGTGGACAATATCATCCCCAACGAAGGCGATTTCGCACCTCCGGGTGTGCCGGTTGCCCGCATCGTCAACACCGCCACGATCAAGATACAGGCGGACATCCCTGAGATGTATTCCGGCTCTATTACTCTCGGCTCCGCGGCCATCATCACGATTGATGCGCTGCCTGGCGATACGCTCCGGGGCAAGGTAAATTTCGTCGGATCTACTGTGTCGTCTGCCAATCGCGCGTTGCAGGTGGAAATTGTGGTTTCCAATCCGTACCGAAAAATAAAATCGGAGATGGTGGCAAAAGTAAAGATATTGCGCGGAATAAAGCCGAACGCGTTGCTGGTCAGCGAGAACCTCATCCAGCTTGTCGACCGGGATCGCACGATCGTATACGTCGAGAATGGTGGCAAAGCCGAGGAGCGACGTCTGAAACTTGGCGGACACCAGGGAATCATGGTCGAAGTGCTCGAGGGATTGAAACCGGGAGATCGTGTCATTGTGTCCGGGTATCAGAAAGTCGTCAACGGTTCACCAGTTATCGTTTCGCAATAGCGGAGACCTGACCATGAAAATCTGGAGTATTGCAGTTGACAACAAGACCGCAGTATATATCCTGATGGTCTTGATCGTGATGTTCGGCTGGAGTTCGTACACCGATCTTCCGCGCGAAGCCGCTCCCGACGTGAAGATTCCGTTGATCATCGTGGCGACACCGTACATTGGTGTGTCTCCTGTCGATATCGAGGGATTGATCACACAACCGCTTGAGAAGGAACTCAAGGGGCTCAAGGATATCAAACACATTACCTCCGTTTCCAAAGAGGGACTTTCTACTATTCAGGTGGAGTTCAATACCGGCATCGATATTGACGAAGGACTACGGCGTGTTCGGGACAAGGTCAATTCGGCACGATCGCAGCTTCCCAGCGACATTCTTGATCCCGTGATCAACGAGATCAATATCAGCGAGTTCCCCATCATGTATGTCAACGTGAGCGGGCAGGTCGGACTGGCACGACTGAAGAAAATTGCAGATGATTTGCGCGACGATATCGAGGCGATTCCCGGCGTTATCGCATCAGACATTACGGGCGGACTCGAGCCAGAAGTACAGGTTAACGTCGACGTCTACCGGATGAACGCTTACCAGATCAGCTTTGACGATATCGCGAACGCCATACGGGCGGAAAACCTCTCGATCCCTGGCGGGTCCATCGATACCAAAGACAAGAACCTGACGATTCGCATTCCGGGGGAGTTCAAAGAAGTGCGTCCCCTGGAAGATATCGTGCTGAAGATGCAGAACGGCAAACCCATCTATCTTCGTGACGTGGCAAAGGTCGATTACTCCTTTGAAGACCGTCAAACCTATGCACGCTTAAATTCGAAAGAGGTGGTATCGGTTCACGTGCGGAAACGCGCTGGCGAGAACCTCCTGCGTATAACAGATGAAGTGAAACAAATAGTCGCCGAGAAGCGAACCTCACTCCCGCAGGGCATTTCTATCGATATCTCGAATGACCAGTCAAAGTTTGTGACGAGAATGGTCAAAGAGCTTGAAAACAGCGTCTTGACCGGCATGTTCCTGGTTGTCATGTCTCTGTTCATGTTCTTCGGGTTCAAGAACTCACTCTTGATCTCGACGGCGATCCCGCTCTCAATGTTTGTGGGATTCGTTGTCCTTTCTGCTCTTGGGATCACGTTAAACATGGTCGTGTTATTCTCCATGGTGTTGGTACTCGGCATTCTGGTTGATGATGCCATTGTCGTCATTGAAAACACGTACCGGCATCAGCAGGAATATGGGGAAAGCCCGGAAGTAGCTGCGAAGAAGGCAGCCGGTGAGGTCTTCGTGCCCGTCCTGACGTCGACCGTAACGACCCTATCGGCATTCCTCCCGCTGGCGTTCTGGCCGGGGATTGTCGGTGACTTCATGAAGTACTTCCCTTACACGCTGATCATTACGCTGACAGCATCTCTATTCGTGGCGTATGTCATCAGCCCCGTGCAGGCCGCGCGGTGGATCAACTACAAGCGCGATATACGGAAGGCAAAGGAAAATCTTGAACACCCACATTGGTACAAGAAATACAACCCATTTACGATCCTATATCACGAGGTCGACAGCATTGTCTTTCCGCGGCTTCAATCAGAATACGTGAAAACCCTGAAATGGACGCTCGATCACAAGGGACTAACGATGGGGGGAGCCTTTGGCTTGCTCGTCCTGATCATGGTGTTGTTTGGACTGTTCAACAAGGGGGTCGATTTCTTCCCGAATACTCAGCCATCGCAGGTCACAATGAATATCGAGATGCCGGCAGGGACTTCACTCGATGTGACCAATAACCTCGCCCAGCTCATGGAGGAACGTCTCGATCAGATCCCTGGACGAAAAGATGCCGAGTTCGTCGCGACGAGCGTCGGGACGTCCGACAATGCGTTTGATTTCGGTGGCCAAGGAACGCCGAATAAGTCCCAGATCGCGATTATTTTCTATGAGAAGAAGTTGCGCGCACAGAACACGTTCCAGACGCTCGAAGAAGTTCGTAAGACGACCGCGGGGATCGCGGGTGCAGATCTCCGCGTCGCAAAGCAGCAGATGGGTCCTCCCGTTGGAGCACCTGTGAGCGTAGAGATTTCAGGTCAGGATTATGATCAGCTCGAGTCACTCAGTCTCGTCGTGCGGGAAAAGATCAAAGACATCCCGGGCCTTGTCGATCTCAAGGACGACTACAACACCGGCCGTCCCGAGGTTGAAATAAGGATCGATCGCGAGAAAGCGGGTATGTACTACACGAGCACCGGTCAGATCGCCTCGACCGTGCGAGCCGCGATTGCCGGCGTTGATGCATCGAAGTACCGCGTTGGCGAGGACCAGTACAACATCCGCGTCCGATTACAGGAAGACCAGCGGATGTCACCGAGTGATCTCGAGAACCTGCGGATCACCTTCATGAACCGCCGCGGACAATTGCTTTCCATCCCTCTGACATCGGTCGCGGATCTTAAGCGAACGACGGCGGTGTCAGATATCAAGCGAAAAGATCAAAAGCGTGTCATCACAGTTTCCGCTGACGTTGAGGGACGCGTTCAATCCGACGTCATCAGTGACGTCAAGGCGCGTATCTCGGGCTTGTCGCTTCCGGTCGAGTACGGTATCAAGCTGACGGGATCACAGGAAGAGCAACAGAAAGCCACGGATTTTCTTGGCAAGGCATTCATCATCACGTTGCTCCTTGTCTTCCTGATTATGGTGGCGGAGTTCAATTCACTGAAAGTCCCTTTCGTGATCCTCATTTCCGTCCTTCTCTCGCTGATCGGGGTCATGCTTGGGCTGGTGGTCACGCGAACACCCGCGAGCGTCGTGATGACGGGTGTCGGCGTTGTTGCTCTTGCCGGAATCGTCGTGCGCAACGGCATCGTCCTTCTGGACTTCGTGAAGCACAAACACGATGAAGGGGGACTCTCACTGGAAGATGCACTTCTCGAAGCGGGAAGGATTCGTCTACGCCCGGTGGTCCTGACGGCAGCTGCAACTGTACTCGGTGTGTTGCCTATGGCGACGGGGATCGACTTTGACTGGCGTGAATTCCACTTCATTTTCGGCGCAGAGAGCGCAGAGTTCTGGCGACCGCTGGCAGTAACCATCATTTTCGGTCTGACGATTTCCACCTTCTTGACGCTTGTAATCGTCCCCACCGTGTATTCGCTGCTTGAAGAGTGGACGAACAGAGTCTCAAGTTTCTTCAGGCGATTCAGAGGAAGAGAACAGGAAAACTAAACCGGATTCGCGAAAGCGCTGTTGGCATGTGAATCTCAGAACATTTCTCACTCTCAGGAATGGGAGCCCGAAGCTCGCATAGCTGGTTTTGGTGCTCCCTTTCCTGTTTTTCCCCTTTCCGCCAGCCAAATTCCCTTTCAATACCGCCACGTGCGAGACAAATCCCGGTTTCATTCGTTCTATACTATCATAGAAGAACTTGGTATCTTGATCATCAACCAGTATGCGCTACTGTTGTTGCATCGTATAAGGAAACCGTTCATGACCATGCCCATTTTGACCGCATCTCATCGTCTCAGGAACAATTACGGAATGAACTTCGCTCTCTCAAGTCTCGTCGTGTCATTTGTTGTTACTTCTGCACTCATTACATTCACGGGTTGCAGCAGTACACTCGAGCTCACCAGCCGTTGGACAAATCATGAATTGAGGATTGACGGCACAGGGAAAGAATGGAAAGATGGCACAACGCTGCTTCCCGGACCCCAGGTCCTCGTTGGAATCAAGAACGACAAGGACAATCTTTACGTTTGCCTGATCACGGCAAATCGAATGACGCAGGCACAGATGCTTGCTCTGGGAACAACCGTTTGGTTTGATACGGAGGGACAGAAGAACAAGAGGTTCGGCATACAGTTCCCGGTAGCCGGCCTTCTTCAGGGGCGCCGATTCCCGACACAGCAAAATCCTGAGGATTTGAAACGTCTCATCGAAGCAGCACAGCGACAGTTTGAGGTTGTCGGTCCGGGTCAAGATGAACGTCACCGTATAGCAGACAGGCAGGACAAGGGTATTGATGTGCACCTCGGCTATGCCGATGGCACGCTTACGTACGAACTGAAGATTCCGCTTCACAAATCTTCCGATCGCCCCTACGCGATCGGTGCCGACCCTCTCAAGCGTTTGACGATCGGCCTGGAAACAGGAGAGTACTCCGACGCGATGCGGGCTCAGATGAGCGGGCCCAGCCGATCAGCCGGCAGTTCAGGAGGGGGCGGAGGAGGCAGGGGTGGGAGGGGCGGTGGTGGCGCACAGAGCTCAAGCGCTCTTGGTGGAGACGCTCCGGAACCTCTCAAACACTGGCTCGTTGTACATCTTGTGGCGCCGAATTGAGGATGAGCGCCCTCGACAATGAACACTGATATGCAGGATTTTCTCTAGAGTTCACACATTTAATTCACTCATTCCACAAACAACCAACACGGAGCACATTTATGAAATCATTCGCACACCGCCTCCTCGTCCTCACGGCGATGGTATTTGTTGCCGGCTTGCTGCAGGTCGCTTTCGCCCAACCACAAGGACAAGGTATGAGGATTTCTCCAAAACAGCGCGCCGATACACTTGGTAAACAACTCGGACTTGATACCGCCACTGTCGCCAAAGTCGCCGCCATCATGGAAAAGTATCAGAAACAGATGATGGATAAGAGAAATGAACTTCAGGGAGATATGGACAGCATGCGCGCCGCGATGATGGAAATTCGCGAGAATCAGACCAAGGATATCAAGGCACTGCTGACAAAAGCGCAAGCAGCGAAGTACGACGAGATACTGAAACAACAACAGCAACGGATGCAAAACCGTCCGCCGCGCAACTGACGTCGCAGGAACATGTTCAAAGAGGGGCGATTCACAGTCCTGGCAAAACTCAGGATCGAATCGCCCCTTGCTGTTTCTGTCTTCCTCCAGTATATTCACACCAGCAGCACCAAAGAGGTGGAACACATTCCACCTTCCCTCACACCGTGTTCCCTTCATCAGAACCAATCATTGATGGATTTCTTCCATCGTCGAGGAAAGCATATCGTTCATGAAGGACAAAGTCATTCTCATTACCGGCTCGACAGATGGCATCGGCAGGCAGGCGGCGCTCGAGCTCGCCGCCATGGGCGCCACCGTACTGGTTCACGGGCGTAATGAAAGCCGTGGCAAGAATGTCGTGGAAGAGATTCGCAAATCGACTGGAAATCAGAAAGTCGATTTGCTCATAGCGGACTTTTCTTCGATGGAGCAGGTTCGCCGGCTGGCCGCCGACGTGAAGCAACGCTGCGCCGCTCTTCATGTACTTATCAACAATGCGGGCGTTTTTATGAACGAGAGACGACTCACTGTTGACGGGTTCGAAACGACTTTCGCCGTCAACCACCTTGCGCCGTTCCTCCTGACCAACCTTCTTCTGGATCTTCTGAAGGAGAGTGCTCCCGCGCGTGTCATCACTGTCAGCTCAGTGGCTCACACAAGGGGAAAACTGGACTTTGAGAACCTTCAGGCAGAAAGACGCTTTGGCGGCTACAGCGCGTATGCACTTTCAAAACTCGCAAACATGCTGTTTACGTACGAGCTTGGCGATATGCTTGCGGGAACAGGTATCACATCAAACTGTCTGCACCCGGGCCTCATCGGAACGAAGCTCCTTCGCACGGGCTTCAACATCACCGGATCGAGTACGGCGGACGGAGCAGAGACACTTATCTATCTTGCCACATCACCTGAGGTCGACGCTGTGACCGGAAAATACTTTCAGGAGAAGCAGGAAACCCCTTCATCACCAATCACCCATGACGCCGCCCTCCGCAAAAGAATGTGGGAGGTCAGTGCGCAACTCACCGGTCTCTAAGAAGGTGCCACGCACCACACGCCATTTCATTATTCTAGATTCGACGTTCGTTATTGGATACTCAGGTAAATCTCGAATATCGAACAATCGAACTCCCAACGCAGAAGTGAGGGTAGGTGGACTGCAATTCGGTCGACGCAAGAATCCGCGTCGTTTAGTTGGGTAGGATGCCTTCTGCAGAAACTCGCTTCGTTGAACTCCATACCTGCTTTCCGCGAACCCGCAGGTACGTCCCATCGACAAGACTATAGCGGACAGTCTGATTCCCTTCGTGATGCATCACTAACACCAATGCATCTGTCTCAATCTCACCTTCCCTGGTCGACTCGGATGGGACATACAGATCATCCGATCCCTCCGGCGATTGTAGTCGGAAGTGTGTCCCCGAGATTGCGGAGTATTTGACGGAAGTGATTTCGTGGCGGTAGGGAAAGAGAAGAACATTGTACTTCATCGTGCTGGCGGCTTTTGAAATCTGGTCGAAAGCGATCCAGTTGATCTGCTCTGTCTTCCCCGGCGTAAGGTCACTTGTGCTGGAGGCCATCGAGGTGCCGGTCCGCGGGCTCCCGCCGCCGGCGAGTGGATAGATAAGCATGCCCGGCTGACCTGTGCTGTAATACTCGTGCCCATCACGCACAAGCGAAGTCGGAGTGTGGAAATACCATGAAAGTGTATCTCCCCCCTTCTCACACTTCAGATCGTCGAGGATGACCCAATAGCGGTGGTTGACAAAGAGAATCTGACGGCGATGTCGCACTCCTGATCGTTGATAGCCGCGGTGTTCTCCCGAGAAATACTCGAGCAGAGAATTTGAACTCCACTTGATATTCTCCCCTTCTACGGACTCGCGCTCCATGTTCCGGCCATTGACCGTCACCATATTATGCGCCTGGGAAGACTTATACCATGGAATGTAAAGGGGGTCGTCATAGGTCAGACCGATCCCGGCGTCAACAGCGAAGGCCTTGCCGTATGCATACACCTCGAAGTCGAGCATATCACTGTGCGTATGCGGCCCATTCCATTTTCCGTAGTTGACATTCAGATAGAGCGCGCTGGGAGTCCAGTCGCTTCTCATCACTGTGAAGCCTGAAGCGGGCATATGGCGGGAAACAAATGGGGGGAGCGTCAGGCTTGCGGCATTCGTGGAAATACCGAACAGGTTATTCAGGACGCCGTAGACGTATGGCTTCTTGTAGAACTCCGCTCCATCCTGAAGGATGAATGCAGGAAACAGTCCGCGGTGGCTATCATTGATGGACGGAATCTCCCCCGTCGGCGCAAGCATGGCGATCCACCAATCGATCGTGTTGCCCATTCGCTGACGGATCTCCTGCTCAAGGTCCTCCCGAACGTGGTACACCGAGAGCAAGTAGTAGAGGTTCCGATAGGAAAGATATGTTGCCTGCGTGTAATTTCTTGGGGCCCGTTCGGAGTGCCCCCCGTCCTCAAAGAAGTCCTGCTGCAAATGCTCTTCGAGGCGTTGCAGCGCCAGCTTCAACCATTCTTTTGAATCCTTGAACTCGGGGAACACCATGGCAAGCTGCGCCAGCATGTAGCTGCCATGGATCTGCCAGTTTCCGGACCGATACCCCTCCCACTGCTCAAGCTGGTATAACCATCGGCCAGCGGCAAGGATGGTTTTCAGCATTCGCTCATGGGTCAGCAGCGATCGCTGCGCATATGGCAGAAAATAGTACTCGATGAACATTCTGTTCCTGACACCCAATCCAAGTTCATAGTAAACCACATCCAGCTCGGGGAATCCACGAGTGATGGAGTTTCGTTGCTCATACCATTGATGAAAGAGCTCATCGAATTTCGCAAGGTATCGTTGATCACCGCTGTTCACATACGCGAGGATGAGCGCCTTCGACCACCCCCAGTAGTGAAATCCGTACTTGCCCGATTGGCCGACTTCACGATTGAAGTCCACCTTCTGTCCAAAATCGACAACAACATCCCCCCAGGGACGGAAAATATTCTTCAGGATGAGCGACGCCCTGGCCATAACAGTGTCGTTTTCCTCCTTGGAGTGGGATGCATATGCCCGGACATCCTCGTACCCCATCAGCATTTCTGTATCGGTCAGAAGGTGGTAGGTCTGCGTTGCATATTTCGGTTGCTGTTTGGAATCCCAGTACGACCCCCATGCGCGATAGGCCTGAGCGTAGTCCTCTCGCCGAGCGGCGGCTTCCGTACTTCCCAACGCTGGTTGATCCAGTTGCAGGGCGCCGAAGAGATCGGCATCACTGATGGCTTTGATCTGGTGTTCTACGTAGTCAGCGTTGCTGAGCAGCGAATGATCAGAGAACTTGAGCTGACCAATGAGAGCGTTTGACGCGAGAAAGAGGATAGAAAGAAACAGAACTGAGCGATGGTTTCTCATGAGGATGGGATATCCAGACTATGAAGGAGGAACTTCTGAGGTTTGATGATGCCGGAAGGAGGGGACCAGAGGGTTTTACGGGAGTGTGAGCTCCATACCTTCCCGCGCGCCGATGCATTCGGTCTTGCCGTCAATGAGCTTTGTAAGATGATTCGCTTCCTTCACCATCCCGTCCACAAAACTATCATCGTGATGCGGGTCGTGATGAAAGAGGGCCCATTTTTTCACATTGGCTTGAACCGCGAAACGCACAACAGACTCCACCGGGGAATGTCCCCACCCTCGCTTGTCTTTGTTGTACTCCTCTGTTGTGTATTGCGCCTCACCGATCAGAAGATCCGCCTGCGAGAGAAACTCTACAAACTTCTCGTCGAGGTAAGTCGGAAAATCCAGGGCAGTCGCGGGATTCTGGGAGTGCTTGAACAGCGTTCCTTGATACGGCTCGTTGTCGGTTGCGTACACAACGCTTGATTTTCCATCCGATACACGGTACGCGAGGCAAAGCGCAGGATGATTCAGGTAGAAGTGCCGCACGGAGAGTTCATTGATCGTAATATCTTCCCGCATTTCGTGGACGTGAAGATCAGCACTCATCGCCCCCAGCTCAACGGGGAAGTAATCCGAGTCCATCTGGATCGTGAGGATCTTATCGAGCGATTTGTCGCGCCCCGGGGGACCGTAGAGGTGGATGGTGTTTTTCTTTTCGTATGCTGGAAGGAAAAAAGGAAAACCCTGGATGTGATCCCAGTGGGTGTGACTGATGAAGACGTGGATCGTCAGAGGCTGGGTAGGAAATTCTTTGAGCAGTTGATCGCCGAGCTCACGGATGCCGGTGCCGGCGTCGAATATGACAATGTGGGAGCCTGTGCGTAACTCGACGCACGAAGTATTCCCCCCATAGCGCGTCGTCGAAGAACCCGGTGTGGCAATGGAACCGCGTGTGCCCCAGAAGCGGACCTTCATCATTACGAGTTCTTGCGTTTGTGCATGTGGTCGCTGGCAGTCTTCATCAGGTCACCGAACTCGAATGGCTTCACGACGTACGCATCCGCTCCCAATTCCGCAGCCTTGTCCATGTCGGGCTTGTAGGATTTTGCAGACATGATGATGATCGCCGTTTTCGAGAACCGGCTATCTTTGCGGAGCAGCTGGCACACCTCGAATCCAAGGAGCTTTGGCATGACGAGATCGAGGAGGATAAGATCGGGCAATTCAGTTTGAGCGATCCTCACCGCATCCTCACCGTTGTCGGCCTGGAATACGGTGAATCCATTTCGCTCAAAGCCCAACACGATCATCTTCCGGAAAAAATCCTCATCGTCGACGATGAGCACTTTCGGTTTCACTGGGTGATCCGCTCCCGAAACTGGAAAATACCTGATTGAGTTCTCGTGGAAGGTACAGGACTGGCAAGACATCTGCCTTGCTGACCGGAAACTTATCAATTACTTTGGCGAAAGGCAATACGCCATAGTGATTTATGTCATTGCCAACAGTGGGAACAAGGGGATTGAACCAATAGGAACGGGACGGGAAGTCCCCGGCTTTCGCCCAATACGGACTAGCTACGGAGGGCAGTGCTCTCTTTCTGCATCCTTCTGAGGGAGGTGGAATAGTCACGAAATCCGACTCACTTCAAGTTCGTGACAACTTCTCCAGACGACGGACAAAGGTGTCGATAGGCCACTTGCTTCACACCCATTTTCCCTTTGGGTAATGAACGACGAGCTGGATGATAACCACTCGAAGAACCCGGTCTTCGAAACAGCCTGCAGTCGGTTTGAACATGATCGAGCTGTCACAAAGGGATGCCTTGAAGAAACCGTTATTCTCTTGTTGATGAATGATGGGGTGGCACATCAACGCGAAATCTCCGACCGACAAATGCACTGGGTGAAGGAGCAACGCTGCTGTGAGCGTGGAGTACTCCTGATATCCTCTATATAAAGAGCGCGGTGGTTTCTTATGACCTCTGATCTTCAACGCGACCATGTCAAGTAATTCAACAGTCGCGGACTTCCCGTATACAAAGGAGAGTGAACCGCTGTAATAAGGTAAAGCAGTCGCCCTGCGAGACGTTTGTTATTAGCAAAGACCCAATTTGTTGATCGCGTAGGCTTGCGAGGGCTCTTTGCCCCGCATCACGAAAATGCGAACTCGCAGCTTTCGGTACACATTTGTTTTGTTTCTCTACAGGGAACTGTGTATCATTGATTTGTTGTTACATTTGCAATGCAACGTTATCCTTCCAAACACTTGCGGATCTCAGGGGGAGCATTTTGTAGAGCCAGCATGAGATGCGCAATTGACCCAGCGAATCGATTTAACTCTATATAGTAGATGTTGATGTGCAGCATTGTGGAATCGTATTATCCGGACGAATTGTTGCGATATGGCAACGATAGTACGATGAGCACTTCCTCGGCTTAGCCCATCGGGCGAGTACGGCGGAGGAAGCGCGCCCTCCTAGATTGAAATTTCGATTGACAAACTCTTCAGAAAGGCGTTTACCTATGCGTACAACGTTGGTACGTGTTACTATTTTTTGTGCACTCTGCGCCACTCTTCTTCCGCCGGAAATTTCTCTCGGTCAAATCACAGGCGCAATCACATCGGACACGACTTGGGCAACGGGGACGGTGATCGCAGATTCCGTCTATGTGATCGCCGGAAAAACGTTGACCATCCAGCCAGGGACGATCGTCAAGTTCAACAAGGCTCTGGTCATCGCCGGCATCCTTAATGCGAACGGGACTTTGGCCAACCCAATCACGTTCACGGCAAACTCTGGTTCGCCCGCGCCTGGAGCATGGTACGGCATCGAATTCCAGAATACTGCCAACGTCGGTTCTGTGTTCAACTATTGCGTCGTGAGCTACGCCGGCGGCGGGCCAAATGCAGCCGCTATCTTTTACAAGACTGGCGCCTACGCTATCAGCATATCCAACTGCGTAGTTAACTTCAGCTCCACGAACGGCATCAACGTCCGCGCATCCTCTCCCCATATCTGGCGATCGACATTCGACCAGAACGCCGGCTACGGAGTCTTCAGCGACTTTCTTACGACGTTCGTGGTCGACACCTCGTGCGTCATCACGCACAATACCGCGGGGGGCATTCGAATTGCCGTAAACGCGACTCCTGTGATCATGAACAGTCGGATCGATTCCAATGGGGTTGGAATCTTCATGGACAATGGCGCTCGCCCGACTATCACGAACAACTACATCCGCGGGAATTCCATCGGTCTGCAATTCACGGCGATCGGATCCGGCCAGCCCGTTATCACAGCGGATACAATTGTGGGAAACATTCAATGGGGATTCTACAACTCCAGCACAACGCAAACGGTTCTGGCAGAACGGAACTACTGGGGAAGCGATACCGGACCGTATAGTCCGACAAATAATCCGACAGGGCAGGGGGATCGCGTCAGCCCCCTTGTCGACTTCCAGCCCTGGAGCATCCAGGCATCAGCGCTGACCGTAACAAATGAGACTGCCACCATCGGCGGTAACACAACCTGGGCAAGTGGTGTGCACTGGGTGAAGAATAGCATCACCGTGAATGGTGGTATAACTCTGACGATCAATCCCGGTGTCATCGTGAAATTCGCTCCGGGGGCGCGTCTTCTGATCAATGGCGCATTGATCGCGAACGGGCAAGCGAACAACATGATCATCTTCACTTCTGAAAAGGATGATAGTTACGGTGGCGATTCAAACGGAGATGGAACAGCGACCGGGCCAAATCCAGGTGACTGGGATTGTGTGTACATGAATGGCGGCGGTGCCAGCTCGTTCTCGTATTGTATTTTCAAATTTGGTGGCTCCGGAGGTACGGCAAACTTGTACTTCGTGAATATCAGCCCCAACCCTGTTACGAACATCTTCTCAACGAATTCATCCAACTACGGTCTCTACCTGAATAGTTCTAATCCAACAATCAGCAATTCCATCTTCGGTGGCAACGGATCGCATGGCATCCTGGCACAGGGGAATTCACGTTTGCAGATACACAAGTGCGTTTTCACAGGAAACGGCAGTTGGGGGATTGATGCCGACGGTGGCACCGCCAATGCCACGGTGGTTTCCATGGACAGCTCCAATGTCTCCCGCAATGGTGGTGGTGGTGTTTATAGTTGGTATTCCACGGGAGTTCAAACATTTTCCTACAATCGAGTCGATTCCAACGCAGCGACGGGTATCTGGACGTTCAATGTCGGAGGCCCGGATACTGTCAAATATCTGAACAACGTCATCATAGGAAATGGGCAAGAAGGAATCGTTACGTCCCGGTCGTCCATTGTCAGCAATACAATTCAAAACAACCGCTATCCGATCGCATTGTTGGGCAGAGTGAATTCAACGTACAGCGGGAATACGATCACCGGCAATGCCTACAATAATACTATCGCCCTCCGGCTAAACAGGTACGAAGAGAGCTACTCCGACACATTGAAGGCAGTCTTCCCATCAAGCATGAGTTCTCCTGTCTACACGTTCATTGAAAACGCACCCGGATGGGGAGTGGTCGGGGGCAACACGCTGGTCATTCAACCCGGCGTCATTATCAAGATGGCTGCCGGCCTGTATTGGCGAGTGGAAGGCTCGCTGAAGGCAGACGCAAGTGCCGGGAGCCCGATTGTTTTTACCTCCTACCGAGACTCAACCTACGGGGGGAAGACAAATCTCCCGACCGATTACTCTTTGCCGGCGAGGGGGGACTGGGACTACTTCCGCATCCGCACGTCTTCATCCGTCGGCACCGTCCTCAAAAATGTAATATTCAAATTCGGCGGCTACTCCTCCGGTGAGGGAACCCTTTGGATCGAAGCTCAGGCATCGCTCACGACACCGGTTACAAACGTCATCGTCCGAAAATCCTATTCGATGGGAATACGTACCGGCGACTCGCAGATTTCCTTCACGGGTATTACCCTTGACAGCTGCGGTGCTGAAGGTATGTACATCGAAGGAAGCAGTACAAACGGCAGCGGCGTTTCGACGGGATCGGATATCACGATACAGAATTCAACGATTACTGATAATGGTGCCACCGGCCTGCGTGCGACGAGCGGCTCCGCGTACAGGCAAATTTCCAACTGTATCATCCGACGCAATGGCAGTTGGGGGATAGGCGTCGACAATGGTGCCATCCAGCAGTCCATCTCGGGGAATACGGTGACGAACAACGGCGGGGGCGGCATCTATGATTACAGTCCCTCGATGTCTACTGCGAATATACAGTTTGTCGGCAATCTCGTTACGGATCACGGGGATGAAGGAATTCTCTCCACCGAAGCAAGATTTGTCGATAACACGATTCAACGCAACAGGTACCCGATCGGTGTGTGGGGGCGGACGGGCAACAGCTACGTCGACAACAACGGAGTTGATGGCAATATCATTAGCGGGAACACGTACAACAATGCAATTTCGCTGCGCGGCAACAGCGCTGAACCGCTCTACGACACGCTGAAGAATACATTCCCATCCGCAATCACTTCGAAGACCTACGTCGCAATCGAAGATTTCCAGGTCAACAACGGCACGATGCTGGTGATACAACCAGGTGTCAATCTCAAGTTCCAGAGATTTGGAGGGAGGGGCCCCATCTTTAACGCTTATGGAACGGTGCTTGCACAAGGGACTCAGGCAAATCCGATTGTCTTCACATCCTGGCACGACAGCATCGCAGGCGGAAAAACAACGACACCTACCGACTGGGGAATTCCCTTGCCCGGGGATATTTATTATGTCGGGTTCCGGAACGGGAGCGGTAGTTCAATTATCCGATACTGCCAGTTCAAGTTTGGCGGAGGCGATGGCCAACAAACCGTCTATTTCGACGCGAACCTTGGTGCAATGGTTTTCAGCAACAACCTCATCAGAAAATCGTCCACCTCTGGAATATATGTCAACAATACTCCCATAACGATCGACAGCACAACAGTTGACAGTTGCTCGACCTACGGTATTTACCTCAGTGGCAACAATGCGTCCTCTGTGACATTGAGAAATAGCCGGGTTGCGTACAATGGAAGCTATGGCATATGGGCGCGGACTTCATCATCATTTACCGAGATGACAAACTGCACCATTATCGGCAACGGGGCCACGGGTGCATATATCGAAAACAATGGTAACCCCGGCGTTGCGCTGCGCGTCACAAACTCCAATGCGAGCAACAACAACGGTCATGGTTTCTACATCTCGGCACTCAACAATACCATCGACACACTGTTACTCTTTAAGAATTGCACCGTGTCCAACAATGTTCTCGCGGGTATCTTTTCGTCTCGTGCTTATTTGATGAGCGACTCGATCTTCGGAAATCGCTACGCAGTCGGCGTCCTTGGTCAGCTCACAAAGGATAGCACAGGAAACGTCTTCGGCAACGTGTATCGGACGAACACGGTTTTCAACAACACGTTTAAGAAGACGCTCGTGACGGAGGGAACAATCTATGGAACGCTTGGCGGTTCATATCTTGAGGGAGATTCAGCAAAGGTCGTAGCCGTGCGCGGCGACGCGTTCGTCGCGGGCGGATCGACTCTCACGATAACTCCTGGCACCATCATCAAATTCCCGCGTGAGTATGGTAACGGGCGGCTCGAAGTGCAGGGTGTGCTGAAGTCTGAAGGTACATCCACAAACAAGATCGTGTTCACTTCCTGGAAGGACGATACGTACGGAGGTGATTCCAATGCGGACAGTATTGCGACTGTTCCGGCACCCGGCAATTGGGACATGATCTGGCTGAACGGAGCTAGCAACAACACATCCCACATTTTCAACACTATTGTGCGTTACGGGAGCTCTTCAAACAACGGAAACATTCGCATCGACAATAGCAGTGCACCCGTCGACTCGAGCTATGTCTCGTTCAGCAGCTGGGCTGGCATCTATCTCTACAATTCCTCTCCTGCCATCACAGCGACCGAGATTCATCACAACGTGAACTATGCAGTCTACGGTGATGGCTCTTCGAGCCCGGTACTTCACTTGAACAACATTCACGACAATACTGGGGGAGGTGTGTTCAACAATACGACCAATACTTGGAATGCCACCAGCAATTTCTGGGGAGCTGTAAGCGGACCGTACAAGAACCAGGGCAGTCCACAGAACCTGACCGGCACAGGAAACCGGATTTACCTCAACAACTCGGGTGACGTGAACTATACGCCATTCCTGACGACGCGCACCGGCGTTCTTATGGGTGATGTCAGCCTGAACGGCACGATCACATCCTATGACGCTGCCCTCATTCTGAAGCACCTTGTGGCTCCATTTCTTACGGGGTCACAGCTCTCGGCGGCAGATGTTTCAGGTGACGGCTCGGTGAGTGCACTCGACGCATCTTATATATTGCGATATGTTGTCGGTTTGATCACAGGATTCCCCGGTTTGGGCAAGACAAGCTCGAGCCCATCCCTTGCTTCAGCTTACGATCTCCGGACTGTTCGCGGATCGACAGCGGATGAGATTCAGATCGTTCTGCACCTGAATGGAACCATCCCGCTCTACGCGACAGAACTTCAACTTGCGTACGATTCGACGCTGGTCACTCCGGTGGACGTGAGGAAAACGCAGGTCACCGATGCGATGATGATCGACTTCCGGATGAATCCCGACACTACCAAGATCGCCATGGCCGGCACGATGCCCATTACGCAGGATGGGGATGTCGTTGTGGTCGTCTTCCACCTGAAGGACAAGGCAAAAGGACTTTCGACGGTAGACTTCAAGGTCGTCCGTCTCATCCTGAACGAAACCAACGTGACTCCCGACGTCAAGCAGGTCGTGGTCAGTGCCGGCTTGGAGCCTGCGCTTCCTACGACGTTTGAAGTGGGTCAGAACTACCCCAATCCATTTAATCCCACAACAACGATTCAGTATCAGCTTCCTGCAACCAGTGTCGTGACAATTACAGTGTACGACCTGCTGGGACATGAGATACGATCGTTGGTCAGTGGTGAGCAAGCTCCGGGGTACTACAGGGTAGTCTGGGATGGAAGAGACAGCCACGGCCTCCAGGTCGCAAGCAGTGTCTACTTCTACAGGATCCATGCTGTCTCGAACGACAGTCGGACGTTTACCACCGTTCGAAAAATGATGCTTCTGAAATAGACGTGAATGTCAGAGGGGAAATGATCAATCACCGTCATTCACGAACTCTTGAAGGGCATTGATGTCTCACACACTTAGGTCGACACTACTCAGCATCGCGTTGGTGGTTTGTCTGGTCGCGGCAGCAGAACCCGCTGCCGCCCAGGCCAAACTCCTCACGGTGCCCGATACGACGGCGAAGAAAGGTGATACGCTGCTGGTCCCGCTGCGCATTTCGAGCCTCGCGACGCTCGACAGCGTGTACTCCGGGCAGTTCACCCTCTCCTACAATTCCGGGGTGATGTATATCTACGACATCTCCACTGCCGGCACACTCCTCGCGGGAACGGGAAATGTTTCCTTTAATCCCACCACGCGTCAGCTTGCGTTCGCTTCCGGAACGATCATCACCGGCTCAGGGCCCCTTATCTACCTGAAAGTCGCCACTTCTGCCAGTCCGTCGTCTTTGACGGATGTCATAAGCGTTACCTCTGCGGCTTTCAATGAGGGAACTCCTGCCATTACGATCCACAATGGGAACTTCCGGTTCCGGACGATCACCATTTCGCCGAAGACTCCTCCGGGAAATCTTGTCGTTGGTGATTCTCTTCAGTTCTCGGTCTCCGGCGACCAGATCCCACCACTCACGTGGACGTCGTCGAATCCCTCCTTTGCGACTATCGACGCAAACGGGAAACTGCATGGCGTGGGAGTCGGGCAGCTGACTGTGTACGTCCAGGATTCGCAGGGCCTAAGGGACTCAACGAACCTGTTCCCAATCAACTCGCCTCTGCTCAACAGTCTCACGCTGTCGCTGCATGATACAAGTTACACGCAGACGCTGACTTTCAATCTGCCAGTCTATATATCAGACGTGACGAGTCTTGGCATCATTTCTTCGCAATTCACGCTGACGTTCAACTCATCGATTCTTCAGGCATTGGACGTGATCAAGGCGGGATCAATGAGTTCAACCTGGACGGCCCCTGCTTACAATATTTCGGGGGGACGCATCGACGTTGCTCTTGCTGGAAGTCAGCCACTGTCCGGCTCAGGGGTTTTGGTGTACGTGCGTTTCAAAGTACTCCCTGCTGCATCAGGCTCCACCACGATTGCGTTGTCAAATGTCCTGTTTAATGAGACGATCCATGCTTCGCTCGTCAACGGCAACTTCGGGACGATTGCAGCCCCCATTCTGATTATAGCGCCGGCGACGGGGATCTTGACCAAAGGAGACACGACAACCTTCCGTGTTACAAGCGGTGGACATCCCCCCTACTCCTGGACGAGCACCAGTCCTTCTGTCGCGACGATCAACAACACGACCGGGCTTCTGACTGCTATTGCCCGTGGAACAACCACTGTCGCCGTCGTTGATTCTCTCAGCTTTACCGCGACGTCCGGCTCAATTGCCGTCAACGACCTGCGGGTTTCGTTGCCGGACACGTCCGTGAACATTGCCGACTCCGTTGATGTCCCGATTACCACAGATCTCCTCACAGGACTCGGCATCTACTCGTACGATTTCAGGCTTGTGTACGACTCGACTGTCGTGAAAATTGCCCAAGTATTGACCGCGGGAACACTGAGCAGCGGCATGACGATCGCAGTGCGCGATACGGTTGACACACTCCGTGTCGGCGCAGCTGGACCGGCCCCTCTGAGCGGTTCCGGTACACTGCTGAAAATTCGTTTCAAGGCCGCCCCGGGAGTTAGCCTCAGTCAATTGAGCAGCACACGCTTCGCGTTCTTCAATTTCAACGAGCCTGGTTCAGGGACTGCGACTGCTACGCCTCGCAACGGATCGATAACAATTGGCAACGTGCTCCCTTCGGCTCCTGCTGCACCAACGCTCCTTTCCCCAACGACAGGGGCTACAGGTGTGGCCGTGGCGCCTGCACTGAGCTGGAATGCATCGACAGGAGCCACAAGTTACACGTTGCAGGTCTCCACAGTGGCCAATTTTGCGTCAACGGTTGTCAACCAAAGTGGAATTGCGGCTACGTCATTCAGCGCTTCTGGACTGGCTAATAATACCCTTTATTACTGGCGCGTCAGCGCGACCAATGCAGGAGGGACGAGCGCGTACTCCACCGGGTTCTCGTTCACAACGATCATTGCTGCTCCGCCTCCTCCGTCTCTTGTCTCACCGGCCAGTGCGTCGACCGGTGTTTCCCTTACACCAACACTCAGCTGGAATGCCGCCTCCACGGCGACGAGTTACACCGTGCAGGTGTCGACAGATCCGGCGTTCGGCTCGTTTGTGATCAATCAGGCCGGAGTAGCTTCGACATCGTATGTTGCGGGAGGGCTTTCGGGTAACACGACGTACTATTGGAGGGTGAGTGGAACAAATGTGGGCGGCGCAGGTAACTACTCAAGTGTTTTCAACTTTGCAACGGGGTCGGGGGCTCCTGCTGCGCCGGTGCTCTCTTCGCCGCACGATACAGCAACAGCCATCGCTCTGAGCCCGACACTGAGTTGGAACGCCGTGACCGGAGCAACAAGCTACACGTTGCAGGTTTCGACAGCTGCTGATTTTTCAGCACTTGTCGTAAATCAAAGTGGCATCGCGGGGGTCTCGTCTTCGGTAGGTCCTTTGACCGCGACTACTCTTTATTACTGGCGCGCCAGTGCGACAAACGCTGGAGGCACGAGCGCTTTTTCCTCCGCATTCAGATTTACAACGGCCATAGCTCCACCTGCAGCTCCAACGCTCGTCTCGCCGCACGACACAGCGACGGGCATCGCGGTGAATCCGACATTGACATGGAACTCTTCCGCCACGGCGACATCGTACACCGTACAAATCTCAACGAGTCCAACCTTTTCCTCGTTTGTTGTCAATCAAAACGGCATTGCGACGAACTCGTACAACGCGACTGGATTGGGGGGAGTCACCCTTTACTTCTGGCGTGTGAGCGCGACGAATGCAGGAGGATCGAGCGCTTTTTCCAGCACATTATCTTTTACCACAACCTTGAGCCCTCCAGCAGCTCCCACTCTCTCGACACCGCAGAATGGAGCAGTCTTAGTTTCTGTGAGTCCGACGCTAAGCTGGAATGCGTCTGTGGGGGCCACAAGTTACACTCTCCAGGTATCAACGGCCGCAGATTTCTCGGCACTGATCGTCAACCAGAGCGGCATTACAGGAACCTCGGCGCCCGTCTCCGGATTGTCTAACAGCACGGTGTATTATTGGAGGGTGAGTGCGAGCAATGTAGGCGGATCGAGTTCATATTCGTCCGCATTTACTTTCACGACTATAATAGCTCCGCCGGCCGCGCCCTCACTCCTTTCGCCCCACGATACGGCAACAGGTGTCGCGATAAGTCCATCGTTCACATGGAATACTTCTCCGACAGCGACGTCGTACACAATTCAAGTCTCAACGAGCCCGAGTTTCGCGTCCTTTGTCGTCAACGTAAGCGGTATCACACCGACTTCGTACAACGCGTTTGGACTGGGCGGCAACGGCACGTTCTATTGGCGCGTGAGTGCAACAAATGCCGGCGGGACGAGTTCCTTCTCCGCTCCATTTTCGTTTTCAACACTATTGACGGCGCCGTCGGCGCCGACGCTGGTTTCGCCGGCGAACATCGCTACAGGTATTTCGACTAATCCGACTCTCAGCTGGAATGCCTCGCCAGCGGCGACGAGCTACTTTTTAGAGGTATCGACCGCTGCCGATTTCTCGGTCCTGATCGTATTCCAACCTAGCATTGCGGCCACGTCCTACAATGCGAGCGGGTTGCTCCCGAATACACAATATTATTGGCGCGTAAGCGCCGCGAATACGGCAGGGGGAGGGTCATTCTCGAGTGCATTTTCATTTACAACAGGAATTGCGCTCGCGGCTCCGACGCTCATCTCGCCTGCGAATGGTGCGACAGGTGTTTTACGGTTTAGTGCGATCTTGATCTGGCATCCCTCTGCTGGCGCGACGTCGTATAAAGTGCAAGTTTCCCTAACTTCGGACATGTCACTCTTGGTAGTAGATCAGTCAAACATTACCGACACTTCGTTTACTCTTGGACAATTGGCTCCTGGTACACAATACTACTGGGCAGTGAAGCCAGTAAATGCCGGTGGAGAGGGTGTATCCTCGGCAGTTTATTCGTTTACAACGATCGTGTCCCTTCCACAGGCTCCAGCGCTCATCTCGCCTTCGAATGGTGCGACTAGCGTTTCGCCGACCAATCCAACGTTAATCTGGCATTCTTCTGCTGGTGCCACGTCGTATACACTTCTAGTTTCCACAACGGCAAATATGTCAGCCTTGATCGTAAACCAATCCAACATCACTGACACTTCATTCACTCTGGGAGTATTGAGCCTCGGTGCACAGTTCTACTGGGCCGTAAGGCCAGCGAATGCAAGCGGACAGGGTCCAATCTCCGCTGTCTATTCGTTTACAGTAATCACGCCTCCCCAGGCCCCGACGCTGATCTCGCCCGCGAATGGTGCGACCAGTGTTTCGCCGAATAATCCAACGTGGGTCTGGCATTCTGCCGCTGGTGCGACGTCGTATACGCTTGCGGTATCCACAAACGCAAACATGACAGACTTGATATTGATCCATCCAAATATCTCCGACACTTCGTTTACTCTCGCAGGATCATTGAATTATGGTACACAATACTATTGGGGCGTAAGGCCGGCGAATGCAAGCGGAGAGGGCGTATTCTCTGCTGTCTTTTCGTTTACAACGATCGTTATCCGTCCACAGGCCCCTCCGACCCTCATCTCGCCTGCGAATGGTGCGATTAGTGTCTCACCTAATAATCCAACATTGGTCTGGCATTCTGTAGCAGGTGCGACGTCATATACACTTTTGGTTTCCACAACTGCAGACATGTCGGCGTTGATACTAAACCGCCCAAATATCACAGACACTTCGTCTACTCTTGGAGTCTTGAACTCAGGCACACATTACTACTGGGCTGTGAGGCCGGCGAATGCTGGCGGAGAGGGTGTATTCTCTACGGTGTTTTCCTTCACGACGGCGGGCGCGGCGACACTGGTCGAGTACATGAAAAGCTCAATTGCCGACAAATACCTGCTGGATCAGAACTATCCGAACCCGTTCAACCCATCCACGATGATACCCTATTCATTACCGCACAGGAGCGTAGTTCGCGTGTCAGTCTACTCTCTCCTTGGAACCGAGGTTGCGGTGCTTGTCAACGGTGAGCGGTCGGCGGGATCGTACGAAGTGCGGCTCGATGCAGCCGCATTTCCTTCAGGAGTCTATCTTATAAAAATGCAGGCTTCGCCGCTCGAAGGAGGTACCGGGCAACCGTTTGTTGCCACCAGAAAGGTTGTCCTGCTCAAGTAGACAAAAGAGGTGATTCACAAAACGCAGAAGGCCAGTCCGATTCGGGCTGGCCTTTTGTTGTTTGGGGGAAATTTAGAAAGATGTGCGGTGTCCCTTATTCACGTGTGCCAGTCCTAAAACGGAGAGGCAAGGTGAATATCCAATGTCGAATTTCGAATAATGAATGATGAAGTTGATTGTTGATTCGTCGGGATGATCCCGCCTTTGGCGGGACGACCCCCTGTTCGAAATTGTCCGGCGAGCGCTTCTTGCGAGCCGATGACAATTTCAGAATCCCGTTCGCTTTCTGAACGGGACGCCTACCCTTGCAGCCAAGACCAAGGAAATATCACGACTTGGATTTTCGCCTAGCTTCAAGAACGGAATCACCGGTGAATATCCAATGTCGAACGCCCAATAACGAATGATGAAGTGAGTTGTTTGTTCGTCGGGATGACAGGATTCGAACCTGCGACCCCCTGCGCCCAAGGCAGGTGCTCTAACCGGGCTGAGCTACATCCCGAAGAAAATCAAAGGTTTTTCCATCTCGCCGCTCGCAAAAAGCATCAAACTAGGGTAGTCTGTTAGCAGTTTGTTAGCAGCTCTTCCCTCTTGAACCCACTGCATTCGCTCCCCAAATGGTCATTCTTTACCACCGCTCGTTAGCAACACGTTGGGGAATAGCCTTTGGATCCGTCAGTCGAGCGTATTGAATGATTTCAGTTGCGCACACAATGTACGGAAGGTTGATCACGGACGCAAGGCGTTCGTAGCGGCCCAAACATTCTGCAGACACGTCGTTCTGTAGAGGCGGTTCTTCCCGTGTCTCCTCCACCGGCACGTTTCTCTGGACTCAGACTGCAAAATGAATTTCTGCAAGAATCGATTTCCGAGCCCGAAAAGTCCGAGGGTAGAAAAGGACCGCTTAGAATCAGCTTTTTTCCATCGTTGGTCTGGAACAGCTGTTAGCGAATTGCCCCACTACTAATGGGCGAATTTAGAATCAACGTACTGATGTCTGTGTTTTCCCCAAGAATTGAACAAACTGAAGACCGAAGTCATTTAGCAAGAATACTAGATCCATGATCTAGTACACAAAAACAAAAGACCCCTGTAGACAGAGAGGTTTTGAGTTACCAGCGATCCAGATGTCACCAAAAAGTTACAATTCCGCGAAAGCCTCTCTCTCGTTGAAGGTGTGGTCTTGACAAGCGAGAAAATCTCCTCCTCAATGGCTCGATTACGAGTGTTGTTCCGGGGGTCTCCTGCCTACGTATCCATTAGCCTAGCGCAAATACCCAACGAGCGGCTCGCAGTAAGTCGGTTCTGATTCGATGCTAAAATCGGTGCTAACTCAAGGAACCGGTGTCCGATACAACGAGAGGTAAGCATCCTTCTGGCGCAACCACTCACTCAAGACCGATCAAAGAGTCACCTCACAATCCCCGCACCTGCACCTGCAACCGTGTGGGGATTTCTGTTTCATGCGGAAGTAACAAATGAGGAACGAACAACTTGAGACTCAAGACCAAGAAACGATTCTTAGGGAGACCCCCTGCACCGAAAGAGCTTGAGACATGGAGGTTGTTGGCTCAAGGACTCACGAGTAAGGAAATCGCGAGAAAGCGACGGGTGTCGGTCGGAACTATAGAGACAGTTCGATCAATACTCTTGAGCAAGCTCGGTGCGCGCAACACTCCGACACTGATCGCTATGTGGTACAGGCAGGAGAAGAAATGAGATGCACAAAACCTGATCAGAAATCAAAATCCCCGCACCTGCAACTGTGTGGGGATTGCCGTTTCAGGGGGAATGTGAGGCGGGGACGGTGGTGGTGAAGACGGTGGTGAGGAGGGATATCATATCATTCGAGCTTCAGCGGAGGCAGTTTGTACCACTCGAATGCGATCATAGCGATCCGGGTCGCTCAAATCATTTCCGCTTTGACTTACCACTGCTCGTTTGCCCCCGCTCCCATCTGTCCTTCGCCTTCGCATCCACCTTGGTCTGCCACTGCATGTTGGAGGGGTTATCCCTACCACCGTTGGCCAATGGAATGATATGATCGATAACATATCCAGGCCGTCCGTGCGGATAGCCAGTCTGCTTCATGAATTGACGTTTCGCCGCCTCACTCCGTTTGATCTTGCCATGTGAATCTCGCTGGACTCCCGTTACGTAGGATTTGCGGTGGGTAGTTGATGAACGTATGCTTGGGGCTGACTTCTTCTGGCGTGACGGAGATGACCGGTAGTGACTTGATGAGGATCGTGAATGAGATTGGTAGGTTCGGCTATGAGTTACAAATGACCGTTTGCCCCCTTTGGATCTTTGTGCGTCGATTGTGGCTGGGGCGAGCAGTAGGCATGCCAGCGCTACGACAAAGGCAGATACTAATCTACGGTTCATTGCCATGCCACCCTGGTCACATTCACGGGATACCACCTATTGCGTTTCGCACCGAAGCCAGAATCTCACTTAAACCAGAAGGTTTGAGAATGAAGTAGAAGGCACCCAAGCGCTTTGCCTCAAGAACCGTTTCCCTGTTCGCATTGCCGGACCAAAAAATAACAGGAGTATCCGCTATGTCTGGATCCGCTTTAAGTGCCTTAAGGAACTGGAGTCCATCCATGAAGGGTGAGTTGATGTCAGTGATATTCACATCCGCATGGTGTTCTCTGAGCCATGATATTCCAATACTCTTGGACTCCAATCCGTAGACCTTAAAGCCCGCCTTTTCCAGCTCTTTAATCAGAAGAAGCACAAGATTTTTCTCGTCATCCAGAACCAAAATTACCTTGGGGTTCATCACAGAACGTACTCTCTAATTGCTTGTTTGATGTCTTTTTCAATACCAATTGATCTACGCCGCCCTGGTAATGTTGATCGAACACCACTGCCCCACGGTCATCTCACTTCCGGTGATCTTTGTACCAGCCTGCCTCAAGCATACATGTCGATTCAACGGATCACCCAGCCATTCAAGAACCATCCTGCCATTGATCTCCGCGTCCGAATGCGTCTTGAATAGGAACGCTTCATCGACATTCGCTGACCAGTTGATGGAGTTGAGATCCCAGAACTCAAAATGGCTCAGGTATTCCTTGCTGTCGGTGCGGCGCAGGATGGTGTATGTGGTTGGGAGGTGATTCATTCCTTCCTTGACTCATTTAATACGTTGGAGCATTCCAGAACGCTGATTCTGCGAGCGCCGGTTTGCCATTTGTCAGCCGGCGTGCCTCACTTGACAACGACCACACCATCACCATTCCTTATTACTGCGACCGGAGTCCCGCGCACGACAGCTAGCGTGCACGTGTTGAAATCAATAGATGACTTGTCCGCAGCGTTCGGAATATGGTAGCGATGACTATCTAAGCTGCCCCACACGCTCCATCCGTTTTTACGGAGATCGTCGATTTGTTGATTGAAACCAAGCTGAGCTTCAGCCTGAGCTTTCACACCGATATCATCCCAAATGTCGATCCAATCGCGAACACTATCCAAAAACGAAGCTACTAGCTCAATTTCCGTTTCATTTTTCAACTCTTCATTGAAGATGAGACTAGCTTCGGCGCCGCCAATGATTTTCGCCAGTTGTGATCCAGAGCCAATGAGCGACAGCCGAGCTGCTTTTAGTGAATGAGATACAGTCTCTAGGATATCAGGTCGGATAACTTTGATTAGCTTCCTGGCGACGACATGAATTCCATCTTGCCACTTGGCAGCAATTCGATCTGCCAACGGAGGTGAGAAGGCTCTAACCTGTTCGACGTCTACGTTGTGCCAAACTGGAAGTATTAGTTTCTGACCGTTCGCCTCGCGTTGGGCCAGCCCATCAAGTTCCCGAGTTGGATAGTGCTTACCGAAAAAATGTGGTGAGAGTAATACAATACCAAATTTGCTGTTGGCAAGTCCTTCGTCGATTTTCTGTCGCAAACTGTCACCTACATTCAGCTCTGTCTGGTCAAACCAAACAGAGATACCCATTCCGCGGAGAAGAATAGCCAGTGGAGCGGCTATTACCTCCCGGTCCTCAGATGCATACGAGATGAACGCATCCCACCGAGAGGGTCTGAAAGTTGAATCGAGGACATTGCGAGATTCGACCTGCTGAGACTGAGGCTGTTCAAATACCGGTTCGGACCGTGGCTCTAGTTTCTTCTTGATGAAATTCTCCAAGCCATCGTATTGATAGAAGAAATCAAATCCAGGCTCTCCTCCAAGGTTGATTTCATATACAAGGTTCTGTTCTTGATCCTTTCCCACCAACACGTGCCAGGTTGGACTCACAAAATCGCGGACCAGCTCAAGGATCCGATATTTTTCCTGATCTCCCATGACGTTTTGCGTAGGGAAAGCCGACAATGAGATCTTGTCAACATTGGGGTGCTTCCGCACATAGTTCTGAATTGCCCTCAAGAGATCGTCCAGAAACTGAATATTGTCATCATCGGGATTGACGTGTGCTAATCCGAGAATAGTGAGGTTTCTTCCCCCTGGAGCTAGCCTCCAGTCGATTTTGCCCGGATCGAAATCAACAGGGATTTTACCTAACAATTCGGCTTTCAATTCACGCACGGTTCTGGTCTCTTGCTTCCTGAATATCTCGTAAAGGGCTTGAAGCCATATTCTCTGTGCGGCATCAATTTTCAGTTGGGGGAGCCTGTACTTCATTGCAGACCTTTCTTCGTTTTGGACCCAGCATCAAAGACAATTGCCATGTGATTCACGTGCGCAGACCATTGCAGTGAATTCCGATTCCAGAATTCGAAATGAGTCAGATATTCGTTGGTGTCGGTGCGGTGGAGGATGATGAATGTCAACTGGAACTCATTCATGCTTATTCCGGTGTTTCGCTGGATTCTGCTGGCTCGACCTTTTTGGACGCTTATAGCAATTTCGCACGAACAAGACGAGCGACAATTCTGGCAAACTCATCCGCCACTTGTTCCTTCGGAGCGGGATCGTCGGCGACCTTCATCACGATTTCCCACTCAAGGGCACGCTTGCCCTTTCCCCAAACTGTTTTGAATCGACCGAGTTCTTTGCCAGCGTTTGGTGATTGGGTTCGCATTGAAGAATTGTCGTCCGCAGCAGATGGGGCCGCATACTCGGCAACGAGATCTAGCTCATTTCTACCATCGACAAAGGGAAAATCCGCGTTGAGCACGCGCACATAACAATCCTCTCTTCAATACGCATCGTTTGCGTAACGTGAGTTAGTAGTATTTCAATTCATCTGGAATATTTCGAGCGAAAAGAGGAATTACTTTCTCCTCACCCAAGATTCTTTCCTTCTTAGTTTCCTCAATCCAAACGAGATTGACCAAGTAAATTATAGCAGAACGCACGGCTTGAAAGAGATTCAAAGTTACTTCTAACAGTTTATCTTCTGTTATGGCAAGCTCATGGATATTCGTTTCCTCGTCCTCATCTGAAAACGGAGATGAGATCGGACCCAAGGGAACCACCTGAAGGTATTTGTGTTCCAAATGATTTCGTATAATTGAAAGATGGCTGAGATTGCCTTGTTTAGAGTAATCTTGAGCTATATCATACAGGGCTACTAAACCAACATTGGCTTGAATTTCATTCAGTTTGTTGTTTATGCCTTTTTTGAACTCCAGATCGGCATACCAAATATTTGCGAAATAGATTTTCCCCTTTTGATTCAATTCAAGATATTCATTCAAGAATACCGCGATCTTATCAAGCGAACTAAACGCCAAACGGTACGAAAATTTCAGCAATTCCTGATAAACATTCATCGAAGCATAATCAAGCGTGTTGATAATCGCAACCTTGCCGTCTACAAATCTGAGCTTAGGATCTTTGAACTGAGATTGAGTCAACAAGAATCTCGCAGTAGCAAACTCCTGTTTGACTTGGTTAAGATATCGACAAAGGCTCAGATATTTGTCTTTCCCCTTTGAGGGCACTAACATCTTTTGAATGACAATCGGATCGCCAACGGAGGCATAGCAGTTGCAATAAAAGCTGTGGGGATTTAAGTAAAGCCTGTGGTTAAGGCAGAAGTTCACATAGAATGTTTTGAACCGAGACCGATATCTCCTGTGCCATACTCTGACGTGCTCAGTTTTCTTCCTCAGATTCATCTTGCCCGTCAATGATTTCTTAATCGGCTTCAAATAACTATCCTCAAAGAATCTCCTTGGTGCTTCTTCGATCATTTTAGATTTACACGCGCTCTTTAGCATCCAGTAGGCTTCATAATACAGCTTGGAATAGTACTCTTTTTCTGGTGTGACGTGAGTCAGAAAGCAAAAGACCCTTGCCTTATTTGCTAAAGCCATCGGATGTTTTGGAGAATGGTAAAGAGCTTTATCATAAAATTCGATTGATTCGAGATTTCTTCCTAGATCGTTGAAACAGTTTCCAAGATTTACGTATAGGCGGGCCATCCGCTCGTTGTCAATTTGTGGTCCTTTCTCAGTTAGCAAAGTAGTCGCATGATAGAAACAGTTCTTGGCTTGTTGGATCTGATTGATTGATACAATTGAGTATTTAAAATCAGGTTCCTGTTTTTCGATTTTGTGCAGGGCAGCAAAACCATTCCCGAGGTCGTACCAATAGGTGAACTCAAGTTCTTTGCCCTGCGTGAAGATTCTTTCCTTGTTGCTTTCGAGAAACCCGATTCCTTTCCTAACGATAGCCGGATCATTCAATCCGTCGCCAATATCAATCAAAAAACCTGCTACGTTTATGAGCACACCTATCTGATGAAGGTCGTACTTTTGATTTATTACCGACAATCCTTCGAACGCTTCTCGATACTTGCCTTCGCCAATCAGCCGGCTCACTGACCTAAATTCATCAGGATAAAGGAATTGACTCATTTCTTCGGTTACCATTTCAGCATTTTGGGGCTTTTGCTTTTGACAATTCGAACCTCATCCTCAGCAAGTCCGTATAGTTTGTAAACAAGTCTATCAATCTCCCCTATCCATTGCCTTGATCTGGTGCTCCAACAGTTCTTTCTTGCCATCTGTGGTTGATTCTGTTTACGGTGAGGGTCCGACATTCTCTCGACAAGCTGCGCCATCCGTGGTGCATTGCTTTGTCGTCTGGTGGATTGCAAAAGGCGATAGTAATTTAGATTTCTGTCTGGTCTTTGTAAGCAGTTTGCATTTGATCATACTTCACTCTTTCCAAATCATTTCCCCTCTAGCATTCCAGAAAATCTCGCCAGGACCCATCCAAGGGAAAAGACCACACTCTTCTAGCTTCAGTAGCACAAATTTGATTGCATCCCCTGGACTTTGCGATAAGGTGCATAAGAACCTAGCTCCAGGAAAGTTAGTTGCACAGGCAAAGAACTCAGGCCCGACAATATTCTCATCACCTTTTTTGAAATACAGGGGTGTCAATGCTATGCCAGCATCCCCCGTCCGCATCATACCATAAGGGCGGTAATCATTCTTTTGGGGAGCTCTGACATATCTTCTAATCTCAGAATACAAATTAGAGCTGTGATGAGACTTGGTCTTCTCGATATCATTATTTGTGTCTTTCAACATCTGCCATATTGAGCATTCAAAAGCGATTTTGTGCAAAGCTCGACTTACCTGTGTATGGTTCACATTCTTTAGACTTGCGTGCTGTATAGATAGTGTACCATCATTTTTCAATACTACTCGCCCTTCACCTTTGTCGATGCTTAGTAATTTATTCCTCCGAGAAGTCAACCTTACTGTTTCGTTTTCATAGACAGAAATTGACGAATTATAACTGGGAATGCTTTTCAATGTTTTCCACATCCGTAAAACCGGATGATTAACAAGATGAGTATCCAAATGTGAGCCGAAATAGCGGTTGCAACTCCTGCAAATAATTCCTTTGGGGAGGGTATAGGGTGATATAATACGCAGCCTTGGGTCATCGCTCGTATTCCCAAGCGAAAAAGGGATGATATTATATTCATCGTCAGACTTGCGATCGACCTTCCCTGAACAATACAGGCAGGTGTCTGTTATTAAGTTCATTCACTTTTCTTTCTCGCTGTCGGCCTTTGTTTGTATGAACTTCAACCGTTGAGCCCGATTGCGCCACATCAGAGATTCTTGACCTTTTGTTTTGTACGATCTCCAAGCGTCGTTTTTCGATTTCACGTCCTTGAGTCGCCCTCCACAATCTTTATCTCTTCTTCTGTCAACCCATATAACTCATATACAGCTTCATCGATCTGACGGTCCAGGCTTTCACACTGCAGTTCGAGCCGATTCTTTTCGGCATCGGTCTTCGCGGTTGAGAGTGTTTCTTCGGAATACATTATCTGCTCGACAAGGCCCACTAAGTGATCGTGTTTCGATCTTTGTGATGAATCATCAAAATCAATCATATGTATGGGCAGTTGCTCTGTGTACTTCGTCCAGAAACGAACATATCCTCCCCTCAACGCCGTACTGACACGCTTGAGGCACCAGAATAACAACTTGCTGTTTAGCAGGGCAAGAAGGTATTTCGGACTATGCCTGTCATCCTTTGGAAGTAAGCCATAACCTGTCTTGAAGAAATGTCCATTTGCATCGATCGTGAACGACGCTGTATTGTTATAGTCGGGGACCACGATCTTGGGCCTGGAAAAGAGAGTCATACTCTTCGGGTAACCAAAGGCATACCAGTTTGGCCCTTTGAATCGCCCACCTTCTCGTTTCATTAGCTTTGTCTTGTTCAACTCCAAATACGAATGTGCTTTTGGAAAATCCCTCTTCAGATCAGTTTCTTGAATAAGATTGAACTCAGTATCGCCGATTTGGTAAGGGCAGATCATGACGGAAGAGGAGTGCAGGGGTCGATATCGACGGATATCCTTTCCCTTCAGGAATCTCTTTACGATCTCTGATTCTACATTCATACGCTGGGTGAGTGATGCCGAATCCCCTTTCACTATCGATTTACCAAACTCGCAGTTTTCCAAAACGAAGACGTCATCTGCACTCGTTTGGGTTCCTACGAAAATATGGAACACTTCAGACGCGTTTCGGTTCGTTGATTCGAGTCTGCGAAACAACCTCTCGTCGCCGGCGTCTCCAAATATCCACTGTGTTCCCGAAATTGATTTTTCTTCTATGACAATCTCATCCGCCTTCAAGTCCTTCTCCCACGTTTCAATATCCCCAACCTTAGCAAACCTGAATTCCGTATTGTTTCTCTTACTTAGGAAAAGAAGGCAAGTATACGTTGTCGCACCAACAAACACTTGATTCTCTCCGAAATGAACCACTTTGTCCAAGAACCTCCCGTCTGCGACGATGCGACGAAGTCCTTCACCATATTGAGCACTGAAAAATTTGTGCGGCAAAATGAATCCTAAGCTCCCCTCCCAACGCAAAAGGCTGATCCCTCGCTCGACGAAGACAACATATATGTCATAGTTCCCTGATGCAGCAGATGCAAAGTGATCTTTGAGATATTTCACAGATTCAGGACTGGACTCATTCATCGTTTGAATTCTTATGTACGGTGGATTCCCCACAATACCATCAAAGCCACCCCTCTTGATCACCTTCGGAAACACTTCTCCTGTGTTCATTGGTTTGAGCTTGGAATCATCTACATTCGGGAACAAAGATCCATCGAGAATATCCCGCCCGACTAGAGAATTTCCACACACAATATTGTTTTTCAGGTCAGGCAGAATTGTTTCCTTGAACAATCCGAACTGATGGGCATCACTCATCGTTGCGTCTTCGAGGAGCTTCAGATACAGTGAGAGCTGTGTGACTTCGGTTGCTTGGAAATCGATATCCACACCGTAGATGTTATTGAGTAGGATTTCTTTCTTCTTTTTCAGCGAAAGATGTAGTTGCCCATCACGCTCAAACAGATCGTCCGTCTTCGCCTTCTCTCGGTTTGCCAGGTAATATCTGACGTGATAATCGAGCAGTTGAGCGTACACTTCGATCAGGAATGAACCCGATCCGCACGCAATATCTGCAAAAGCCAAATGTGCGATCTCGGCGGGAGTCTTGCCTTCGATCTGCCTCCCGACTGTTTCCTTTACGATGTAGCGGACGATGTATTCGGGAGTATAGTAGACACCACCTGACTTTCGAACCTCCGGTTTTTCTTCAACCTTCACACGCTTGTCAGTAGCGTGCACCACCTTGCCTAGGAACCTCTCGTAGATGCTGCCAAGAATCGATATCGGAATTTGGTTGAAATCGTATGGGGAACCCGGATCGGCCAGCTCCGAACATATCTCTGCGAACATTTTGTCTTCAGTAGTAGCAAATGTGATCTCATCCAGTATGCGATGCGGCTTGAAGACCAACCCGTTGTACTTGGGCTCACATCTTTTGCAGAGATTGACAAATCCCTTCCAAGCCGACTTCTGTCCTTTGAGATTGATGATCGCCTTCTCTTCAATACCTTTGTCTTCGAGGAACCGGATAAACACAAGTCGGTCAATTGTTCGTTGGACGGCCTCGGTGAGTTCTTCTCCTTCCAGCTTTTCATTAGCCTTCTTGAATGCTTTGGCAAGCGTGATGCGATATTCATCCAGCTCTTCCAGAAATGCTTCATCGACCGCTTGATATCCTCCTTTGAGCAATCCTTTCTGGCCACCCTTGCCACGCGGCTTTGGCAACTCAGCCGCCCGCTTCTCAATTGAACCACCCGCAACGGCCTCCCGTGAGAACAGATAGTAGACATGGGCGAATTTGTCTTCGACGGCATAGTCGGAATAATGGAATGACTCCACTTTGCGATTCATCGCTTCGTCGATATCTGGTTTGAACCGGCAGTCCAGAATATGAAATTCTTCGAAGTCTGTTAGTACCGCAAGCGGAGTTTTTGCATTCCAACCGTAACGGATCGTTTGGTAGTAATCTTCTGCATTTGCAAGGTTCTTCGACGGCTTTTTTGCCTCCACAAAGAATTTCGGATCTCGGAAATTCGGACTGAGGAAGAATGCGTAGTCAGCTCGCCGCTGGGAAGACCCTGCCATCTTTACCTTGTTCTCAATGTGGACCTCTTGCTCGTAAGGATTCCTTTGCTGCACGTGTGTGACATCCCATCCCAAAGCAGCGAAGAATTTGTCAATGAAATCCTGACGAACTTGTGACTCTTGATAGCCGGGTGAAAGGTAGGCTGCCTCCTGTGCCTTAAAATCAGTCACAAGTTGTTTAATAGTTTCAAAGGACTGCTTCATCTCATCTGCCTGCGTTTAGGACTGGAGTTCGATGCATACAACAGATTTTCGATGAGGTCACTGCTAATCTACACGAATAACGAGCTGTATTCAACTCATGCGAGCACCCGTTCACCGTTTGTTAGTGGTCGCTTTTCTGCTCAGAGATAATTGGTTCAACTAAATCGTAGAATTCCTTGGTGATTGGTTTCATCTTGACATGTTGATCCATGCCTTCGCGTAACCAATCTAGGGCAGACTGCCTTTTGCCGAGCAAATCTCTAGGCGCGTTCGTCGGAAATGCCGGAAAGAAAATAGGAATATAAGTCAGCCAGCCACACAACACGACCGAGATTTGATTAAGTGAAAACGTGCAGAGATCAGCATCGAAGTGACAGCCCATTAGTGTAGTCCCCTTGTCCGCCGCGGAATAACTCGTCCTGAAAATCATGGATCCGAGACCGCCGTGAGCATATTCCGAGAGTAATCTGGCGTACATAGGATCGTAGAATCCAGGAGCGATTTCATCAAACATAGTTCGGAATCTGACTCGCTTTTGCCGAAGGGCATGCGCCATCACCTGGTCTTTGTGACGATGGAAATAGCGCATTTGCACAAGCACTTCGTACATATTACGAAGTACGGAAACAGTCTCAAGATAGTACCCCGATTCGAGCAATATGGCTGCTGCGCGCACAGTATATGGGAAACGCAGGAGATGGTGATGTGCAAAGGCCTGAAATGTTCCATCGGCGGATTGAGGATCATCGACCCTGCCCGTGAAATAGGCTGCATGGAAAAGAACATTAATAATTTCCGGATATTTTGTAAGCCATCCATGCAACTCGCGTTCTGTCGCCTTCTGGGTGTCAATTTCCGTATGGAATAAATACCGGAAATCCATGAGGTTCTGTGTCATAGGATTGCACCTGTGATGCAGAAAAAATGGCAGTTAACGTTTAGCCAACCCCCCTTACGGACCGCCGTTCTAGCGAATTCCGATTTGACGGCGGGACGCAATGGAGCGAGCACTTTACATCTAGCCAAACTGAACTTCTCCCCTGCCTATCAAGCGTGCGAGTCACTTATGTGACCGTCGGGCTAATATCGGAAACTAATTGATAAATATTCTTGAGCATTCGAGGCTGGTCCGTCGTGCAAAACTCTTTGCAGTGTTCCGGGTCGACCTCGTTCCATTTGTAAACAGTGAGGATTATGGTTTGGACATCAGACCACATGTTGTTTTGAGCAGGAGCTGGTATCGGCCAGAAGAATATCAGAAGAAAGAAAATTAGGTTGAACAGAACAAAGAACAATCCCAAGAAGCAAGTGGCAACAAGGATGAGTGCGATAATGACACCGCTGATGTTTCGTGCTTTGTCAAGTGAAGAAAAGCTGGCTTTCATCCAAGATCCAATGTTGTTCGCATAGGAATCGAGAACCGGTTGAACATTTTGGCTTTCGAGTTTGATTTTGTCCTGCCCTAGGAAATTGAAGAACTTCTTGAGTTCTCCGTAGTCAGACAGAATGTGACCAAGGAACTTTGGTGACTTCACGCATCCCCAGAATGCGACGGCGGCGTAGTAAAGGAAAATCACCAGAAATATCTCGATGACAATGAGAAGAATCATGAAAGTGCCTTTGCGATTCTCATTGGACGAAGCCAGAACGGGTGTGAAGCTATGTCATTGGCACGTCGCGAAGCAATGTCCAGAGTGTGGCCGCTGGCGCCTAACGATAGGCAACACGCCGTTGCGAGCCGCCACTATCGAACTGACTCATTGCCGTGGCGAGCACATTACATTAACGTCCATCCAGCGTGCGAGCGCCGGCTTGCGTTTTGTTAGCCGCAGCGCAACGTTCTGAGCCTACTTTCTCCATACACGAGAAAGTGTGGAATCGAGTTTGGAGCGGATCAAATCGGTGGTGGTCGCTAGTACGCGGCCGTTTCTGTCAACGAGGAATTCAGCTGGCACGGCATACACCCCCAACCGTTTGACATACTCGTTGTTGAATCCTCCAACTGCGAATGCCTGCCGCTAGGGTAGCGCGGGTCTTGCCTGAAGGAACGAAGCAGCCGCTCGAGGCGTGTCATCGAGAGAGACACTGAGAATTTGCAGGCCACTACGATTGTACCGGTTGTATGCGGTACGAAGAAAAGGCATCTGCTCAACACAGTGAATACACCATGTTGCCCAGAAGGCTATCAAGTACACCTTTCCTCGAAATTGGTTGCCAGATATCTGGGTTGAGGACTGGTTCAGGTCAGCAAAAGAAAACGATGGCATGTGTGTTCCGACGGAGACGTCGTACATAGAGATGTTAGCAAATGGTGCTGCCATCTTGGATAAACTGGACGCGGGAAACTCGCTTAGAAGTCTGGCAGCATACTGGCGGACACGTACGGAGTCATGCATCACTCGACCCTGAGGGAGATAAAAGAACATTGCCAACGCTCTCACGTATGGATCGGGATGAGTCTGCACCACACTATCGAGATATGCGAGGAAATTCGCACGGACAGAACTATTGCAGAGAATGGTGGCCTCTTCCCAAAAAGGATGACGTGCAGATATCGAGTTCAGCGCAAACCTTGCGGCTGCCGGACTCAAGGTGTCACCAAACACAGCGGGTCCCAACCGAGCGATAAGGAGAGCTTGGCGGATAAGCGGATCCGTTTCAGTGACAATCTGTCGGTTGAGTTCAGCGACATACGGATCCCAGTCGAACACGCTTTTGTCGCCTTGGCCTGGCTTAAGGGGATGCTTGCGAGTCGCTCTGCTATACTTAGCACATTCGGCACCCAACTGTTCGTAGATTCTGTATAACTTTGCAGTGTGCGACTCGGGATTAAGGAACTTGAGCTGAAGCGTGGCAGAAGAGTCACCTGACAACTCTACCTCCAGATCGAAGGAAAGCTCGATGTACAAGCGAGCCAGAATCTCGTAGTGATCGCCAATTGAGAAATACACACGATGAATACCCGCTTGCCTGATCGGAAGCATGAATGAGCCATCTTCGGACGCTCCCACTGAATCAATAACGCTATTTGACACGAGATCAACCGATTTCACAAAAAGGTGGTCTGATAGTTTGGCCCTGGGTGTGACAAACTTCCCTCGAACGACGATCTGTGCGGTCGTCTCACACGGCGTGGAGACGATTAGGGAAAAAAGGAGCACCACGAGGCTTGTAATGAGATTTGAGGGTGATTTCATTGAACGACTCTCCTAGCAATACTTGACGTTGCGCAGCGCCTAACGTTCAGGCAACACGCCGTTACGAGCCAATCTTACTTTTCCTTCGCCTATCCAGCGTGCGAGCGCCGGTTTGCCGTTTGTTAGGTGCTGCGCAGCCGCATTCGGTATCGTGGCTGATCAAGCAAACACCAGCTATTTCGGGAAGACTGCATCTCGAACTTGAATATAGATATCTTTATGTACAAGCCACGTACATAAGAAGAAAAGAGAGAAAGCTAGACATATGCTGACAGCTGACCATCTCAAGCGTCGATTTGAATGCGTCCAATACCAGACTAGGACGGATATCGCGAGAAAGAAGAAGCCGGGAAAAAGAAGTCGAAACATTACCATGGTTCCATATGCGCTTCCTAGCTTGGCGAGACGTTCCAGCATGTCTTTGTCATAAGGGCCTAGCTGCCTAGCCGCGTCAAAACCGAATTCTGGATGGCAAGACACGAGCACATATACCGTGAGGTAGTGAATTGACAAACCGACGACATATGAGAAGAAAAGCATCATCACGGCGATGTACGGGATAAGTGGCCGAGTGTTGTCCGTGAGTGTGAAGTTGCGTTTGTCGGCAAATGAGAGAAAAAGGATGCAAGCAGCGGCAACGTAGACTGCACCGGCGATTGTTATCTCGAGCCAAGGAGTTATTGAGACCATTGTAGTATCCCTTGATTGAAGTCGTGAAAGCTGCGACGAAAGGTCATTCTTGCCGCGGCTGCGTGGCAGCTAACGTTTAGGCAAACCGCCATTGCGAACTCTAAGGCCCGCCTATCCAGTGTGCGAGCGCCGTTTCTTGTTGTGTGCTCCCGTGAGGTCGCAGGTCAGATGTAGTACC
>JBEKOB010000009.1:0-68075 GCA_049522195.1 Bacteroidota bacterium
TTCCCTTGGGAGAGGACCAAGCAGGACGAAAGGCGCGTTCTTCGTAGAACGCATGCACCAGATCGTAAGAATAAATCGAGTCGGTTTGGATGGAGCCTCGGTGCAGGATCCCCGCACCAGGCATACGATTTTGAATTTCGAGGGATGCCGGGTCAGGAAGAGATTGAGTTTCCCCACACCCTGAGCAGAAAAACGAAAAAGCGAACATGATGAAAGCCAAGATTTGTGCTCGAGCCGGCGGGATCAACCGTTCGATATCTTTGCAGGAAGGATTCGTTTGGAAGCTTCCTTTGTCAGAGGGTGTGGAACCAAACTGCACAGAGCATGGCGAGAAGGGCGAAACATTTGCACGGTGCAACGACATCTCGGCCTACGAAATAATCAGGGCTTCGTGAGGCGCCGTTTGCCGGTTCCGTCAGCATTCATCACCCACAGGCCGCCATCACCCGGTTGAGTCCGCGTGTAAGTGATCTTTGTCCCGTCGGGGCTCCAGGACGGATAATCCCCCCCGTCAAATGTGAGCTGCGTGATTGTCTGTAGGATCAAATCGTAAACCCAGACCTCAGCGTAGTCATCTGGCCCTTTGACACCGAGGACAATCGCGTTCCCTTTCGGGCTGATCGGCGAAAAGCCGCAATCCGAAGCGCTCGCGAAAGAACCAAGTGTTCGCGTACTCACGCTCGCAGAATCGATGGCGGTATAAGTGTAGTAGACGTAACCGGTCGTCTGACTGAACTGCGCGTTAAGCACAACCAACTCTCCAGTCAGAGGATTCCACGACGGAAAATCACCATATGAGAGAAGTTGTGTTGCCGTGTTTTTGTTGAAATCATAAATCCATACTCCGCTTCCGGGTGATTGCTCGACAAAAGCGATTTTCACTCCATTCGGTGACCACGCAGGTCGAATGGCTCCCGCTACATCTGTGAGAACCGTGAGGCTGTCTCCAGTCGGCTTGATCTTGCAGAGTGTTCCCGTACGGGAAAACGCGATCCATTTGCCATCCGGTGACCACGACACTCCCACGCCGTCACCGCTGAAGATCTGGCGGATGTTTGCTCCGGATGAGTCCATCAGGTAGATTCCCGTTGCATTCGTGACATAGGAGGTAAAAGCAATTGTCTTCCCGTCGGGTGACCAGCTCGCCCTAACATGGAGATAGTCGTCAACAAAGCTCGCGGTGCTCTCGACGGTGCTCTGACACGCAGGCAACGCGACCAACATGAAGAGAGCGACGAGAATGAAAAGAGTTTTGAAGCTACTCATAGTGTCACCTTCTCACGAAGTAACGATCTCACGTTTGTCATAGTAAGGTACCCCCGCCGACAACGAAAGTCAACCAGTCGGAGCCAAATGGCGTGAGGAGATCTCAATAGCTTCATCGACCATCGATAAGTAGTTTTCTACAGGGACATAGCTCGGTATGGAATTGCCTGAACCGATTGCATATCGCCCACGCCCCCCGCACGTCTCAATGAGAGCACGGGTATGTGCCCGCACACTCTCTGGCGATGAAGCTCCGAGGACGTTGAGGTCGAGTCCTCCCAGCACGGCGATTCGATTCCCATATCGAGACTGGAAATCCTGAACGGGGATGATGTTATTCTCGTATGAGTGTTTCCCATCGATTTGTACATCATCGATGAGGTCCTTCATAATCTTCTCGAGATTCCCGCACGAATGGAGGAAGTATGGGAGCCCCTTGCCATGCGCCAACGAAGCAAACTTCTTGTGCCAGGGCAAAAAGTACGTTCTCAGAGCGGCTGGTGATACAAGCGTTCCAACGTTGTAGCCCATATCATCCCCCGGAAACACTGCGATCAGTCGATCCAAATCCAGAAGGTGATGGTAGAAGCCGATCATCAATTCGCCCAGCTTATCTGCGACCGTTTTCACGAGAGCAGGATCGTTCACTAAAGCCGAGCAAAATCCCTCAAGCGACATCATCCACGTGATATGTTCGAAAATGCCTCCGCCGTGGGAGCTGATCAGCCCCATGCCGTCCGGAAGATGTGCATTCAGATAGTCGTACGCGAAGAAGTCGAATTCTTCGATCGTCGGCCAGTGGATCCGTTCAAAGTCATCCCAGCCGGAAAGCGCGCTTTGATGCTCGTCAGCCCATTCCCTCGACTTTGGAGATCCGGGTGCCGCGTCGGGTATGATAAGCTTGGATTCGGGGAACGGGAGGCTTTGCTCAAACCGAACGAAATCGTACCCCAGACGGTACCAGAACTCGATGAAGTTGTCGAGATATGCTTGCTGCGAATCGCGATCCGATCCGAAAGCAACCCACTGCCGTCCCAGGAGATTCTCCACGATCGGCTTCATCACCACATCGTCGACGATGTACTCGACAAGCGGCGTCCGGACTTGCGGCTTCCTCCCCATCAGGATGTCGATGAATTCTCCGGCGTCAGGTTTTGGACGAGCTAAGGGAATATGAGAGGTCAACATTGTTTTCTGGTCAAGTTTCTCCTGCTGCCTGCTGCACCCTGCCTTCTGTCAGCTGAATGCGGCACGCACCTTCTCCAATCAGTCAATGTATCCAACATAGAAGAAGGCTCTTCCCTGGAATTCATTCTCGTGGTCGATGCAATCAATTTCTCTGCATTCGGAATGTGCGAGGCCGAATGCTCTTGTGAGCTGCTCGGAATTCTCAAAGAATTGAGTGTGATAATTCTCAGCGTAAAGACGGAACTTCTGTTTCGGTGTCAGCACAACTACCTTCTTTCTGGCGATTCGTTTCAATTCCATTGTAGCCTTCGAGAGGTCCTTGACATGCTCAAGCGTATGGCAGCAGGTAACGTAATCGAACGATTTGTCCGGGAAAGGAAGTGCTTCCGCAAATCCTTCGCGCCATTGGACCGTCAGATGTTCCTTGTCAGCCCTCTCCTTCGCGCGACTCAAAGCTTCTGAACTGACATCGACTCCGGTGACATCGAACCCTTCCCTCGCGAGCCGGAGAGCCAGCGTCCCGATCCCTGCCCCCACCTCAGCGACAGAGCCCCTGAGACCAAGAGCGCCAAGGATCAATTCAGCATCGGTATCTTCGACACAGTCGTTGTTCCTGTGCTTCCAAGCCTCGTTATAAGCCCGCTTCCATTCGTCTTCTGTAAGCATGTGGTACTTCTTTCTCCAATCGACGTCGAACCAGCTTCCGTATTTTCTGGCCAATGTTCGTCGTGCAAACAAACGCTGGTTGATCGCGCTCAGTGCCTCCCGTAGCGGATCTGGCAAAAGAGATTTGAGCCGTATGTATGTCGTCCGGATGCTCATCGTGTAGTTTGGTGTGAGTGAACCTAGTGAGACATTGCCTGAATTTCAAGGTGGGAGAGGGCTCCTCGTTTCCAGATACCTTCCGGAATGAGGGGCTCCAAAATGCAGAAAGCCCGACGATTAAACGGTCGGGCTTGTCATCTTCTGCGGATTGTAATCGGCTCGCCTGGCTATGTTCCCTGGCCAAGCAGGGACTCAACTTTCTCGATGAACGCCTTGTCGGTGGGCTTGACCCGTGACGGGAACATCGCAACAATGTTGCCATCCTTGTCGACGAGGTACTTCTGGAAATTCCATTTCACGTCGCCGGGGAATGGGGACTCTTTTGTTATGTAGCGATACAGCGGGTGCTGATCATCCCCCTTCACACTAATCTTCGAAAACAGATCAAACGTGACAGAGTAATTCGTTTGACAGAATGTCTTGATTTCCTGATTAGATCCCGGCTCCTGTTCACCGAAATTATTGGCGGGGAAAGCGAGTATGCGAAATCCCTTATCCTTATATTTTTCGAATACCTCCTCGAGGTCTTTGTACTGAGGAGTGAATCCGCACTGTGATGCTACATTGACGACGAGCAAGACTTCCCCCTTGTAATCGGCAAGGGACTTCTCTTTGCCATCAATGGTTTTCATTGTGAAATCGTAAATGCTCTTCTTGTCCACAGCTGTTTGCTCCTTTGGCTGCGAAACGAGCACCGATGAGAAAAGAATCAGGAGTATGAATGAAAAGAAATAGCTGGTCCGCATCATGGTGTCGTCTCCGTTCTAGTGTGATATTGGCAACAGGTACTGAACGTAGACTATAACACCGTGATCACGGAACTAGTTTCCCTACTGGAGGGGATGAAAGGTCCGCACTGCAATCAGGAGGAAACCGATGCAGGCGCTTCCGGGACGATCACCCAGGCAATGATATACCCGACAATAAACGGTATGATGCCGGTGACGATACAACCAAGGACCGTAGCAAGCCTTACCACTGTCGGATCGACATTCAGGTATTCACCCAATCCTCCACAAAGACCAGCAATCTTCTTGTCCGTATGGGATCGATATAGTCGTTTCATGGTTTCTCCAAGGATGTTATCGCTCAATCAGCCGTACTTCACCCCGGTCCGTTTTTATGCGCAGCAGAGGTCCTCCTCCATTGATTGATGTCTGCATGTCGTACCCTCTGCGTCTGCCGTTGCCGCGATCTCGCACGCGCTCGAAATCTGAAGTCAGTTGTGCGTGCCTCCCCAGATTCGCCTCAAGATCAAAGCCCTTCCCCTTGGGAATGCTTATTTCAATTTCGCCTTTATATGTCTCCACCCTCGACCGTTCCATCAGATTCAAAAATCCGACTTTTGCCTCCCCTTTGTACGTCTTCAGGTCGAGGGCACCGGAGAGCCGACCGATAGCAACGTCGCCTTTATAGGTGTCGAGATCCACATCTCCCTGGAGGTCGTCGATCGTCGTCTTCGACTTGTAGTCCTTGATCGTCACCCGGGTTGTCCTCGGAACCTTGATCGTGTAATGGACAAATGGAAGCGCGTCCGAGTTATCGCCGAACAAACCGAGGAATCCATGATGCCTTCGCCTGGCACGATCATAATCGGTCTTGATGTGCGCGGAACTCGACGATAGGTCGACCCGGATTTCCGTATCCTGAACTTGTTCACGCGCGTCGCGATCACCTCCATCCGCTTCAATCACTGCATGAATATCGATTTCCGATTTGTCCCACGGGAGGATGTCAATGCTTCCTTTGTACGTGTCAACGTAGATTCGGCCTTTCGGCCCAAAAGACCCTGACTTGTTAACCTCCCGCGTATCCTGCGCAAACACGGACGAGACAAGAGCCAGGGCGAGAATCAGAACTGGGAAAAGAAGATTCGACGTTTTCATCGGGAGGAGTCCTTCACTGTCAGGAAATGAGGAGTAAAGCATACGTCTCCCTACGAGTTCGGAACAATGGAAGTTTCACATCAGACCGCCAGGATTTGGGAGAGAGCGATGAAAACGGAGTCAGAATTTCAGGTCTTTGCCCGTCCTGAGTTTCGTGATATAAATAATCTGACCGACATGAAGAGCGAAATGTTCGAGGACGACCGAGAGGACTTCAAAGATGGACCTGTCACGATCCTGAATTCTGGTTTTGTCGAGGAGGCGCGCCGGATCGAGCCGGGCCAGCGTCCGATCCGTCTCAAGAAGCGCATCGTTCAATCTGCGGAGGAGGTCATCTTTCGAAATCTGCTGGCGCTCAGAGAATTCGTGCGGTTTGTTCCTGGTATCCGGAGCCCCACCGATTCCCGCCAGAACGAATTGGTTCAGGTTTCCTGTGAGATGCAACAAAAGGTTGCCAACGCTGTTGTTGGTTTCATGCTCCCGCCACCAGATGTCGTTGTTCGAGAGCTCTTCCACGCAGCACTGAAGGCGCGGCCCGTAGTGGCTCAAGAGTCGAAACCGGCACCATTCGATATATGATTTTCCCAGGTCGTCACTCATTGCTCAGATCTACCCTCCTCATTTGTTTCTTTTTGCTGTGTTTCTTCTTTGCCTGAACCCGACGCTCCTTTGAACCGCGAGTAGGCGCTGTCTTGACCCGTTTCTTTCTGACTCGTAATGCTGAACGCAGGAGAACCGCGAGTTTTTCGATGACGATCTGCTTGTTTTCCCACTGACTTCTCGACTTCTGGGAACTGATATGCAGAATTCCTTCCGCATCAATTCTCGAAGCCAGAACCGACAGGATAATGTTTTTCTGGTCGTCACTCAACGATGGCGAGTGGGCAACATCAAACATCAGCTCAACGCGCGTTTCCAGTTTGTTTACATTTTGTCCCCCGGGTCCTCCGCTGCGTGAAGTGCGAAATCGCAACTCCGCAGGTGGGATGTTGACCAGGGGATGTATGTGGTGGACCGAGTTCACTGAGCGATATTCTCGAGGTTTGGCATGTTTAATGTGAGGCCATATTCCGGCCTAAATGCAGGTTGAACCATGCTATCATACGTTGACCGATATCCTGAATGAATTTTGGCTCCTGGGGGCCGTGGGGCGTGCGCGGATAGACGATCATCTCCGTGGGACAACCTTGACGGCGAAGGGCATGGTAGAATTCGTATCCCTGCGACGTCGGCACACGAACATCACTCAAGCCGTGAATGACCTGCGTCGGAGTTGTGACTCCTTTCACGTTGAACACAGCTGAATGCTTGATGTACGCGGCCTGGCGATCCCAGAACTCACCTCCGAAATACGAGGGAAGAAAACTCAAGATGTCAGATGTCCCCGTGAAGCTGACAAGGTCGGTGACGCCTGCACCGACACTCGCCGCTTTGAATCGCTTCGTGCGCGTCACTGTGAACGATGTCATGTAACCACCGTAACTCCAGCCGCAGATGATCAGACTGTCCGGGTGAGCAATTCCCATGGCGATCACCTTGTCGACTCCCGACTGGTCGTCTTCGTAGTCCCCGAAGCCCCAATCATTGATGTTGCCCCGCCGGAACTCAGCACCATACCCGCTGCTTCCCCGCGGGTTTGGACGAAGGACAGCATACCCTTGCTGCGCGAGAGCCTGAATCGGATAGATACTTCCGGCCGCGGTGTAGGTTTGTGTATAGACGCCAGCCGGACCACCATGCACATTGAGTATGAGAGGATATTTTCTCCCTTTCTCGTAGTTCATCGGATACGTCAGGAGACCTTCGATCTCTTTTCCGTCACTCGACTTCCAACGGATGACTTCTGTTTTCGCAATCGGCAACTTTGGGACATCTGCGTAGACCTGAGTGAGCTTCTTTGGCTCAAATGTTTTCACGCTGGCGACATGGATTTCCGGAGGTGCTTCGCACGATTGATAGATGAATGCGATCATGCTTCCTTCTGCATCGAATGATGCACCAGAGAAATTGCCTTCACCAGTCGTCACGATTCTTGGTTTCGAACCATCAAGAGGAACGCACAACACCCGGTTCACCGTTCGATCCGTTTCGGTCACAAATACCGCTTTCCCATCGCCTGACCAGGCCACGATTCCGAAACTCCGGTCCGGTGTTTCGGCAAGTTTTTTCGGTTCGCCGCCCCCCGAAGGAATAACGTAGAGATCGTAAGCTTGTGCCCAACTTGTATTTCCATTGTCCGATGCAAACGCGATCCACTTGCCGTCGGGCGAGTAAAGGGGCGACGAGTCCGATCCTTTCCATTTGACCAAAGGCTTCACAGCTCCGCTATCCGAAGGGACAGTGGATATGTCGGTCGTCGGCCAGTCATCAACCGAAGGGGTTTGCTGATGCGCAAAGACGATCGTATTGCCATCGGGAGCCCAGTTGAATGAGGTGATGTGGAAACTTCCGTGTGTGAGTTGCTTGACCTTTCTCTTTCCTTGTGCGTCCGCAGCTACGGGGATGGTGTAGAGGTGAAAGTACTTGAGAATGGCATCCTCAACGATCATGTCACGTTTCTCTTTTTTCGCCTTTTCTTCCTGTTCAGTATCAGGATCGCTCATTGTAAAAGCGATGCGTTTGGAGTCCAGCGACCATGCGTAGGAGTTCACACCAGGCTTGGCTTCTGTCAATTGCTCGGCCTCTCCTCCGGTCATCCTCATCATCCAGACCTGGTTCTTTCCGGTTGATCCGCGGGAGGAAAGAAACGCAAGACATTTTCCGTCGGGAGAAAATGACGGATTTGTACACGATTTCTCGCCATACGTAAACTGATAGTCAGATTTACTATCCACCGACACGACCCAAATATGCGTCAGGAACTCCGATTTCTCCCCTTCCATCATCGGCATTGATACGGTGTAGGCAATCCACTTCCCGTCCGGCGAAAGTGACGTTCCTCCAATGCGCTTGATCCTGATCATGACCTCAGGAGTCCACCCTTTTGGGGCCTCCTGGGAGAAGGCAAGTTCGGCAACCAGAAAAGTGAAAAGAAGAATCGCACAAAATCTCTGGAAAAGGCGTGGCGAGTAAGTCATCGAAGCCTCCTTCGTTGGACGGTGGAACTGAGAATGAATGTAACGAAAGCTTGATAGAACCGAAAGAAGAGGGCCAGTCAGGGGAACAAAATGGAAGAAGGGGCCGAAGTATCTGTCCCTGGCGGAACATCCGCGTTCATCGCCTACGGGTGATTGCGTGCTGCCGATGGGTTGAATTCCTAGATCGAGTAGTCAGACGATCAGAAGCTTGCCATCACGCATGATCATCCTGTCGTCGAACCAGACCGTAGGACTCTTGACGAGGCCGTCAAGATGACTGGCGACGCGAACGTTTCCACCCATGGACTTATTGTCGCCGAACGCGATGTGGATGGTCCCCATGACCTTCTCGTCTTCGATGATCAACCCTGTGAGAATAGCTTTATCGTTGGTCCCGATGCCAAACTCCGCAACGTTTCGCGCATCATTTCCGTGGGGCTCGAGCAACGCGAGGAGGCGCGCAGCTTCTGCTCCACCCTTGATATCGGTTGCGTAACCATCTTTCACCGTCATCGTGATAGGATCATTCACCATTCCGACCCCGGCCATCGATCCGTCGACCACAACGATCCCCTGCGATTGACCTTCGAGTGGAGCCAGGTACGATTCACCTGTCGGGAGGTTTCCCCAGAGTCCTTTCTCACGAAAGAGCCCGGAGCTCGCATGGGCTTCCCGACCTTTGATCGGCATCGTGATATCGGTTCCACCCGGTGCTTTGACGCGGACGACGGACGTTTTTTCCATCTCGCGGCACAGACGAAATGTTCGCTCCGCGATCTTGTTATAATCCGCGTTCATGCAGCGAACCATGATTTCTTCGGTGACCCCAGGAAGGGTTGCGACTCGAACTCCTTTCGCGCTTGCCGCGCGTCGCGAGTCAGTATGCGTCAATGACTTGGAGGTCGGACAAAGCACCACGTCCACCATCTTCATCAGTTCGGCAACCTCGGCGGGTGGTTCCTCCCCATTTGTTTTCCGTGGGAGCATCTCGACGATCATGACTTCGGTCCCCAGATCCTTTGCGGCCTTCCAGAGAGCATACCCGATCGTCCGGAGCGGTTCGTCCGTAACAATCAGAACCCTTTCACCGGGCTTGGAGCCCATGCAATCGCGAACGGCGATCTGCGCGGCGGAATAGAGTTGGGCTGAGATGTTCATCGTAGTGCTCTGTGGTAATGCGCAAGAAGTGAGACGTGAGAGGTGAGATGTGGGGCTCTCGCCTAGCTTTCCTTCTTGAATCGGATGAGCCCGCTCAGCAAGCCGTCAACTTGGTTTAATTGATTCAGCACGCGAGACATTTGTGTCGAATCCAACAGATTGAGGACCTTGCAGAGTTCAAGCTGTGTATCAAGTTCGCTGAGTGATCCGCGTGCTATTGAGTAGAACTGAATAGATTCCTTTTTGCTCTGTCTCGCAGCACCCTCCGCGATGTTGCTTGGGACTGATATCGCTGCCCTCCGCATCTGAGACACGAGTCCAAATCGCTCCTCTGCAGGGAGTGAAGCGGTGGCTTCGTAGACCATTTTCACGAGAATAATTGCTTCCTTCCAGGCGTTAAGCTTCTTGTGTGCTTTTTCCACAGTATCCACCTTCAAAAGGTCATTCCATCTAACATCTCACTTCTCCCTTCTCACGCTTTTCCGAATACCGTCTTTCGCTGACGATTCATTTCCCTCCGGCTTTGATTGTTTCTAATCCATGGGCATTTGGCCCGCTTTCGTTGCGGCGGAGCAGGAAGGCAAAGAGGAAACCAAAGAGTCCAAGCGAAGAGAAGATCCACATGCCGAGCGAATAGCCACCAGGGTTCGTCGCACTTGCACCTGTATAATCATTTGCCCAGCCAATGAGGAAATTGAATCCGGCGAGGCCAATGTTTTGTATCAAGGTCATTAACCCATACGCCGTTCCAAGCTTCGACTGATCGACGAGGTAACTGACAGACGGCCACATGATGGCAGGGATGAGCGAGAATGCTACTCCCATCATCGCCATCGGGACAAAGAGAGAGATGTGCGTATAGGCCATGATCAGATAGACAGGCGTCAACAGAATTGAGCCAAACATCATGAACAACGATCGTTTCCCGACACGATCGACAAGCAGGCCGAAAAGCGGTGTCGCAACCATAGCAAACGCCGTCAACATACTCGAGAGGAAGCCGCCCATTTCGCGGGAGGTGCCATGGGCTTCAATGAAGAATTTGACCGCGAATGTCTGGAATGGGAAAATACCAGAGTAAAACGTGATGCAGAGTGCTACGATATACCAGTAGGATGTCCCGAAATTGAACACGTCCCGCCATTTTACTTTGTCAGTTTCACCAGCCACACCAATCTGATACTTTTCTTCTGCACGGCTTTCAAGGATCCAGTAGATAAGCGCCCCGATCACGCACACCACACCAAACACAATGGTGATCAGGAGGGGGCCACGCCAGTGCTCATAGTAGCTCGCTGCCCACGAGGGAGAATTCAGAGCAGCAAATGAACCGAGGCGGGCAATCGTGAGATTGATACCGAAGGCAAAGCTGAGTTCCTTCCCCTTGAACCATTTGGCGATGGCAGTTGTGACGGCCACGATCAGTGATTCAGCCCCAAGCCCGAACACAAGCCGGCCCGCGGCCATGACTGTCAGCGTATCACTCAGAGCCGTGATGACTGCTCCGAGCAGACAGAGCACTGCAAAGATGAACGTCGATTTCTTCGTCCCCAGCCTGTCGATGATAAACCCGCCGATCAAGACCATGAAGATATTCGGGACGCTGTAGATTCCCTGGAGCAACCCGATATCCGAGTCGGTAAAGTGCAGCTGTTTCACAAGAACATCCGCCAGTGGACTGATAGCGTCATAAATATAGTAATTGCCGAACATCGCCAGACTGATGAACACCAGCACAATCCAGCGAACGAGGCGAGGTGGTTGAGGTTTGGAAGATCCTCCGGCAAGAAATGGGTTAGGTTCTGTCATAGCCTGAGTTTAAGAAATGGGGAGTGTGTAAAATGAGATGAAGGAGCAAGATCGTGAGACGTGAAACGTAAAAAGTAAGACGGGAAACGATTGCCTCGTCTCCCGTCTACCATCTCACTTCTACTCTTTAGTTCACGTTTTTCAGAATCTCGAGCAAGTAACGCCAGAACTTGTCAACGGTATCGATATAGATCTTCTCGTCCGGCGAATGAACGGCCTGCAGCGTCGGTCCGAAGGAAACCATGTCGATGCCCGGATATTTCTCACCGATGATGCCGCATTCGAGTCCTGCATGAATCGCCTTGACAGCCGGTTCCTTGCCATACAGTGACTTATACGTCGCCTTCGCAGTTTTCAGTATCGGGGAATCGAGATTCGGCTTCCAACCCGGATACCCTTCGTTGAGTTCGACTTTGGCGCCGCCGAGCTCGAACACGCAACCGACCATCTGGCAGACTTCAACGATCTCCGATGCAACTGAACTGCGCTGGCTTGTGATGAGAGATATCTTTCCTTTTTCGGTGCGGATAACAGCGACATTTGTTGATGTCTCGACCAAGCCAGGGATGTCCGCGCTCATCTTGATGACACCATGCGGCAACGCTGAGATCGTCTTCATCACCAATGCCTGCTGTTGCTTCTTGACCACCTTCCCCTTTTTCACATCTTTACGCACTTCGAATTCAATCGCAAGATCCGGTTCCACACTTGCCAGCTCTGCCTTCGCGGTATGCTCGTATGCCGCCACAACTTTCTTCGCCTGACTCAACTTTGCTGCGGGGATGTAAACCAAAGCCTCGGATTCGCGAGGAATCGCGTTGCTCTTGTTGCCCCCCTCAATATTCGCAAGCCGCACACCGAGGTCGCCCAACGCAAGCAGCACGCGGTTCAATATTTTAATGGAATTGCCACGACCCTTATCAATTTCCAGCCCCGAATGTCCCCCCTTCAACCCCTTCACGCGGATCACCGTGCAGACAGTCTTTCCCGGTGCATTTTCAAATGCGACTTTCCACGTACCGGTGGTGTTTCTTCCACCTGAGCAACCGACATACAGTTCACCCTCTTCCTCCGAATCAAGGTTCATCAGAATTTTGCTCTGGACAAATCCCGGCTTCAGGTTGGTCGCACCGGTTAACCCGGTTTCCTCGTCGATCGTGAAGAGGAACTCCAGCGGCCCGTGGACAAGCGACTTGTCTTCCATGATCGCCAGATTTGTGGCAACTGCGACCCCATTGTCCGCTCCAAGGGTTGTCCCATTTGCCATCATGACATTTCCGTTGCGGACAAGTTCGATCGGGTCTTTTTCAAAATCGTGGACCTTATCCTTGTTCTTCTCGCAGACCATGTCGAGATGGCCCTGGAGGCACACCATTGGACGATTCTCGTATCCTGGCGACGCCGGCTTTCGGACGACGACGGTCAGGAACTTGTCCTGTTTTGCTTCAAGGCCGAACTCCTTGGCTTTCTGCATTACATACGCTGCGATTTGTTTCTCATTCTTCGACCCGCGTGGAATCTTGCTGATCTCAGCAAAATACTTCCACACGCCTTCAGGCTTCAAACCTTCAATTGGGTTTGGCATTGGTAGATCTCCTTAAGAATTCGTTATTGCTGAGCACTTGTTACTATATCGTAAAGGTTCACAAGATCCGATTTCTCCAGCATCAGAAGAAATTTCCGAATGCGCTCCTGAGCGGAGGCTGCAGTTTCCCCAAACTCGGCTGTCATCTTGTCCGATATCTCGGCAACCGTCGTCTTGCCATCGCACATTTTCCAGACGAAACTGCCAAGGGCATCCAGCTTGACGCGCACAACGGGATACCTCATATGGGGCACAAGCCACCGCACCAAGAGTTCATTACGGAATTTCGGCACCAGGACGACGATGCATCCGTTCTCCCCCGTCTCCCAAGGAACACACTGTACGGGAGTAAGTTCCAAGAGGTTGACTGATTTCCGCGATTTACGTCCCATTCAAGTTGGCTGCCGAACCGCTATGACAAAATGAGCGGAGCAAACCTTGTGGCCTTACTCCGCTCAACATCAATTCACATCAATCGATTACATCATTGCCGTTGGAGGAGCCGGCTCATCCGGAGAGCCAGCCTTCTTGATCGGAACAAAGATCAAATAGCTCGCCAGAACGGCGAAGAACGCGATCGCCATGTACGGAGCGACATCATTGAATGCCTCGATAGCCCAGAACTCGGGCTTTTTGCCCATCTGGTCGAAGATGAACACGACCGCAGCAATGAACAACCCCATCAATGCCTCCCCTGCGATCAATCCCGACGCAGCAAGGATTCCCGCATTCTCAACTCGAGCCTTCTGTGCGTCGTTGAATCCTTTCTTCTTTGCCCGCTTATCGACCACTCCGCGGATAAGGCCGCCGATGAAGATTGCGAAGGTCGTCCCAAGTGGAAGGTACATGCCGACGGAGAACAGCATTGGGCTCCGTACCTTGATGAGGATCAGTACGAATCCCATTGCGATTCCAACGATGACCAACGGCCATGCCATCTCACCTCCGACAATTCCCTGAGACAGAGCTGCCATCAAGCCGGCCTGAGGAGCAGGTAGGTTTTTGCTTCCGAAGCCTCCTGTCAGCGGATTCAGAGCCAGATCTGAATTGTGAAGAACATAGAGCGGGAAGAACATCACAAGTCCTGCGAGAATGACGCCAATGATGTCACCGATCTGCATCTTCCAAGGCGTTCCTCCGAGGATATGTCCAACTTTCAAATCCTGCAGCATCTCGCCCGCGACAGCAGACGAGACACAAACGACCGCTGCAACTCCGAGAACCGCTGCAACTCCCTGAACGCCCTTGACTCCGATAATTACCATCGTCAGTGCAGCGACGACAGTAGTGGCAAGCGTCAGACCTGAAATGGGATTATTGGAGGAACCAATCATGCCAACAAGGTTGCCCGAGACCGCGGCGAAGAAGAAACCGGTGACGAGCATAACTATCGCAGCCAGGATCGCTCCACCGATAGCCTGCGTGAAGTAGAAATACAGCGCGATCATAAGCAGGAAGACAACCGCGATCCCGAGAAGCACCACTCGGAAGGAAAGGTCTTTCTCGGTCCGGAGCGTCGTCGCTTCCGAAGAAGCCGCCTTCCGAACGTCTGCGACACCTCGCTTGATTCCAAGGACGAGGTTCTTGCGCATCCGCCACAACGTGAAACAGGCTCCGACGAGCATACCACCGACAGCGATTGGTCGCACGATGTATCTGTACAGATGGCCTGTCAACGCCGGCCAGTTTTGGTACCCGTCAGCAGCCGTGTACTTGTCGATCATATGCGGCCCCAGGAAAAACACCAGGAGAGGAACGAAGAGACCCCATGCCAGCAGTCCGCCGGCGAAGTTGAGTGCACCCAGCTCGGGACCTATGATGTATCCTACGCCGATGTAGGCAGGCGTGATGTCAGGGGCAGAGAATGTCGTGATCCCACCTGCAGGGACAATATTCGCGTCTTTGGTGAGACCGAGTCGGACGAGGCTTTCTTTTAGCTTGCCAACGGGGATTTGAAAGGCGTTTTGATAGAAGAAAACGCCGAGTCCGTCTTTAGTGCCAATTTCAGCCCTCGAAAGAAGCTTCACCAGCGCTCCGACACCCATCGCCCTGAAAAGCTGCATAGCGGCTTCGGTCCCGCGCTGTCCCGCTTTGTGAATCTCGCTTGCCGCGACCGATTCGGGAAACGGCAGTGAGTGGTCTTCAACCATGACCTTGCGCAGAATCGTTACGAACATGATTCCGAGAATACCGCCGAGAATCATCAATGCGCTCGCGGTGAGATACTCGCTTAGCATATTCGCGGTGTCGAACTTCCAGAGCTGGAGCACGACAAACGCGGGGATCGTGAAGATCGCGCCGGCCGCAACGGACTCTCCAATCGAGCCGACGGTACGGGCGAAGTTCTCTTCAAGAAGCGAGCCCTTGTAGATCCGCAGGATTGCCATGCCGATGACTGCAGCCGGGTACGTCGCAGCAATCGTCATGCCTGCTTTCAAGCCGAGGTACGCATTCGCCGCTCCGAGAATGACGCACATGATCAGGCCGATGATCAGTGCGCGGAGGGTGAACTCCTTCATGTCGGTCTCAACAGGAACGAACGGTCTGAATGCCGGTTCGCCCCCGCCACCGCTCTTCGTATCTGCCATATCAGTCTCCTTCGCTTAGGGTTTAGAGAAAACTGGGTCAACGAATGAAAATCGCCTTGGTGATGTACCACGCCATCGCAGGGTTTTCTTTCAGACGGCGGGTCGAGTAAGCATACCATTGTTCTCCGTACGGCACGTAAACGCGCAGCCTGTGTCCGGCCTTCACTATATCATCACGTCGCGTTTCGCGCACGCCGAGGAGCATCTGAAACTCGTATTGCGTTGGTTTCATACCGAGCTTTTGGATAAGCGTCATCGCTCCGTCAATGAGAAAGTCGTCGTGCGTCGCGATTCCGACATACGATCCCCCCTCAAGAATGATCTGCAACAACTTCAGATAATTGTCGCGAATCTCCTGGCGACCTTTGTACGCAATCGACGGCGATTCATTATAAATGCCTTTGCACAGACGGAAGTTCGCACCTTCCTTAACCAATGAGCGCACATCAGATTCGCTCCGGTGCAGGTATGCCTGTGTGACAACACCGGTGTTGGAAAATCCCTCACGACGCATCTTGCGGTATATCTCGAGAGTGTTGTCAGTAGTCTGTGCATCCTCCATGTCGATCCGGACGAAATTCCCGAGTTTTCGGGCTTCCTCGAGGATCATGCGGATATTCTGGAGCCCCAAATCTTTATCGATGCTCAACCCGAGCTGCGTAGGTTTTATCGATACGTTGGAGTTGAGAGCATTCTTATGGATGGCCTGGAGAATTGGCAGGATGTTATCACGAACCGCCTGCGCCTCACGGGCATCTTTCACGTCCTCGCCCAGGAGGTCCATGGTCGTCATCATACCCGCCTGATTGAGCCGTTTGACAGTCTGGAGACCATCGGCGAGAGTCGTGCCGGCAATATACCGTCGCGCGACACGGCCCACGATGGCCTTCGGGATCAACGGCATCGCAGTTACAATGAACTTATTCAGAAGGGACATAGAAGATATTCAATGAGTGAACAACGCGGAAGGAATGCAGCGAAAGATGTGCAGTGTGCAAATATCAGAGCTGCAGACCCAATACGGCGGAAAAAAGATAGCCACACAACCCAAGAAAAGCAACTAAAAAGCCCTTCATCCCTGCTTCGATCATCGTCAGAAGTGGACCACAAATCCTACTCTTGGCTCAATTCGTTTCTGCGACTCATAGCCGGTGACCTTTCCTGTCGCCTGATCGTGAACTTCGGCAAACGTCCATTGATACAGAATCGATACGACAAGATACGGGAGAGGTTTATATCCTGCTTGTGCGTATAAGAGCGAGTTGTTATCAAGTTTGAAAATGGATCCCACATTCTTCTTGTCATAGCCAGCATTGAGAAGAATGCCTGGAAGGGCAGTCAGCGTCTCGAGTTCGAGATGAAGTGTGCCGCCATTCGGCTGTCCGACCGGCGCCTGATATCCACCAAGAATATTGAAGGTGTTGAGAATGCTGATCAGCAATTCTCCAAAATAGCCCTCATACGATTGCGCACCTTTCAGCATCTGGGCCTTGCTTGTGAACCTCGTCGTGTCGAGACGCTGGTATCGGTCTCGCTCGTAGAATGCATCGAAGTAGGATGGAATGAAGTGATTTCCGACAAACCTTCTCTCGTATTTCGCGTCGAGTGTCAGTAGGCCGAGTCCCCTTAATTCAAGATTGAGCCCGACTGCTTCACCACTGCCGTACGTAAGTATTTTCGCGTAGTCCGCGTACAGAGTTGAGTGGACAACTTCATGCGAGAGAAGCGGGAAACCGATGTCAGCCCCGACAATTGAAAGAGCCCCGTTTCCCTGGGCGCTCCGAATACTCCCCAGCGCGTCTCCCCACGTTTGATTCGCGTTCGCGTTAAGGTCCGAAGCGAAGGTCACTCCCGTTTCGAGCTTGCCTATGATCGGAATCGGCGCAGCGTCGGTGAACTGCAAAGGCCTGGTGTAACCACGAATCCCGAGGATTCCTCTTCCCGCGATATCGCTGTACATCGACTCAAAGCCGACCTTCTGAAAATCGGCGTCAAACTCAACTCCCACTTTCCTCAGGTCATAGCTCGCCGTGTTCCGATACATATAGATGATGGATCCATGACCAATCCGTGAGTAATCCAGTGCACCTACGCGGGCATACCATGGGTCATGCTTTGTGCCATACCGGACATAACGAATAAGCTGGACGTAACTGTACGCGTTTTTGAAATCCTCGTGCCGGATCTTTCCATCTTCTCCAACCCGGACGTTGATATCGAGTCCGACGCCGATCTTCCCAAAAGAGACCTCGGGAGTAAGATGAAAGAGATAGTACGGTTTTCCATCGATAAACGTCATTCCGACGCCGCCGGTGATCGTCTGTTGATCCTGCAATGCTGAGAGTTGTGAGGGTTGCTGAAGAGGTGACTGAGCGGACAAATGATGGAGAGGGAGGATCAAAATTCCGCTCAACAGGATCAGAAATATGAGGACGGAATTTAATTTCACTCAGGCACCGAACAGTATGCGGCAGATCAGAACTGCACCGAGCATGCCAAAGACATCTGCAATCAGTCCGGCCGGGACCGCGTGGCGCGTGTTCTTGATCTGGACCGAGCCAAAATAGACGGCGAGGACATAAAACGTTGTCTCTGAGCTGCCGTACATCGTCGATGCAAGAATTCCGATAAACGAATCGGGGCCATGGACTTTCATAAGCTCCGTCATGATCCCGAGCGATCCGCTTCCCGAGAGGGGTCTCATCAACGCCATCGGAAGCGTTTCGGGCGGCATGCCGATAAGGTTTGTGGCAGGCGCGAGGACGGTGGTCAGTAATTCCATGGCGCCGCTTGCGCGGAAAATTCCGATAGCGCACAGCATCGCCACTAGATATGGGATAATGCGAACAGCAGTGGTAAAACCGTCTTTCGCTCCTTCGACGAACACTTCATAGACCCGGACTTTCTTGACGATACCCCATCCAAGGAAAATGAAGAGCAAGAGCGGGATCGCAACGATGGAGATCGTGTTGATGATAGCACGGAAGAGATCACCCATGGGATGCCTCCTTTCCCGGCTCCGTCTCAAAATCCTTTCTGTACCGCGGAAGCCTCTGGAGGAGCTTGGCCGCTGTCACACCGGCAACCGTTGCGCACATGGCGCCGAAGATCGACGTACCAATGATAATTCCGGGATTCGCTGAACCTGCCGACGCGCGCACAGCGATGGCGGTCGCTGGGATCAGTATCAGTCCTCCTGTGTTGATGGTCAGAAAGGTGACCATCGAGTTGGTGGCAGTCCCCGCCTTCGGATTGAGTTTGTTCAGTTCCTCCATCGCTTTCAGGCCGAGAGGGGTCGCTGCGTTGCTGAGGCCGAGCATGTTGGCCGCGATATTCATGATCATGGCACCAATCGCAGGATGGTCGGTGGGGATATCGGGGAACAATCGTTTGGTGACGGGCGTGAGCATCCTGGTGACAATCTTCAGGAGGCCGGCTTCCTCGGCGACCTTCATCACACCCAACCATAGCGCCATGATACCGATGAGGCCGAGAGCAATCGTCACTGCCGTCGTTGCATAATCGAGCGCTGCCTGCGTCACGGCCTTCATCTTGACAAAGCGGATGGGTTCAATGACGACCTGGACTCTGGCAGTCTGCTGGTCCGGCGCTACGGTCATCGATCGTACAGACCCGGTCAGTTTATCCTTGTTCGCAGCAGACTTTGCCATGTCCTTCCAGCGATCCGGCGTTGCCGGGCCGATGGGAACAGCGATCGGCGACTCTCCCGCAGAGACCACGCCAATTACGACCGGCTGGTGTATTTCGGAGGTGGCTGTTGTGACACCGTAGAAGGCATTGAACGTCTCGGCCGTGAGCACGAGGTCCCCTTCCCACGTTTGTCGCAGAGGCGTGGGAGACTTCTGGATGACGAGGGAGGCCTCAATCGGAACGCCGTTCCGATACGTGTTCTGCACTTCGTCGCGCACATCATTTCCCACTGCAACAAGAATGCCTATTGCAATGAGCGAGATCCAAATGTAGTTGAGCATAGATAGTGTCGTGATAGGAATTGGAATCGGATTGGCTGGGTGCGAGTAAAGCTAATTCTTTTCGTCCCAAAATCAAGAAGAAAGTCCCTCCGGAGCGGTTCATCCTCCTCCTTTGCTATGAACCGGGAAATCTGTATCTTACTTTGAACGCACGACGAATTCTTTTTGGGCGATCCGATGGCCTCGCAAACTACAGACAACACTGCTGACATTCTCCAGGCAATTGAGCGTTTGATTGAAGAACGTGGGATCCGGATAGTTCATTCCGGTGTCAGATCGCTGAAAGATGTAATTTCCTCCCTCCCAGAATCAGTCCTGGTTCTTGAGCCCACCAACGGCGATACAACACTTCCAAGCATCTCGCGGGACCATCTCCTCACTGAACTCGAGCAAATCGAGCGTGCGAGAACACTTCCGAGGGCCCGATACTATCTCGATCGACTCAGGCGCTCGCTCGTTGAGGTCAAGACTCGGAAAATCAATGACATCAATCTGAACCGCTGGAAAGAGTACAAGACCATCCTGACTGACAGTCTGTGGCTGCTTGACAGGCGGGATGGAAGCGGCGGGCATTCGTCCTGGTATTGGGGGAATTTCGTCCCGCAGATCCCCCATCAGCTGATGATGCGCTACACCAGGTCAGGCGAGTGGGTACTTGATGCGTTCGCAGGGAGCGGAACGACACTGCTTGAGGCCCGGTGTCTCGACCGAAAGTGCGTCGGGATTGAGCTTCAGGCATCTGTGGCGAGGAAGGTCCGGCAGGGATTGAAAAGGAATCATTCCGGAAACGACACACCCACCATCGGCCTCGAGGTTGGCGACAGCAGAACGATCAATGTGAAGCAGGTCCTGCGAAAGTACGGAACGAACTCCGTTCAACTGGTCATTCTCCATCCTCCCTACCACAACATCATTCGGTTCAGCAAGAACCGCCGTGATCTCTCCAATACCCGAACGGTGGAGGACTTCGCGGCGCAATTTGGAAAAGTCGTCGATAACGTGACTCCGGCACTTGATCCTGGCCGAGTCCTGGCAGTGGTCATCGGCGACAAATATGAAAAAGGGGAATGGAAGCCGCTTGGCTTCATGGTGATGAGTGAGGTCTTGAAAAGGAACTACAAACTGAAGAGCATTGTCGTCAAGAACTTCGAGGATACGACAGGCAAGAGGAGTCAGAAAGAGCTGTGGCGGTTCCGCGCTCTTGCCGGCGGATTCTATCTTTTCAAGCATGAGTATATTTTCATTTTCCAAAAAGGCTAACTACGTGAAGGGCCTGGGCAATGGCAATCACCCTCGACGCACGAGAGCATGAGCTGAAGAAACGTTTTGCTCTTCCCTATGAATGGGGCCAGCGTCAGAATGACGAGTGGGACGCACACACCGACTTTGTCTACCACATCTTTAGTTTCGAAGCCCTGTTGAAGGAGCTCGAAGCCCGCTTCAAAGATGAACCCATCTATAAAGAGATGCTCAACTACGGTATGAACCGGTGGTACAATTTCTGGTCGGCCAAAGCGGTTGAGCAGATCTTCTGCGCACATCCGAGTGTGAAGGCGGCACGGGATTCAAATGACCGGCTGAGAGAATTCAGAATCGGGGACCTGAGCTTCGACCACAAGACCTCGACCTATCCGCGCGGATTCAATCACGATCTCGACTTCGGCCAGAAGCACCCGAAAGAGCTGGTCGAATGGTTCTACACACACCAGAGCCAGCAGCGCCGCAAACACTACGAAAACAGGATTTTCATCGTCCTCTACGCCTCGGACGGACAGCACTGGAAGCTCAAAGCCGAACTGGGGTGGCTGGAAGGGATTGTGAAGACGTACCTCGATCAGTTTGATCCGGCGAAGCTCTTCAGGTTCAAATTCGAAGGAAAGCGGGAAACCGTTGCGGATCTTCTGTGGGCGGTGAAATAATGGTCAATGGTCAACGACTAATTGACAATTGACCGTTCACCATTCACAATTCTAAACCAAAAGCAAAAGTCCCCACGCGACCACAGCTCCCACCAAAGCACACACTCCGTTGACTACGTCGTTGCCGATCCATCGCATACCACGTGACAACCCGGTCGGTCGATCACAGTGCACCGTTCGCTCCGTTGATTTTCCACACACTTCACATCTGTATTGAGCCTGCACTGTTGCCCCCAACAAGCTGTCCACAAAGCTCCCTGCGACTCCACCAACAACAACGATGAGCGTCGTGCGCAATTCTGTGTACCAAGGATACCCGGAAAGAGCAATCACCGCAGCACCAACGGCTCCCCCAGCCGTCCCGTACTCTGAAATCCCTCCGCTTGTCCCCGGCTCAACCGGCTTGAACGAAAGAATGGAGATGGTCTTCCCTTTCGTCAGTACACCGATCTCTGTCCCCCACGTATCAGCAGTGACCGCCGCGAGTGCCCCAAGATAGATGGGGTAGAAATCATAGAGAGGATAAAGTCCGGAGAAAATAGCCACCAGGCCCGCGACCCCTCCATTCGCCACGACCTGCCCCCAATCACGCTTGCTTGATTTCTCAAAAACCTGATCGAAGGCCTTCTTGCGCGAATGGCCGTACTTCGACAGCAGACTTGAAAGGACGAAGAATGTCACGATCGGAACCGCCCATTGCCATCCCCCCACGCCGTAGATGATGAGCGCAAGCAGAGCGGTCGCGATCGCGCCACTCAGAGTGAGAAAGCGCGCGAGAAAGGCTGCCACAGCTACGATGAGTCCAAACAGCGCAGCGGTGAGATACCGGTCGGCCATAATCAGACCGTCTCGCCGACAGATTCGGAGGTGTGATGGAGAAGCGAAATGATGAGAAGATCGAGGATCAGATGAGGATCACGCGACGTCGATTTCAGAACCGTGTCGGCTTCGAGGAGCGCTTTGAAGTTCTGTTCGATCTGACTGACGTCGAAATTGGATCGGAATTCAATGTACTGCTTGATATAATAAGCAGGCACGCCGATTTCACGTGCAATCTCCTGCTCTCCCAATCTCCGGGATTTTATGTCTGAGAGCTTCCAGAGCTGCGTGAAGAACCGCGTCAGCATGACGATGATCATCTGTGGTGACTGGCCTGACTCGAGCATACGCTCAAGTATTTTGACGGCTTCCCTGGAATCCTTCCGGCCAATCGCGTTCTGCAGCTCAAAAATCGTATATCCCTTTGTTGCTCCCACAACCGCAGTGATGTCCTCCACGGTGACCTTTTTCCGGTCCCCGACGAAGACAAAGAGCTTGTCGATTTCATTCTGAAGCGATCGCAGTGAATTGCCAACATACGCCTGCATAAGGCGGCAGGCTTCAGCATTCGCTTCCCTTCCCAGGTGCTTAATGCGGTCGGCGATCCAAGTCGGGACTTGATTATCATACAGCGGCTTGCACTCGACGATCTCAGCCCGCTTTTTGAGATCCGTAAACGGCTTACGGCGGAAATCCGGTTCAAAGGAAACCAGAACGAGCACGGTTGATTCGAGAGGCCTGTTGATATACGCCGCGATAACCTCTTTTGCGGTTTCCGTAGTCGCAAGTTTCTCGAATTCCTTCACCACGACGACGCGCTTCGCGCTCATCATGGGAAATGAAGACGCGTGCGCCACAACATCCTGTGCCTCCACCTTGCTCCCGTAGACGACATCGAGGTTGAAGCCCTTTGTCCCCTCGTCGAGGGTCTTCGCGATGATCAGCTGTACCCCTTCATCGATAAGGAAGTCCTCCTCCCCATGAAAGAGATAGATTGGGGCGAAGTGGTTGGATTTGATCGACTGTTGAAACTCTGCGTAAGTCATAAGGGATCGGGAGATCGGACGATCTGGACATCGAATCATCTGTGAATCGTTAGATGATCAAATGGTGAGATGGCCAGATGAGTAGATGATTAGATGACCCGATGGCTAGATTTCAAGGCGTTATTTTAACACTGTTACCTTTTTTATCACCACATCCACTTTTGGCTTTCCGTCGTTCGGTCCCATCTGCGGAGTAATATCCACCGCTCCGATTGAATCGACCACGTCCAGCCCCTTGACCACTTTCCCGAAGATTGTGTAATTCTTGGGCATGCCTGGAACATCCCGGAGCATGATGAAAAACTGGCTCGTGTTCGTGTTCGGTCCGCGGTTCGCCATGGCAAGTGTACCGCGGACGTAGCCGGACTGATAGGAAGAGGTCGAAGGATGCAGTTCATCTTCGAACTCCTTCCCATAAATACTTTTTCCGCCGGTTCCCGTACCGGTCGGATCGCCTCCCTGGATCACGAATCCTCTGGCAATCCTGTGGAAAATGATTCCATTGAAATATCCTTGCTCGGCAAGGCCTGTGAAATTGGCGACTGTCTTTGGGGCGTCCGATTGAAATAGTTCAACTTCAATCGTCCCCTTTGAGGTTTCGAGTGTGGCATTCACGGTTTTCTTTTGGCACCCTTCAGTTATGAGTAGGAGAACAAGAAGCAGCACGACGGTCAATCGTTTCATGGTACCCTCTATCAGACAAATAAGATTCCTGCGATTCCAATGACGAAGCAATAGAAAGCAAACCAGCTGAACTGACCCCGCTCTATGATGCGAAGCAGGAGCTTGATCGCGAAATACCCTGTCAGTGCAGCGACAAGCAGGCCAACGATAAGCGGGCCGAATCCCGTTGCTATCCCTTGACGGACCATCGTTTTCGATTCCAGCAGTGCCGCTCCAGCAATGACCGGAACAGAAAGAAGAAAAGAAAACCTGGCGGCGAGCGACGGCGGAAGTCGAAGGAACAGCGCTGTGCTGATCGTCGAACCGGAACGAGAGATTCCTGGAAAGATCGCCACCGATTGCGCGATGCCAATGATGAACCCGGAGAGAACCCCGACACGTTTTCCCTCAACCGCTTTCGAGAACCGGGTGAGAAAAAGGAATAATCCCGTAATCACAAGATTGACCGATACCAACTTGGGATCATGAAACGTCTCCGCAATCTGATCGTGATACATCAATCCGATAATCGCCGCCGGCACCGAAGCAACAACAATTGCCGCCCCAAGCCGGAAGTACTCATTCGTCTCGTAAGCGGCTTTCCAGGCCTGCGTTCGGATAGCATCCCAAAAGGCCATCACGATATGGCCAATATCTCTTCGAAAGATAATGCAGACCGAGATAAGCGTTCCAAAATGCACAAAGACATCAAACGAGAGCATTTCGGGATTATTGATATTGAGGAGCTGACGCGCCAGAACGAGATGGCCGGAGCTGCTGACGGGAAGGAACTCCGTAAGACCCTGAACGATACCAAGAACGGTAGCCTGGAGAATGGACATGTGCTACTGAGTCGTGTCAGAATAGTTGAAACGTTACGCCGAATTTCACTCCGGCAGTGAAAAATGTCATCTTCGGCAGATCCGGCCCGCTTCGGGTACTCTGGACCGCCTGCGCGCCGCGACTCAATGAACCGAGAAAATCCCACCGGAGATCAACGCCGATGCTCCCGTAGAACGTCTCGTCAAATTTTGTATTCCCGATGGCATCGAGTTTGAATCCGAGCCCATTGGTGCGCAGCGTTTCCCCGCTGCCAGTCGACGAGAATGCCTCATCGAACTTCACGAAGTGATAGCCAACGCCGCCCCCCAGCTTCAACCTGAATCCTTCGCCGAACACTAGATAATGAACGAGCACGGAGGGCATTTGGACTTCATACGAAATGTCCGTCCGTCCGAATCCCGAACTGCTATTGATGGAATACGACTTGATGAGCAGGCTGTATTCTATTGCCGCACTCCACTCCTTGGAGACCTGGAGCTCGGGGACAAAATAGAACTCCGCCACCGAATTGAACTGATCAACCTTCTGATCGAGCGTTGGCTGCGCAAGGGCGTTGATGTAGTTAGCAAGCAATGGGGCCGACTGGATTGAGATCCCCAGGCCAGCGGTGAGGTCAAAGAATCGCTTTGTGCTGTCGTTTGACGCCGATTGAGCGCTCAACGGCTGGACCGTACAAACGATCAGGAAGAGTACTGCGTATCCGGCCGATGCACTGACTTTTCTCACAACGAAACCGGGACCCCGACCTGCAACGATTCGACAATTTTGAATGTGGTCCGCGTCGTGGCCACAAGACTTGCCATCGGGACGGGCGACGGCTTCCCTTCCTGGATAGCCGCCAGAAACTCACGCACTTCGGTGCGATGCCCCTTGTCGATGCTCGAAAGTTTGAACTCGCGTTTCTTCCCGTTCTGATAGAGAGAAAGGCGTTGAAAATTGTCTATGACCGCAGTCCGTCCTGTTGATGAGATCTCCAGACGTTCCTTCGGAAGTGAAGGGTCCCCGTTTGCGAGGTAGGTGATGGTTCCAACAGAACCATCCTGAAACTTCAGGGTGATCATAACGGAATCGTCGTCCGACGGCCCGCTTGACGCGGCAGAGAGCGCTTCAGCAAATACTTTCACCGGCTGGGACGAAGTGATGTATTGCATCAGGTCCACAAAATGGCAGACTTCACCGATAATCCGTCCTCCCCCTTCGACTGGATCACGGGTCCAATGCGTCTTCGGGACAAAGCCCGCGCTGACGCGGTACTGGATCACGTATGGCCCCACCGCATTCTCAAAGAATCTCTTGGCATGTTGAACCTGAGGGGCAAACCGCCGGTTGAACCCAACCAGCAGCAGTGATTCCTTTCCAGCTGCCGATGCTGACTCGTACGCTTTCTGGATTTCCCTGAGCTCACTAGCATTCAACGCCAGGGGCTTTTCCACGAACACGTTCTTGCCGGCTTTGAGAGCATCAACCGTCAATGATGCGTGAAGGTTGTGCCGGGTGGCAATAAATACCGTGTTGATCGCCTTGTTCTTGATGATCTCGAACGGATCGCTTGTGGCGCTTTCGAACCCGAATGTCCGGGCGACATTTGTCGCATTGAGCCCATTGCTGTTGCAGACACTCACGAGCGATGTAGTGCGGGACCGTTCGATATTCGGGATGAGAAATCCCTGCGCGAAATTTCCGGCGCCGATGAATCCAACGCGGGACACAATAGGACCTGGTTCCGCTTGTTTGGCAGAAATCTTCACCGAGCGGGGCAGATCATCAGGCAAAACAATTTCTTTCTCGCCGTAGTCGAGCAGGACGCCAATAAAGTGCTCGCGCTTCTTCGACTTCGCGCCGGTGATCAATGCGTACGCTGCCTGGGCTTCATCGAGTGGAAATCGGTGCGTTGTCAAATGTCGAAGATCAACCTGACCGGTGGATAAAAGCCGGAGGAATTCCCGCATGTTGCGGTTCTCACTCCACCGAACATACGAAGCCGGATAGTCTTTCCCTCGTTCTTCATACTCAGGATCATAACGGCCGGGACCGAGCGATCGCGACAATCTGAAATCGAGCTCTTTCATGTAGTAAGGAGCACGGGGAAGATTCAGCCCTACGTCTCCGACCAACACCACGCGGCCTTTTTCGCGGCACAATTCTCCCGCCAGCTCCACTGGGTCGTTGCTCTGCGTCGCCGCAGTAATAATGACTGCATCCGCTCCCAATCCCTTCGTGGCTGCGCGAACGATGCTCTTCACATCACCGGTGTCACGTCGAACTGCGACATCAGCTCCGCTCTGCCTGGCAAGCTTCACCGAAGTGTCGTCCAGGTCGATGCCAACGACAATGCATCCATGGGCCTTCAGCATCTGGATTGTCAGCTGACCCAGAAGGCCGAGACCGATAACCACAACGACTTCCCCAAGCGTGGGATCAACCTGCCGGATGCCCTGGAGGGCAATCGAACCAAGCGTCGTATACGCCGCGCCGTCCAGCGTAACTCCCCTCGGTATCTTCGCACACAAATGCAGCGGCACAACCACGTATTCCGCATGATTCGCATATCCCGCTCCTGCACACGCGACAAGGTCGCCCGCTTTCACCGACAAATCTTTTCCCCCAACCGCGATAACCCGGCCCGCGACGCTGTAACCAATCGGGGCGGTCGAATCAAGCTTGTTCTGTACCCGGCGGTACGTGTTGATGAGCCCATACTGCTTTACCTGCTCGAGCACGAGCCGCACGAGTTCTGGCTGTGCCTGGGCTTTCTGGAGCAGCGACGCCTTTCGCTGGTTGATCGATGCGCGCTCAGTTCCTGCGCTGATCAATGAATAGCGCGTCTGTACTAACACAAATCCCGGCTTCAAGGCCGGAATTGGCACATCTTCAACCCGCACTTCGCCCGTCTTATTGTGTTGTGTCACCTGTTTCATATCTCAAACCACCTCATTGTCGGCTGTACCGTTGACCACCTCCGAAACGTGAAGATGATCTTTAAAAAAGTAATAGAGTCCCACCACCGTCGTGATGATGTACCCCATTTCATGTGTAATGATCGAGTAGCTCAACGCTGTCACCGTATCGACGCCGTAGAGGCGTACGAGTGCGAAGGAAAGAAATTGGTGATATGTGCCCAGCGCCCCGGGGGCAGGAAAAGCAAAAGCGATCGTGGATATTGTCAGCAGGATCACCGACGCACCGAAATCCAGGTTGTGGCCTGCCATCGTATGGAATGCGTAGAATGGCACATACAGGCTCAGCGCATAGAAGAAATAGATCAGGAGACTCAGCAGGACAATCATCCCATACGTATTGCGCATCTTCGAGACAGCAAAACCGGAGAGGAAAGAATCGAGAAGCGACTGATATTTAGCCTCAAACTGTTTGGGAACGAATCGCTTCAGGAAGCTCAGAAGGCTGAAGAGCGATTCCCCCTTGAAGAAAAGTACGACGAAGAGAGCCAGGAACCCGATCGAGCCGATGAAGAAGAACGGCCTGACGGCATCGACGTTGCTGAAAAACGGATCGAGCGAATGTGGATAGATGAAAAGGACCACACAAAGGATGAACAGAAAGGTAACCATGTCGATAATGCGCTCGATGACGACCGTTCCAAACGCGGAACTCTTCGAGATGCTTTCCGATCTGCCGACTGCGAACGCCCGGGTCACTTCCCCGACGCGCCACAGCAGATTGTTCACCATGAACCCAATCATGACGGCAGAAAACAAGTTGCGGGTCGGGATGTTCTCCTTGATCGGAGAGAGGAGATAGGACCATCGAACAGCCCTCAGCCAATGGCTGATGACGACAATGGGAACAAGGAGCGCGACCCAGAAGTAGTCGACGTCCTGCAACGACGCCCACAGCTCCTTGAAACTCACACCGCGGAATGCGAGGAAGAGGAATAAGCCGGCGAGGAGAAACCCGGCAGCAGTCTGAAGGACCTTCTTGAGTCGTGATGGCATGAGGAGTGATCGATGATTAGCGTAAGTCGACGACTTCTGTGCCCGGGGGCGCCGTGAATGCGAACGTATTGTCCTTCAGGTTCGTATTGATTTTGATCTCAAGAACAGAATAAATCTTCTCCGTGTCATTCACATCAAGCATCTCGACCTTCTTGACGACCCACGATCCCTCATCCACCCACACTTTCATGGATTTGATGAAGGATTGATCATCCTTTGGCACGAGCTTGAGAGTGATCAAGGACTTGTCAGTTCCCGCCTCAGCCTGAACGAGAGTGGCATAGTAGTTTGCAGGAAGATTCAGGAGAAACTGCTCTGGCGTGAACGAATCGGCTGTCTCCTTGTACTTGTCAATCAGAACCTGCTTGTTGACCGGTGAGAACGACCAGACGGTCGTCCCGTCCGTGACGAGCGTCTGATATTCCGTCTCGACGCGATACCTGTTCGGTCTTTTCATCCTGAGCGTGCCGGAGAAACTCTGCTCTATCTTCGAGAAGCCGAACTTCACATGTTGGGTGAAACGGGCCGTGGCATCCTGTATCGTCTCGTATTTCTTCTGCAGATGATCGGTAATCTCTTTGACGGTGTATTCTTTGTGCTGACCAAAAGCAATTCCGCTGAACACGATCAACCCAACCACAAATCGTCGCATCACAAACTCCTCAGAATAATTTCCAGTTCTGCGTCCGTCTCCACAAGAACCTCGCGCGCCTTACTGCCGTCAAACGGCCCGACAATCCCGGCCGCCTCCAATTCGTCGATCAGTCGGGCAGCCCGCGAGTAGCCAACCTTGAGTCTTCGCTGCAGCAACGAGACAGATCCTTGCTGATGCCGCACAATGATCTTTGCTGCTTCCTCAAACAATTCGTCGGTCGAGCCTCCTGCTGCTGCACTGCCCCTCTTCTTCTTCTCAAACACGGACGGGAGCACCGTGGGATGGCTGTACCCCTTTTGTTTGGAAATATGCTGAACAACCCTCTCCACCTCATCAGCGGAGATGAATGCATTTTGAACTCGAATCGGTTTCGGGCTCCCTGCTGCAAGATATAACATGTCGCCATTTCCAAGAAGCTGATCAGCCCCATTCATGTCCAGGATGGTGCGGGAATCGATTTTCGATGCCACCTGGTACGCGATGCGTGCCGAGAAATTTGCCTTGATGACTCCGGTGATGACGTCCACTGACGGCCTCTGCGTGGCCAAAACGAGATGGATGCCAACAGCGCGTGCAAGCTGCGCAAGGCGCGCAATCGGCTCTTCGACTTCTTTCGCCGCAGTAATCATCAGGTCGGCAAGCTCATCGACCACAATCACAAGGTACGGGAGTTTCCTGTGCTTGATGGTTTCTGTATCGTGCAACCGGCCGGCTTTCAAACGCTCGTTGTAGTCCGAAATATTGCGCACCCCCGCCGACGCCAGACGGTCGTACCGTTTTTCCATCTCGAGCTCGACGCTCTTGAGCACAAGCACCGCGTTGTTCGGAGTTGTGATAATCTCCTCGTCGATATCGGGAGAGACCGCGAGAAAATGCTTGTTGAGCTTTCCGTATTGTGAGAGCTCGATCTTCTTCGGATCGATAATGATGAACTTTACGTCACTCGGATGGAGCCTGTAAATAAGACTTGTGAGAATCGTATTGATGCCGACGCTCTTGCCGGAACCGGTTGCCCCGGCGATGAGGAGGTGGGGCATTTTCGCCAGATCGTCGACACAGACTTCACCTGTGATTGTCTTCCCGATCCCGAGCGGAAGCGCTCCTTTGAAATCGCGAAACTTGGAAGAATTGATAATCCCGCGCAGGGTCACTAACGCAGGATTGTGATTCGGGATCTCGACACCGACCGTCCCCTTCCCCGGAATCGGAGCGATGATGCGGATGCCGCGGGCTTTGAGGGCGAGCGCAATATCATCCTGGAGCGATTCAATACGGCTGATCTTGACTCCGGTTGCCGGTACGAGTTCATACAACGTAACGACAGGACCGGGAGTCACAGAGACGCTCTCGATCTCAACTCCAAAATCCGCAAGCTTCGACCTGAGGAGCTCTGCGTTTGCCTTCAGTTCCTCTTCGTTCACCTCTTCAGAAGCTCGTGCGATATCGAGCAGCTCAACAGAAGGGAATACGTAATCAATCTCTTCTTCTTCCGGTTCTTCCGAAGGCTGCCGTTCGTCGAAGTTTACTTCTTCTTCCTGAAGCGGAGCGTTGATATCCAACGGTAGATCACCTTCGGGTTCCAGCGGTTCCGATTCTTCCTCAGCTTCTTCGTGGAGAACCGGAGGTTCAATGTCCGGTCGTGTTTCCTTTACGGGGGGTTTTCGCGTAATCGGAGGTGGCGGCACGTGTTCCTGAGGATCCCGCTTGATTTCGACAGCTCGTCGTGGAGACGGGGGTTCTTCTTCCTTTTTCACTTCGATCTTCGATTCAGCCCGCTTCCTGCGGATCCAGGCCATCAGACTCGCGAGCCATTCCTGGAGTCGCTCGTAGGTTTGCTGGATATCGAGATCGACCAGAAGAGTCAGGACCACGGCGAGGAGACCAAAGAGAAGTAGGAAACTTCCCACCAGTCCGATCAACTTGTAGAGTGTATTCGCGGCGAAATCACCAACCGTCCCGCTCCACTCCATCGAAAGGATCGGAACGTCACCGATGAGTCGCACCGAACCCATGAGGGCCGAGAACAGGAGGGCGATGGCGACGACATAGTTTGTCGCCAGGATAAGTTTGTGCAGTTCCTTCTTTCGCAGGAGATACCACGACCACGCCAACCCTAGGAACGGAAGCACGATGATGCCGTACCCAATCGTCGAGTTGATGAACCAATTCGAGAGAACCGCTCCCAGCAGACCAAGGAGGTTCTGCGTCCTGTCAGCCTTCGCCTGGAGCCCCTCGTCCGGCGTCAGTACCTTCCAGAGGTCCACAATCCGCACCTGCCCGTTTGCCTGGTCGGCGGGAGTGTACGACACCAGGCTCAGGAGAAGCATGAAGGAAAAGAGAATCCCGAGGAACGACCAGATCTGTCGTCTTCGGTCGGGGTTCTTTCTCTTCTGTACTTCCTTGGGTTGGTTCTGCGGTTCGGCCATGGGAGTCTGTTGCCGTTTACGCGGTCGGTTTTGGATTCGCCGTGCTCTCTCCTTCGGCGTGGCGCGTTTCATCGCGCTTGAGTTTGATCACGTTGCCGCTGAGAACGGGAAGAATGGCATACGAGTCAACGGCTGCAGCGATCTTGATGTCTTCCTCGAATCCGATCTCGATGAGATACCGGCCATGCTCCGTGTTTTTCATCATCTTGAGAAGTGAACGGCCATACGTCTTGTAGAGCGATTGGCAAGCCAGTGCGGAGTCCGTCATATCCAGCGGGAGCGTTTTGTCGGCCGCAAGGGTGTGAACGATCATCCCGGCACAGACTGAATCTTCCAGACTGAAATTGCTCAACGCGTTCGCGCGCCCTGCGCAGATCAGGAGAAAATCCTGCTTTACTTCTTTGATGAACTCGAGAACCTTGGAGATATTGACGAATGACCCGATAGCCAGGTTCTGGGCGAACCTGCTCTTGTACATTGCCACCGATCCATTCGTCGTACAAAAGATGATGGACTTCCCTTTCACTGTTGCTTCGGTATATTCCAGGGGAGAGTTTCCGAGGTTAAAGCCCTGAATGGTTTTTCCGTTCCGTTCGCCGCCGCGCAACGTCACATCCCCAAAAAGGCTCCCGGAAATCTTGACAGCATTCTCGATGCTCTCCACCGGGATAATTTCCCGTGCGCCGTTGTTCAACGCCACCGCAATCGTGGTACTTGAACGCAGCACATCAATCACCACGATGTTCTTACCCCGAAGCTCCAGTTCATCGAGTTTAAATGGATCAAATCGGACGTCTATTCTCATGCGATAGCAACCTGTCTGAAATTACTTTTGAACAAACGGTAAATTCACAATTGATGCTCCAACTTCCTTGCCGCGTATGCTAACCTGAATGGAATTCCCAACCTCATCGGACCCTACAGCTACATAGCCAAGACCGATCGCGCGTTCCAGTGAGGGAGAAAACGTCCCGCTTGTGACGTGTCCGATCTCGACCCCCTTCGAAACAAGCGGATACCCATGCCGGGCAACGGCTTTCTCGGAGAGATTGAACCCGACGAGCCTGCGTTTCAGTCCTTGTTGTTTCACTTTTGCGATCGCCGGCTTCCCGATAAAATCTCCCTTGTTGATCTTCGTGATCCAACCCAGGCCGGCCTCCAGGGGATTCGTTGTCTGGTCAATGTCATTACCGTACAGACAATATCCCATTTCCAACCGCAGCGTATCACGCGCGCCAAGGCCGATCGGTTTGATCCCGAATTCTTTCCCTGCCGCGAACACAGCATCCCAGACTTTCTTTCCGAGAGCCGCATCAGAATCAAAGTAGAGCTCAAACCCGAGCTCACCAGTATAGCCTGTCCGGGAGATGATCATATCGACACCGGCCAGCGTACCGCGGACGAAATGGTAGTACTCGATCGGTAAAAGATTGACGCTCGTCAGCTTCTGAAGTGTCTTGAGGGACTGCGGCCCCTGGACGGCCAGGAGAGAATATGACGGGCTCCGATCCAGCAGCTCGACATCGCCGCTGAGATGCGACTTCAGCCAGTCGAAATCCTTCTGACTATTGGATGCGTTCACGACGAGCATATAATGATCACCACAGTGATAGACAAGGAGATCATCGACAATTCCGCCATTGTCGTAACAGAGAGCCGAATACTGAACACGTCCCTCGAAAAGCTTCGAGACATCGTTGATCGTCATCCGTTGCAGGAACGCGGCTGCGTCTTTGCCACGAACGATGAACTCGCCCATATGTGTGACGTCAAAAACTCCAACATTGTTCCGTACTGCGAGATGTTCATCGATGATGCCGCTATACTGCACGGGCATCTCGAATCCGGCAAAGTCGACCAATTTCGCGCCGAGCGACCGGTGGATTTCCGTGAATGCAGTCTTTTTCATGGCTATTTCTTTTGGCTTTTGTTCCAATCCTCCAAAAACTTCTGGAGTCCAGAGTCCGTGAGCGGATGTTTGATGAGTTGTTCAATGATTTTGAACGGGATCGTGCAGATATCTGCTCCGATCATTGCCGCTTCGACAACATGAAGCGGGTGGCGTATACTCGCAACGAGCACCTGCGTTTCAAAGTGATAGTTGCGATAGATGGTCACAATCTGGCGAATGAGGCCCATGCCGTCATGGCTGATGTCATCAAGTCGGCCGATGAACGGGCTGATGAAATATGCCCCGGCTTTGGCCGCTACGAGCGCCTGCGTGGGAGAGAAGCAGAGTGTCACGTTCGTCCGGATACCTTCGGCCTTCAGGGCCTTGACCGCCTTGATGCCTTCCTTGATCAGGGGAACCTTCACGACGATGTTCTTGTGGATTTTCGAGAGGTCACGCCCCTCCTTCATGATTCCATCGAAATCGGTCGAGACCACCTCTGCACTGATCGGCCCATCAACGATACTGCAGATCTCCTCCAGCAACTTCCGGAAATCCTTCCCTTCTTTTGCAACAAGGCTCGGATTGGTGGTGACACCATCCAGCACTCCCATACTCGCTGCTTCCTTGATCTCGGCTATGTTTGCGGTGTCAATGAAGAACTTCATGAGCGATCCCCTTGAATAGTCTCGGTACCTCGATGATAAATTCGAAATCCTAATATCGAAATACGAAAGAAATCCGAAATCCTAAACCCGAAATGCTAAACGTTCTTAGCAGAGGAGATTTTTAGCTTTGAACTTCGTGCTGAGAATTTGTTTAGTGTTTTGGATTTCGTGCTTCGAATTTGTTTAGGATTTAGGGTTTCGAATTTCGTGCTTGGTTGTCAGATCTTGTATTGCTCGGTAATGTCCTTGTTCTGTTTCACGGAAATGAACCGGAAATCGTCCATCGCAAGAGCCTGGTCTGGAACAACCTTTACCTTGACGAAGAACTTGAACATGATTTTCGTCAGCCGACTGATGGTCCCCTGCGTGAGATAGCCTGCCGTATTGGGATTGACGTGAAGCTGGAGGCGGAACTCGCGCGACTCCGATTTAAACCGGCGGATCCAGCGCTCGATCTGGTTCAGCGTCGTCGTCTTCGATTGCACGAGACCTGTCCCGCCACAGGTGGGGCATGCATCACTGAGACTCATTTGAACGTTCTGGCGAATTCGCTGCCGGGTTATCTGCATCAGACCGAATTCCGTCATAGGAAGCACGGTAGCCTTGGCGCGATCGCGCTTGAGCTCCTTCTTCACTTCATCATACACTTTCTTCCTGTTCTTCTCATCGTCGAGGTCGATGAAATCGATGACGATAATTCCGCCGATGTCCCGAAGGCGGAGTTGGCGCGTCATCTCGCGTGCTGCCTCGAGATCGGTCCTTAGCGAATTCAGCTCCTGCTCCCTCTTTGCCGCGTACCTGCCGCTGTTGACGTCAATGACTGTCATCGCTTCCGTCTTCTCGATGAAGATGTATCCGCCGCTCTTGAGCCATACCTTCTTGCTCATCAGGGTCTGGATATCCTTCTCCACGCCGTACTTGTCGAAGATCGGTTCTTTCCCCTTGTAGTATTCCAGCCGGTCAAGCATATCAGGAGACATCCACTGGACGTACGCCTTGATCTCCTTGAACAGCTTCTTGTCATCCACGCCCACTCGTTCGACCCGGTCACCGAACAGATCGCGGATCACGCTCGATGTCGTGGTCATATCTTTGTAGACCAATGCGGGAGGGTTTTCGGTCTTGACCGCCTTTTCGATGTTCGACCAAACCCTGAGCAATTCCTCGAGGTCTTGTTTGATCAGGTTATCTTCCTTCCCTTCAGCAACGGTCCTGATAATTGCTCCAAATCCCGACGGAAGAATCGGGCGTACGACTCTCCGCAGCCGCCTCTTTTCTTTGAAGTCCGAGAGTTTCTTCGAAACTCCGACTTTTCCGTCAAACGGAAGAAGGACAAGAAACCGACCCGGGAGAGAGATTTCGGAAGTCACCCTGACCCCCTTCTTGCCGACGGGCTCCTTTGTGATCTGCACAAGGATGTCCTGCCCCTTCTGAAGGTTCACCTCCCGGTCGGGACGATGATGTCGCTGCCCGTCGCCGTTCGTGTGTCCGCCTCTCCGCGTATCAGCAGGCGGAGCGGCGGGTGCAGGCGCATCGGGCGAAGGAGAAACACCGGTTGCCGCGGCGGTCGCAGGGTTCGCCGATGGCTCGTGTTCATCGTCATCGTCGTCGTCTTCGAACAGGGCGTTGTATTCGGAAAGTGAGGAGCCGATGTCGGAAAAATGAAGGAAAGCGTCTTGCTGAAGGCCGATATCGATGAACGCCGCGCGGATGCCGGGCATCACCTTGGCAACCTTGCCAAGATAAATGTCCCCCACCATGCGTTCCTTACCGGGGGTTTCTACGAAAAGCTCAGCGAGTTTTCCGTCTTCAAGAATGGCAATACGATGTTCGTTCGCCGTGGAATTGATAACAATTTCTTTTTTCATGCTGGAATCCAATCCACCTCAGACTCCACTCTATGGGAATGAGACACAGCGCAGCGGGCGAAGATGGACGAACCCCCATTTGGCGCGGCGAACGACCGCAGGGAGAAATTCGTGGCAAGAACCGTCCAGATCGACTTTTGCGTTGGGTCAACCAGATCACTTCGTTCTGAAAGCTTCGGGAAGCGATCGGGATGATAACCCCGGTCCGCCGGAGGGCGTGACGGGGCGCAGTCCGCACAAGTGTAAGACTGGTGGTGAGAAGTGAGAAAAAGAGAAATGAGATGAGGAGTACCATGAGTTAAGTGCCTGGTTTTTATTCACCCACGCACAGCAGTGAAGAGCCAACGAGGCGGGCTTTACGGGCTGAAGCAGCCAGATCCCCTGACTGCAACAAATAAAAAGAGGTCAAGCGACCCTGTGTCACACAAAACCTTTTGCCGACCGTTGCTTCCTTCCGGACCTGGCGGGGTTGAGCAACGTCTTGTTGCACAGGACTTGACCTCAATGCTGAAAGAAAACCCAAAGAAACTCTCCGAGATGACTGAAAAACTGGTTAATTAGTGATTGGTTAATTGGTTAGTTCCCATAGATGGGATTTCTCTCCATCTACCAATTAACGAATTAACTATTCACCAATAAACTACATCGTGGAGCTGATCGGGCTCGAACCGACGACCTCTTCGTTGCGAACGAAGCGCTCTCCCAAGCTGAGCTACAGCCCCGGAATAATTGACAATTGTAAATGGCCAATTGCCAATTGTCAACGGGTAATGAAAATGTAAGGAGAAACTGAGAAAAAAACAACGTGATTATCGGACTAGCCGACGCGTCGAAACAGGCTTTCGATGCGGGCTTCCAGTTCCGCCGGGCGAAACGGTTTCACCACGTATTCATGCGCTCCGAGTTTGGAACATCGTATCCGGTCAGCGCTGCTGTCCTTGGATGAGACGACTATCACCGGAACGTGTGCAAGTGACCGATCCTCGCGCATCCGGCGAATTACTTCGAATCCATCGATTCCTGGCATCGAAAGGTCGAGAATCATGCAATCCGGGAGCCTATTCTCCTGAAGCCACTCGAGCGCCTGCTCGCCGTTTTCGAGGCAGACCACATTGAATCGGTCCCCCAACAGGCTTTCAAGTATCATGCGGATTGCCATTTCGTCATCAACGACAAGGATGGTTTTGTCCGTGATGAGACCTCAATGCGCCTTTCCATGGGATTCCAATGGAGGGACGTGCTCTGTCACATCCGAACATGTGCCAAAGTGGTCACGACAGAGCGTGACCCTCCAGTGTGGAGAGATCTGCTCTGCAAGGTCTGCTTCTCTCGTCCACAATTCCAATCTACACGATTTACCGAGTGGATTCAACTGCCAAGTTTGCTGTGCAGCTTGCACATTCCTAGAGTCAGATTGATTCTCCTCCCCATTTTTCTTATGATTTAAGCCCAAGAAGGAGGACCGCTTGAAGAAGAAGCCAACAATCGAATCACTCTTCGCCGATTATGTCCAGGTCGTTCGCAAGCTGCGGAAAGAATGTCCGTGGGATCGCGAGCAGACGCACCAATCCATCCGCCACAGCCTCATCGAGGAAGCGTACGAGGTGGTCGAAGCTATCGATCATAAGGATCTCAATGACCTGAAGCTCGAGCTCGGAGATCTACTCCTCCACGTGGTTCTCCATTCGATTATCGCAGAGGAAGAGAAGGCATTCACAATCGAGAGCGTCGTTTCCGAATCAAGCGCCAAGCTGATCCGGCGACATCCGCATGTTTTTGGCGATACGAAGGTTCGCTCTGCGGACGATGTGAAGAACAATTGGGAAAAGATCAAGCTTTCGGAAGGTCGTAAATCGCTCATGGACGGAGTCCCGAAGAAAATGCCGTCTCTGTTGCGCGCACACCGACTGCAGGAGAAGGCTTCGAAAGTCGGCTTCGACTGGAAGCGAAAAGAAGATGTGTGGGGAAAAGTCGTGGAGGAGATTGACGAGTTGCACGGCGCTGAAAAGAAGCGCTCCCATGACCGATTGGAAGAAGAATTCGGCGATCTCCTGTTTGCACTGGTCAACTACGCGCGATTCCTGAAAGTGAATCCCGAAAGCGCCCTTAGCAAGTCTACCAAGAAGTTCACCAGGCGGTTTCAGCGCATTGAGGATGAAATCCGCAAACGTGGGAAGAAGCTGGAGCATTCCACGCTGGAAGAAATGGATGCAATCTGGAATGAAGGGAAGAAACAAGAGAAGAAGACTCAGTTACGATGAGTGCAGCTCATCGGGCTTGGGCGGCATTGACTCGCCATTCTTTTTTGTCCCGCCGTTCGACGCATTGAAGCGGTCATAGGCGTCGATGATGTCCTTCACCAAGCGGTGCCGCACAACATCATTTCGATCGAAATACGCATAACCCACCCCCTGAATCGACTTCAGGATGTCCTGGATCTGCACCAGGCCCGATACGGTCGACTGCGGAAGATCTATCTGCGTAACATCCCCCGTTATCACCGCCCGCGAGTGTGCTCCAAGACGTGTGAGGAACATTTTCATCTGCATCGCTGTAGCATTTTGCGCTTCGTCGAGGATGACGAAAGCGTTATGCAGGGTGCGCCCCCGCATATAGGCGAGCGGAACGATTTCAATGATGCGCTTCTCCATATAGCTGCGAAATCTCTCCGCCGAGAGCATATCATCGAGTGCATCATACAGCGGTCGAAGGTACGGATCGACCTTCTCCTGGAGGTCGCCTGGAAGAAATCCAAGATTCTCCCCAGCTTCCACAGCAGGTCGCGCAAGGACGACTTTTGTAACGTCCCTGTTTTTGAGCGCAGCGACGGCCATCGCCACAGCAAGATAGGTTTTCCCCGTACCGGCCGGACCGATCGCAAATACAATATCATTCTTCCGGATCTGTTGAATGTACACCTTCTGACCGGGCGTACGCGGTTTGATGATCCCCACCTTGGTGTAGAGTATCGCGAAATCGGAATCTTCTGCAGAGATTTGCCGTGGGGCCTCGGGGACTGAGCCATTGACCGTCACAAGATCAATGACCGTGTCCACGTCGTTTGGGGCGAGGTTGCCGTTTTTGTTGAGGATGTAAATCAGTTCTTTGAAAATCTTTTCAACTTTCGCCGTCTCCCCATCTGCACCCCGCACTGTCAGGAGGTCGCCTCTGACGGTAATCGTTGCATCGAAGCGATCCTCTATGAGCTGGAGGTTGGCGTCGTTGAATCCAAGTAGTTGCATGGTATCGACGCCGGCAAGCAGCACTTTTCGTTCAGCCAAACCGATATGCCTCCCGAGGGTTCCACCTCAAAAAAGCGAAACGCCCTCGCACCCGCACAGTGGTGCGGAGAGGGCGTTTCAAAGACGTATACGCTCGTGTATTCAACAAATCGACGGAAGTAGTACTCCCTTACTTCTTGACTGGAGCTGCCGGCTTCGCTGCAGGCTCTTCGGCTGCCTTCTTCTTGTTCCAGTATGACCGGACGGCTGACTTTTCTTCCTTCGACAGTTCAGCTTTCGGAGGAATGGTCAGAACCTGCCCCTTCTTGATCACGTCGGGGTTCTTGATCTTGTCCTTGTTCCCCTGCCAGATCTTCGGCCACAGGAATGCGTTGTCATAAATTTTCGGCTTCTTTGCGATGTTCCAGAGGCAATCCCGGTCTTTCGCCCATGTACCAACCGTGTAGGTCATCGCCATCTGAGCGGATTCAAGAGTCTTGCGGAGCGCATCGAGACGATTCTGCTCTTCCTTGATCCGGTCAAAGTACTTCGGCAAGGCGCTGAGCTTGTTCTTCTTTACTTCATCCAGCATCTTCTGGACATCATCAATCTCACCCTTGCGGGCCCAGAGGTCCTGGTTGGACAGACGGGACAGCTCGTTGATCTTTCCATCGATCTGATCGAGCTTTGCTGCAAATGCACGCTCGGAGGCGGCATCCGCACCGACGAGAGCCATGATGTCTTCGTTGCATTTCTTAAGCGCTGCTGCTTTGTCGGCATCTTCCTGTTTCAACTTGTCAACTTCGGTCTGCAACGCGGTCAACTTATTCTTGAGCTCATTCCGTGTGGCAGTAAGTTCAGTGATCTGTTTCTGCCACTCTTCTTTTGTCATTTCCTGTGCAGCGGCGTACGAGCACACATAGAGCACTAAGGCCGCCACGAGGATTACACGATTCATAACTTTCATGGTCATTCTCCTTGGTAGTAGGCCTTAGATTACATTCCCTTTAGACGCTCTTGGACGAGCGCTTTATCTTTTTCACATTGCGCCAGCTGAGCTGTCTTGTCGGCGATGGCCTTCATCAACGCTGCCTTCTCCGAATCTTTTGCAGAGATTTCTCGCTGCAAGGACGCCACCTCGGCCTTCAAGTCCTCCAATTGCTTCAACTCTGCGGCACTTGGCTTACTCGTGCAGCCGCTTGCCAATGTCGCCAGCAGAGCGCCTGCAACAAATAGACCAGCATATGATTTCTTCATAAGAACTTCTCCTATGTATTCAAGAGCATGATCCGGCAATCAGAAATCCAATTCTGGAGAATGATACGCATTCAAGCCCTCAAAGTCAAGAAAAAGTGACCTGTTAAATGTTTTTAAGTGTTGAGCTTACAGTAGACCGCGTTGAGCGAAACTTGAGAATTGTGCGCCGCCGATGATGACGTGGTCATAGACAGGAATTCCCAGAATCTTGCCCGCTTCAGTTAATTGCTTTGTGATGGCAAGGTCTTCCTGGCTTGGTTCAGGATTGCCGCTTGGGTGATTGTGCACAAAAATCACGCTCGCAGCTTTCTCCTTCAGGGCGTCGGCGAAGCACTCACGCGGGTGGACCAACGACGAGTTGAGCGTTCCACTGGTGATCCGGAGATCGCGCATCAGATGATTCGAAGTGGTCAGAAGCAGAGCCCAGAACTCCTCATGCCGGAGATCACGAAGCCTTGGTGAGAAAATGCGCGCCACATCTTCGGGGGCCTGCAGGATCGGATGATCTGTTCCGTCACTTGCAGGCAAACGGCGCAGGAGCTCGAACGCGGCCACGAGACTCGCGGCTCGAACCCTGCCGATGCCGAGATGGCTGAAATCAACCACCGACATCCTGGCAAGGTCTCTGAGCGATCGATGATCGGAAAGAAGTTTCTTTGCGAGGTCAACGGCGGTGACACCTTTGGAGCCGGAGCGGAGGAGAATTGCGAGGAGTTCGGCTTCGGAGAGAGCTGCCGGTCCATGTCTGGTTAACTTTTCTCGAGGACGCTCCCCTGCGGGCCACTGCTTGATGGTGGTGTGATAGTATGAGGGCTCAAACACCTTCCGTTCAGTGTGGTTGCCGGACTTCATGCCACCTATTCGATGCCGGTAATCGCCTTCCGGCTCACATCGATCTCGCCGATCTTCTTGATGACTCTTCCTTTGAACTGCATCAGCGTAAGACAGGAATTGACTCGCCTTGAATCGAAACTGATCTTTGAATGAACGCCTTGAAATGTCCGGGCAGTACTCAACGCCGATACGATCTCTTCCCGGTGCGTCGCGCCTTGCCGCACAGTCCGCAGAAGCAGCTTCATGGCGTCATAGCCGATCATCGCGTTGAGCGGAGGATCCTTGGAATACTTCGCCTTAAACTGCCGGGCGAACGACTGGTATTGTTGATTGATCTCTTCCCAGTACGCATCCGTCGCAAAAATTACCCCGTTCGCATACTGTCTGTTCTGATCCAGTTCTGAGGCATCATTCCAATTGCCCGCTCCAAGCAGCTGGGTCTGGAAATTGAAGTACCGGAGCTGAGGCGCGACGATGCCAATTTCTTCTGGTCCCGTCATCGACGCGAACAAGGCATCAATGCCTGTGACGGGACAACCAAGGCTGTCATACTTTGCCTTAGCACGCTGCGTCGGGATTTTCATCGAGTCAGCAATCCTCACTCCATCGTCCCCGAAAAGTGTCGTGACATCGACGAGTGCGCCCGACATCGTGAGCGAATCGAGAACCGGCTGAGGCACGCCCCACGTTGCCATACGCTTGAGGTCAACGGGACGCTGCTTTACGCCAAAGTTGATCACCGTCGGCTCGGACAGCTGCATCCCTCGTTTCCGCATTACCGCGAGCCTGCTACGAAGATCGGTCTCCCCCGGCTGGTACCATTCCACGTCGACGAGCTGGCCGCCAAGGTCTTTCACTTCGCTGACGAAGGCATCCGCAATAATCCTGCTGACCGTGTCGGACGATGCAAGGACGGCTAACCGAGTGGCTCCAAGTGCCAGCACAGCATACTGTGCCATTGCACGCCCCCGCACGACAAAATCCGGATTCGCCTGGAACACCGACTCCCCGATCGCCGCGATCCCGACGGATGTGGCCGTAGGTGTAATGAGCGGAATTCCTTTTCTCGCTGCAAGGCCCGCACTCGAAAACACTTCGTTGCTAAACACTGGCCCAACGATTGCCAAGGTCTGATCATCTGCACTCAACTCTGACACCTGCCGTGCCGCGACTCCTGCATCGCGCTCAGAATCCCTTACCTCGAGATTCACTTTCGGCATAGCATCCGCATTGTACTCGTCAACTGCCACGTGCATGCCATCAAGCAATTCCTGACCAACACCCATCGCGCTGGATTGATCTGATCTGAACGACAACGGAAGCACTACACCAATTCTGAGCACACCGCTCCGGTCAATGCGCTGAAGCATGGCCTGGGCTTCGCTGAAGTACGGATTCGGTTTCGGCAATGCGAGCACGCCTCGCAGCAGCGTCCTTGCTTCATTCGCATCACCGGTTCGCAACACCTTGTCTGCAAGTTGGACAGTGAGAAGTCCCTTGGTCACCGTCAGCTTCGCAATTCCCAGGAGTTCACGAATATCAGCGGCTTCCAAATTCGCAGAAGCTACGACTCCCAACATCTTTTCGGCACGGGCGGCCAATACGGTGTCGTTTGAGGCCTGACACGCCACGAGGAACTCTTCTGCCGCCTGCTTGTATTGCTCAAGCTGGTACGAATCGAGCGCAAGGGTATAGGCGGCATCGTCAGCATATTCCGACTTGTCAAACCGGTTGAAAAACTTTCGGAGCAGGGAAACGGATGATCGGTAGTCGCCAAGATGGTAGAGGGATTTAGCTCCCATCAGGTAGGAAGCGCTCGTGCGATGCGTTGTTTCAGGCAGATCGGCGATACGCTGAAATGCTTCCAGTGCCGTACGGAAATGGTGGTCCTCAAATTGCCTGAGGGCTTCCTGGAAACTCCGTTCAACTGAAGATCTGTACAGAACAGAGTCCGGACCGGAGATCTGGCTGAAGGCCGGCGGGACGATCGAACTGGACAGGACAAAGCAAAAAATCAGGAGAAGACGACGGTTCAACATTATGGCACTCAGGATTGCAGAGTTTGGGATTGTTTGAGTTCGCGAGTCCCCTGCAGTGCCCGGACGTGATGAGGCTCGAGTCGGAGAGCCTGTTCAAAGAGCTCGCGCGCCCTCAGGTAATCACCCCTGCGGAGAAAGAGAAATCCAAAATCGACGACGGCGTCTGTCAGCTGGGGGTTCAACTCCAGCGCCTTACGGAGATATCGTTCAGCTTCATCGAGCTTGTGAAGCGCCAACAGCGCCTCACCGCACATGTGCCACGCCCGCGGCTCATTCGGGTCCATCTCGATGGCAATGACGAATTCATCGTGCGCCTTCCGCCAGTCGTACATCTTCGCATACGCTGTGCCGAGCATATAGTGAGCGATCCAGCTGAATTGTTCATTCGCGATTGCCTCCTTCAGGCAATCGGTGGCTTCCGCATACGCCCCTCTGCGCAGGAGCAGCTCGCCGAGCGACTCATTGATCTTTGGGAATCGTGGATCAATGCGGCGCGCGGCGCGAAAGTGGATCTCAGCCAGCCGGATATTGTCGCGATAGTAGTACGCAAGGGCGGCATTAAAATTCAGATGAGCGCGAAGATCCTTGTTCAGCGTCTGCGGATGGCCGAGAAGCTTTTTGTAGTAGGTCAGCGCCTTCGCGTAATCGTTGAGCTTGAGATACAGGTTTCCCGCGAGGAAAAGAATTTCCTGCGGCTCGGTGCTTGTCGAGACAGCCCGAAGCAGCGTCTTCTCCGCCGCATCAAACTGTTTGAGCTCAAACTGAACGTAGGCGAGTTCGACCCACGCGATGTCGAGCGACGGCGCGGCAGCGGTAATTCTGTAATACAGTTGGAGAGCGTGCAGGAGCTTTCGCTCATCTACGAGCGATCGTGCCTGATCCAGCCACTGCGACAGTGTCGGTTCGTCTATCATACTGGCAGAAGATAGAGATTGAGAGACTGAATTGCAATCAGAAATCCCTTTGCAGAGATCGCAGACCCACAACGAGAGCAAACGCACTGAGTGCGGCAGACAGCATGTAGAGGGTCGTTGCAGGTGCAACGATGGTGGAAATGTCAAACGGGAGAAACTGAAACAACGATTGGAAATACTCTGTCAATGGAATGATGACGATCGACACCAGGGTCATCAAGTAGACAAGAGACATCAGGAACGTCAGCGTCGCTCCCTGTGATGATGCAATCCGGATCGGGTTCTTCTCTTTGAAGTTTGCAAAATAGCCACCAAGCCCGAGGTTGAGCGACACAAGGGTCAGCGATACCCAGAATGCGCTGTAGACGCCGAAGTACATCAGGATAGGACGGCGCTCAGACATCCGTACAAACGGCGCGTTCGAAAACACCGCAACGAGCAGCGCAAGGGTCAAGACAATGAAAAATCCGATTGTGAACTTGATAAGATACGGCTTCTTCAAGTCCAGCGGTGCGCTGAGCTGGGTCCAGAATGATTTTCCTTCAATGCTGATTGCAGGGAACAGGAATCGAAGCGCCAGTGAACAGCTGAGGAAGCCTCCAAACGCGTAGAGAATGAGATAGCCGACCGTCTGGATCTCGGTGACTCGCAGTTTCAGGTTGAGGTTGCCGACACTCACAGCAAAGACACCGACAAGCACAATCATCAGCGCCAGGTGAATCCACTGGCTCGATTCACGGAAGAACTGGAAATACTCCTTCTTGAGCAGAACTTCCATCTGAGGCCGCAATGAAGACGTTCTGCGAAAATCGAACACCTTCATCCGCTTCCCGGACTGAACAGTATTGCTCCTCGCCTGAAACTCGAACGTAACGAGCCAGCTCTTATAATAGAAACGGTGTGCCACATAGAGAACTACTCCAAACATTGCAGCGGTGAGGAGAAACAGTCGGGCTCCGTGGATGAAGGCGAGAGCACTGTTTCCCCGTGCAATGTAGAACAACACATTGGATACCCATGCGTTGGGAAGGTTGGCAAGAATTCCCGAATCGAGTCCCATCATGGATGCGCTGGTATCAAGGTTCAATCGCTGCCCGTATTCAACCAGCTCAATCGGGTTTGAGTATCTGAAGAACAGCGCGACCATGGCAATGTACAGGATCGCCAGGCCAGACATAACCTTCCGGAATCCCCACCTGCTTGCCACTTTCATGAGCGACATGAGAATCAGGACGGCAACGCAGGCGGACAGGAAGAGATACGGCAGAAGAACAAAAAACATGACCGCGAGAAATGTCAGCGCTGAGTATCCGAAGTACGCACCGTACCCGAGAAGCGCCATGAAAACCATCAGAAAGAATGTGGCTGAGCTGTACAGAAAATTATCGAGAAATTTCAGGACAAAGATCTGCGTAAAGGAGACGGGCTTCGTGAAGAGATAACCTACTTCTGAAGACTTGTAGAGCGTTGAATACGATACGATGATGTTCCCCATGTTTACAGAGACGAACAGCACAAACAACATCATCGAGATGAAGCGGTGATAGACAAAAAGGCCGATCCTGGTTTGTTCGATGACGCTTTTCGTGACAGCGTATGCCAGAAGATACGCGGCGATCGAGAACGCTCCGAACACAGCGAGCGAACCAAATCCCCTGACGGCAGTCACCAATCTTCTGTCAAATGTCGACTTGATGAAAGAAAGGAACTTGTATTTCAGAATGTGGAAGAATATTCCCATGTGCGCGCGAGCCCTCGCTCCTTACTTCGTCAGTTCGAGGAACACTGATTCGAACTTCCCGTCAAGCTTCTGCTTGTACGCCTGCAGGTGTTCCTGCGTTCCAAGGAACACCACCCGCCCGTCCTTGATGAATCCGACACGATCGCAAAGTTCTTCAGCGATCGGCAGACTGTGTGTCGACATGAAAATACTCACTCCCTGCCGCGCCATCATCTTGAGCGTTTCGCGGACAATCTTGACACTCTTGGGATCCAAGCCGATCATCGGCTCGTCGATGATCAGAACTCTGGGCTGGTGGACCAATGCGGCCGCGATCGTCACCCTCTGCCGCATACCCTGCGAATAATCCTCCGTCCGCTTATCAACCCAATCCCCAATTTCAAAGTGCTCAATGACTTCTTCGATTTTCTCTGCAATCGCGCTCTTCTCCATCTTGTAGAGACCGCCAATGAAGTAGAGGAACTCTCTGCCGGTCAGCTTGTCATACAGGAACGGCTGATCGGGGACGTAGGACGTATAGGATTTCGCTTTGATCGGCTCCTTGACCACATCAAAGCCGTTGATGAGAATCTCACCTTCGGTGGGAGAAAACAGTCCGGCCATCATCTTGATGGTGGTTGTTTTGCCCGCACCATTCGGACCAAGAAATCCAAAGAATTCCCCTGGCGGAACGACAAGCGAGATGTTGTCGACTGCTGTGAAGCTGCCGAACTTCTTTGTGACGTTTCGAAGTTCAATCATGAAATTCACTAATTGGTGATAGAGAATTGTTCCCGCGGTTCCGGACTCATCTGCTGACGAATCGCCCTCATTCCCACTCGATGGTGGCAGGAGGCTTCGTGCTGATGTCGTACACTACGCGATTGATGCCGCGCAGCTCATTGGTGATACGATTTGAAATCTTTGCCAGCACATCGGATGGCATACGCGCCCAGTCCGCCGTCATTCCGTCGACACTTGTCACAGCCCGGAGGGCGACAGTGTACTCGTACGTCCTTCCATCCCCCATCACCCCCACAGACTTAACCGGCAAAAGCACGACGAAAGCCTGCCAGATCTCGTTGTAGAGCCCGGCGTTCCTGATCTCTTCAATGAAAATATCGTCGGCCTCCCTCAGGAGGTCCAATTTCTCCTTCGTGATATCGCCAAGTACGCGCACAGCGAGGCCCGGACCCGGGAACGGGTGGCGTTCAATAAAGTGAGCCGGCAATCCAAGCATCTTCCCCACTTCACGGACTTCATCTTTAAAAAGCTCCCTGAATGGCTCAAGAAGCTTGAAGTTCATTTTCTCCGGCAGCCCGCCAACATTGTGATGCGTCTTGATGGTGACCGAAGGGCCTTTGAAGGAGGTCGACTCAATCACATCCGGGTAGAGTGTCCCTTGTGCGAGGTACTCGAATGCACCGTCGCTCCCCGCTATCTTCTTCGCCTCGAGTTCAAAGACCTCGATGAAGGTGTTGCCGATGATCTTGCGCTTCTTCTCCGGGTCGACCACTCCCTGGAGCCTCGTCAGAAATGTATCCGACGCGTCAACATACGTCAGTTGGGTGTGGTACGTCTGGCGAAAGGTCTCGACAACCTGTTCGCTTTCCCCTTTCCGCATCAGGCCATTGTTGATGTGAATGCAATGAAGTTGATCGCCAATTGCGTCGTGGAGCAGCACTGCAAGGACCGATGAATCCACTCCTCCACTCAAAGCGCACAACACGCGCGACGCGCCGATTCGCTCACGAATGTCTCGAGTGGATTGCTGAATGAAATGAGCGGGGGTCCAGTCCCCCTTGGCGCCGCACACATTGAAAAGGAAGTTTGCGAGCACCTTTTTCCCCTGCGGCGTATGTGCAACCTCAGGGTGAAACTGAACACCGAAGATTTTTTTCGACGGATTACGAATCGCGCAAATCGGGGCGTTATCGGAATGCGCGATCGGTTCGAACCCAGCCGGCATCTGGCTGAGCGAATCTCCATGGCTCATCCAGACCGTCGTCGAACCGTCAAGTCCCGCCAGCAGATCATCACCTTTGTCGACGTGCAAGACCGCTTTTCCGAATTCTCTCCGTGCGAATGGATCAACTTTGCCTCCCAGCTGCTCCGCAATCAACTGAAGTCCGTAGCAGATCCCCAGCACGGGGATCCCCAACTCAAGAACTTCTGGCGACGGCTTTGGCGCGCCAGACTCATAGACACTCGAAGGTCCCCCGGAAAGTATGATCCCGGTCGGATGGAGATTTCGGATTTTCTCGATGGAAATATTGAAGGGATGGATTTCAGAATAAACGCCCAATTCACGCACGCGACGGGCGATAAGTTGGGTGTATTGGGAGCCAAAATCGAGAACGAGGAGTAGCTCGGAATGCGTCATACCCAAATATAGGAAAAATCCTCTTCATTCGAAAGGTTGCTATCACTGAGCGTTCCAGACAGAAACCAACCTCGGCCGAGAACATTAGAGATTGGTTTGTGAAACAGAGTTCGCGTCCAGTCCATTCCAAGCGCACTCGCTACTGTATCGTCACAATCATCTCGGTCCGGGCATCGGACATCTTCACCCAAACGCACTTCGAAGCCGCATCATATGTCCATCCTTTTGCGCCGCCCTCAAGAGCCACGACTTTGGGTATTGAGTCTCCCGAGAGTGTAACGGCCGAGGGCTGTTCATCGACACCGACGAGACGCACGACAAGAGAGCGGTCAGGATACTTGTAGCTCCCACTGACCTCACCAATGATCAGGTGCGGTTTGCCTTCTTTTCGGGTGAGTCGAACAGTCCTCTTCGCGTAGACGCCTTTTTCATACTCGAAGCTGCGGCCATCATCTTCATAGTATTCATAGCGTGCACTATCCGCAAGGAATACTGTGATTGTCAGCGGGTCAATCGATGATTGATCGGAAAACTGAAGAACCTGTTGCGTTGGAATCACTGCTCCGGCTTTCGCAAACATCGGGATCTTGTCGATGGGCGCCTCTACATCGACTCTCGTCCCTCCCTCATATCGTTTCCCGGTCCAGTAATCGTACCACTCTCCCTCTGGCAGCGTGATCGATCGATTGCGAACCCCCGGCCAAAGCACCGGCGCAATGAGAAGCCCGTCGCCAAACATGAATTCCGTCGAATTGAAAGTGTAGTTGCGATCGTCGGGATAATCGAACACAAGAGGTCGCAGCGGCGGGATGCCGGTTACGGACGCATCGTGCATGGCGGTGTAGAGGTATGGGAGGAGCGTGTAGCGAAGTTCGATCGTCCGCTTGTTGATCGCCTCGAACTCTGATCCGTACGACCATGGCTCCTGGTCTTTTGTGCCCCAGGCGGTATGGGTCCGCATCAACGGCGAGAAGACGCCCAGCTGCAACCACCGGGCGTACAGTTCACCGTCAGGGCTGTCCACAAACCCACCGATGTCTGTTCCAACGAAAGGCTGGCCCGAAATGCTGAGGTCGAGCATCATCGGCACCGCCATCTGGAGATGCTCCCACGAAGAGATATTGTCCCCGGTCCATGCCGCGGAGAATCGTTGTCCGCCTGCATACGATGCGCGCGTCAGGACGAACGGACGTTCAGCCGGCTTCAATGCCTTCACCCCCTCATAGGTTGCCTTCGTCATCTGCAATCCATAGAGATTGTGATTCTTGGCATGAGGAGTCTTCAACCCGTTATCATCATGGATCACGTCGAGATCAACTGTCTTTGTCGGCACATCGAACACGGAGGGTTCATTCATATCGTTCCAGAATCCACGCACACCAACGCTTGTGAGGGCGTCAAAGTTTTTCCCCCACCATTCTCGCGCGTTCGCGTTCGAGAAGTCCGGAAACGCACACACTCCCGGCCACACCTTGCCCGTGTACAGCCGACCGTCGGGATATTTCAGAAAATAGTTCCCAGCACTCCCCGTGAGGAACGCTGAGTAGGATGAATCGACCTTTATACCCGGGTCGATAATCGTCACGATCTTGAACCCGCTCTCCGACAAGTCCGCAATCATCTTCTTCGGACCGGGAAAATTCTTCTTGCTCCACGTGAAGATGCGATAGCCTTCCATGTAATCGATGTCGAGGTAGATGACATCACACGGGATTTTTTTCAACCTGAAGTCGTCGGCCAGTTTTCGCACGCGGCTTTCCGGATAGTAGCTCCAGCGGCATTGCTGGTACCCGAGCGACCATTTGGGCGGCAGCGGCATCCGTCCGACGAGCTCTGTGAAGCGTTCAAGGATCTTTCTCGGCGTGGGTCCGGCGAAGAAATAGTAGTTTATCTCGCCGTCGACCGCTCCGAAGGAGTAGCGATCGGGGGATTCCTTCCCCATATCAAAGGAGGACCAATACGAATTGTCGAAGAAGATCCCGTACGCCCTGCCCCGATTGATACCGTAGAAAAATGGAATCGATTGGTAGAGCGGATCGGTGTCAGCTTTGTATGCGGGAATATCGGAATTCCACATCGTCACGTGCTTGTACTTCCGATCAAGCGCTCCCGCCTTCTCTCCCAGACCATAGTACTCCTCCGATTGCGGCATGGATTTCCAGACACGCACGTCCTTGCCGCTCCATGAAATCCCTCGTTCGTCATCGTCCTTATTGAGAACCGTTCCGTACTGATCGAGAAAAGAAAACCTCAGGGGTTTCTTCCTGATGTGCACCACCATCTGCCCAGTTTCCAGACTGACTGCATCGTTCGATTCGTGCACGTCAAAGTGGACGCTTCTCCAGTCGTTCTTCACGACCGCCCACGATTGATCAGGCAGGAATGTCCCTTCCTTCGCGACACGAATCCGGATAAGATCCGTCGCGAGTGCAACCATACGAATGACCGTCGCTCCGGACTTCAGTGTCAGACCGTCCTTTTCTGCCTTGTACGAATCAAGATCTCCGATCGATTGCCATTGTGCTCTTGCGGTGAAAAGCACTAGCAGCCCACAGAGCAACGAAAGAGACATGTTTCTCAGATGTGGAGATTTCATACCGAATCCTTTCAAGAGACCTTCTTCCTCTGATGTCGGAGAAGCTACCGGTGTGCGAAGAAGATGATGTAATTTGCCTAAGTATTCAAGAACGTCTGGCCTCAATGAGGGTGTACTTTCCAGCCAACGGATTGGCGTGTGTTTAGGACAGAAGTCCTTGATTGACGGCCATTTTCGACCCCTATGACGCACTTCGCTGGTGGCACGCACCTTGACTAAGTCAAGGTGGTGAGTGAAAAGACCTTTGCGAGGTGAGCCATGAAAAATCTGCTGATGACACTTATCGTTTTCGGAACGATCACGACCGTCGCGAATGCCGCGACCCAGGATCCACAGGATTCTTCCACAAGTGTCTCTTCATCCTTCGGAGATGCTGGCTCCTTCTATGATGCACTCGCGCCATACGGTGAGTGGCTGGAGATGGATGCAGGATTCTATGCGTGGCGACCGACGCACGTCCGAGAAGACTGGAGACCATATATGTTCGGTCACTGGGACTGGACAGACTACGGATGGTATTGGGTCTCCGACGAACCATTTGGCTGGGCAGTGTATCACTATGGACGCTGGTACAACGACAATAACTACGGATGGATCTGGGTTCCCGATCGCACGTGGAGCCCTGCGTGGGTGGAGTGGCGTTACAACGACGATTACCTCGGCTGGGCTCCATTGCCGCCGTATGCCAGCTTCAGCCGGAACATCGGCATCCGTTTCACGACTCATTGGTTCGCTCCTTATCACTACTGGAATTTCGTGCGGTATCGTGATTTCACCTCTCACTTTGTCAACCGCCGAGTCTTGCCTATGGAATATACCCGACGACTCATTGGCTCCACTCGGACTGGCGGACGATACGACTTTGACGGTGGCCGGATCATCAACAGAGGGATCGATCGCGGAATTGTTGAGCGAAGAGGCGGAACTACACGGATAGACAGAATCGACGTGAGAGAAACAAATACTGTCGGCGAGAGAATCGTACGCGATCGCAATCAGGAAAGAATCGAAGTGTATCGACCGGATCGAACGGCGACGGGTCGGACACCGGAGCGCATCGAAGCACGCAGACCTGAGCGCGGGACCTCACTCGATTTGCAGAAGATCGAGCGAGCACCACGGGAGTCGGGGCGAACCGTCGAGCCAAGAGCACCGGAGCGTGGACGCACGGTGACACGAGAAGCGAATCGGCCTCCGCAAGAGAGTGCCCGCCGTCCCGCGACGCCACAGCGGCGCGAAGAGTTCGTGCAGCGACCCCGGGTGGAAAGAAGAATTGAATTGCCGCAGGGTCCGACTGTGGACCGGCGAGAAGTTCAGCGACGCGGAGATGAACGGACGGCTTCATTACGCCGGGGGCAGGCACCACAGCGGCAAGAGCGTCGGGTTGTAGTCCGCGAACGGCAACAGCGTGAACAGCACCACGAAAGTGCAGCACCACGAGCGCGTGTTGAACAAAAACCCGCACCAAGTCAAAAGCATGAGAGTCCCCGGGGAAGTGAGCAAAGCCGAAGAGAAGGTGGGAGAAGAAGAAACTGAGCGATGGGGACTCTTTCACACAGCAACGGCGCCTGAGAAATCGGACGCCGTTTTTGTTTGTGCTGGACAAGCGAGCGCAGGACTACAACCTCTTCAGAATCTCCTGCATGTCCTCAGGCAGTTCAGAGTCAAACTCAACGGACTCTTTTGTGGAAGGATGAACGAAGCCTATGGTCTTGGCATGAAGGGCCTGGCGTCCGATAATTCTCAACAAGTTCTGAGCTTGTTGGGCTCTCTTCCCTTCCAGCCCTCCCCACTGATAACTCCGGCCACCGTAGGTCGGATCTCCAAACACAGGGTGTCCAACGTGTGCCAGATGTACACGAATTTGGTGCGTACGACCTGTCCTGAGTTTCAAACGGATCAATGACAGGAAATCGAATTCCCTGATGACCTCGTAATCCGTCACTGCATGCTTTCCCTCTGCGGTGACGGCGACCTTCTTCCGATCCCTCTTGCTTCTACCAAGGCTCGCATCAATCGTCCCTTTCTGCTGCTGAAACTTTCCCCAGACGATCGCCCAGTACTCCCTCGAAATTGTTCGGCGCGAAAACTGCTTTGCAAGCAGATGATGGGCAACATCATTTTTCGCCACGACCATTAGGCCGGTCGTGTCTTTATCCAGACGATGGACAATGCCAGGACGAGTCTCGGTGTTGACAGTGGAAAGCGAGTTGCAGTGGTAGAGCAGGGCGTTGACAAGCGTTCCCGTGTAATTGCCGTAGGCCGGATGTGTCACCATCCCGGCCGGCTTGTTCACGATCAGGAGCTGGTCATCTTCATAAACAATAGTAAGGGGAAGATTCTCGGCTTTTGCCTCAGGACGGGGAGGATGAGGCAAGGTAATGTCGATCACTTCGCCGGGGGCGATAGTGTGACTCGCTTTCACCTTCTTGTCGTTGACGAGGACGAATCCGGCATCGATGCCACTTCTGACCTTGCTACGCGTGGCATTCTGGATTTGATGCGTCAAGTAGACGTCGAGCCGTTCCTTCGACTGCTTGGCAGGAACGACGATGCGGATTTTCTCGAGCTCTTCTGTGTCGGGGGAGCCGGGGAAAGGGGAGGTTTTGGTTTTGGCAGTGACTGCCATATTAGGAAGAAGAGTTCTGTGAACCTTCGATCCTGTTGGTCGCTTCGTGCGGATTGGCGGAGGCCTGTGCAGGTAGTCCTTCCGGAGGATTCGAGCTCACTGCTGAATCCTCAAGGGACTTGTCGGGTTGCTCGGATTCAGTGAAACGGCGGTGAAAGACGAGCAGCATGACAACACCTATCGATACAGAGGAATCAGCAAGGTTGAAAACGGGAAACCGATTCAGATGGAAGCCCATCAAGGTAATATTGAAGAAATCGACATCGATGAAATCGACCACCTTGCCGTAGAACAGAGGCCCTTCACCAAAAATCACTCCGTAGAACACACGGTCGATAAGGTTACCGATCGCCCCGCCGAGGATGAGTGCCAGAGCCAGGCGAATGACAAATGCTTCATCCCGGATCTTATAGAGATAGATGAAGATACCGATGCTAGCGAAAATGGAGAAGATGGTGAGAAAGAGCTTTCCGCCGACATCGATTCCGAATGCCATGCCCGGATTTTCGATGAACGTCAGGCGCAGGAAATCGCCGAAGATGGGATAGCTTGCTCCGAGGGGGATGCCCGCGTGGTAAAGGCTGAGGACCGGAACATCAAACCCTTTGATAAAAAGCTTCGCAGCCTGGTCAACCAGGACGACTATTCCCGTCAGATACAAAACGCGCATTATCGATAGCCTTTGAGGAACTGATGATAAGAAAGTGTCGCCGACTATCGCCCGCGTTTCAGTTTACACTTGATGCAAAGCTGGGCATGAGGAACTGCTTGAAGCCGCTCCTTGTCGATCAGACTTCCGCAATCCAGACAGAATCCGTAATCTCCCTTTTCGATTCTCTTCAGTGCATCGTCGAGGTAGTTCAGAAACTTCCCTTCGCGTGAAGCGAACAAGAACGTCTTCTCGCGCTCCATCGTGTCTGTTCCTTGTTCCATGTGGAGAGAGTACGTGGAGTTCTCAGTCACGTACTCGCCGGTCTGAACATCCATCATGCTCGCCTTCAGCGTCTCGAGTTCCTCGAGGATCTCCTTCCGCTTCTCAATGATGAGCTCTTTGAAATGAGCCAACTCAGTTTTCGAAAACCCACGGGGGGCGACAGGCGGTTTTGCCGGAGCGGGCTTCGCTTTGGCCTTCACCGGCGGCTTAGCCTTCGCGACGATCTTGATCTTGGTCTTCGCCGACGGCTTGAGTGACGCTGATTTCTTGGTTGTGATTTTCTTCGCCATGTCCAATCTCCTCCGTTATGAGTGCTGTTGGGCGTTTGCTTGACAGCGGTCAACACCAACAGGGTGCCACTGTAGAACGTGCAAACTTGTGTAGTTAATTCTTAAGAGTCAATACTCTTCTCAATCCCAATCGATGCCGCCTCTCCGTTAATATCTGCGTCCACAAGAGTTAGCGTCGGTGGGGGAATGTTTGATAGTTCGGTCGCGAGAGTCTCCTGCTGCACATACGCCGAAAGCCGCGCCAATGCCTTTGCCAGCCGCTCTGAAGACCGGTGGAAGATCCTGATGCGGTCGGTGACTTCGAATCCCGCATCCTTCCGCATGTTTTGCACACGGTTAACGAACTCGCGAGCGAGGCCTTCCTCGATCAATTCATCATCCAGTTCCGTGTCGAGAGCCACAGTCAACGATCCGTCAGATTCCACCATCCAACCTTTGAGATCTTCATGCAGGACTTCGACATCTTCTTTGGCGATAGCGTATTCGACGCCGTTGACTGGTACGACCATCGTCCCCTCACGCTCCAGCCGAGAAATTTCCTGTGAAGTGAATTCCCGGATCCGGGCCGCGATGGGCTGCACAGTCTTTCCGAATTTCTGACCGAGCGAACGGAAGTTCGGCTTCGCTTTCTTCCTGACGATGCCTGAATCATCCGTGACAAACTCGATCTGTTTTACATTGATCTCTTCGAGAATCACATCTTCCATCTGCTTGATCACCGCCCGATCGTGCTCATTCGATACCGGCAGGATGATCTTCTTCAGCGGCTGTCGCACCTTGAGATTTGATTTCATACGCATGGCCCGGACGAGGCTGGTGATCTTGATTGCCCGTTCCATCCGCTCCTCGAGAACAGGGTTGATAACGCTCTCATCGACTGCAGGCACGTAGCACAGGTGCACCGACTCGGGGTCGCCCTGGTTCGTCACCGCGTTCAGGTTCTGATGCAACACCTCTGCCAGGAAGGGAGCAAACGGGGCCATCAGCTTGGAGACTGCGACCATGCATTCATACAGAGTCTGGTATGCCGCTGTCTTGTCCTTCCCCTTCTCACTTTTCCAGAAACGACGACGATTGCGGCGGACGTACCAGTTAGACAACTGATCGATCGTAAAATCGCTGATGGCGCGCGCAGCACGGGTGACATCGTAGTCACTCATCCACTGCATGTAGTTCTTGACCAGGGAATTCAGCTCCGAGAGGATCCACTGATCGATCTCGGCCCGCTCGGCAGGCGGAATGCGGGCTTCGGTAAACTCAAACTGATCGATGTTTGCGTAGAGCGCGAAGAATGCGTACGTGTTGACGAGCGTGCTGAAGAACTTGCGCTGGACCTCGGCAATGCCTTCCTCATCAAACAGCGTCGGGCGCCAGACCGGACTGTTGGCAACAAGATACCACCGAGTGGCATCGGCGCCGTACTTCCGCAGAAGCTCGAACGGATCGACGGAGTTCTTCTTGGACTTGGACATCTTCTGTCCCTGCTTGTCCAGGATGAGCTCGTTCACGAGCACATTTTTGTAGGCCGGCTTGTCAAACAAAAACGTGCCGATCGAATGCAGCGTGTAGAACCAACCACGCGTCTGATCGATTCCTTCAGAGATGAAGTCGGCTGGATAGCTGTTTTCGAAAATGTCTTTGTGCTCAAACGGATAGTGCCACTGGGCGAACGGCATGGATCCAGAGTCGAACCACACGTCGATGAGCTCGGGCGTCCGCTTCATTGTCCCGCCACAGTCTTTGCAAACAAATGTCACACCATCGACGTACGGCTTGTGGAGATCGAGCGGATCGGGAACATGGCTCCCTTCTTTCAATTCTTGAACACTTCCGACGCATTTTTGATTTCCACATCCCTCGCAGAGCCATATCGGCAACGGCGTTCCCCAGAACCGATCGCGGGAAAGCGCCCAGTCTTTGTTTTCTTCAAGCCAATTCCCAAACCTTCCGGAGCCAACTTCCGCCGGGATCCAGCGAATTGTATTGTTGAGCTCGATCATCCGTTGTGCATACGCTGTCGTGCGGATGTACCATGATTCCCTTGCGTAATACAGAAGCGGCGAAGCACATCGCCAGCAATGCGGGTAGCTGTGGAGATGCGTCTCCTTCTTATAGAGAATGCCGCGATGCTTGAGCTCGGCGATGATCTCCGGATCGGCGTCTTTTACAAACCTGTGTGCCCACGGGGTCACTTCAGGACCGAAATTGCCCGACTTGTCAACCGGATGGATCGTCGGGAGACCATATTTCCGACCGATCTGATAATCATCCTCACCATACGCAGGAGCAATGTGAACAATACCGGAGCCATCTTCTGTTGTGACGAATTCGCCTTCGATGACGTACCAGCCTTTTTCCTTCGGAAAGTGGTATGCATAGAGCCGCTCGTACTCTTTGCCGGCAAGCGTAGAGCCCTTGAACTTCTCAAGGACAGTATATTCGTCGCCAAGTACGCCAAGCCGCGCCTCCGCAAGGATCAACTTTTCGCCGTGATGCTCGACCCTTACGTAGTCAATATCGGAGTGGACAGCCAGCGCAACGTTTGAGATAAGAGTCCAGGGGGTCGTTGTCCACACGAGGAAGAACGTATTGTCCTCGCCTTTGACCTTCATCTTCACATACACCGACGGGTCCTTCACGTCCTTGTAACCGAGGGACACCTCGTGCGATGAAAGCGGCGTTTCACAACGGGGGCAGTAGGGCTGGATCTTGTACCCCTTGTAGATCATCCCTTTGTCAAAGTACTGCTTGAGCGCCCACCAGACCGATTCGATATAATTGTTTTCAAAGGTAACGTACGGATGGGCAAGATCAACCCAATACCCCATCATGCGGGTCATCTCTTCCCAATCCACTTTATACTTCCAGACCGACTTCTTGCACTCTTCATTGAACTTCGCGATACCGTACTGGACGATCTCATCTTTGTGCTTGAAGCCAAGTGCTTTCTCTACTTCGATCTCAACCGGAAGACCGTGTGTGTCCCACCCCGCCTTCCGATGCACTTGAAATCCCTGCATCGTCTTGAAGCGGCAGACGAGATCCTTCAGCGTACGGCTCATGATGTGGTGAATGCCGGGCCGGCCGTTGGCGGTTGGAGGACCCTCGTAGAACGTGAACGCCGGTTTTCCTTCGCGTGAAGTGACACTCTTTTTGAAGACGCCGCGGTCGTCCCAGAATTTCAGGATTTCGCTTTCGAGCGAATGGTAATTGATTTTGTCTGTCAGTTGCTTAAACGGCATTGGAGTAACCGCAATGGAAACGTGATCAGAATCGGACTACTTCTTGCCAACATTGGAGACGAGCCAGAGGATGCCGCTCAGCAGCAGGCTCAGGACCAGACTCGTGACGATCGGGAAGTAGAACTCCGTATGGTCTTTCTTGATGTGGATGTCGCCAGGCAGTTTGCCCAGGAGGGGAATTTTGTCGAAGAACATCAGCACACACCCCACAGCAACCATCACAACACCGAAAACTACAAGTACTTTGCCCAAGTGCACCATAACACAATTGGTTTTGAGTTTGGAGTTTGGGGTTTTGAGTTTGCAGGTCGTAACTCAAGACTCAAAACTGAAAACTCACTACCATTTTACGTCCTTTTCACCAATTCTTTCATGATCGCCGTCATCTTTGGTTCGGCTTTGTTTGCGACGGCAATGACCTCTTCAAGCGTGATCGGCTTCAACGTGTCGGGGAAACACTCGTCCGTGATGATCGACACTCCGAAGACTTTCATCCCCATATGCACCGCAACGATGTTCTCAGGGACTGTCGACATTCCTACTGCGTCAGCACCGATGGTTCGCAGAAAACGATATTCCGCTCTTGTTTCGAGATTCGGCCCCTGCATCGCGACATACACTCCCTTTTGAACCTTGATGCCGAGCTCCCGGGCAATACTCTCAGCCATTGTGATCAGTTCCTGACTGTACGGTTCCGACATATCAGGAAAGCGCGGACCGAGCGAGTCGTCATTCGGGCCGATCAGCGGATTATCGCCAAGCAGGTTGATGTGATCGGACATCAGCATGACATCGCCGCGGGCATACGACTGGTTGAGAGCTCCTGCCGCATTGGAAATGAGGAGCGTTTCGACTCCAAGGAATTTCATCACCCGGACGGGGAACGTGATCTGCTTCATCGCGTATCCCTCGTAATAGTGGAAGCGCCCCTGCATTACGACCACTTTCTTGCCGGCGAGGGTCCCGAAGATCAGCTTGCCGTGATGCGACTCTACCGTTGAGACAGGAAAATGCGGGATGTCGCCATAGTCGATGACGGTCTCTTTTTCAATTTCCTGGACGAGGGCTCCAAGACCGGTTCCCAGAATTATGCCGATGGTCGGGGTTGCCAAGGTCTTCGTCCGGATGAACCGGACCGTTGCGTCGATATATGTATGGAGCTCACTTGGCATCGGTCAGAGCTTCTTCAGAATTTCATCAATCTCAATATGATCTTTGCCAGTCCCCCTCGAGGAATCCTGGTGTGAAGGATCGTCATCAATTTCCAGCGCCTTGATAAGATCGATCTCCGACGTAAGGAGCACCTTCAGTCTGCTGAGGATACTTTCTTTGCGCGCCTTGAGGTTTGCGATCTCCTCCTTCATGCGGCCGAAATCCATCCTCGCCTTGTCCACAATCTGCGCCGCTTTGAGCTCGGATTCTTGGACAATCAGCGTGGCTTCCTTGCGCGAATTCTCTATCTCCTTGCCGCTTGTCTCCTGAGCCTGGAGAAGGGTCTGCTGCAGCGTCTTCTCCATGTTCTTATAGTCTTTGAGCTGCGTCTCCAGTTCGATCTGCTTGTCCTTCAGATCCTTGTTTCGGGAGAGGACATCCTCGAGCTCATGCGAGAGCATATCCAGAAAGGTATCGACCTCCACGGGGTCATAGCCCCGCATCACTTTTTTGAATTGCTGCCTTTTGATTTCAAGCGGTGTAATCTTCATTCTCTCCACCTTTCATAGAGTGAGAGATGATGGGGTTCTTTCTCCAGAACATCGTGACAAAAGAGCGAACCACCACGTGCGCCAAAAAGACTACTGGGTTATTGTCCCTGGACTATCAAACTCAATCAATCCTGGCGGATGTGACCATTGATTGACCTGCAGTAACCGTCCGTCGTCGGCATATTCTCAGACCGTATACGTGCGCTCCCCAAAAATCGCCGTCCCAATCCGCACAATCGTCGATCCCTCTTCTATAGCAACCTCGAAATCGTGGGTCATTCCCATCGAGAGATGTCGCATCGAAACATTCTCGATTCCTTCACGCACGATCTTATCTCTGAGTGCAACTAATTGCTGAAACGAAGGGCGGGAATCGTTGGGGTCGTCGGAAAATGGCCCCATCGTCATCAATCCCTGCACTCTGACCCGGTTGAATTTCGCGATTCGCTTCACCAGATCCAGTGTCCCCTCAGGCGGAATGCCGTACTTGGTTGCCTCGTCGGTGGTGTGAACCTCGATGAGAATATCGAGAGAGCGTCCCATTCTCTCCCCTCTCTTCTGAAGCTCATCGGCCAGGCGATCGTTATCCACCGAGTGGATAAGGTAAACGTGCTCCGCTATGTATTTGACTTTGTTGCTTTGGAGATGGCCGATAAAATGCCACCGGACACGCTCATCGCTGATCTGGGAGCGTTTTTCAAGAAATTCCTGAGCATAATTCTCGCCGAAGTCAAAGAGCTCCGCATCGATGGCATCGCGGATGCTGTCAATCCCAAAAGTCTTCGAAACGCCCAGCAGAAGAACGTCTTCGGGATTGCGTCCGCAACGGGAACAGACCTCCCGGATGCGTTTCCTTACGATTTCTACGTTCTCCTTTACCATTTTACCACTTTTGAGGAATCAAATATACCCCAAGAACGTACGAAAATCAATCAGAAAAAGCTTGTCAGGGCTGTCTTAAACGAATTGCCAAGCGCTCTCAAGTCGGTGTTCTTGACTGCCACTCCAAATTTCGCTTAATTGATTGGAGTACATCATTTCCAACCAGCAACAATCGGCAAGAGGCGCTCCAGGTATGTCAGGGCTCGACAACTTTGATGATGATGAGCACCTCCCTCGGCCCAACGACCGTTCGGACGATGATCTTCGTCGTTTTCGTGAGCAGCTGAGAAACGGCGAGAAGGACATCAACAACACCGAGGCCCTTGAGGAGATCATCCAGTTCTACTTCGAACACGGCCAGTTCGAGGAGGCCCTGCACTTTGTCGACCGGTTGCTCTCTTTTGAGCCATTCAGCAGCGACGCCTGGCAGCGGAAAGGGATGATCCTCAACAACCTATACCGCTATGATGAGGCCCTCACCTGCTACGATAAGGCACTCCAGCTCAATCCAACAGATCCCGAAGTCTTTGTGAACCGGGGTATCACACTCGATAACCTCAACAGGGTGGATGAGGCACTCCAGTCCTTCAACTCTTCTCTTGAACTCGAGCCCCTCTATGAGGACGCCCTTTTCCATAAGGGGGTGACGCTCGAAAAGCAGGAGAAATTCGACGAGGCGGTCGCCATCTTTCGTCTCATGCTCGACATGAACTCAGAGCACCCGGACGCCTGGTATGAGCTTGGATATTGCTACGATTTCCTCGAGAAACTCGAGGAATCGGCCAAATGCTATGACGAGCATCTCAACAGGGACCCGTACAATTTCAACGCCTGGTACAACAGAGGAATTGTTCTGAACCGGCTGGGTCAATATACCAAGTCGATCGAGAGTTATGAGATGGCATTGGCGATCAAGGAGGATTTCCCTTCGGCGTGGTATAACAAGGGGAATGCATATGCAAATCTGGGAAGGCTCTACGACGCTATCGACTGCTTCAAGCTAACGTTGAAATTTGAGCCGGGGGATGTTCCCGCCTGGCACAATCTGGGCAATGCCTACGAAGAGCTGGGACTCTATAAAGAAGCGATTGCTGCCTTTTCGAACGCCCTCAAGTATGATGAGAACCACTACGAATCGTATTTCGGCAGAGGCAGCTGCTATGACGCTCTGGAGCAGCCGAAGAAGGCGTTAATTGAATACAAGAAGGCCATCAGCATCAATCCGGAATATGCAGAGCTCTGGCACGCAAAGGCAGATGCCGAATACAATCTGGGCAGGATCGAGGAATGTCTCGAGAGCTACCGGATGGTGCTGAAGCTGGATGCGTCGAACTCCGAGGCGTGGTTTGACTACGGGGATACTCTTTATGAGACGGGTAAGATAATTGATTCAACAGAAGCTCTGAAGAAGTGCGTAAAGTTAACTCCTCAGTACGCTCCGGCACATTACACGCTTGCCAAGATTCATATCCTGTTGCACGAGCACAAGGCCGCGGTCGAGTCCCTCTCGCTCGCGTTCTCGCTTGAACCGGAGCTGATGAAACAGTTCAAGAAGGACTATCCGGATCTGAAGTCCCATCGCGATTTCGCTCCCCTGTTGAAGAAGCAATAACCCTTCGTTATTCGAAATTCGATATTCGTCATTGGATATTGCCGGGAACTTCCGGCTCTTTCGAATTGAATATCCGAGACCGGGCCACGAATATCGAGCAGAGAATAGTAGAGGATGAGCAGAGTTCCAAATGTCGTGAGAGGCAAAACTCTTCACGAGCACGAGGTTATGAAATGAAGCTTCTTGGCGTCATAGGTCATCCGATTGCACACTCGCTTTCTCCGCTGCTGCACAACACCGCGTTTTCTCTGCTTGGGTTGGATTGCAGGTATGAGGCATTTGACGTTGAGCCCTCCTCTCTTGGCACGGCGATCCGAGACTTTAAGGCGAAGGGATTCCTCGGATTGAACGTCACCATTCCGCACAAGGAGGCAATCGTCGAATTCGTCGATGAACAATCCGATGAGTCGAAAGCAATCGGAGCAGTCAACACGTTGATCTTCGACCGCGATCGAATCCATGGCGACAACACCGACGTGTACGGCGTCGCAGCTTCGCTTGAAGAGTATCGACCCCGGATTCAAAAACAGCTTGCAGTGGTGATCGGCGCCGGCGGATCGGCGAGAGCGATCATCTATGCACTTTGCAGCCGGTTTGCTCCTGCCGAAATTGTCATCGCGAATCGGGGCGAAGAGCGCGCGAAGGAGTTGATCTCAGAACTGAAGCCACACGCGAAGCAAACGACGCTTCGGTCGGTTTCCTTAGCCGGTGGAGATTTCGACGCCCTCTTGCCGAAAGCAGCATTAGTGGTCAATGCTACGTCAGTAGGTATGTTTCCGGCTGTCGATCAGTCGCCAGTCGGCGAACAGGCGAGTTTTCACTCAGATCAGATTGTGATGGACCTGATCTATACGCCACTTGAGACCAGGTTCCTGACCCAGGCTTCACGGTGCGGCGCGAGAACCATTAGAGGCCTGGAGATGTTCTTACACCAGGGAGCGCGATCATTCGAGATTTGGCTTGGCCGCCAATTACCACTTGAGCAACTGAGGCCGGTGATCGTCAACGAATTGAAATCCAGACACACAACAGCGAAATAGCATCCATGCCCGATCAAACGCTGCAGAGAAAACACGAAGACCTTAAGAACATCTTGCTTGAAATGGGAAGCGTCGCTATCGGCTTCTCAGGCGGGATCGACAGCACGCTCCTGATTCGAGTAGCAACCGACGTGCTCGGAAATAGCGCGCTTGCCGTTATCGGCAGGTCGGAGACCTACCCGACCCGTGAGTTCGAGGAGGCGATTCAGCTTGCAGTGTCATTCGGCTCTCGATATCGGATAGTAAACACAGAGGAAACAGATAATCTAAAGTTCAGGGAGAACCCGCCTGATCGATGTTATTTCTGCAAAACGGAGCTGTTTGGTAAGCTGAACGTCATTGCTGAAGAAGAGGGAATCCGGTGGGTCGCCGACGGAACGATCGTGGATGATCTGGGAGATTTTCGCCCCGGCATGCGCGCGAAGAGCGAGCAAAACGTCCGGTCGCCACTCCTCGAAGCGGGCTTCACCAAAGCAGATGTGCGGACCTTGTCACGTGAGCTGGGAATCCCGACGTGGGACAAGCCGTCGTTTGCGTGCCTCTCGTCGAGATTTCCCTACGGCCACGGCATCACCAAGGAGAACCTCATGAAAGTAGATGCGGCGGAGACGTTTATGCGCGATCTGGGCTTCAGGTTCTTCCGTGTCAGGCATCATGACGACAAGACAGCCAGACTTGAGATAGGTCCCCAGGAATTTGATCGGATGTTTGACAGTGCCCTTCGCGAGAAGATCGTCGATCATTTCAAGACTCTTGGTTTCGCGTACGTCACGCTCGACCTTCAAGGTTATCGGACGGGGAGCATGAATGAAGTATTGACAGAGGATGAGAAGAAGGAATATTTGGGAAGCAAGTAGTGGAGTATGTGAGTAGATGAGTAGTGGAGTAGGTGTAGAAAAACGAGATCCTTCCCTGTGACATGATTGGCCCCCACCACAGTTTTGGCGGACCCAATGAACGACACACAGGGAAGGATCTTTGCGTTTTGTGATCTCATCCGAGCTTCCGACTGGCACCCGGGCGAGACGAAGGCGATTCTTACTTCTTCATAAGCTCCTGAACAGCTGCTTCAATTTGTTGATCGCGCCCCGCTGTCATAATCGCAGGCTCGTTGCGAATCTTGATGTCGGGTTCTAGCTGGTTGTTTTCGCAGAACTTTCCGTCCGGTGTCCGCCACCCTCCCATCGGGACGCCAAACCTCAATGATGGGTCGATCTGATTTTCCCACCAAACAAATGTTCCCGTGCCGGGCACAGGCATACCGAGTGTCTTGCCCACGCCTTTCAATTTGTATGCAACCGGGAAGAGATGCGCGTCTGAATAGTTGCTTTCGCCGATCAGGACAATGGAAGCCTTTGTCCACTTGTCTAATGGTTCAGAGCCGACATATTGTCCATGCGGGATAATGTCGAAGTACTTTTTCCCGCTCAGGAAATCGGACAATTGTTCGTGGATGCCGCCGCCACCATTGAAACGCGTGTCCACTATGATAGCCTTCTTGCCGATGTTGCGGCCCAGTGCTTCCTCAAAGACCGTTCGCATGCTTTGGTCGTTCATTGCACGGACGTGGACGTAGCCAATCTCGCCTTTTGACAGCTTCTCCACTTCTTCGCGGCGGTTCTTCACCCAGCGCCTGTACAGCAATTCATTCTCTTCGCCGCCTGAAATCGGTTTCACCGTTTCATCCCATCGCTTGTCAGTCGAAGGATCGTACACCGAAAGAAGTGTCAACTTGCCCACCTTGCGGTTCAGCAGCTGATAGAAATCCAACGAGGGCGTGAGCTGCTGGCCATCAATCGACTCAATAATATTCCCAGCGAGTATCTTGGATGACGCCTTATCCAGAGGTCCTCCCTCAACGACTTCCGCGATACGAACGCCGTTGCCGGTGTAACTGAAGTCGTACAGAAGGCCGAGTTCTGCAGTCTGGTCAGAGTTTGGGCGGTCGCTCCGATAGTAGCATCCGGTGTGGGATGCGTTGACCTCACCCAGCATCTCGCTCAGCATCTCCGCAAAATCATAGTTGTTGTTTACGAAAGGGAGAAATTTCTTATAGATCTTGAAGTAACCGTCCCAATCCACTCCCTGCAGATCAACCACGTAAAACTTTTCTTTGAATTGTCGCCAGGCGTGATCGAAGATGTATTCCCTTTCATCCGCTTGCTTCAACACCATTTCTCCCCCCGTTTTCACAGCTTCGGACTTGCCGCTCTCAGCATCCACTTTCATAGGCTTTCCATCCACGAGAAGGAAAATGAACTTGCCGTCAGAAGAGAGCTCCATTTGAGCATTCTGAGCACCGAGTTTGGCGAAAATCTTCGTTTCTTTCGTGCGCAATTCCGTCACCCAGAGATCGTTCCCCTTGTCGAAGCTCGTAAGGTAAAAGAGCTTCTCACCATCCTTCGAAAGGATCCAATCGCTCGCCGGCGAAGTGTGCGTTGTCAGCCTGGTCTTGCGCTCCGTAAGATTGTTCCAATCGATCACAGTTTCTTTTTTTGTAGAGTCTTTCTCGGACTTGGCCGCGGCAGCGTCCTTCCCCTTCTTTTCCGTTTTAGACTTTTCATCTGCTTCTTTCTTCTCCTTTTCTTCCTGTTCTTTCACCAGGGCAAACTCCTCCTTCGAAAGTTTGAATCTATCGTAGGCAGCTCTGGAAAAGAACATCCCGTACACATTTCCACTGAAGAGATCGCCCCCCTGCGTACGGGTTCCCTCACGGTCCGAACCCCAGATCATCATCTTGCCGTCCATCACCCACTTGGGCGTAGAGCTGTCATACCCGCTCTGCGTCAGATCGTGGATTTCACCCGTCCCATCAGAAGAGACCAAGCCGACTTGAGGTGCGAAGATCCGCTCGGGATATCCATATTGCACCAGGAACCACTTCCCGTCCGGTGACCACCGATAATACTGATCGCCATCTGCATACGAATAGTTCTTGTCCGCGGGCATAATTGTCCGCGTTGCTTTCGTAGCAAGGTTGATCACTTTGAGCGTAACACGATTCTCCAGGTACGCGACCTCTTTTCCGTCGGGCGAGAACATAGGCTGGTATTCCTCGGCGTCGGTGGCAACAACCGGTGTCTCTTTGAGAACTGTCGAAACATAAAAGTATGGTTCCTCTTTGCGGGTGATTGTGACAGTGTAGATATTCCAGTTGTTGTCTTTTTCTGCAGCGTACACCAGGGAGCGACCGTCCGGGCTGAAGTCTACGCTTCGCTCCTGCCACGGAGTATTCGTGATGCGTTTGGTGATACCCCCCTCCATGCTTGTGACGAATATCTCGCCGCGAAAGACATACGCGAATTCTTTCCCGTTTGGAGAAAGCTTCGCCTCAGTGAAACCATCGTTCACCGGAACGATCCTATCAAGCGTCGCGCGCCCATCGGTCGCGATGCGGACGGTAACTTTTCGTGGTTCGCCTCCGGGCGACATCGTGTACACTTCGCCGTCATAGCAGAAGCAAAGAACGTTGTTCTTCGAACGAGTAAGAAACCGCACCGGGTTCCTGGTGAATCGTGTGAGCGGGACGCTACTGGCAGGATTTGAGAGAGAGCTCCTGTAGACATTGAACGAGCCGCTTTGTTCGCTCAGGTAGTAGAACCCATCGTTGTCAGAGTCGAACACGGGATTGCGATCCTCTCCATTGAACTGTGTCAGCTGCTTGTAGGTCTTTGATTTGAAATCGTAGACCCAAATATCCCGCGTCACCGAAGAAGTATGATGCTTGCGCCAGTTACTCTCGTATCCTTTGACGTCGTGATAGATCAGCTTGTCTCCCGTGGAACTAACTGTCGCATCAAGAGCTGGGACGGGGAGTACCTGAGACACTCTGCCCCCGGATACGGGCACGCTGTAAAGCTGCGTCATCAGCGCAACGGGGAATTGGACATTGGTAGCCAGCTCCTGGCGCTGAGCGGAGAAAAGCACCGCGTTGTCATCCGCGGCGAAGCTACTTGGAATCTCCGCGGTGGAATGAAACGTCAGTCGCTTTGCTTCTCCTCCCGTAGCAGGCATGACAAAAACATCGAAATTTCCGTACCGGTCAGAGGCAAATGCAATGCTCTTGCCATCGTGGCTCCAGACCGGAGCGAACTCATACGATTCGGTGATCGTGAGAGGTGTCGCCGTACCTCCGGATACGGGGATTGAGTAGATATCGCCTTTATATTCGAACAGGATCGTCTGTCCGTCAGGTGAAATCGCAGGATACCGCAACCACAGTGGATTTTCCTGGCAGAAAACGGCAGAAGTAAGCAGGATAGTGAGGACAAAGCCGGGGATCAGTCTTAAGCTCATGATTGAGTCTCCTGAATTGTGAGGTATGTTAAGTTTCTGCCCGGGGAATTACACGGTCGAGATATAGCGTGAAGATGGAAAGCTGGTCAAATATACACAAATCCGTCGGTTCCTGCTTCTCCCAGATTGAGAAACGCAACAAAAGGCCAAGAAGTGATGGAGGGAATTGATACGTCATTCTGCGTATAGTACTCACAAAGTGTTGCTATTTAGCGTGGGCAAAGGTAGAAGTACCAACGAAAATAGTTTAGCCGATGCCGTTTGCTGAGTCCACGATGTTGACGATATCGCAGTTTCAACCGGGAGAAGTAACCCTCAAGAGCATTGGTTGAACGCGGGATGTTGGAGTCGTCAAGAT
>JBEKOB010000010.1:0-65320 GCA_049522195.1 Bacteroidota bacterium
CGCTGACAAGGAATGGCTGAATGAGGTCAGTGCCCGGGCGTCCGTTCTTATCGCCCCAGACGTGAAACACAAAGTTCTTGCTGTCGCTCGGGAGTGCCGTACCGTTGCTGAACTCCTGGTTAAACGCAACCATCATCCTCGCTTTTCGCAGGACATTCCCTTTCACCGCAGGCTGGAATCGAACAGCCATCCCGAGTGTGGCAGAATTGTTCCCGAATCCGAGATAGGGGGAGTACCCTTGAGAGAAGGCATGAGGCGTTCCGCTGTCATACGATTCTTCCGCAATGAATCGAGACAATTCACCCGAAGCGGAATATGAATACGTGGCAAACAGTGATGTCTGCACATCCGCCACCACAAAGACGACAGAAGTGAACAAGGTCCCCAGTTCAGGAGATGTGAAATCGACACCATTGATGACATCCCGAACTCTGATTGCCGCGGGACCCGATTCGATCGCGCGGACAGAGATCCCTGAAGGGAAGGTAAATGTTGCGCGGAAGTTTTTTGCGCCGGCGAATGAGATGTATTCTGCGCCGTACTGTGACAGCGTATCTGTCCGCTGCACATTCGGGTCGGTATAGTCTCCCTCCAAGGCAGGCCTGATTCCAAGCGGGGACTTGTATCGAAGAGTGGAATCGTTTCCTTGCGAACCGATCCAATTGGCGGCGAAGAAATTTGTCGCTGTCGAAACAAACGTCGTCGAGTAGCCGTTCTGCAGAAGAGACTGGTCGAATGCCGGAGACCCGTGGGCAGGATTTTGCACAAAGCTTTTGATGAAGGCGAGGCCATATTGATCAGTCACGAATCGAGTCCAGAGCGCCGCACGGCTATAATCCTCTACGATGTTGTTCCAACCTGTCAGTGTCACGTTCGTATTACCGAAGTAGCCCGCGGAGCTCCTCAGCTGAAACCCGCAAAGGTATTCGGCATATTCCGAGAGCCCTTCGTTGAAGAAGGTTAATTCCGAGGGGTCATAGTTCCAGTGTATCAGGTGCTGGAATTCGTGCGCGAGCGTTGAGAGGGCCAGGTTTGTTCTGCGAATTCCGTTGTAATAGATACCCGGGTACGAATCGATATACAACATGTCGCGCTTGTTGCTCGTGTTCGCCGCCCCACTGTTCGGATCGACGTCGACAGAATAGAAGAATCCCGCCACGAAACTCCCCGATCCGTCCCATCCATCCTGTATGTCACAGATGAGGAAGTGCGTTTTCCCGTCGCCCTTCCCTTTCTGAAAGCTCGAGTTGATATTCGGGGTATCGCCATAGACCTGGCGGTCGATCTGCAAAATGCCTTTGGTGGAATCAAGCGAGGTGCTGCTCGTCGAGCGTTCAAGGGCATTCGAAACGGCATCAACTTCCGTCGATGTGACATGTCCGTTGTTCCATTCCGCCAGTGCAACCCACACATAGCTGATCGCTCCGATTGTCTTCAGCTCCGCGCGTACAGTGTCAAAAACTTTTTTCTGGATATTGTAAACCCAGAAGAGGTTCTGGTCGCCGACATGGAGATCGAGCGTCCCCTTTAGCAGACTCCGTTGCTGCATCGCCTCAATCAGGCCGGGATGCTGCATTCGCGTATTGGCCCATGCTTCCTGGATCAACTTCGGATCGTTGACGGCGGCGCTGGCGCAGATCGCATGTGATCCGTTCTCCATAGGAACGATGTCCTGAGTGAACGCGAAGCTCACACACACAGACACACAACCGAAGAACTGAATCAGTATGTTAGGGATTCTTGACAAGCTCGTATCGCTCGACAGTGATGGATGAGGTATCTGATTTTGATCCGACGGATCTGAACCGTACCCGCAGCTTCTGTCCCTGGAACTTCCACAATTCCTGATACACCGCGGCTGTGTCTTTTCGAATTCTCAGCACCCCTCCACCATCAGTCTGGATCGAGAGGACTGTGAACGGCTCGTTGCCTGTGACGTACAGAATTCCGACGACGCTCCGCACCTCGCGGGGCAAATCTTTTTGTGAGCCGCATGCCGAAAGGAACAGGATGGCGATAAGGATGCCACGGGTGGCTTTGATCAGCAGACCGGTGCTCGAGTGCGGATACACAGACAGACTCTCAGGATCGAACAAACATTTTCGAGAGCGCTTCCCTGGTTTCCCTGATGTCAGCGGTGTCAAAGATCCTCAGGACAAAAACGAGGAGGACGAACAGGGCGGTAGCTCCGAGTTTGACGGCAATGCCGAGGAGAGTAGCCGGTTGGAGACCCAGCAGAAGGACAGCGGCAACGACGATACATGCTGCGAGCATCACGCGAATCAGGCGACCCCATTCATACTCTACATGATATAACCGTTGCGATGGAAAATAGATTCCGATTGCCATGACTACGTAACTGAGCAGCGTTGCGATGGCTGCCCCCATAATTCCGTACCTCGGTATCAAAACGAGATTGACGACAACGTTGACCAATGCACCAGCGCCGGTGGCGTATGGCAGGTACTTGGTCTTCTTTTCGAGGTAGATACCTACAACGAAATTCACATAGGCGCCGGTAAAGACGTAGGCCATCAGGACTATCGGGACAATGGAAAGGCCTCCCCAATAATCCGGGTGAATGAAGTATCTCCCAAAGAATTTGACGCGGACGATGTCCTCTATGAAGAGAGAGCCCGTCACGAACACCAGCATGAGCAATGCGGCAACGTACGTGAACACTTTCGAGAACAGTTTGGGCGCGTCCTGGTCCCTTGCATGAGTGAGAAAGAAAGGTCGCCACGCATAGTCGAACATTCCAACGACGAGCATCATCAGCACACCGAGCCGATAATTCGCAGTGTAAATTCCGAGCGTGTCATCATTGGTGAGGGCTTTCACGATCGGGCGATCGATCACCTGTATTGCGATGCCTGCAAGCCCAGCAGGAATGTAAGGGAATCCGAATTTGAGCATATCCTTGAACAATCCACCCGACAGTCGGATTGTCAGCTGCGGAAAGACGATCCAAATGAGAACCAATGCGGTTACTCCTGAAGCAATGAGATTCGCGATAAACACGGCCTCAAGTTTCATCTTGGCAACTACCAGCATCATGATAGTGAGAATAACAAAGATGACGATATTGAGAATGCGGAGGCCGGCGAACAACTTCGCGCGATTCGTCATGCGGAGATATGCAAACGGAACGATGACCAGAGTATCAAAACAGAGTATCCCGGCCGAGTACTGAATCAAGTTTGCATGTCCCGGGGAGCCGATGAGATCACTGATCATGCGGGCGGAAAAGTATATGATACACGAAAGCAGCACAGATGTACCAACCACGGAAAAGAACGGGATGCTGAACGTTTGCCGCTTGTCCGATAAATCAGCGGAGACGACGAAACGCATGTATGCGGAATCCATCCCATAGCCGTAGATCACAAACGCGAACGCGATGTAGGCATAGATGTTCGACTGGACGCCGAATTCAGCCTTGGCGAGGTAGTTGGTATAGAACGGGACGAGGAGGAAATTAAGAAAGCGGCCGACGATCGAACTAAGACCGTAGACGGCTGCTTCTTTTCCAAGCTTGAAAATGCGATCGAGCATAAAGGAGGGGCCAGGGGAGGTCAGCTCTTTCCGCCCTCGTTGACCAGCATGATGGGAATATCATCCTTCACCTGGTATACGTGACCGCATGACTTGCAGGTGAGGGTTTGTTGGTCCGCTTTGTAGTCCAGGTCCCCCTTGCAGCGCGGACAGCAGAGAATTTCAAGGAGCTCGGGTTTGAGCATTCTATTCCTAGGATTTGTTCATTGCTTCTTGCAGAATCTGGACAAACTGTGCCGGCGCACGCGTCGGACGCCCGGTCGATTCATTGAGAAAACTGTGAACCGTGTATCCCTCGACGATCGGTTCGGTCTCACCCTCGATCAAGATACGGTACTCGATGCGGATCCTCGCGACCGGCATTTCGGAGCATCTGGTTTCCACCGTCAGAAGATCGTCGTAGCGTGCAGATCTCCGGTACTTCGCGTACGCTTCGACGACGGCGATCAGGATTCCCTGCTTCTCTATCTCCGTGTAGGGCATGCCGATGTCCCGCAGAAGTTCGGACCGACCCTGTTCAAAATATTCGAAGTACTTTCCGTAGTAGACAAATTTCATCGCGTCGGTATCGGCATACCGGACGCGGATCGTCGTAGTGTTTTTGACCATGAAGCCCTGACTATTCCTTCCATGCTCCCATCTTCGAGAACTTCTCCACGCGCTTTTCGACAAGTTTGTCGGGCTTGATCTTTTGTAACGCTTTAAGTTCTTCCAGCAGGATCTTTTTCAGTGTTGATGCAACCATTTCGTGATTTCGGTGCGCGCCGCCGGGAGGCTCGGGGACGATCCGATCAATAATCTTTTGTTCAAAGAGATCAGCCGCTGTCAGCTTGAGCGCTTCCGCGGCCTGCTCCTTGTAGTCCCAGCTCCGCCACAGAATCGAAGAGCACGATTCGGGTGCTATCACCGAGTACCAGGCGTTCTCAAACATCAGGATGCGATCGCCAACCCCGATGCCCAGTGCGCCTCCAGAAGCCCCTTCACCGATGATCACAACGATGATCGGGACCGGGAGGTGAGACATTTCGAACAGGTTCCGTGCAATCGCTTCCGCCTGACCCCGCTCTTCTGCGCCGAGGCCAGGGTAGGCGCCGGGCGTATCAAGAAGCGTGATGACCGGCCTCTTGAATTTCACCGCCAAGTGCATCAACCGCAGGGCTTTTCGGTACCCTTCGGGATTCGGCATTCCGAAGTTGCGGAACACGTTCGATTTTGTGTCTCTTCCCTTCTGATGCCCCAGGATCATCACGGCCTGCCCGCCTAGGCGGGCGAACCCGCCAACAATGGCCTTGTCGTCAGCGAACAGACGATCACCATGGAGTTCCACAAAGTCTTCCGTCATCAAATGAATGTAGTCCAGCGTATACGGCCGGTCCGGATGCCGGGCCAGTTGGACGCGCTGCCAGCGCGTCAGGTTGGTGAAAATCGATTCACGGAGCTGGTCGACTTTTTTCTCCAGCGTGGAGATTTCGTCGGCGATACCGAGGTTATCTGCATACTTCCGCATTTCCTCGATCTTCTGTTCCAGCTCGATGATCGGCTTCTCAAACTCCAGTATCAGTTTCGCCATAGTTGCTCCTTGTGCCGGCAGTCTCAACATCCGCCGTGTTCGGGACTACTGCCGAGCTTGCAGCATGGTCTTCAAAAGGATTTCCACATCCAATGCGAGCGACTGGTTCTTTGCGTAGTACAGATTGTATTGCTCTCGTTCTTGTTCCGAGAGCGTGCGGTTGCGTTGCAGCTGGATCAATCCTGTGAGGCCTGGCTTTCCGAGATACAGTGTGCCCCCCTGGCCATGGGGGCCTGAGAATCCCTGGGCGGTTGCCTCGACCACCTGTTGAAACGTTTCCGGTGGACCAACGAGGCTTCGTTTCCCGGAGAGAACCGCAGGGAGCCGGAGAATGAACTGTGACCTGGAGGCCCCGGAGACGATTCTCTTGAAATATATGAAAGGATAGATCGAAATCAAAAGCAGGAGCGACACCGCAATGTCAAACAGACGCTTCAACGACCGGTTCGTCGACTTCTCGATATTATATGAGATTTGAACGAGGGGGAGCTCATTCAGAGAATCAACACTTCCCTTCCCTATGATGACTTCGAGGGTGTTGGGAACAAGATGGAAATTCACCGTCTGCTCCCGGGTCCGGCCGATGACAGAAAGGATGTCTGCATACGAGAGCGTTTGTGTCGAGAATATGACATCGCTCACCCTCAAATCCTGAATAACCTTGCCGATGTTGTCGATGCTGCCAACGACGGAAAGGCCCCAGAGCTCTTCCCCCACTCGCTTTCGAGTGTTGTCGATGAAGCCCAGAACGTCGTACCCGTCACTCACACGACTGCGGAGCCGTCGCAGCAATTCCTCCGCGGCCTTGTCCGTTCCCACGATCAGCGTCCGGCGCCCAAGGATGCTTCGACGTCCTTCCGATGAACTCCTCCCCTTCATGCGAAGCACAAGTCTCCACGACGGGAGCAAAACGGTGCTGAGCACCCCCGAGATGATCGTTACGCCGCGGCTGAACCCGTAATCCTTGAAAAAGAAGACGAGCGCGGAGATGAACACGTAGCTAAGCGCGGTTGCCAGGATCGCGCGCGACACAGACATGCGGCGATGCGTATACACGCCAGCCAAGAAGAGTCCGCCCACAACGATAAGCGCCGGCACGGAATAGATGATCGGGTATGCCTGGACCGGCAATCGGAAGATGGTGCCAAACCAGATCGCCTCGGCCAGCACGACCGACAGATCGACGAGGAGAATATCGACCAGGGCTACCGCGAGAGGGCGAAGGAATGCCCGAAGGATGGCAAGGCGCGATGAGACTGTGATGGCGAACCTGATAAGAAACGCGAACACGAGCGAGCTGCTCAGGTGCTTCTGCACAAAAAGGTGCATCGCCTGATAGAAGGTTCGGATTTCGTTCAGGCTGCTCCGTTTCGTGCTCTCACCTTTGTAGTGGATGATCTGCGTCGAATGGACGTAGTAGTTCTTCCAGCCGGCGCGCTGTATGCGATAGCACCAGTCGAGATCTTCTCCATACATGAAGAAATCTTCATCCAATCCCCCCACCTCATCATATGCCTCGCGCCGGACCATCATAAACGATCCGCTTACAGCATCGATTTCATACGTTTCGTCGGGACTGAGATAGGTGAGATTGTAGCGTCCAAAAAGGCGTGAGCCCGGGAAAAGAGCGCTCAGACCTATCATCTTTGTAAAGGCGGCCCAGGGGGCGGGAAAACTGCGACGGCAGGCGAGCTGAAATGTCCCGTCGGGATTCAAGATCTTGCAGCCGGCCAGCCCCACGTCGGGGTTCTCGTCGAAAAAACGGATCATCACCTGGAGTGTGTTTTCCTGGACGAGCGTATCGGGATTAATGAGAAGAATGTATTTCCCGCGTGCCTGCTTCAGGCCGAGGTTGTTGGCCTTGGCGAATCCCAGGTTGGAATCGTTGGCGATCAGATGGACCTTCGGAAAACGGCGCTTGACCATCTCGATGCTGCCGTCGTCAGACGCGTTGTCGACAACGATAATCTCCGCGCGGATTCCTTTCATCGCCTTCTGCAACGATACGAGAGCGTGATGAAGAAACTCACGCACGTTGTAGTTGACGATGATGATTGAAAGCTGCAGGGCAGACTGTTGACGTTTTTTGGGCATTGAAAGAATGTCACGCTAAGACGCAAAGCCGCGAAAGGTACTATTCAACTTGACTTGGCGCCCTTTGTGGTTTGTTTTTAACCGCAAAGGAACGTTCGTTGCCGAGAGTTGAACTCTCTGACATGGGCCATCTTCGACAGTCTAACTGTCGAAGAACAACTGGCGGGGCGTGAGATCATCTCCCGTCAAACAGGCTCCTGAACTTCAACCTCCACACCATCCACACTGCCTCATAGACGATGCTTTTCGACATCTTCGAGACACCGATCCTCCGGTCGACAAAGACGATCGGAATTTCGCAGACGCGGAATCCTTTTCTCCAGGACTTGAAGTTCATTTCGATCTGGAACGCATAGCCGTTCGAATGAATCGCGTCGAGGTCAATACTCTCGAGCACTTTTCGCTTGAAACACTTGAACCCGCCGGTCGCGTCGCGCACTGGCATTCCTGTGATGACGCGGGTATACAGGTTCGCGAAGTAGCTCAACAACAATCTCTTCATCGGCCAATTGACTACGTTCACTCCCTCTATGTACCGTGAGCCGATCACCAGGTCATACTCCTCCGCTTTTGCAAGCAGCTTCGGAAGCATTTCAGGATCGTGCGAGAAATCGGCATCCATTTCGAAGACATAGTCGAAGCCGTTGGCGAGCGCGTACTTAAATCCGGCAACGTACGCCGTTCCCAGGCCCATTTTCCCCGGGCGCTCAAGGAGGTGAATCCTCGGCTCGTCCTTTTGCATCTCCTTTACGAGTTTCGCCGTGCCATCGGGAGAATTGTCGTCAACGACTAAGACGTTGAAATGGCTCCCGAACTTCAGCACCGCCGGGAGGAGCTCTTGGACATTGTCAGCTTCGTTGTATGTTGGAATGACAACCAGGCAGCGTTTCATAAGCGATGTTGGGTCTCGACGTGTTTGGTGATAGTGAGCTTGTTCCGTTACTTTCCCAATCCTTCCAGGACAGAATGCGCTATGAACCGCTGTTGTTCTTCGGTCAGCTCTGTATGTATCGGAAGAGAAAGCACTTCTGCCGCGGCACGTTCGGTCTTCGGGAAGGACCCTGCCGGCTTCCCATCTACCAGATAGGCCTGCTGTTGATGCAGCGGGATGGGATAGTAGATGGCATGCGGGATTTTTTTCTGGGTCAGGTACTCATCAACCTTGTTCCGGTTATCAATGCGAAGCGTGTACTGGTGGAAAATGTGGCGTGTATAGGGAGCTTCATACGGAGTAGTGATCCCGTCGACTTTGAAGAGCTTGTTGTAGAAATGGGCGGCTGTCCGCCGAGCCTCATGCCATTGGTCGAGGTACTTTAGCTTGACGTTCAGGATGGCAGCCTGAAGAGTATCAAGCCGGCTGTTCACGCCGAGCATTTCATGGTAGTACCGCTTGCGTGAACCGTGCATGATGATGATGCGCACTTTTTCGGCGAGCTGGTCATCATTCGTCACAATCATGCCGGCATCGCCAAAAGCACCCAGGTTTTTGCTCGGGAAGAAGCTGATGCAACCGAGCGCTCCGATGCCACCAACCTTGCGCCCTTTGTAGTCGGTCCCCATTGCCTGAGCCGCATCCTCGATCACGGGGAGCCCGTGTTTCCTGGCGATTTCCATAATTGGATCCATATCCGCCGAATGACCATAGAGATGCACAGGGAGTATCGCCTTCGTCTTCGACGTGATTGCAGACTCCAAGGCTGCCGGATCGATGTTGAAGGTCAGCGGATCAATATCAATGTACACCGGTCTTGCGCCAAGCAAAGCGATAACCTCCGCTGTTGCAACAAAGGTAAACGGCGTTGTGAGAACTTCATCGCCCGGGCCGATTTCAAGGGCCATGAGGGCCACTTGGAGAGCATCTGTGCCTGATGCACACCCGATTGCGTGTCGTGTACCCAAGTATTTGGCGGCCGATGCTTCGAACTCGCCCACTTCCTTCCCCAGGATGTAGTGTCCCGAATCCAGTACGCGATGAATGGCATCGTCGATTTCAGGCTTGATTTTCTTGTACTGCGTAACCAAATCAACCATTTGAATATTCAGTGTGCTCATATCAGGTATGTCCTTTTCCCATCATCATAACGTAAAAGGTATTGAAAAGTATCTTTAAATCCATTCGCCACGACATGTTCTCTATATAGAAGAGATCATACTTCAACTTCACTTTCACATCTTCGATTGATTCGTCATACTTGTGCTTAACCTGCGCCCAGCCTGTGATGCCCGGTCGAACTTTTAGACGACGTTTGTAGAGCGGCAGTTCCGCCGAGAGTTTTTCCACAAAGAACGATCGTTCGGGCCGCGGCCCGACGAGGCTCATATCACCGCGGAGCACGTTGATGAACTGCGGCACCTCGTCGATGTGCAATCGCCGGATAATTCTTCCAACCGCCGTCACTCGAGGATCCCGTTTCGTCGCCCATACCGGTCCCGATTTCTTCTCGGCATCAGCATGCATCGATCGGAATTTGAAAATCCTGAACGGCTTCCCGTTCTTTCCCAGTCGTTCCTGACCGTACAAAACCGGACCTGGGGAATTCAGCTTGATGAGCACCGCGACGAGCAACCAGAATGGTGATCCCACGACCAGGATAAGCAGGGAGGCCAGCACATCGAGCGCGCGCTTGAGCGATTCCTCCCACGGTTTCATGATTTCCGGGGTTACCTCTATGAGAGGAACTCCGTAAATAGAGCTTATGCGCGCCTGACCGCTCACGATATCGTAGAGGTCAGCCATCATTCTCAACCCGACCTCGTATCCCGTGCATTCAGTGATGATATGGATGAGTTTATCGTGTTCTGAGGATTCAAGGCCGACGAGCACCTCACGGACATTGTACTCTTTGATTAACGAGGAAAGTTGTTCCAGGTTACCGACCAGCGCTATGTGCTTGTATTCCGAGCGCTTGGGACGCTTTCCGGATTTCGGTCTCGAAGCATCGACGAATCCGACAAGTTTGTATCCCAACGCCGGATACTTGATGACCATGTCGCAGAGCTCCCGCGCCTTGGCCGACCAACCGACGATGAGGGTGTTCCGGGCGCCAATGCCGGCCCCCAGCAATCGTTTTTGAGTTGCCCTGAAGGCCAACCGCCCCAGGCTGACGAAGCCAATCATCTCCAGCCAGTATGCTCCTATCAAAAGTCTCGTTCCCGGCTGTGCGCTCGACGACTGGTCATCGATGAAGATGACGAAGAACAGTACAAGAACGCCTGCGGTAATGATGCGGAAGAGCGTCACAAGTTCGTCAAGGCGGGACTGGGCGTACCACGATCGGTAGAGCCCGAAGAAGGCGAAGAGCAGCAGCCAGTACACGTAGACAGCGAGCATCGGGAGGAGGAAGTCAGGTTCGATCGGATAGGTGAACCAGCCGCTCCTCACCCTCAACGCGTAGTATGCAAAGTACGCCAGGTTGATGGTGATAAGGTCCAGCAGAATAAGAAAAACGCGTTCAATGCGCTTGTTCATCGCACACTATCCCAAATCCTCAATACTCTACCCATACTACTTTGTCTTGCTTGGCAAATCGCGGACGGCGGACGACATTCCCGGTGGAAAGCTCGCTGATACCTTGATGTTGTCCCATTCATCCCGGAACCAACGAATTGTGTTGGCGAGCCCTTCCTTGAACTGGGTTTTCGGCTCATAGCCCAGCAAATCCTTTGCGCGGTCGATCGATGCGAGCAGCCGGCTTTTCGTATCCCATTTACGCCGCTTCGACGATGCAATCCCGGCCTTGTTTCCCGTCAGGTCATTAATCATCGTAATAAGATCCAGGATGCGTGTTTCGACCCCGGAAGCAAGATTCATCTCCTGGCCGATGGCCTTTTCATAGAAGCCGGCTCTCATCACGCCGTCGACAATATCTTCAACATACGTAAAGTCGCGGGTTTCTTCTCCTGTTCCGGTCAACGGAAGGGGCTTACCCTGCAGGGCCCAGTAGATGAAGTTCGGAATGACGTTGCGATATTGCCCCGGCACCTCACCGGGACCGTATGAATTGAAAAACCGTGTTTTCACAACGGGGAGATTGTAATGATTGAAGAAGAAATTGCAGTAGAGCTCCCCGAGCATCTTGGTAATCTGGTATGGCGTGCTGAGGTTGAGAGACATGAATTCTTCCCGAAGCGGCAACGGAGCCGAACTTCCATAGATCGAGCAACCAGACGATGCGTAGATGAAGCGTTCCACCTTTGTGAGTTTCGAGTACTCGAGCACGCGGAGCGTCCCGAGGCCATTCGTCATGAGATCACTTTCGGGATGATCGATGCTGTTTTGATTTGCGAAAAACGCCGCCAGGTGGAACACATAGTGAGGTTCTTCGAGGAAAACACGTTTCAGCTTCACCTCGTCCTGCACGTTGCCTTCCACGAACATGAGATTGGAAGCGTGGGGCAAACTCCATCGTTGACCTGAACTCAAGTCATCGAGGGCAAGGACCAGCTCGGCTTCGGCTTCGCACAACTTCTTCACCAGATTTGACCCTATGGCCCCCGCCCCGCCCGTGACGAGGATTCGTTTTCCTTTGTACGCTTGCTCGTGCTCTTTCATCATTTTTCCTGTCCTCTGCGTTGTTCAGTAAGATTCTTGAATGCCAGTTCGTACAGCGTCGAACACACCTCCAACGAATAGTGTTGTTCGACAAACTTCCTCCCATGTTCGCGATACTCCTGAGCCAGCCCGGGATTCTGATAAATCCTTCTGACAGCTTCTGCCAGCGCTGGCGGATTTTCCGGTTCAATGCATATGCCGCACCGAGCGGCCTCTATGATCTTGGGAGCGTCCCCGTGAAGCGGTAGACCGGCGATCAACGGACGACCAGCAGCCATGATACTCATGATCTTGCTTGGCACTACCGGAGTTCTTACCTCTTTACGAAGAGTTGCAAGACAAATGTCCGAGGCCTGGAGAAGCTCAACGTATTCGTCTTTGCGAAGCATGGGAAGAAAACGGACATTGCTCATTCCCTTTGCCCGCGCCATCAACCGGGGTTTTTCCAAACCATCACCCACTATATAGAAGAGAATCTTTTGTTCATGTTCCATCTGCTTGGCAGCGTCGATGACCGTGTCGATGTCTTGTGAGAGACCAATGACACCTGCAAACGACACAATGTACTCGTCTGTGCTGATTCCATGACGACGACGGAACTCGTTGTTTCGTTCTCCGGGTTTGATGGACTTCGTATCAATCATGTTTGGAATAACCATGACTTTCGAGACCGATCCGCCGCAGGAAACAACATGGTCGCGATTCCCGGGAGAGTGAACCACCACCAAATCTGAGTTTCTGTAGAGATTGGATTCGATGCGGCGAAACCAGTTGATGAGGAACTTGCTTCGAAGAACGCCGAGGTCAATAGCGCTCTGCGGAAAGAGATCCTGCACATTCAAAACGGCCTTCATGCCTTTCAGTCGGCGAAGGATGAAGGCTGTCCAGCCAAGGAAAAGGGGCGGCGAATATACGAGGACAACATCAAATGCGCCTTTGGTGAGAAAAAGACCCGAAAAACTCAGCACCAGGGAAAGCGTGATTTGCCCCAATCCACGGAGGACAGGAATTTGGCGCGGCATTCCAATCGTCCTGATCCTGATCACCTCCATACCATTCACGCGTTCCTTCATCCACCAGCCGGAACGATATTCGACCGGGAGAGCTTTCTGATCGATGTTGTATGCAGGGTACCCGGTGAGAATTGCTACATGGTGACCCCTCTTGACCAACTCCGTTCCGAGTTCATAGTAAAGATGGGAGGCAGAGCCCACTTCAGGCGGAAAGTATGCCGAAACGAGTATCAGATTCATCGAGCACCCTTGATATCCGGGAGCGCCACCGGACGGCGCTCTTTGAGCGATTCCAGGGAGGCAAACGTCGCCTGGGTCGTGGCGACGGCGCGTTCGAAGTTCGGACGCGACAGCGCTGAAGACCCGTGGATAAACTCGGACATTTCTTTCTTGTATCCCATATCCTGACCTGAGAGTTTTTTCCGTTCTTTCCTGGCCCCGTGCACAAACTCAAGCATACGAAAATCCTCGATGACCGCAGCTGACTCGTCCCAGAACACTTCAATACGCTCTCGCGAAAACGTCTTTGTTCCAAGCGCTGAGTACATAATCGTGCCAACTGAACCGTCACCCAACGTGAGCGTGATCGAGACATTGTCGTCTGCCCGGTACTTACCAAGCGCTCCGGAGATGGCCGATGCGAACACTTCCGTGGGATTAGAGCCCGTGATGCGCTGAAGAAAGTCGACGTAATGGCAAGCCTCGCCAACGATGCGCCCGCCGCCCACCGCCGGATCTTGAGTCCAGTGATCGAATGGGATGAAGCTGGCATTGACCCGAACGTGGGCCTGCAAAGGCGCGATCCTGTTGCGGAGCAGTTCGAAAAGTCTCACGCTGAGCTGTGAGTACGGACGATTGAATCCTACCATGAACATCTGCTCGGGACGAAGGTGCGAGTACGCCTCGAGCAAAAGGTCGAGCTCTTCCGGTCGGATGGCGAGTGGCTTCTCCACGAAAACGCTCTTTCCCTTCCGCAGTGCTTCGGCCACAAGGTTTGCATGGAGGTGATGACGAGTGCAGATGACGATGCTGCCAATGCGATCGTCGTTCAAGACTTCCTGATAATCGGACGTCGCGTACTCAAAGCCATAGCGTTTTCCGGTATGCTGCGAGCTCAACCCCGATTTCGTTGAAATCCCGCGCAGCGTAACCCCCTCGACCGATTTCAAAGCCGGCAAGAGAATATTTCGTGCGAACATTCCTGCGCCGATGACACCGACGGTCGTCCGTGCACCGGTCGCCGCATTACTTGATTTTTCAAATGTTTGAGCATGCTTCAACTTCACGAGCGTTGCAGCCGGTCGTTCCTTCGGGTAGTCGATGAGGACGCCTACATAGTTTTCTTTGCCGCCAAGAATCATCGCATAAGCAGATTCCGCTTCTCCAATGGCGAAACGATGTGAGATCAGCTTTCGGACGTTCACGGATTCGATGGAGACGAGCCTGAGGAATTCCTCCAGATTCCGCTGTTCAGTCCAGCGGACATATTCAAGAGGCAGGAACGGATAGGACGGGACGAGGCTCCGGGACGGTCCGGCTGCTTTTGAGACTGTGAACGTCAGCTCCTTATCCCAGAACGCCTTGCGCGTCAGGGTGAGTTCAGAGACACCGACCAGGACAATCCGGCCGCGCTGGCGGGCAATGCGCTCCGCGAGTTCAATCGTGGAGTTGTCCTTCGTAGCGGCAGCGAGGACAATCGCATCCGCTCCTTTTCCGCCCGTCAGATTCGCTACGATGCTGTCAATATCATCGCGCCCGATCATGTACGACTGCGCGCATCCAAGTTCCTTTGCGAGGTTTACCTTTCCTTCACTGACGTCGATGCCAATCACACGGCACCCATAGGCTGCGGCAATCTGAACCGTGATGAGTCCGATCAGCCCCAGGCCAACCACGACGACATTCTCGCCGAACGTCAGTTCCGCGCTCCGAACACCGTGCATGCTAATGCCACCGAGCATCACAAACGCCGCTTCGTCGAAGGAGAGTGCCGAACCGTCTTTCAGTTTTGGAATGAGCGTGCAGAGATCAGGCGGAGCTGTTATGATCTCAGCATGGCTTGCATAGCCGTGGCCTGCACACGCTACCGCATCACCAACAGCAAATCCTCTGACATTCGCTCCCACTTCAATGACTGTCCCGGCTGAACTGTACCCCAGAGGGACCGGCTCGTCAAGCCTCGACATTGCCTCCCTGAAGACGTTCAAGAACCCTTCCTTTTTCGCCTTCTGGTATGCGAGGGAGACCAAGTCTGGCCGGGCAATGGCCTTACCAACAAGGCTTTTTTTGCCCATTTCGATCATCAGTTTTTCTGTGCCCGGGCTTATGAGCGACACAGCGTTTTTGATCAAGACTTCGTTCGAGCCGCAGCGTGTTGCCGGGTTTTCGACGACACGCACACGTCCGGTTTTCAATTCTTCAATGACTTGTTTCATAGGGCGTTCTGTACCCGAGAATTGGGTGGGTTTATTTTTCCTGTGTAGTTGGTTTCTTCATATGGTTGAAGCGTCCGACCTTGCATAGCTGAGACCGGGTTTGTGGGCAACGTTGCGGGAGCTCATACCATGGGCCATCGCACTCCCAACAAGTCTATGCCCTGCATTTTTTGTGGGAGGGTAACAGCACGTTTTTGGTCAACATGCCGATTGAGGTGGTGGATTTCCAACAACCTTGGCCTTGCCTGATCTTTGTTTTTCGATGCCTTGTTCCACACGCGTTTATCTAATGAATGTGCGTGACGACCCGAGAGGCTTCGCAGTATCACCGCCCGTAAGAATCATCTCAAGCGGTGTTTCTTGTTGCGAACGTGGATTGCCAAATCCAATGGTTAAGGTTGGCGTAAGCTCGTTCCGTGGCCCTTTTCTTGACCGGCAACTCCGTCAAGGAACCCACTATACAAAGCTTTCCATTGTCGTCGCGTTTTGCGTGGACTACGGAAATAACCGGACGAGCTTACAGCGGCCTTAGCGATAGCGTTTGACAAAGTAAACAAGACAACATAGAGCCTATAGAACCACCCTTCGTCTCTGAAGGCCCAAATGCGATTTCTTGTATGATAGTACAGGTAGAGTTCCGAGTAGTTCCTCCACCCTTTACCTGCGCCGCCTTTGTGAAACGCCACTGAGCGAGCAGTGTACGCCATGCGGTATCGTGTCCTCACCCGACGAGAGAATTCTACGTCTTCAAAATACATAAAAAAGCGCTCATCGAACAAACCAACCGTTTCGAAAACCTCTCGTCGTACAAGAAGAAGGACGCCAGGAACATAGTCAACATCACGTTCAAGTGTTGAGGAGCGACAGGCTTCTTCGTCGCGTCCTTTGTCCAAGCCGGTGCACAACCACCAACTGAACTCACCAACCGCAGCGAATACTTCCTGAGGAGACGATGCATAAAAGACCTTCGGGCTCACAACGCCGATATCCGTGTCCCGTTCCATCACGGCAAGCATTGGGTCCAGGAATCTGTTCTCTACGACAACATCATCATTGGATATCAGGATGTAATCGACATTCTTCCTTAACGCGTATCGAATGCCAGCATTATTACCGCCTGCGTAACCAAGGTTTGTGGGTTGAATGAGTAAAGGCAAATCGGGAAAGGTACGGGCAAGTTCTTCTGCACCACCGTCCCCCGACGCGTTATCAACGAGGATGATCTCAAGATTCTGGTTACCACATTGTTGAAGCGAGAGAACGCATTTCTTCGTATCCTCAACGCCTCTGTAATTTAGTACCACAGCGGCGACTCGAGGCGGTCTAGTTGTCGATTTTGTCATGAGTCATCGAGGGTTAATAATATGTCGGAATCCGCTAGTGTTGTTCGGCATCAGACCTTCGACATGCAAAGCAACAACGAAGCTGATGGTACGGCCTCCAGAATTACTTCATCGCACCAACGAATACACATAAGCAGTCACTTCTTCCACAGTAAGGGCTCGAAGGATGAGAAGTAATGTGAAGTAAGTCACAATCCCAACGGCCAGCAAAAGAAAAAAATTCAGCGGCAAGAAGAACAAAATCAGCCCCATGATTGATGCAGCAAAGAAAGGTTTGACACTGATTCTCAACACGTACGAAAGACGAACAAACTTAGAAAATGTGACAAAATACACAAGCAATACAGACTCTGAAAGTATCCCGACAATTGACGGAGCTACAATACCCAGTAGAGGAACCAGGAGAAGATTTCCGACAATCGTCAATACACCTGCCACCACATAACCCACAAAATAGGCGCGCTGATAATTAGCAGCGACGAGGACGTTCTCGAAAATCTGGCGATAGATCACGATCACGACCACCCAAACAGAGAGCTGAAAAACTATGACCGCCTTTTGATACTCTGGAGAATAGAGAAAGCCCATAATCCGGGAAGCGAGTATGGACCCACCTACTCCAATAGGTATAGCGGCAAAAACAAAAACCCGAAGGAGGTTCTTTAACGAATCGCTAAACAAGGTCATTGACTTCTTGTATGACTTCGCCATCGATGGGAAAGCAGCATTGGCAGCAGCCACAGCAGCAAATGCCAGGAGGAACAGGACAATCTTATACGCTGCCGAGAACAAACCAACGTCTTTGTCCGTCAAGAAGAAACCCAGAGCCATCGTTCCGAAGTTAAAGTTGATCTGCGTGATGAATGCTCCTGCTGCCAGCGGAATTGCCGCGACAAGCGTGCGTTTCAGTGCCGCGAGGTCAATCTTATCCCAGATTAACCCGAACTTTCTGTGATATATTCCCATGAGCAAGCCAGCAGCAACGGCAATACCTATCACGTAGGACAGCGCAGCATGATTCAGGTTGTCACCGCTTTGCACAAAAAAGAAAACAAGGACCGCAAACACCATCCCTTTTGAGATTCTCCCCAGGGCAACATATTCCATCTCTTCAATACCTTGAAATACCCATTCGAACAACACCGCTGACGGCAAGAGGGCAAGCCCGAAGACAAGGACAATCGATTGTATCTCACGAATCCTGGGAACAACAAAAGACACCACCACCAACAAAAGGAGAGAACCGACGGCGAGAATAGTCCGTAATGCCGTAATGTTCCACACGTGTTTGGAAATCTCCTCTTTATCTTGGGCGACAGCACGAGTTCCAAGGGTCTGCAGACCGAAATCCGCAAGGTAAAGAAAATAGAGGGCTGTGACGTGTGCGAATGAAAACTTTCCGAATCCCTCGGGCCCGAACACACTCGCTATGTGAACAAAGGCCCAGAGAGTGAATAGTTGGCCAATAACATTGGAAAGGAAAAGAGAAAGGAAATTCCTTGTGATTCGCCCGGAGATCACATCAATCGCCTTTCTCCCAAAGAACTCACTTCGTTGCTTTGAGGTGAGGGAACCAGCGAGTGAACATCACCCATCCGGGGTATCATCGTGCAGCGCAGAATCCAATACAACGCGAGCATGTTGTAGAGAAACCAGAGGAAAGAAATGGGAAAAACGAAAAAAGAAATGAACATAACGAAAACCATGACTCCGTACGCTGTCACTCTCTTTATTGTTGGCTTTGTGCGCATTCGATAGTACAGAAGGCCTATGCCTAAGCCGAGCGTCCATGGAATCAGAATCAGACCAATGACACCGAAATCTCTATAGAGAACCCAGAACGCTGTATAGGTATTGTATCCACTGACAAGGTAGGGAAAGCGCTCAATGCCGAAGTAATCGCTGATCCAGTATTTGAGTCCTGTGATTGCCGTCACGAAATCAAACGTGAAGTACCCATAGGTGTGATGGTCCAACCAATTCACGGAACGAGCGAAATTCTCCAAATTCATGACCATATACATGTACGGCTCTGTAAGCGATGCGAAAGACTTCGGAAATCGCATCTTTGCTGTCGTATAGATATACATAGACAGAAGCTCAAGGTGACGTCCTCTCAGTGACGCGATCCAGTAAAAAAAGGCAGTAACGGCTCCAAGAAGAGGTAGTGCGGTTCTCAGTCGGATAGAGTTGGTCGCATAGTAAAGAAGAGTAAAGCACATCAGTGCAGCCATGATGATTTGGAACCTCTGAAGAAGAAGGAAGTACGACCCGACGGCAATGAGAGATATAAATGTGAGGAATATTTTCTTCCCCTTTTTCCCCTGAACTAAGAGATGATACAGAACGGTGAAGAAAATAATGAATGCAGTTGAATTAATAAACACCCCAAAACCAAAAACGTAGAAATCGACTCTTGAGATTTTTGTTCCGACAACGAAAACCGGAAGAAAACCCTTGACCAAGTAAATAACAAGATACGAAATGCTGTAGACGGCAACGGCGGCAGAAACAAACCAGAAGAGCTGTGTTTCACGGACTCTTTCTTTCCTTAACAACTGACGCATCTCACTGATAGGGACCAATTCTTTTTCAAGGTTCAAAACAAACGCGATGAATATCCCGACAAGAAAGGCCGCTATGCCTGTGAGCAGCAGAACCCAGCTCAAGAGATTCCAGGTATGCTGCAGCGCGCTGAATTTTAGTTCGGTGAGGCCAACGGCCAGGCTCCAGACGAACCCGAACACGCGAGCCGGAGAAAGCATATCTGCTCCCTTTCGGAAACAGGAAAGCACTATTCCCAGGCAAATCCCGAAACACAACCAAGAAATCCAACTCATCGCGTGAGTCTCCGCAGCCGCTTCACGTTCGCACCTCCCCATCCAGCGAGGTCCGAGAAAACAAAGTTCAAGAAGATCATCCTTTTGACCGTCAGGAATGGAGTGACGCCTACTTTACTTCCTCGCATTTCGCTTCCACCGCAACCCGAACCAATCCGACCGCACTGTTGACCACATCGACGCGACCCGGTCGGGATCCAGCGCTCTCACCTTCCGCGCACCTTCAATGGCGAAAACGATGGTCAGCGCCACGAGTGTCGAGATGGCCATGGAAAGCCAACCGTAGAGTGCAATTTTCGGCTTCGCCTTCCTTTCAGGGACCTGTGCGGAGTCGAGCACAATCACCGACGGGGTTGCCCGCTGCTCTTCCACTTTGGCTTGTTCGTAGAGGGGCGTGACGAATTGCAGGATCTTATATTGAATCTCGACATCCCGGTAGCGCCGTACATAGTCGGATCCGAGCTGGGGAGCCTGCTTGAAAGGAACGAGCACCTTCACATCCCCTTTCTCTCCCCCCGTTCCGTCGTTGAGCTGCCGTATCTTGTCGCGCATGGCATCGAGCTCGATCTCTGCCGCGCGGATGCTTGGATGCCCGCTCGCGAGCGTCTGGCGGAGCACGGTCAGCTGAACATCCTGGACCTCCATCTTTCCGTAGATTTCAGCCATCGCCTTGATTGAGGCCTCCAGTTGTTCAGGAAGCGCAACAACGCCGTACTTCTGCTGGAACGCCTTCAAAGAATCCTCTGCCGCCCGTATGTCGGAAAGATTCTTCTTGTAGCGTGATTCAATGAACTCCCGGTTCGCGCGTGCGTTCTGAACCTGCAACTCCGAGTTCGTCTCGTTCAACAGGCGGACGAAATAGTTCGCCATGTCAGCGGCACGCTGCGGGTCCATGTCGTAGACGGTGATAAACAGGTTCCCCTCATCGGCGATCTCAAAACCCACGTTGGAAAGAAGCTCCTTCATCGTTTTCTCACGCGGGTAGTTTGTGACTTCGTACACCTTTGTGAGATTGAACCGGTCAATCACCTTCAGAAGGACAGTTTCGCTCGACAGGATCGCCCGGTATCTGTCCATCTCAGAGGAGCCCGTGAGGGCGGAGAGAGAACGGCCCGGCGATATGGAGCGCACGAGCGACGAGATCCCCTCGAGCCCCGAAAACATATCCGCCTTCTCAGCCGGAAAAACCGATGCAGTCGCTTTGTACCACTTCGGGCTCAGGATTGCTATGATCACGACAATAACTGTCGTGATGAAGACCGTTCGCACAATGAATTTTCTCCAATGGGCTATCACAGCAAGGAAATCCAGAAGGGCATTCCCTACAGGCTTCGGGCCCTCGGCTTGGGTTGTGGGTTCTCCTGGAAGTCCTGACGGCTGACCAGTCACTTCTTTTGGGCTGTTCTTCATTTCAACACGCCTGGGAAAATGAGTACGGTTGCATTGGATTTAGAATATCGTCGTAGCGTGCTCATAACTACTTCGCTGCACGCATGGCATAAATCAACGTTGTAACAGAAAGGAAAATCGTCACGACATCACGGAAGTACGGATAGTAATACCCAAACCCTTTTCTCGGTTCTTTCGGAACCCAGATGCGGTCGCCCGACTCAATCGTCGTATCGCCAGGCTTGAACCAGCTGAACGTCCCTCCTTTGATGATCCGGACTTCACCTTCATCAGCAAACTCCTGATAGTCGCCAGCCTTCCGGACATAGAAGCGATAGTTTTCGCCGGGGACATACGCAACATACCCGGGATTGGCTACCTGGCCCTGCACGAGGACCGAACGCTCATCAGATGGGATGTAGATGAAATCCTCATGGTGGAGGATAACATCGCTCAATGTGTCCTTGTCCACGAGAAGCGATTTGAAATTCACCACGACCGGCTGACGCCCAACCTTGACATCCAGGAAGAAATACGTACTGTCAACTGACAGAAACTGATGCGCACGTAGATAGTTCAGATAGTCAAGCTGAGACGCATCGGGAACATTGTACTTTTCATCTTTTCGCCAAACGACCGAGGAACCCAGCAAAGCTCGATTCGTTGGTCCTCCGGCGGCACGCAGAATCTGTGAGAGCTTCGTCGTTTCGCGGGTGATCGGGTAGTCTCCGGGGGAAGCAACCTCTCCACCAACCGTGACAAAGAAGTCCCTTCGCCTGTCCATCTGATGTCTGACGAGGATGCGGTCACCCCGTTGGAGAGGAACGTCTGAAGCTCTTCCGGCGAGGATCGCGTCGAGGTCTACGGAAATTTCCTGGGATCTGTCCCCGGTTTTTTCAGATCGATAGATGGTCGTGGCCTGCCGATCGGCGGTCTCAAGCAGCCCCTGCGCAATCCGGATCAATCCCAGCAGGCTGTCCCCCTGGATAAACTCATACCGTCCGGGCACATTGACAGCGCCGTGGATACTGATGAAATTCGTAGAGAGGGTCGTGCTTGGAACGACGATGAGATCCCCGTCGACGAGAAAGGGATTGTATTTATTTTCGAGCGTTGCATAGTACTTTGGAATATCAACGCGAAGCGTGTCCCCGTTGCGGCGTATCAACTTGATGTTCCGCGTTGAGGTCTGTTCATCGAGCTCGGTCTTCGAAGTGATTTTCGGGATCCTGAAATCATCCTGGAACACAGGCAGTCCGGTAGGCGAAAGCGCCGGAATTGTAAAGGTTGTGTTTGGCGTCTTCACTTCGCTGGCACCCAGGAGGACAATTTTCTCGACCCGTTCGATGGCACTGGCGATGTATTGTCCGGGTCTTGAAACGGCCCCGCGCAACGTCACGATCAGTGAGCGCGGGCGAACAAGCGTCATCGAGACACTCCCCGGCTTGTATTTCTTTTCCACGGCCTCTGCAACGCGCTTCTTCGCCTCAGCGAGTGTGATGTCTGCTACGCGGATTTCTCCGACCGTCGGGATGAGGAGCGTCCCTTCCGGCGTGACCAGGATCATGTACTCCAACGGAGGCACGCCCCAGAAGGTGAGCGTAAACATGTCGTACGGGCCTACGATGTACTGAGTCGGGTCAACCGATCCTTCCATCGGAATACCGGTGAATTTCTGTCCGGTCTCTTCCTTTCCTTTTTGGTCCGACTGTGACGTCTTGCCGCTCGCCTGATCCCAGATGGAGGTGGGTTTCTCCTGCGCACGGGAGGACACCATGACAACGCATAAACAGACTACGATCCATATCTTCGCGCGGGTGTTCATTCGGAACCGCTCCTTAGATTTTCTTCAAAATGATTTCTGTAATTCGGTGAGCCGCTTTGCCATCCCACAATTCGGGCACTCGCCCCTTGCGAGCCATTCCATTGTATACATCGAAACTGTTCTTCACAACAAGGTCAACATCGAGTCCGCACAGTTTGTTCGTGCCGATTTCGCACGTGATGGGGCGCTCGGTGTTCTCACGGAGCGTGAGACACGGCACTCCCAGGAAGGTCGTCTCTTCCTGAATGCCCCCCGAGTCGGTTATGACCAGCTGTGCCTGATCCATCAGGCATAGGAATTCCAGGTACCCCAGCGGCTCCGTAATGCTTAGATTTGAAATCTTTGCCGCGCATTCGCCCAACCGATGGTGCTCAAGCATCTTCCTGGTCCTCGGGTGGACAGGGAAGATGATCGACGTACGGCTCGCGAGCTTTTCGAAGATGCTGACGATTTTCTCAAGCCCCTCCTCTGTATCCACATTGCTCGGCCTGTGGAGCGTGACAAGTGTGAACTGCTTCGGCCTAACATTGAATTGGTCCAATGTCTTCAGGCGTGCTGCTTTCTCGCGATAGTGGACCAGGGAATCGATCATCACATTCCCAACATAGAAAATCTTGTTCTCCGCGACGCCTTCCCGGCGAAGATTATGGAGACCACTCGGTTCACTGACAAAGAGATACTCTGAGATGACGTCAGTCAATATCCGGTTGATCTCTTCCGGCATCGTCCTGTCAAAGCTCCTCAGGCCCGCTTCAACGTGAGCTACAGGAATCCCCATTTTCACGCTGACAAGGCTCGCCGCCACAGTTGAATTCACATCCCCGACAACGATCACAAGGTCGGGCTGCTGTTCAGCCAGTACTCTCTCCAGCCCCAGCATGACTTTTGATGTCTGCTCGGCATGCGTGCCTGATCCGACGCCCAGATAGAAATCGGGATGGGGGAGCTCGAGATCGTCGAAGAATACTTTCGACATCGCCTCATCATAGTGTTGGCCGGTATGAACGATCAGGTGACGGACGGAGTCCGAATACCGCTGGAACGCCTTATGCAGCGGGGCAACCTTCATAAAATTCGGTCTAGCACCGACGATGCTGATGATGGTTTTCAATGCTGAAACTGTGTGTGGTTAATCGGTTAAATGGTTAACTGGAACCTGAACATTCTGTATTCTGACTTCTGAATTCTCGCTTCTACAATCCCTCACCTTCCCTCGTACATCTTCCTGTAATACTCTTTGTACTCTCCGCTGATAATTCGCTGCCACCAGGCGACGTTTTCCCGGTACCAGAGAATCGTTTGGGCGATTCCCGCCTGGAATGTGTGGTGCGGCTCCCAACCCAGGTCGCGCGAAATTTTCCCCGCATCGATGGCATACCGACGGTCGTGGCCGAGGCGGTCTTTCACGAATGAAATCAGCGATTCGGGTTTCCCGAGGGTCGCAAGAATCGTTTTCACGACGTCGATATTCTTCTCTTCTGAATTTCCGCCGATATTGTACACTTCTCCCGGGATTCCCTTGTGCAGGACTGCATCAATCGCCGCACAGTGATCGGTCACGTGGATCCAGTCACGGACATTCGTGCCATCACCGTACACCGGCAACGGCTTGTCATTCATTGCGTTAGCTATCATCAGCGGGATCAGCTTCTCGGGAAACTGATAGGGACCGTAGTTATTTGAGCACCGGGTGACAACGATGGGAAGGCCAAACGTGTGCTGATACGCGAGCGCTAGCAAGTCGGCCGAAGCTTTGCTGGCCGCGTACGGACTATTGGGGTGCAGCGGCGTGTCTTCTCTGAATTTTCCTTCCGGACCAAGCGAACCATAGACCTCATCAGTTGATATCTGGACAAAGCTCTTCAGCGGGTACGCCTTCGCCATTTCCAGCAACACATTCGTGCCCATGACATTTGTGCGCACAAATTCCGCCGCGCCGACGATGCTACGGTCGACGTGCGATTCTGCCGCAAAATTGATCACCGCATCAAAGTGCCGCTCTTCAAAAAGGGATCGGACCAGAGACGCATCGCAAATATCCCCCTGGACGAACGAATGACGCGGGTTTTCCTCCACGTCCTTCAGGTTTTCCAGATTGCCGGCATACGTCAGTTTGTCCAGGTTGACGACACGATATGTCGGGTGCATGTCCAGCATACAATGGACGAAGTTGCTTCCGATAAAGCCAGCACCACCCGTAACGAGGAGGTTCATGGTAATTGTCGATTAAGAAAATGGGACAAACCACCCCTGCAATTAGGGAATTTAGCAAATAATGAATGAAGATAAAAGCTTCTTGAGCCTGAGAGCGGATCAGATATACAAACAAACGTGTAATGGTACGGTAGATCGTCGGATGGATCGATAAAGCAGTATCAAGAGGAAAGTCTGTAGGGCCTCGGCGTTGTTCTTAGTGCAGAATCAACTTAACGAAAAATCGGCCGACTGTCAACCAGCCGTTCTCGTTCGTTGGAAATCCCTACATGCGTTCTGGAGCGGAAATTCCGAGTATTTTGCACCCATTTGACAGCACCGTCCTGGAAGCCGAACACAGAGCAAGACGCGCAACTGAAAGATCCCGATCCGGCGTGACGACTCGATGTTCATGATAAAATCGGTGAAACGCCGTCGCAACATCATGAAGATACGTCGTGATCCGCTGTGGCTCAAAGCCGAAGCACGAAGAATCAACGGCATCCGGGAATTCCAGCAACAATTTCACCAGCGCAATCTCCTCCGGCTGCACGAGGAGCGAATAGTTCGCGGCTGCCTGAGTCGTTGCCGGAGCCGAGGAGTACAGACCCTCGGTTTCGGCAAACCGGAGAATGCTCGCGATGCGGGCATGGGCGTACTGCACGTAGTACACGGGATTCTTCTCCGACTGCTCCAGCGCGAGGTTGAGATCGAAATCAAGATGTGTCGATACTCCCCGCATCAGGAAGAAAAATCGCACGGCATCCGAACCGACCTCCTCGATTAACTCATCGAGCGTCACCATGTTCGCGGTCCGTTTGGACATCTTGACCTGTTGGCCATCGCGCAGCAGTGTCACAAACTGGTGGATGACCACCTTCACCTTGTCAGGATCATATCCCAGCGCCTTGACCCCGGCCAGGACATCAGGGATTGTCGCGATGTGGTCGGCGCCAAAGATATCGACAACGAACTCGAATCCGCGTCTGAATTTCTCCCTGTGGTAAGCAATGTCGGGTAGTCGGTATGTCGGTTCCCCGGTACTTTTCACGATGACGCGATCCTTGTCGAGTCCCAGGGCGGTCGCCTTCAGCCAGACAGCCCCTTCACTGTCATACGCCAGTCCCAGGCGACGAAACTCCTCAATGACCTCCTGGATTTTACCGCTCTTATAAAGAGAATCCTCATTGTAAAAAACGTCGAATTTCACTCCCATGCGGCCAAGTACGCTCTTGATGGCCTCGAAGAGCGCCTGCTCTGCGTATGATTTGCATTCCTCGATCGCCTTCTCCTTCTCCAACCCGTTGATGCTGTCTCCCCGTTCTTCTTTCAGTCGTTTCGCAATCTCAATGATATACTCTCCCTGGTATCCATCTTCGGGCAGCGGAAACGCGGGGTCAAACAGTTGACGATAGCGTGCGTACGTGGACTCAGCCAGCATCCTCATCTGCCTGCCGGCATTGTTGTAGTAGTACTCGCGCGTGACGTCATGCCCCGTCCACTCGAGCAGATTTGCGATGGTATCGCCGATAGCTGCCTGGCGTCCGTGGCCCACGCTGAGAGGCCCGGTGGGGTTTGCGCTGACGAATTCGACCTGCGTTTTCTTATGGCCACCTGCGTTTGATCGACCGAAGCCATCCCCCTGAGAGAGAATCGTACCGAGCTGGTGATTGAAGAACTTCTCCGTGAATCGAAAATTGATGAAGCCGGGTCCGGCAATATCGACGTTCGAGACAAACTCCGGCTCGACTCTTAGCGCTCCGGTGATTTCCTGTGCGAGGGCGCGGGGATTTTTCCCAAGCTGCTTTGCAATGAGCATCGCGATATTGGTTGTGAGATCGCCATGCGCTTCATCGCGCGGTTTCTCAAACGTCAGCTTCGCCGCCCCCTGATAGTTGAGGGATACGAGTGCTGCAGTGACTTTTTCGGCAAGATAGTGCTTCATGGATATCAATCTGGTTACGACGTAGTTTTCTTCGCGCGACGGACTGCGCTCTTCCTTGTGCGCTTGCCAGGAACGCTGCCCGGGACTCCCAGGGCGGGCGGAATGTCCTCCACAGGGATCAGCTTGGCATCCCCCCACAAACGTTCCAAATTATAAAACGGACGAACATCTTTCTTGAACACGTGAACGACGACATCAACGTAATCGAGAAGCACCCACGTCAGGGAACGGAATCCTTCAGAATGCCACAACGAGACACCGATTTCCTCTGTACCCACCCGTACGGCATCCGCGATGGCTTTCACGTGTGTATCTGAGTCCGCCGAGCACACGATGAAGAAATCGGACGGCGCTCTCAGCTTCCGCAAGTCCATCATCACGACATCAAATGCTTTCTTGGAATGTGCAAACTCCGCTATCTTCTTGGCAAGAGTTCTCGAGGTCAATATCGGATCCTCCCCCTTATTATTTGAACGGTTTTAGCAACCGGAAATCCTTCCCGATCACCACTGAGACATCTAGATATGCATTACGGTCGATTTGTTGCACGACACCTGACTTCGGAACACCAAGCGCTTCAGCCACCTGCTGAGCGGCTTCAAGATGCCCGGCACGGTCTATAACGCGCGTCTTCTCGACCTTTGAGTCCTTGAAATTTCCTGTCTCCACGACGTCAAATCCGCGTGCCCGGAGATAGTCGGTGAACCGCTGGCTCAGCTTGGGTACCCCTGAGCCGTTGAGCACATCGAGCTGGATGGTGTGCGTTTTTCCTCCCTGCACCGTTTCCGGTTTCACAGGAGGATCAATGAACGTCCGATTGACGAATGACCAGATGAGGAGTATAACCACCACGGCAAACGCGAGAATCAGGCCGTTGCTCCCCAGCCCTTTCCAGCCCAGCAGTTTGCGCCGCTTCTTTGGTTTCGGCGCCGCCGGCTGATCCTGGTTGCTTTCGTCAGGGGGCCCGAACGTATTCAGCGGTTGTTCAGTCTCGTTCACCATTCAGCGATAGACACAAAAAAACCGAGCGCTCATCCGCGTACGCGGATCGGTCACGCTCGGTGTGGAAAAAGAGCAGAGATTCAATTCAGGAACTTAGCGATTGTCGTCCTGATATCGGTTAATTCCGCCAAAGAAGTAGTTGCCACCCAGGAACCCTGAACCCATCATGTAATTCGCCGGCACTTGCTGGTACTGGATCTGGAACAGCGTGTTCTTCCAGGGCCTGTAGTTCAGTTCTGCCCTGTTCAGGAACAACCCGCTCAGACCACTTTGGTACTGCTTCCCCAGCGTGTTGTACGGCGAGGCCATGAGACTGATATCGGCCTTCATATCGAGGTCATCAGTAAACTTGTACGCCATGCTATTGGTGTACATCCCCATCGACAATCCTTGACCGCCAGCAGTCATGTACGACAGGGAGAAGCTGTGATGCATGCTGAAATTGTTCGGATTGAATAAACTGAACAGGAAACCACCATCATCCGACTTAAGGATCGACTCCGCGACCGTCGAACGAGGCTCAATGCTTGTCTTGAACTGCGCCGAAGCGGTCGTGAAGCAGAGCATCACGACTAGGGACACTACACTCACCGTCATCTTCTTCATACTCAGCCCTCCAGTTGTCAAATCCTTCGGAATGATACTCAAATGTAGACTGATTGTCAAGACGTCCGATGGCCATCTCACGACGTTGACGCAGCGACAAACCGGGTATTGAGAATACGACGCGCTTCTTCAAGCTGGTCAAACGTGTTGATGCCGTGAATCTCATCTTCGTGCTCAGCCACGACCGCCGAAACTGTCCATTGATGCTGCCAGAAGTACTCGAACACATCGGTCAGGTAGTACTCGTTCTGGGCGTTGTTTGGAGTAATGTGGTTCAGGCCGTCGAACAGCTTCTCTTTATCAAACACATAAATCCCCGAATTGATTTCCGAGATTTTTCTTTCCTCCTCCGACGCATCCCGGTGCTCGACGATCTTTTTGACCGATCGATCGGGGTTGCGGACAATCCGGCCATATCCTGTTGGATCCCTCATCTTAGACGTGAGAATCGTGGCAACGGCACCCGTATCGAAGTGATGTCGGAGGAGTTTTTCCATCGTCCATTTTGTCAGGAGTGGCACATCTCCAGACAGCACCAGAACATCCCCAGTGAATCCATCAAGAGCGCTCGCCGCCTGCATAACGGCGTGACCGGTGCCAAGCTGTGGTTCCTGGATGGCGCATGTAACAGAAGGATGACTTTTTGCCAGATAGTCGATCACAATCTGACGCTGATGACCCGCAATGACGACAATGTTTGAAGCGCCCAGTTCTCCTGCCAGATCAACCACGAAATGGATCATCGGTTTGTTATTCAACTCGTACATCACCTTTGCCCGGGAAGGGTCCTTCATCCTTTTCCCCTGTCCGGCGGCCATAATCACCGCGGCGATTTCCCGTTTCGATCCTGTGTTCTGCTCATTCTGCATCAAGATCTCCTGGGGCATATGGAAGGGGCCGTCTGATTATGATCTCAAAGAGTCCTGTTTCCACCATAAGAAGATGTCGTCAATCCTGTAGAAGCTTGAGCACCCTGGTTATTGTTTCCTTCATGTCCTTCCGATGCAGGACGATATCGATAAATCCTTTTTCTTCCAGGAATTCGGCTCGCTGGAAGCCTTTTGGCAAATCGCGACCGATCGTCTGCTTGATGACACGCGGACCGGCGAATCCGATAAGTGCCCCCTGTTCCGCGATGTGAATATCGCCGAGCATCGCGTAGCTCGCTGTGACACCCCCCGTAGTCGGATCTGTCATCACAGAGATGTACGGCACTCCGGCATCTGAGAGTTGCGCAAGTTTGGCGCTCGTTTTCGCAAGCTGCATGAGGGAGTATGCGGCTTCCATCATTCTCGCTCCTCCGCTGGAAGAAATGATGATCAGCGGATTCCGCTTCTTGAGAGCGCTGTCGATCGCCCTCGCGATTTTCTCACCCACGACCGATCCCATACTGCCACCGATAAACGAGAAATCCATGCATGCAATGACCACCGGGAGTCCATTGATCTTGGCCGTTCCGGTGCGCACCGCTTCGTTCAAGCCGCTCTTTCGGGTCGAGTCTTTCAGACGATCGACGTAGCGTTTCGTATCAACGAAATTGAGCGCATCGACGGAGCGCATCTTCGCATCCATCTCCTTGAACGTCTTTTCGTCGAGCAGGATTTCAAAATACTCTTTGCTCCCTATGCGGAAGTGAAATCCGCATTTGTGGCACGTGTAGAAGTTTTGTTCAAGCTGCTTCTTGTGTATGATCTCGCCGCAGCCATCGCACTTCATCCACTGACCATCGGGGATATCTTTCTTTGGTCCTTCAGACGAGATGTTCTCTTTGGAACGCCTGAACCATGGCATAGGAATCTCCTTGCTAAAAGCCTGACTGTTGCCTTACCTCTGTTGACATCGTTCTCTAAGAGGGCTGAAGCCCTCCAGAGTTTTTTACCTTCTTTCCCCCGACCTGAAGGTCGGGGCAACAGGCGAGCGATACAGGTTCGCTCTGATTCTGAGAAGATATTCTACGAAATGGATGCCACCGTGCGGACAACAAAATTTTTCAGGTACATCGGCTCCAGCGCGGCGGCATCAGAGAATTCTTTCTTCAACACCCTGGCGTGGGCGACTGACGCAACGACATCGCCGCGGCAACACGCATGAACATCTTCAATCGTCACCCCAATGTCAAGAGCGCCCTTCATCTGATCGACTTTGTCGGTCAGAATCAGCGCCGCTTTCTCCCCTTTCAACAAGGACACTGCCTCCCCGAGCGACTTGACTGCCACCGGACCGGAAGCGAGAACATTGCCGCCAGTGACCAGAAATCGGCCCACGTACCATTCTTCCTTCTTTGCGTCTATGAGCACGACGATCACCCCGGACTTCTGATGCCTCCGTCGGGCTGCCTCCGCGATGGCCTCAAATGTCGAGATAGCTACCAGCGGTTTGTCGAGTGCGAAGCAGAGTCCTTTCGCAGTGCTGAGGCCGATTCGCAGACCGGTGAACGAACCAGGACCTATCGAGACAGCGATTGCATCCAGCTCTTCCATCCCGATTCTGCCGGCTCGCACGACATCCTGCACAAGTGTGAGCAGTTTCTCCGAGTGAATGTGGGACTCCCGAACCGACTGCTCGATTCCCGGCTCTCCGTCGCGGAACAATCCAACGGAGCATACGGCCGTAGATGTCTCGAGTCCCAGGATTTTCATAGAGATGAAGATGTCGTTGGTTTCTTCTGAGGATGCGTTGCCTTGTTCACCTGCTCGATCGATATCCGCCGTTCGGAGTCCTGTTCTCCATACCGAAGGCGAACATCATAGCGTCTTGCCGGGAGCAGGTCTGCCAATTGTTCGGCCCATTCGACCAGCGTAATGCCCTCGCCGTAGACAAACTCTTCATATCCAAGGTCGTAGATCTCCTCGACCGATTTTACGCGATACAGGTCCAGATGATAGACGAACAGCTCGCGCCCATCGCGCCCCTTTCCCTCGTATCTGTTCAGAATAACAAAGCTTGGACTCGAAACACGGAGATCCGCACCGAACGCCTCGCACACCCCCTTCACAAAACGCGTCTTGCCCGTCCCAAGTTCTCCCCAGAGCGCAACGACATCTCCACGCTCAAGCTGTCGGGCGAAAGAGCGTGCCAGCTGAAGAGTCTCCTGTTCTGAGAATGTCGAATGTTCTTCGCGCACGCGGTCGGCGTTCTACTTTTTAGGTGTCAGCGTAACGACTGGCAGCATCATTTCTTCCATGGAGATGCCACCGTGCTGAAAGCTGTCCCGATACTGAGCCAGGTACTTGTGATAGTCAGTCGGATAGACAAAATAATAGTCTTCCTTTGCGAGGATATAGTTCGTTGTCACGCTCGCGCGCGGGAGCTTGTAGTCCTTCGGGTGTTTGACGAACACAGCCTGCCGTTCATCCACACGGAGGTTGCGGCCAAACTTGTACCGGAGGTTTGTCGACGCTTCCCGGTCGCCGATGACCTTCGATCCTCGCAGGCAGCGGATGCTGCCGTGGTCAGAAGTCAGGACAATCTTCACGTCCTTCTGTGTCGAGAGCGCCTTGAGCATATTGAACAGAGACGAGTGCTGGAACCACGACCGCGTCAGCGACCGGTAGGCCGCCTCGTCAGGGGCGATCTCTTTGAGGAGCGGAGAGTCGGATCGTCCGTGGGCGAGCATATCCACAAAATTGACAACCACAGCTGTCAGCTTGCTCTTTGTGTAGGAGAGTATGTTCCCCTCGACCTGGCGTCCGAAGTCCGCATCCAGAATCTTGACGTACTTCGGCTCAGGTTTGAGAACAATGCGTTTTCTCTCGAGCAGCTTGTCCATAAGCAGGTGCTCGTCCCGGTTCCGGCTGTTTTCATCGTCATCGCCGGGAGCCCAGATCTCCGGAAAACGCTGTTCAAGTTCAATGGGGAATAACCCGCTGAAAATCGCGTTGCGGGAATACGGTGTCGCCGTTGGCAGTATGCTAACCTGGAAGGAATGCTCGACCGAAAAATAATCTGAAAGGAATTGTTCCATCACCAGCCACTGGTCAAGCCGCAGGCAATCGATGATAAAGAGGAACACCGGCCCGGTATTATCAAGCTCGGGGATGACGAACTGCTCGACGACCTGCGTGGAGAGGATGGGCTTGCTGGTGGTCTGATCGATCCAGTTGCGGTAGTTTTTCTCGACGTATTTTCCGAATTCCGCGTTGCACTCACGTTTCTGGTCCAGAAGCGTCTGGCGGAGACCCAGCTCAGGATGGGCGTCGAGCTCCATGTCCCAGTTCGTGAGCTTCGTATAGAGCTCGTACCACCCGTTGTGATCCATCGGATTCATCAGGGCGAGCGAGATCTGGCCGAACTCTGCGGAATAATCACGTGATACATGCTCGCTCGTGATCTTCCGCCCTTCGAGGATCTTCTTGCACGCCAGGAGCACCTGACTCGGATTCACAGGCTTCGTCAGGTAATCGCTAATCTTGCCGCCGATGGCTTCTTCCATCAGGCTTTCCGCTTCGTTTTTCGTCACCATCACGATCGGGATCTTCGGATCCAGGTCCTTCATCTTGGACAAGGTCTGAAGACCTCCCATGCCCGGCATCATCTCGTCCAGAAACACAAGATCATACCCTTTCTCCCTGGTCATTTCGAGAGCGTCTTCGCCGTTCGTCGCAACCTCGACGCTGTACCCCTTCTCCTCGAGGAGCCGGACGTGCGCCCTGAGAAGGTCAATTTCATCGTCAACCCACAATATTCTTTTCTTCGTCATCATTTTCCCTTTTCAAAAGTACCCAATCTACCCCTGAGAATCAACGAGCGGACACTTTGCCCGCCCTTCATCGTGTATCCGCGGAGATCAACCCTTTAGTTGACGTTCGCAGAGTGCTTTCACGAGTTCGTCCAGACGTTCCAGAAGCTTTTTGCGCGGGACCACCACGAGTTTCTCATCGAGCGGATAGATGAATTCGTACAAAAACCCTTCGGTGATGTATTCTCGGACCCACTTTCCCTCCTTCGGGAGCGAAGCCTCTGCAGCTGCGGGGAGATAGGAATAGAAAAATTCTGATTGCTTCCCCAAGTCCATCGCTTCTTTCGGGAGCGTGTGACCGAGTCCAATTGCAAGGACAACCGTGTTCGTGTCCGACTCGTCGACCACCTGCGAATTGAACCAAACAGTCCAATCAGCGTTTTCTACGACCTTCACTCCGCGAGATTCGAACCATTGGGTCAAATAGTGGTAAACCTCTCCCTGACCGGCTGCATCCGGTTGATACGTCGATATGGTTCGAATACGAACGCTGGCCATCTTGTCCGGTCCAGGTGCGGCGAAACTGACAAGGGCAAGTGAGCACAAGAGGGAAATGACCCAGGCGAATCTACGAAGGTGTATAGACATGGCGGCCTCCAAAACGGTATGTTCATCGAACAGTGAATTATGATTTCGTGAACAAGATCTGAAAGGTCACTTCCATGCAGTCGTAGGAAGAAAGAATTCCATTAAGGTTGAATGGCGACACGCACATCAAGACCGAACTCAATTGTCGTGGAACCGGGTATGCGCGATCCGCCCGCGTCCGGCGCCAGCTTTGTATACTTGTAGTAGGTTGACGCCGTGACCCTCGAACTCAGAATGTACCGGATGCGCGGCTCAAGGATGGTCCGGCTGGAACCTTCGAGCGGCGTTCCCTCCGCCTTGAAGTTATCTGCATTCAAATCGAACACCTTGCGCGCATTTTTCGAGTAGCTGTAGGAGAAGCTGATGTCGATGTCATTGGAAAGCGAGAAGCCAAAGAACGGAAACTCGAATCCAGTTCGCGAGAATCCGGCGGTAATCGTTATGTCCGTAATGTCCGCCTCAACAATGTTCTGGGCAGCAGGCGTCAGGTCATAGTTCGTCGATGACCCATAGCGGAAATTCGTCGTGAAATTCCCCTTCAGAAGGGGCTTGAATGTGACGTTGAGGCCGATCAGAGGGGCAAAGCCGTAGTTGACGCTTTGGCTTTGCGTGATCTGATTCCCCGATGGATCGATACTCCAGTTCTCCTTGTAGCCCGATGTGTAGCTGTGATCGAGGGAGATGCGCGTAGCAAAACTACTGAATAACGCGAGCTTCTCAAGTCCATCCCACCGAATCGTCCAATTCGGTCGGGGTACCAGGTTACCGAGGAATTTTTGACCGAACGGCAATGCCTCCAGCCCCTTTTGGAATGCTTCGGAGATTTTCGCGTCATTCGACCGTAAGTCATTCGGGTTATCGTGCGCAAACTCGTAGAGCTTCTGAACTTGTTCAATGCTGGTGTTCATGAACTTGAAGAACAAGAAGGAGGGGAACGAGAGATACGAACGGGTGATATCGCCGCTCACAACTTTGTTGTTCTCCGATGTGAACCCGAGGCTATCCGACTGAATCGTCTTGTTGACGTTGTAGTTCCAGTTGACACTCCAGTTCAGCTCGATGCTTGCCCCTTCCCAGAGCGGACGATTGGTGCGCGCCGTCAGGTTATTCCCCTGCGAATACTGGTCAACGAGATTTCCGTTGGGCGCACGGATCCCTGGAAGAGTGTACCCGCTAATGAATGGAAACTTGTCGGTGCCCTTGACGATCACATCTCCATGCGGATCGGAGGCGAGACCGAGTTGATACATCAGCGATGGGCCGTTTTCAGGAAGCGAACTCTGGAAGAACGGGACGCGGCCAAAGAGGTTGGCGAACCCCGGCCTGCCGATCACACCACTGTTCTGTGATCTTGTTTGTTGCGTGAAGGAAAGGCTGACCTTTTCAAAATCAAAGATTGGAATCTTGAAGAGAACGCGCGATGTTTTATCGAGTATTTGCGGCAGGTTGAAGTTCCGTGTCAGCTTTGCCGTATCCGCCGGAGCGCTCGCCTGGGCTTGCGCCTGGTCTGACCAGATCTCGCTGCCGAGGGTCTTGAGATTTACGTCGAAGGTCAGACTGGCGTTTCCGGCTGCACCGGCGCTTTTCCCGAGATAGCCGGCCTGGAGATTGTTCGTCCAGTCATACCTGGATGAATAGCGTGTGGAAAGAGTGAGAATCCGATCCAGTTTGAGGATCGGGGGAACAAGGATACGCGGATTGAAATTAATGGTCTGACCATAGTTCAAATCCGTGCCGAAATCGATGAGCTTGGATTTGCCAAACATCTCGGACACGATCTCTGAAAAGGGGCGTTGGCGGCCAAACTGGTCGGTTTCGAAGTTCAACAGCGAGCTCTGAACATCAAGGGCATAATCCGTTCCAAGGTTGATGAGCCCGCCATCCGTGATCTGCCACGCGAAGGACATCGATCGGCTTGCAGCAAAATTGCGGACCGTGGGCTTCGCAACGGTCTGATCCCGCGCCTGTTCCGATGTCTGTCCCCGCGTAAACGACGTAGACAGGTTGAAATTCCGTGGAGAGAAAAACAGCTTGAGGTCCTTCCACGTCTTCGTCAGGAAGAAATCCCCAAATGGCGAGAACGGAGAGAAAAAGTTCTTGTCGCTGAATGTGAGGGCGTAGGTTGCCTTTGCGTTCCACTGCCATTGTTCCATCGACTCAGTGACGGGGCTACGCTGGGACGACCGCGTAAACGAGTATCCAAGCGACAACTTGTTGATCGTCTCCGTAACGAGCCAGGAGTTGACCGGGACGTTGAGGTGGAGACTGGGAAGCGCGTACGTTTCCGAGACGCTCAGTGTTTGGGTGCGCAATCGCACGGAGTCTGCCATTCCCTGCACACGGGCTTCCGGTACGCCATTTGCCCGCGCCGCATCAGCCACGATCTGCGCGGCCTGATCGACGAGGATATCAGTTCCTGGCATGTACTTGGGGTTCTGGAGCTGTTCCGTGCGCGAGTACGAGAACGACAGGTTGGTTCCCGCCCAGCTCTGCGGCAGGAACCGCTCAAATCCGACCGAGGCCGCCAGCGCCCAGTTGCGGTCCTGGTTGCGCGTACCGAACCGATCTTCCAGGGAATGGAAGTTGGGGTCACGCTGGGTCAAGTTGAAGGTCACGTTCGCGACATCCGCGATCTTGATCGCCGTGTCGAAGCGATAGGCCCAGCCAGGCGTGTTGTCCACATCCGTCAGGCGGAGCTCGTTCACCCACACTTCGGTTGTGACCAGATTCGATCCCTTGAAGGCAGGATTCTGCACGCCAACGACAATCTGTCGTATGTCTGTCAGCGTAGGGGCTCCACGGACCTGGTATGTCGCTCCGGGTGGTCCGCCGACTATCGGAACTCTTGGGCTGAGGGTCGTGAGAGTATCGCGACCGAATTGTTTGATCGCCGTAAGCTGTGCGAAGCTTATATTGATGTTGTTCGGATCCCAGCCGGGTTGGATCGGCGCCCGGTATTCATAATAGTTCAGCGAGTCTGACCCAAACCGGAGGAACACCTCCAGGTCATAGTTTGTCGTATCAACGTAGTGAATACGCGCGCCGGGGCGCTCGTCGCCGTGGACAAACATCCGCATTGTGCGGTAGCTGAACAAATCCAGCGGGCGCGTTGGGAACCGCTTAATGGCCTGTCGCGATTCACCGTCCCTTACTCCGTTGACATTCAGGTCGAGTGATTGCTCGTTCAGGAGGATGACCTGATCAGGCTGATTTGGGTCTCTCTGCCTGGGGAGCGACGGCGGAGAATAATACTCCGGGTTGTCCTCGATGTTGACGACACTCACTCTGAATGTGCTGTCGCTTTTCACCAGCTCCTCCCACTGATTCCCGACAAGATTGAATTCCGCGATCCGGATCAATGTTTCCTTCTGGGCACCCGTCAACCAGACGCGGATCGCTTCGACTGTCCCGAAAGATGGGTCACCAACGGTACGCTTATAACCATTGAGGGGGATTCGAACCTGGTACCACCCGTTGTTCCCGCCGGTCTGGAACTGGCGGAAATCGTTGCTCAGGGTATCGAGCGAAAGCTCGTACTCGTAGTAGCTGTTCGTCCTGTCGAGATTGTTGTTCCGGTTCAGATCCTCCGTGTCAGGGAAACGGCCGATATCACTCTGCGCGTTGTTTTCGGTCCCATTGATCCCCTCATAATCTGCTGGATTGAGAGATGCCGCAACCGGCCTTATCCAGTCGTCGCCGGAGGGATCATCCTTGTACTCCGGATATTTCGTGATGAAAGCTTGATATGTGATTTTTTCCTGCTCATTGCTCAACCCATCGAGCCCGAGATCTTCACCTGGACGCAGGATACCGTTGACCAGCTGGCCATCTAATCCATCTTCCGTGTCCAGCTTGTTGTTGGGAATGACGTCCTCACTGATCAACCCGAGATCAATATTGAGTTTCGTGGTTGCATCCACCTGGTTAAGGTGCACCCACAGTTCGATAAAGTTGATATTCTCGTCAAGAAGGTTCGTTGCAGTCGATCCGATCAATCGCTGGATACCCGACCAGGCTTTCTGCGGATTTGCCCTGAGTTTCGTATCGAGATCCATGGAGTAGTTGTACGGTGCCCGGACACTCGGGCGATACCAGAGGTTCAGAACGGTCACCTGATCCTGGCCGGCAGGGACGCTCTTGTTGGGCCAGATCTGTGTTGCTGCGACATCGGTAGGTTGAATCGTGTACCATACAAGTTTGGCCTTGTATTCCATTTTTTCTTGGGGGGTGAGCTTCACCGGATCATCCAGGGTTGAAATGTAATCAGGAACGCTCGCGTTGCTCCATGCACCATAGGAGGTGGAAAGCGGCATAGTTTTTCGTGCCCCCTCGAAGTCGTCGATGTAGGCCACGGACGCACCGTTGTCGATGGAGATCGGGCTTGTGCGCGTATTCGGGTTCGGCTTCATGTAAGCCGCTTCGCCCTTGATGGAGATATTGGAGACGGCATTTGTTTGAACGCCGGGAAGCCAGTTCACGGCGCGTGTCAGAAAATCGAGGTCGAGCGTGGTGCCACCATCAAAGCCAAAAATAGTGTTGCTGATCGGCTCCTCACCCAACCGGACCTTATCGCTCAGCGATTGCTGGCTCAGATTCATGACGGTAAATCCGAGAGCAGTGTTTTTTCCCAGACTCAGTTCACCACGCGCACCAAGGAGTGATTTAGACGCGAGCTGCAAGAGGTCATTTGCTTCGTATTGAATCTGCAGGTTGGCACCAGGCACGAGCAACGCCTGATTCTTGATCGTCACCTGACCCGAGATGTAGTCAACCGAATAGTCGCTATTGAGCGTGGCCGGATTGCCGTTGACAATCACCTTCACGCTTCCTTCGACAACGTTGAAGCCGATCTGATATGTCGAGGCCATCGATGACGTTGTTGATCCGCGGATCAGGAACTTGTTTTTCTGGCTGTTTGACGCTCCGTTGAATGTCGTGTCATAGACTTCTGCAAACGCAAAAGAATCCGCCTCGGCAATTGTACGCCCGTGCTTCAAGAAGAAATCCCGGATTCCATTGCGGAATGGCTCCGCACGCGGGAAGATCAGCTCGCCTCTGCTCTCGTTGATTGTGAGCTGCGGGGCATAGTCAAACTTGCCGTCGGACGGTGACCCCGGTTGTTCACCGTACCGGTCGAGGCCAAAAACTTCGAGGAGGTTGAAGACACTGAGGATGTTGTCTTGCGGATCTTTGCCGGGGACTTCGTAGAGAATCTTCAGATCGAATCCATCTTTCTTGATCCCACGTCCGCCAAGCGGATATACGTTTTTCATCATCAGTCGCCAGGCGGTCTTGTACTGAGGTCCAAGCTTCTGAGGGCGAACGAGTTTCATAACAAGCTTGATTGATTTCGATGTATCCCGCGAGCCGAAATTTCCCACGTCCATGGGCAATTTGGGATTGAGCGTATCGGGAATCGTGTATGCTACGGCAATTGCCTGTTCCGGCTGCAGGGACCGGTTCAACGTGATGTAACCGGCGTACTGGTGATAGGTGTAGTCGGAATTGGGATCGAGTCGTACAAACCTGCCAACCTCCACCTCACCCGGCACCATATCGTAATCCTGCGCCCGCAAGTCCGTTTTATTTTCTGTGGCAAGCACCCTTTTCTGGTTCATGAATGCCACGACGTCCCGCTCATTCGGGTCCTCGTTGCCAATGCGGGTTACCCATACCTCCATATCGCGGATCACCAGGCTCTGCTTGATTACCGACGGAATATTGAGGTAGGCAGAGTCAAACCAGGCGATGTAGCTGGTGTCGATGAAATAGTAGTCCGTCGAGTAGTCAGTCGCCCGCTTTTCAAACGGCGTAGGCTTGCCTCCACCGGAGACCGAGAGCCCCTTGATCTGCCCTTTCTTCTGGGAAGCGACGGTTGTGAGCTTCAAAGGTCCGAACTGAAATCCCGCCTTGATGCCGAAAAGGGCCGAGCTGCTGGATATAAACGACGAATTCGTCGTCAGCGAGACGTTTCCCGCCTCGACGCTCTGGATGATGTCGTCGTCATACCCCTTGTAATGAACCTTGAGCTGGTTCTCGTACTCGAACTGGCGCTGGGTGTTCCAATCGGCGTCGATGGTAAGCTTGTCGCCGATCTGCCCTTTGACGTTGACCTGGATCTCCTGGCTGAAATCGGGTGCGCTCTGACTCTGCGCAAGGGGGTTGTTGAGGAACAGATCCGACTTGGTGTTCTTGAACGCCGCATGAATATCGACCGCACCATTGATTTGCAGACGGATGATATTTGGACCAAATATGCTGAGGATGGGGTTTTTCGGAACCGGGATCTCGATGTTCGTAACCGATCCGAACAGATCTCCAAGTCCCTTCTTCTTGTCCGATTCAAGCTCGTACGCATGGGCTTTCGCCTCCCAGTTCCTCCGAACAGTCTGCTTCATTCTGAGGTCGCGGTACTCCTCGAGCGTATAATCCAGGGGGATGCGGGTATCCGTGGATCCATACAGTCGCCTGACGTGGTACACGAACCGTGACGAATCAAGCGTCTGCTGCATACGGAAGACCGTCGGGTCGGGCAGGTACAAGGAATGCATCGGGTGGCTGAGCGGATTGACGACCTGTTCGTCCCGGCGGACATATCCAAACGCAAGTCGTGCGGAGGAATCTCGCGGCAGGGCCTTTATAGCTTCCAGGATACGGGCGAGGGATTTGCTCGTATCGGTGGTATCGACGGAGGTCCGTCTCTTTTCCAGCGCGCGTGCGCGACGGGACAAGGTCCCGGCCTGCCGGCGGCGTGTGGTGTCCTGACGAACGAGGAAATTCTCCAAGGACGGTGATTCTTCTCCGATTCCGCGTGACGACCCGAAAATCGGCTCTGCAAGAGAATTCGTTCCAGGGAAAAGAAATGAGACGAGGAAGGAGAGCGCAACGATGAGTGCAGCAAGGGCCCCCATCAGTCTACCGATGGACAGACCACGACCGCCCGACGTCTTCGGATTCCGTAACTCGCTACCTTGTCTCACGCCGCTCTACGAGATGTGTCAGTAAATGAAAACGAGAACCAACTCTCGAGGAATCAATGCACTGGTATGGTAGCGAATGTGTCGATAAATCTCCGTCCGTTGACTTGAATCGAACGCCCTGATGGGTTACTAAAAACTTAAAAAAAAGGAAGAACAATAGCAAGACTCTTTTGATGCTCAGCACACAGCTGTGTTACGTGGGCGAGGGGGCGTTCGTACCATCATGAATCGCCTCGCTGATGCGTGCAAGGATGACATTCGGAATATACGGCTTTTGAACAAAATCGATTGCGCCTTCCTTGATCATGTCCAGCCGCAAGTCCGGATCAAAGTACCCGCTCGCCAGAATGCAGCGAATATTCGGATTCATTTCTCTCATTCTGCGAAATGCTTCCCAGCCTCCAAGTTTTGGCAATCCCATGTCGGAAAGCACGATACTGATTTCTTCGATGTGCGACTTATAGACCTCCACCGCTTCCATGCCATTCTTTGCTGTCAGCACCTGATACCCATTTTCTTCAAGCAGTGCTTGAAGAAGATCCAGAAGCATTTCTTCGTCCTCCACGAGCAGGACCACTTCGCCCGAGCCACGCTTCGGCTCGGCATAGAGCTTTGCGGGGGAAGTAATCTCCTCAACAGGCAAGACCGGGAAGTACATCGATATGGATGTCCCTTTTCCGACAGCACTTTGGACGTCGATGAATCCGCGGTGTCCCTCCACTATACCATAGACGACGGAAAGCCCCAATCCGGTCCCCTTCCCCGGCGCCTTCGTTGTGAAGAACGGCTCGAAGATCCTTCCTTTCGTCACCTCATCCATACCCATTCCCGTATCTTCAACCCGAACAAGAATATACTGGTCCTCAGCCGCTGCGGGAAAATTAGTCCGCAGCTCATCGGCTGGGACAAGCGCGGTCTCGACAGTAAGCGTTCCGCCCGCTTTCCCGGCCTGCAGGATGTCAATCATTGCGTCCCGCGAGTTGATGCAAAGGTTCATCATCGCCTGCTGGAGTTGACCGGGATCGGCGAGAAGAAGAGGGAGGTTCTCACCGAGGTTCACTTCGAATCTGATGCTCGAAGGGAACGTCTCGGTCAGCAATGTGGACAATTCCCGGACAATCTCATTCACCTGGACTGCTTCGGGCACACCGCTCGTTTTCCGTGCGAACGTCAGCAGCTGCTGAACGAGTCCGGTTCCGCGAGAGAGCGCCTTCCGTATGGAATCGATGGTGTGAGCCTGCGTTGAAGGATCAACCCCCTGCTTCTCAAGCCGCGCGAGGTATCCGATGGCAATCGAGAGGATATTGTTGAAGTCGTGAGCAATGCCCCCCGCGAGCGTGCCGACACTTTCCATCCGCTGAACCTGACGCAATTGTTCTTCCAGCCGGTATTGCTCAGTGACATCGCGAAGGATACCCCGATAGGCGATCACTTTCCCCGAAAGATCCTTGACTGCCGTCGTAGTTTCGAGGACGATCAGATCCCTTCCATTTTTCGTTTTCGCCCGTGTCAGGTGATCCTTCAAATAACCCTGTCCGGCGAGCAGTTCATTAGCTATCATCCTCGCCTCGGAGTCTACATACAAATCATGACCAATGTCGACCTCGAGGAGCTCCTCTTTGGTTGAGTACCCAAATAACTCTACCCCAGCCAGATTGATATCGAGGAACTTGCCGTCAGGCGTGCTGATGAATACTACGTCTTTCGATTCCTCAAACAGTGAGCGATACTTCTCCTCGGACGCCCGCCGCTCTTCTTCTGCGCGCAGCCGCTGCGTCACATCACGAAAGCTCCACACTCTCCCGACCGTCTTTCCGCCGATTTTCTGCGGTTTCGAATAACGTTCCACAATCCTTCCATCCTTGAGACCGAGGATGTCAAAGCTTTCCACTTCGGGCTGGTCGTAGGTCGTCTCAAGTGTTTCCTGAAAGTCTTTGTAGTCTTCAACCCGATCCAGCATGAATGCGACCGTGCTATTTTCATCGCGCTCAAGCATAATCCGTTGAGGGATGTTCCACATCTCCACGAATTTCCGGTTGTAGTTTACAATCCTCCGATTCTGATCAATAACCAAGATGCCATCGGTCGACGATTCCAGTGTTGCGCGCAGCACAGAGAGCGACTGCTCCAACTCCTCTTCGCCGCGTTTTCGCGCCGTGATGTCTTCAATAATGCGCACGCCGTACATCGGTGTCCCGTCTGCCTCTCTGACGACAGACACCGTCAGAAGCCCCCAGATCACGTCTCCTTTCCGGGTGATGAATCGTTTCTCGGTCTTGTAGTTGCTGATCTCGCCCTTCGCGAGTAATTGAATGCGTTCGACATCCTTCCCGACATCCTCCGGGTGCGTCACACCGTCGAACGTACTTCTGCGCAAGTCGGCCTCAGGATACCCGACCATGGCGCAAAACGCGTTATTCACTTTCAGGATTTCACCGTCGAGCTTTACAAGCATCATGCCGACCGGCCCCTCTTCGAACACCTGCCGGAACTGTTCCACGCTGTTGCGCAGGGTCTGCTCGACCATGACCCTGTCGGTCTCATCAAGCACAAATCCCTGTATCTGCACCAGGTCATTCTCCTCATCGAACTCACCCGTGATGCTGGCAACGACATAGACCCGGCTCTCATCTTTCCGACGCATGATCATCTGATAGTTCTTCAGGTGCCTGTGCTCACGCAGGAGATCGACAAAGCTCTCAAAAGCCCGCGGATTTTCGTACAGACTCAGGGCATCTGAATTCATCACATCGGAAACGGAGTCGTATCCAAACATCGCAGCGAACGAAGGATTGCACGCGAGGATCTTTCCCTGCGGTGTCGAGATGAAATTTCCCGAAAGGTCTTCTTCAAAGAACTCACGGTACCGTTTCTCACTGTCGGCGAGCGCTTTGCTGATAATCCTTTGCTCGCGTTCAATCTGCTCGCGGCTGGTCAAACCTATCATCACCCTGTTGACCTTGTAGAAGCCAAAGAGGAGGAAAATCAAACCCGCTATCTGTCCCACCGAGATAATGGTAAGCGCCGTAGGATGCAGAAAGTCTTTTAAGTCAAGAAGGGAACCGCCCCCGAGGTAGGGGCGAAGGATGAGATCCAGCAAGAACAGAAAAAAACCTGTTCCGATCAGCACAAGTGAGGGAAGCAGGGGGCGCCTCAGCCCCCTGGCAAGGAGGATGAAGGCACTGATCGCAATGATCAGAAGAAGTATGCGTGCTCCAGCGAGGTAGTCCACTACCAATCCATGGTTAGGATGCTATCCGGGGAAATGACGACCACCGGCACTTGCGGCCGGTGTGACGTATGGCTGCATTGGCTACGGAGAGAGACGCTCGATCACCCAGACGCCCCCCTGGAGGGAATACCTGATGCGATCATGAAGGCGATTCTCTCGCCCCTGCCAAAATTCGAAGACCTGCGGCTGCAGCCGGAACCCTCCCCAAAAGGGGGGCACCGGAACCTCGCGGTTCGCGTAACTCTCCTTCAGGTCCGACACTTTCCGCTCCAGGTCACTTCGACCCGGTATCACCTCACTCTGCCTGGAAGCCCAGGCACCGAGCCGGCTCTCGAGAGGCCTTGTGTTAAAGTACTCCTCGGATTCCTGGCGTGAGGTCTTTTCAACAGTCCCTTCAATCCGAACCTGGCGTTCGAGCTCGCTCCAATAGAACAGCAAGGCGGCGTTCGGATTCTTCAGGAGCTCCGAGGATTTTCTTCCTTCATAGTTCGTGAAGAACACAAAGCCCCGATCATCGTACCCCTTCAGGAGAACCATGCGGACAGACGGCTTCCCCTCTCCCGTTGCTGTAGCGAGCGCCATTGCATTTGGCTCGGGCAACAGGGAAGTGAGGGCTTCGTCAAGCCAGCGATCGAACTGAACGAACGGATTCAGGTCGACATCTGTCTCGCTCAGAGCGTGACGGGAATATTCTTTTCGGACGCGTGCAAGGTCATCCAAGTTCATGGAGTGACGTCGGGTTACCTGATTGTGGTCTCTCGAAAAATATTCGACGCAAGATACGCAAAGCCTGCCAGCAAATCAACCGAGTCAGGTTCTTCCCGGGAAGTCGAGAGGATATTTCAATTGCGCGGAAACTTCAAAACCAGAGCATCTCACGATTTTCATTCTTCACCTATGTCCGTTCCGATCTGGTGTGAAAGATCTCACATGATTGACTGGAACTGCGACCTGAGCAGGCATCACTTGTAATCAGAAGGCATTCTCAGTATATTCTCAGTGTCATGCCTATCCTGTCCCGCCATATCGTGCAACGACACTTAACCCCGTTCCTGTTTTCCGTCTTTGTGCTCGTGTTCATCTTCCTTCTGCAGTTCGTCATGCAGAAAATGGATCAGTTGGCGGGAAAGGGGCTCAGCGCTGGCGTCATCGCAGAGCTCATCGTGATGAATCTCGCTTGGATGCTCGTTCTGGCAGTCCCTATGGCTGTGCTTGTCGCAACGCTCATGGCGTTCGGCAATCTCTCCTCCGGCAACGAAATTACAGCGATGCGTGCAAGCGGCGTCAGCCTGTACCGGATGGTTACCCCCGTGCTGCTTCTTTCCATCATTCTCTGCTACCTTCTGATCCTGTTCAACAATCGGGTGCTCCCCGATGCAAATCACCGGGCGAGGATGCTGATGACCGATATCTATCGGAAAAAGCCGACATTCTCTCTTGTCCCCGGAATGTTTTCGGATCCCCGGGAGATCCAGGGATACAGCATCCTGGTACGCAAGACGTTTGAGCACACCAATGATCTCGAGGGGGTGACGATCTTCGACTACACCAATAACACGGTCACCACGACTGTAACGGCGGACCATGGAACTGTCTCGTTCTCCCCGGACTACCAGAAACTGATTATGGATCTCTACGACGGAGAAATCCACGAGCTGAGCATGACCGATTTGAATCGCTACCGGAAGATTCGTTTTGAGAAGCACCGGATTGCGATGAATGCGGAGGGATTCGACTTTCAGCGGTCGCAGGAAAACGCTTTTTCCCGCGGCGACCGTGAGCTCAGTGCGCACGCCATGAACATGATCGTTGACAGTCTCCGGCAACTTCTTGATACATCGCGTGCTCATATTGCTGCGATGGTGCAGCATGAGCTTGACGCCGTGTTTGCACCGCGCAAGACCCCGGGGGTTCAGGCCCTCTATCTCGGAGATCCGATAACAGGTGCAGAGGCGCGGATGGCGACACTCGAGTCGTCTCTCGAGGGGGAGCAAGCACGTGCGACATACTACGGACGGAAGATTCACGAGTATTCCGTTGAGATCTACAAAAAATATTCGATTCCGTTTGCGTGCATCGTCTTCGTCCTGATCGGCGCACCTTTGGGAATCATGGCCAGGCGCGGGACATTTGGTGTCGCAGCCAGCCTGAGCCTCGGCTTCTTCCTTCTCTACTGGTCCTGCCTCATCGGCGGGGAGAAACTTGCCGATCGCGGGTTCATTGATCCATGGTTTGGGATGTGGTCCGCCAATATCATCCTCGGTGTGATGGGCCTTTACCTCACGTTCCGGACCGCGCGTGAGAGCCTGACCATCAACTGGTCGTACTTCCGCCGGTTTGTTCCAAAACGATGGCGATTCGAAGAAGAGGAAAAAGAGACAGCGTGACCATCCTCGACCGCTATATCGTAAGGCAGTTCGTTGCCACTGTCCTGTTCGGCCTCATCACGTTTCTTCTGATCTTCGTCGTCATCGACATGATGGAGCACCTTGACGACTTTATCGACTCGAATGCTCCGTTCGGCACGATCATCCAATACTACCTCGCGTTCACGCCGGAAATCATCAAACTCATGACGCCGGTTGCGATGCTCCTTGGAGCATTGTTCGTTGTCGGCCGGTTGACAAATCAGAACGAGCTGCCGGCAATGAAATCTAGCGGTATGAGCCTCTACCGGTTCCTCGCGCCATTCCTCGTTGTCGCTTTGCTTGTCAGTGTTCTTTCGATCTATTTCAATGGCTGGGTCGTACCGTATGCGAATCAGAACAAAGCGGCAATCGAACGGACGCACCTTCGCCCATCACAAAGCAACCGAAGCATGCTTCCCCTCTTTTTTCAGGATGGGCGGACGCGACTTGTTTCGATCAACTACTATGAGAACGTGAAACGGATCGGATACCGTGTCAGTGTTGAAGAATTTTCAGACACGAACGCGACGGTTCTCCGGCGGCGCTACGACGCCCGGCAGATGGAGTGGGGGCATCCGTGGGCGAGTGAAGGAGATTCAGTCCGTGAGGGATGGATACTGATCAACGGCGGTATCCGGGACTTTGAGGGAGAGAGCCAGCGTATCACACCATTTGATCGGCTGGCGTTGGGCCGGCTGAGCATCAGTCCGACCGATATTGAGAAGAAACAGAGGAAGCCGGATGAGATGAACTATCCAGAACTGCGGGAGTTTATCGAGAATCAGCAGAAGGCCGGACAGGATGTGTCCCGTTGGATGGTCGATTACCACAGCAAAATTGCGTTTCCCTTTGCGAGCCTCATCGTGGTCTTGTTCGGAGTGCCGTTTGCTTCCATTAAACGACGGGGTGGGATCGCAATCGATTTCGGTGTTTGCGTCGCTGTGACCTTTACCTACCTCGGGTTCATGAAAACGAGCCAGGTTTTCGGCTATAACGGAGATCTCAATCCCCTTCTTACCGCCTGGCTCGCCAATATCATCTTTCTGGCGCTTGCCGTTGTTAACCTGTTGCGAGTTCAGAAGTAGGACACCCGTCCTCCTCGCAGGCGGAAAAGCTAGAAAAACTTTTGGACAGATTGACAATCTGTCCGACAGGTAAATTGCTACGCGAGTATCGCCACCACCTTCTCCTGCATCGGCAACCCTGTCACAATCGCCTCCTTCGACTTTGTGATGTACATATCGATCTCACTCCGCACTCCGAACTTTCCCGGCAGATAGATCCCCGGTTCGATGGAGAATGACGTCCGCGGAATGATCCTTCGCTCGTCCCGGGTTTCCAGGTTGTCGATGTTCGCGCCGTTGCCGTGAATCTCCTCGCCAATGGAATGTCCGGTGCGGTGGACAAAGTACTGGTCGTATCCTTTTTCTTTGAAGTAATTGCGCGCCGCGTCATCGACCTGGTAGCCGCAGATCTCCTTCCCCGCCTTGAACGCATCCTGGACAAAGCGGATCGCTGCATCGCGTCCCCCCTTCACCACCTCGAAGATCCTGGTATACTCATCCGGCACTGTTTCCCCGATGTAGCCGGTCCACGTGATATCGCCATAGACGGAGTGCGGCTTGTTCTTCTTGGCCCACAGGTCGAGAAGCACAAAATCCCCTTTGTGGATGGGGCTATGAATTTCCTTGGTCGGTTCGTAGTGCGGATTCGCGCTGTTCGCGTTCACTGAGCAGTTTGGGTCGCTTTCGGTTGTAAGGTCGCGCTTCTTGAACTCCGAGAGCATGAATTGCTGGACATCGTACTCCGTAGTAGGCGTGCCGGCATTGATGCGCTGTTTGATGAATCCAAATGTCAAATCGACAATTTGCCGCAGATGCTTCGCGGTCATCATGTTATCTTCCGTCTGCTCGTCGTCCCATGTGGACTCGAATCTGGAGACAAGGTTTGCCGACGAGACCACCTCCAGCCCAAGAGCGCGCACAAGCTCCACCGTCCCCGCATCGACGTTCGAGACGTACGGAATGTTGTTCATAGGGGAGTATTCCATGGCTACCTTCTTCGCGCCCCCGACGATCTTCTTGACTCCTTCACGCAGCGACTGCCAGCTTACATACATTGTCTTCTCACCAGGCACAGCATCGAGATTCCACTGCTCGATGTTGTGAACAAGTTTCTGCGGCGAGCCCGAGGCGGGGATGAAGTAGAAGTACCGACGTGTCTGCATAATATGCGAGGGAAGGTTGATAATCCTCGTCGCAAAAACGTTGGAGCCGCGGAAATTATAGAACAGCCAGCCATCAATGTGTTCTTCGCGAAGCGCGTCCTGAATCAATTTGACTGTCTCTGGTCCGAGCGTTGCCATGGATTCATCTCCTGCAATGGAAGGTTCGAATTCCCTATAGGTCTATTGAGGGTAGAGTTTCAAACAAGACCAAGAACCGCCCCCGAACGAAGATCGTTCGTGGCAAGCAAGCCCGCCCCAGTCTTGTTGTCCGAGAGTTGAACTCTCGGACATGGGCCATCTTCGACAGTTCAACTGTCGAAGAACAGCTAGCACCTCCTTCAATGAAACAAAAAAGCCCGCAGCTAGCAAGCGCGGGCTTTTGAGAAAAAGAACGTATCACAGCTACTTCCCGACGGTCTCTGGCTCCAACTCGCGTTTTGACGGCTCGTTCGGAACCACCTTCTTCTCCGTCATACGCCGGCGACGCCGGTACTTGGTTTCCACGACCAGTTGCGGTTCGGGCTGCTCTTCCTCGACGTCGGGATACGTAAAGATCTCATACTTGTAGTTGCGAAGGATGATGTCTTTGCCGTTCCGTCCGAGGACGTACTGCGGCAGCAACGGAATTTTACCGCCACCGCCCGGAGCATCGATCACATAGTATGGAACTGCCAGGCCCGACGTATGGCCGCGCAATTTGTCCATGATCTCCAATCCCTTTCGAACCGGAGTCCTGAAGTGATTGGTCCCTTTGGTCAGATCGGCCTGATAGATGTAGTACGGCCGAACCCGCATCTTCAGCAGCTTGCGATGCAGATCGAGCATGATGTCCGCGTCATCGTTGACCCCTTTCATCAGGACTGCCTGATTCCCGACCGGGCAGCCGGCATCAGCCAGCATGGCGCACGCTTTTTCGGCTTCCGGCGTGCATTCCCAGGGATGATTGAAATGGGTATTGACGTAGATCGGATGGTACTTCTTCAGCATCTTGCACAGTTTCGGCGTGATGCGCTGGGGAAGCACGCACGGCATTTTTGTCCCCAGGCGGATAATCTCAACATGGGGAATCGCGCGCAGGCTGGACAAAATACGCTCCAGCACATAATCCGTCACCATCAACGGGTCACCCCCCGAGAGAACGACATCACGCACCTCGGGATGCGATGCAATGTAGTCTATGCCATCCTGAATCCACTTAGAGTTGATCTTCGTGGAGTCGCTCACCTTGCGCTTCCGCGTGCAGAAGCGACAGTACATCGAGCATTGACTTGTGACGAGAAAGAGCACCCGGTCCGGGTAGCGATGGGTGATGCTTGGAACCGGACTGTCAACCTCCTCATTCAGTGGATCTTCCGGAGCGTTGCGATCTTCCAGCTCCACGGCATCGGGGATGCACTGGAGCCAAATGGGATCACCTGGATATCGGATCAAGCTGAGGTAATAGGGATTGACACGTATATGAAAGAGCTTGTTCAGCCGATCAGCCAGCTCTTTGTCAAATCCGAATCGTTCGACAAGATCCTTTCCGCTGTCCACACTCTGTCGCAACATCTCTTGCCAGATTTCCATACAGGTTGTTGATCCTCCTTAGAGGTATTTGATGTACACCACGAGACCGTCGCCACGAGCGTAGTAATCGTTGATTCGCGACGCCTCGGTGTAGTGGTTGTGCTCGTAGAACAATCGTGTCTTCTCGTACTTCGGCAGTGATGAGGTCTCGGCAACGACGAGTTTGCCGCCGTGGTCCCTGATGTACTCCTCACTGTGCAGAAGCAGCTGCTTTCCAATTCCCTGACCGTGGATCCGGGGATCGACTGCGATCCAGTACAAATCGTAGGTCGTTTCCGTCATCGGCGTGCGGCCGATGCAGTAATATCCGCGGATTGTACCGTTCTCGTCCTCGTGGGTCGAGATCACATAATCCTGCTGGCCCGGCTGACTGGCTACAACTTCCATCAACTCACGGGCAACGTCAACTTCTTCCGGTCTGAACACATCCGTCGCCTTGACTAACTCCACCAACGGTTCAAGATCTTCTTGTCGAAACGGGCGAATGGGCATGGCGGATGCTACGGGGTACGCTCTAGTGCGTACTCCACAATCTTGTTGATGATCTCGTCAAAGGAGAATCCGTATGCCCTGCACGATCGCGCGAAACCGGCGTCGTCGCTGATGTCGGGATTCGGATTGACTTCGATGACATACAGGTTGTTGTTTTTGTCAAGGCGCATATCGACTCGTGCATAATCGCGGCATCCCATGATACGGTATGCCAGCAGAGCGATCTCCCTCGCTTGTTTCTCGACATCGGCCGGAAGCTGCGCCGGGCAGACGCCGACGGTTCCTTTGTACTCGTCAGTCCCCTCCATCCATTTTGCCGCATACGTCACAATGCGCGGCAGATCGGAAGGGAGTCCGGAGAAATCGATTTCCGAAATAGGAAGAATGATCGGGCGCCGGTTGCCGATCAGCGCAACGTTTAACTCGCGCCCCTCGATGTATTCATCAACAAGCGCCGGCTGGTCGAAATTCTGGAAGATAAACCGCACCCGCTTCTTCAAAGCGGCAAAGTTGTCAACGACGGAACCGTTGTCGATTCCCACACTTGCATCCTCGTGGGATGGCTTCACAATCACCGGGAATTTGAGGTCGAACTGATCCTCGATCACTTCATTGGTATTCTTATAGAGAGCAAACTTGGGGACACGGATCTTGTGGAAGCTCAGGACTTGCTTGGTTCGAACCTTGTTCTGGCACATCCCCAGCGAAAAGGCACTTGCTCCTGTATAGGGAACTCCCAGCAATTCGTATAGCCCGGCCACAAACATCTCGTGGGTCGCTTCGTCTCCCACGGATTCGCAGAGGTTGAAGATGAGGTCCGGATCTTTTTCCTCGATGAACTGAATCAGGCGTTTGACATCGCTGTTCATGTTGAAGAGGGACGTCTTGTACCCGTTCTTCGACAATGCATCTGAGACGTGCGCGCGTTCTTCGAGGACGCCCACTTCAGAAAGATCTACGGCGAGTGGTTGATTGCCCGAGATCACCTGAGACCGCGTCACGCCCGCTTCGATCTTCCCCATCTCCGAGATGAACTTCCTCCCGGACGATGTCTCGACCGTTGGCTCGTTAAACACGATAGCAACGTGTATCTTTTTCGCCATACTCTCCCCGCACTAGTGTGAACCGGCAACTGTTTTCTGATTTGCCGATAGTCGTTTAAGCGATCCCATTTCTCAGGATAGCTGCATCCAACACAGCGTTAAGCATTGCATTGTAAGAGAATCCGGCCGCCCGCGCTGCCATGGGAAAACTCGAGTGATCATCGGGATTTGGTAGTATCCCTGGCAGAGGATTGAGTTCCACAATATTCGGCGTTCCGCTTGCATCGAGGCGAAGGTCGATCCTGCACCAATCGCGGCATCTCAAAACACTGAACACGCTTATGCATGTCTCCTTGATGCGACGTTCAAGGTCACTGTCAATATGCGCCGGGCAATCATACATTTCGACCGGATGATCGCTTTGATCCCACACCCATTTTGCCTCATAAGAATAGAGAGGGTTGACCCCCTCAGGGAGTTGGTCCAGGCGAATTTCTACTATTGGGAAAACACGCAAGGATTGCCCGTTTCCAAGCAACGCCACTGTGAACTCGCGTCCAGGCAGGAACTTTTCAACAAGGGCAGGTTCTGCATAATCATTCAAAACGCGTTCGACCTGCACGACAAGTTCTTTTTGTGATCGCACGATGGAAGCGTTCAGGACTCCCTTGCTTGAACCTTCATGCAACGGTTTCACAACAGAAGGGAGCTCGATCGTGCGGCCACGAAGCTCTTCGACGGAAGTGATGACATGAAATGCAGGATTAGGGATCTGATGGAAGGAAAGAATTTCTTTCGCGCGCGCCTTGTCCAGACAGATTCCCAGCGTCACAGGGTCGGAACCTGTGTATGGGATGCCGAACATGTCCAGGATGGCGGGGATTTGCGCTTCTCGGGAGGGACCTCGCAGTCCTTCCGCGATATTAAAGACGATATCGGGTTGAGCCTGCAGAAGTCGTTGGGGAGCTTCCTCAGTCGCTTCGATCATCGTCACGCTGTGGCGCTCCGCCAGAGCTGCCTTCACGGCGAGAATGGTCGTCTCACTATCCCATTCTGCGTATGTGTCGTGTCTCGTCTCCTGAAGTTTCGTTCGTGTTGCGACAACGGTTCCACCCTCTCCATTTCCTCCGCTCCGGGGATGAATCGAAACTCCATCCACGTTTTCCTTCTTCATGTTATAGACGAGCGCGACATTCAATCGCGGTAACAAGCAGGTTGATCAACCTTTCAATTGTGGGAGAACGACCTATCAATGAACGTGTATCGCTGATACAAATATAATCTTTTAATCCTCGTTGTCAAGTCTGAGAGAGGTTTTTCGCGCTTCCGACGCGCGATCTTCCTTGACACGATCCGCGATCGGATCACCATGAGAGACTCATCGGGCGATCGATCGCCGGGAGTTGATGTTGGTCATGAGAGCAACGCGGAGTCGAGCGGAGGAGCGACGGGAGAACGATCAACGGAGAGGAGATGAGGATGGATGAGGGGGAGAAGGAGTCCATCAGCCGACGCTGCCGAGCTCCAGCGCGTCTTTATAGCGCTCTTCGAAGTGTTTCCGGAGCGTCTGGTGGGATGATGACCGCAGCTGTGGATCGCCGTCGACAAGCAGAAAGGCTTCTTTTCTGGCAATTGCGATGAGTTCCCCGTCTTCTACGAGGTTGGCGATGCGGAATTCGGGGATTCCGCTCTGCCGGATGCCGAAGATCTCCCCCGGGCCCCGGAGCTTGAGGTCCATTTCGGCGATCTTGAAGCCGTCGGTGGTGTCGACCATCGTCTCCAGCCGGGTCTGGGCGTTCAGTTTCTCTTTCTTTAGCTCCCCCACCTCCTTCCCGCGGCGATGTTCGTCGAACCAGCCGTAATTTGCGATAAGGATGCAGTATGACTGATCCGCTCCCCTCCCCACCCTCCCCCGGAGCTGGTGAAGCTGCGATAACCCGAACCGTTCGGCGTTTTCAACGATCATGATCGTCGCATTCGGAATATCGATACCAACCTCGATGACCGTCGTCGACACCAGAACCTGAATCTCGCCGGACTTGAACTTCTCCATGATCGCGTCTTTCTCTTCAGATTTCATACGACCGTGGAGAAGTCCAAGGGAGAATTCCGGGAACACCCTGCTCCGGAGATTTTCAAACTCAGTTGTTGCCGCCTTCAGGTCGACTTTCTCAGACTCCTCGATGAGGGGAAACACGATGTACGACTGTCTGCCCCGCTGAATTTCTTCGCGCACAAATTGGTACACTCGTTCCTTCTGATTCTCCAGCCGGACACCGGTCTTGATCGGCTTGCGATTTGCAGGCATCTCATCGATGACGGAAACGTCAAGATCCCCATAAACCGTCAACGAGAGCGTACGCGGGATCGGGGTCGCTGTCATGACGAGAACATCGGGGTTCAGTCCTTTCTCGCGCAACGTCGCGCGCTGCACGACACCGAATCGATGTTGCTCATCAATGACGACGAAACCGAGCTGTGCGAACGTGACATTCTCCTCAATGAGCGCGTGCGTTCCGACAACAATCTGAGCGCGACCGCTGCGGATGTCTTCCAGAATATCTTCGCGAAGCTTCTTTTTTTGTCCCCCAATCAACAGCCGGATCGTCGCCGGAAGCTTTTGCAGATAACCCGCGAGCGTGCGAAAATGCTGTTCCGCCAGTATTTCTGTGGGCGCCATCAGCGCAACCTGATAGCCGTTTTCGACTGCAACCAGCATTGCAAAGAGTGCGACGATCGTTTTACCACTGCCAACATCTCCCTGCAATAACCGGTTCATCGGTTTCGCCAGTCGCATGTCTTCGGCGATCTCTCGCAGTACCCGCCGCTGTGCTTTGGTCAATTCGAACGGAAGCGAGGCAGCCAGCATCCGGGCGAGCTCGCTCTTGGTCGAATACTTAATTCCCTTTTTGTCCTGACCCATGCGTCGCTTGCGGTATGCCAGCATGAGTTGAAGAAAGAACAGTTCATCAAATTTCAGCCGCTTGCGCGCAGCGGCAAGCTCTTCCGCGCTCGCAGGAAAATGAATCTGACCGAGGGCAGTCCGGGAACCAACGAGATACTGGCGCGCGCGGATATCATCGGGGAGAAATTCCTCCACGGAATTGAGATGGCTCTTCAACCCATTGCGGATGACACGCCGGAAGCCCCGACTGTCAAGTCCGACCTTTGCAAGATCGGCAGTTGAGCTGTACTTCGGGATGATGGCACCGGTATTGAAGAGCTTCCCCCAGTCCGGCTCATCTTCTTCCTCTGCCCCCTTGAGTCGGTCAAACTCCGGGTGCGTGAACTGGATCCGGCCCAGCTTGTCGAAGTCAGGGTAGGCGGAAACAGCAAGGAGCTCACCCGCTTCAAAGGCATCCTTATACCACTGCACGCCTTCGAACCAGACACACGGAAGCTGGCCAGTATCATCCTCGAGCGTCATGAAGAACACCAGCCGGTTCGAACGCCGCGAGCGGCGCAACTCCTGCCGATACACCTGTCCGATGACGGTCACGGGCTTCTCCGCGTCGACGTACTTCTTCAGATCGCGGATGTTAACGATGCGGCTCCGGTCGAGGTAGTCAAATGGGAAATTGTAGAGGAGGTCCTGGATAGTGCGGATCCCGGCAGCCTCGAGGGCGGTCGCGCGCTTCGGTCCGATGCCTTTCACATACTGAAGGGGCGATTCGGAACGGTGAGGGCTCTTTGTCTCAGGTGATGTCGGTGGTCGGTTCACGCTATTGTCGTTCTGCTGGCGTGAATATAATCATTTTTCCGCTCACGGGAAATGGAGACGGCATCGGAACCCTCGGATCACCTGTACCGGGCCGACGGAGGAAATTCTCATCCTTCGCTCTCCTTCAATCTCCTGGAGATGTCGCTGAGCGAGGTCCAGCTTTCCAGAAGCTCGGGGATGTATTCGGAGGTGGTGATAAACGTCCAGATGTAGGCAACGATGGAGTAGATCGCACCCGTGGTGAAGTTGTCGAGATCGATGGAAATGTAGAGTACGGCAACGAAAATAATCAGGAGGGCCACTCTCATGACACCGAAGTTCAAGGCTCCCCAGTTGGCAATCCGCTGCTTGAGGGCTGTCACCTTAGCATAGTACTGTTTCACCTCTTCTGCACTCTGCGTGGTGAACACATCGAAGGTTGTTTCAAAATTGTCATGATACTCCTTCTGGAGTGCACTGACCCGCTGCGTATACACGCTTGTCACGTAGATGAGTGGGAGAATAATCGTCAGACAGGCTACTGAGATCCGCCAATCGAACACGGCAAGAGCGATGACTGCTCCGGCGATCGAGACGATCTGATCGATAATCTCAGGCATTCGGTACTGCAGGAACGAGATGTACTGCTCGGAGAGCTGGGTGAGTGCGACAGTCTTGGAAACGGTGTATTGCTTCTTCTTTCCATCGGAAGCGACGCCTGTGGCGAGTTCTGAATAGATCCGCAGGTAGATTCGCTCATCGACGACGCGTCGCACAACGCCGGTTCCTGAATTGACGGCGAACACGAAGATCCAGAGGAACAACGGCGTGACGTTGAGAGAGTCAAGAGTGGCGCCTTCAGAACTTGCCCTGTCGATGAGAGCATCGATGACCTTTCCGAACACCCCGGGTTCTATGATCCAGGCCACGTGCTCCAGGACAACCAGGGAGAGCGCGATCAGAATACCCTTCCGGAACCGCTTTGCTATGGTAAGAAGTTTCATTCCTTCGGAATCCGCGTGGTGGCTTCTCAGACGAAATGGAACGTTCGACTATTTCGAGTAAACGGTCTTCCCACCGACGATCGTCATCTCGACGCCGACGTTTTCGATTTTGACAGGGTCAATCATCAGAATGTCATCCGAAAGGACGACAAGGTCGGCCATTTTCCCCGGCGTGATCGAACCTTTTTCATGCTCTTCAAACACGGCGTACGCACAGTTGATAGTGTATGCCTCGATCGCTTCCGCGACGGTGATCTTCTGTTCAGGGAACCAACCGTTCGGATTGGCGCCGTCCGTTGTCCTTCGTGTCACTGCCGCATAGATTCCAAGAATTGGATTGATCGGCGCGACGGTCCAATCGCTTCCGAAACACATTTTGACCCCGTAGTCCAGGAACGTACGGAACGCGTATGTCGTCTTGCACCGTTCATGGCCTATCCGTTTCTCCGCCCAGCGCCCGTCATCGATCGCGTGGTATGGTTGGACAGATGCGATGACACCAAGTTTAACGAAACGCTCAAAGTCTTTCGGTGCAATATGCTGGGCATGTTCGATTCGAAACCTTCTGTCCCATTGCGGATTCGTCTTCGTGATCTTTTCGAAAAGGTCCAGCATCAGGCTGTTCGCGCTGTCGCCAATGGCGTGAATAGAGAGTTGAAGGCCGGCCTTGTCAGCCGCCAATGCCCATTTCTCCAGCCTTCCGTCGAGCACAACATCCATCGCGAGGCCGCGCGTGCTGGGATCCGAGGTGAAGGGTTGGAAGAATAGAGCCGTCGATGAACCGAGCGAACCGTCAGCGAATTCCTTCAACGAGCCGACGCGAACCCATTCATCGCCAAACGGGACCTTGATACCCACTGCAGCGAGATTTTCCCACTGGCTCAGGGGTACCCTGCAGTGGAATCGCGAGGTGAGCTCACCTTTGTCCCGCAAGATCTGGTATACGTGGATGTCACTTCCTGAAGAAACATCCTGGATACTTGTCACACCGAATTTCCGCGCCTCGGCAAGAGCCAGGCGAGCCGCCTCGAGCATTTCTTCTTCGCTCGGATCGGGCACGTGCCTGTAGACCAGATTCATGGCGGCGTCTTTCAGAACACCTGTGGCTTCTCCGGTTTTCTTGTCCCGCACAATCGTTCCCCCTTGTGGGTCGGGCGTGGTCTTGTCAATGCCTGCGAGCTTCAGCACGCACGAATTTGCGAGAGCCATATGGCCATCGTACCTGTTGACAAAAACCGGAGTCTGAGGCGTAGAGTGATCGATCAGTTCCTTGGTCGGGAGATTACCTCCCGGCCAGTTGTCGTGATCCCAATCGCCTCCGGTAATCCATCTGCCGGGGTATTTCTCCGCCCTGGTTTTTATCAACGACGCAAATTCAGCTTCACTTTTCGCGTACCGGAGATCGACACTCTGAAGTTGAAATCCGCCACTCATAAAGTGGGTGTGGTTGTCGATAAATCCGGGTAGCATGCGTTTCCCCTTCAGGTCAACAATTCTGGTCCGCGCGCCGGCAAATTTCCTTATCTCGCTGCTCAGGCCGACGGCGAGAATCCGGCCATTCAGTACAGCAAGAGCTTCTGCATTTGGCTTCGCCTTGTCAACGGTCCAGATCTTTCCGTTGACGAAAACGACATCCGCAACTTGCGATTGGCTTATGGAGAAGCACGTGAGAAGAAAGGCGCCGAGGAGGAGTGTGCGCATGGGGATACCTTTTGGTAGAAAGATGATCGGCTGGGAGCTCTGGTGCGGTGAAAAGATAGCCAAACACCGAGTGAAATTCAACGTTTCCAAATGGCGGAAAATGGGGGTTGACTTTCCTCTGCCATCTCTCTAATTTCAGAAGCCACAGAGACCCCAGCAACACATCACTCTCATTGAAGCCGAGGATCTTATGAGTACCACCGCATCAAAGTGTGTTCTTTGTATAGTGATGATTCTGCTCTTTGCACTGGCGATTCCCGCCGTAGGTAACCCACAGCCCCCACAACCCCAATCAGGTGTCTTCGACCGCGCACAGGCAGCTCAGAAGGATTCTGCGGGGAGGGCGAGGTTGACCAATGTCGATGAGATGGCAAAGCGGGTCGATAGCCTGCAGTTCATCGTTGTGTATAACGCTCAGCTGCTCCGACGGGATCTCGATTCGAAAGTGATCTGGATCTATGTGATGCTTGGGGTCATGATCATTGCGAGTATGATGATGTACGGAGCGCTCAACCAAGCACAGCGACAACGGAAGGATCTGGAGGAGAGAGTATTCAACAGACTTTCATCTTCTGTCTCCGAGCTGGAAACGAAAATAAAGCAGGTGGAGTCGGAGATCCCATCACACTCTCCGCCAAAGCGCTCCGCAGCTCTCAAAAAGAGAAAGTAATCCAGGAGATCGCGAGCAGTACACTAGAAAGTCCCGCCGGGAGAGAACCTCGGCGGGACTTTTTTTTCAGAGATCCTTCCCAACCGTCACATGCCTGGCAGGAATGTCACTTCCTAGCCTCAAGATCTCTCAATTCTTTTCGTGCTGCCTCCATAAGGTCTGCCTTCGATGATTCCCTGAGGACCGCTTCGAACATAGTTTTTGCCTGGCGGCTCGCTCCGAGCTGTTTGTACGTCTGCCCCAGCACAAAATATGCATCACCTCTGAGTTTTGATCCCTTCCGGTTCGCAACAATGTTTAGCGACACGGCTGCCAGATCGAACTGTCTCAGTTTGAAATGACTCATCCCGATCATGTAGCGGCATTGATCCTCAACGTCCTTCGGGACTCCGCTTCGCAGCAATGCCTGAAATCCCTCCGACGCTGTTTTGTATTGACCGGCCTCATACTGACGGAGAAACTCGTCATACTTGCCCGGAACTGGTTGCACCTTGGGCTGCGAGATCCCAATTGTCTGTTTACCTGCTGGTCTCGAGGAGTCGGCCTTTTCGCCTTTCCGGGGTGTTTCGAGACGCTGCAGTTGTCCTGTGAGCGCTCCTATGCGCCGTTCCTGTTCCCCCTGGCGATTCAGCAATGAGTCGGCCAATTTATCCGAGGGCGAGGGGCTCTTTGCATTAGCAACCCTGGACGGCTTCGGCGCGGAAGGCGGGTTGACGGACTTCAGAGGCTCGAAGAAACCTTCACTGAGTGTCGCCTCGTTGGAGCTTCGGCAACCACCGACGATCGCAGCAATCGCAAGCAGCAACAGAATTGAAACGAGGCCAAGACGTTTTGCTCCAGATGTAGAGAACCCGCTCATGGCACCGCCGGAGTCTTGTGCACTGTCATCATGTATCGCAGGAAGCCCAGAAAACCAACGGCAATGAAAACGGCTGTGAGGTTACCCAGTGGAGTTGGCCGCAGGTTTTTCACAGGTGGAGGCGCAGGTATCCAGGGCGCAGGACGATAGTCGCTCCATGAGATCTGATGAACGGAATCGACGGCGAACGAAAATGTGTAAGAGCGGACATCTGAACCGCATTCAATCGGGAGCCGGATTTCGAAGGTACTTCCCACCAATTGCATGATGGTATTCCTCATGGCTTGAGTGTTCCCATCTGTCGTCGGCAACAGGTCGTTGACTCGCCACTGCGCGCCGTCAAAGTAGGTGTTCCCACGCGGCACAATGACGTCGCGCACGACGCCGAGTGACGGAAGAACCTGGCTCGCCGGTTCCATCTTTGTCGTATCATAGAACATCGACATGGTTCGGATCGTCGTCGACGTTCCGTGAATCCCGATCCTCGCACTCGCCCAATCGATTTTCATGACGTTCGCTGAGATGTTCTGAGCCTGGAACCGAATCCCCGGATCGTCCACACGGAACTGAATCATGAGCCGCTCGTCGCGATAGAGCATGTCCTTCGATTTTTCGGGCCCGACCATCGACACCGAATACCTGTATTTGTTGCCAAGTGTCGATTGAAACTTCGACGACGCAGTGCACCCCACCAGCACAAGCGCAGGAACAATGAGTATGAAAAGGTGTCGGTGCATCGTCCCGCTTCTCCAGAAGGAAGAGAATCTACTCCGCGTACTCCTTTGCTGCTCTCACAAACTCCCTGAAGAGGGGGTGAGGATTAATGGCCCGGGACTTCAACTCGGGATGGAACTGACCTGCGACAAACCATGGGTGATCAGAGAGCTCAATAATTTCCACAAGGGAATTGTCGGGTGACACGCCGCTAAACACCATTCCCCCCTCCGCAAGCCTCTTGCGGAACTTGTTATTGACCTCGTACCGGTGCCTGTGACGCTCTGAAATCAGGTCCTTTCGATACGCCTTGAAGGCCTTGGTTCCTTTAGCCACAATGCAGGGATATGCGCCAAGGCGCATGGTGCCCCCCATGTTTTTCACCCCCTTTTGATCCATCATGAGGTCAATGACGTTGTTTTTGGTCTTCTTGAACTCTGCGCTGTTCGCCCCCTTCAGGCCGCAGACGTTTCTGGCAAACTCGATGACGGCACACTGCAGACCCAGGCAAATCCCGAGGAATGGGATATTGTGTTCGCGGACATAGCGAATTGCCTCGATCTTCCCCTCCACGCCGCGCTCACCAAATCCCCCGGGAACGAGCAGGCCGCCGACGTCTTGCAGGTAGCGCTCGGGGCCGGAATGCTCAATGTCCTCCGCTTTTACCCACCGGACTTCGACAACGACATCATTTTCCGCCCCAGCGTGCACAAACGCTTCGTTGATGCTCTTGTACGCGTCAAGAAGATCGGTGTATTTCCCGCAGACCGCGATCGTAACTTTTCCGCGCGGATGCTTGATCCGATTCACGAACCGGGTCCACCGGCGCAGGTCCGGCGCACCGCATTTCAGATTAAGCTTCTGGATCACAATTCCGGGGAGCCGCTCGCGTTCAAACATCAATGGTACTTCATAAATCGACTGAGCATCACGTCCCTCGATCACGGCATTGGATTCCACATTGCAGAAGAGCGCGATTTTTTCACGGAGCTCACGATTGAGAGGCTTTTCGGAACGGCATATCAGAATATCGGGTTGAAGCCCGATTTCCAGCAGCGTCTTGACGCTATGCTGCGTCGGTTTCGTTTTTAATTCGCCGGCCGACTTGATATACGGAACGAGGGTCACGTGGATGTTCAACGCGTTCCGATGGCCGACGTTGAGTGTGAATTGGCGGATCGCCTCAAGAAACGGAAGGCTCTCGATATCACCGACTGTACCGCCGATTTCCGAGATGATGACATCATACTTCCCGGTTGATCCAAGCGCGGCGATGCGTCTCTTGATCTCATCGGTGATGTGCGGAATGACCTGGACCGTCGCACCGAGATAATCGCCCCGTCGTTCCTTCGCGATGACCTCGTAGTAGATCTGTCCTGTCGTTGCGTTGTTCTGGCGCGTCGAGCTGACGTCGAGGAAACGCTCGTAATGGCCAAGATCGAGATCCGTCTCCGCACCGTCGTCCGTAACGTACACCTCACCGTGCTGGAACGGATTCATCGTTCCGGGATCGACGTTGATGTACGGATCAAATTTCAGAATGGTGACGCGCAGGCCCCTCGATTTCAGCAGGAGCCCAAGCGACGCGGCGGCTATCCCTTTGCCGAGCGAAGAAACTACACCGCCCGTGACGAAGATATATTTGACGTGATTTTTTGGCATAGTCAGGTCTTTTCAAGAGAGTTGAATGCTTATCGTTTAGTCCGTAAGAGATCGATGACCCGCTGGACATCTTCCGGGGTATCGATCGGTACACTATTGTGCTGCGTAACGCCGACTTTGATCCTAAACCCGCGCTCCAGGATCCTGAGCTGTTCCAATCGTTCCGCCCTCTCTAGGCCCGATTCCGGCATCGCGGCATAGGCCAGCAGAAAGTCCTTTCTGAATACATACATTCCTACATGCTTGAAGTACGTATGCCTGGTCAGCCATTGCGATCGGTCTTCGACATCGCGGAGAAACGGGATCGGAGTCCTCGAGAAATAAAGTGCATCGAGCCCGATGCTTACGACGACCTTTACGACCGCCGGATTCAAGAGGTCATCCACTGAATCGATCTTCCTGACCAGCGTTCCAACAAGCGCTGTCGGGTCGTTGACGATGACACGGACTGCCTCGTCGATCATCGCCGGCGCGATCAACGGTTCATCCCCCTGTACATTCACAAAGATGTCTCCGGCCGTTTCGCGGGCGACTGCTGCCACCCGGTCACTGCCACTTTTGATATCCGGCGAAGTCATCATCACATTGCCGCCAAACGAACGCACGACCTCGGCGATGCGTTCATCGTCCGTAGCGACGATAACGCTGGTGGGCAACAGTGCCCGTCGGACCTGCTCGTACACCCGCTGGATCATCGGCTTGCCGAGGAGATCTACCAACGGCTTTGCCGGCAATCGCTGCGACGCGTACCGGGCAGGGATGACTGCGATGATGCGCGCCATGGTCAGCGGTCCCCTATCACTTTAGGTACTTTGAAGAACTTGTCCGTTTTCGCGGGAGCGTTCCTCAGGGCATCTTCCTGCGTTACCCCCGGTTTGACAACGTCCTCGCGGTAGGCGTCATCGAGCTCGATCACATGGGAGAGCGGCTCCACATTGGTTGTGTCGAGCTTGTTCAGTTGCTCGACGTAGGCGAGGATGGAATTCAACTGGTGAGTGAACATTGCCTTCTCCTCGTCCGTAAACTCCAGACGGGCAAGCGTCGCAATGTGTTCAACATCTTTGAGCGTAACAGACATGAGATCCTCTACCCTTGATCGATGTACGTTTCGGCAATCGCCTGTCGGACCTGCTCAATCAATCGCTGTTCCCCATCTCTCCCTTCGATGGATGACGTCGGGATGGGTTTGCCAAACACCAATTCGATGTCCGCAGGATTCACGCGCAAAGACCCCTTCGGGAGGATCTTGAACGTGTTGTTGATTGTGACCGGAATGATCGGAATCCCCGCTTTGACCGCCAGGGTGAATGCGCCACGTTTGAATGGCTGGAGCTTCCCGTCTCGTGTGCGGGTCCCCTCTGCAAAGAGAATGACAGAGGCTCCGTTTCGCATTCGTTCAGCAGCTTTGTCAAGACTCTTCATCGCATCCCGCGCCTTGCCACGGTCGATCACGATATAATGGCCAAACTTGAGTGCCCACCCCCAGATTGGGATCCGGGTGAGCTCCTTCTTCAGCACAAACCGGATATCATCCGGAATCCCCACAACAACTGCCGGAATATCGATCGCGCTCGCGTGGTTGGAAATGTAGATGTAATGCTCCGACGGATCGATCGAGCCCGCACCTCTGGTCTTCACCTTGATGTCGAACAGCCAAAGGATAAAGTGAGACCACATTCGGCTTGTCCAATGAAATGTGCGGCCGGTCCGATCGAGCGGGGTCGAGAGCAACGCGATAATTGACAGCGGAAACGCACTGATCCAGACTAGACATATTTTGATGACAGTAAGGATCATGTCTGTGATCCCGACACTGGACGACCGTCTGCGAGTCCGAGCGCACGGATGCGCTTCTGGATTGACGGATGACTGTGGAACAGAAATTCCACCATCGGATGAGGTGAAACATCCGCAAGATTGATCGCTGCAAGTTTGCGTAGCGCATTGCCAAACGCTTCCGCGTTACCCGTCAAACGGATGGCAAATTTGTCTGCGGCACGCTCGTGCGACCGGGAAACAATGTTGGTCAACGGTGACGTCACCAACGAATAAACCCCAAGCCATACCGCAAGCAACGGCAGCGCTGCGATCTGATCGACGGACGTGAATCCAAACCACGACAGGCTTGAATGATAGACCACCGCCGTCAGATACAAGCCCAGGAAGCTGTTGAGTGTGCCCAGCGCCATCATCACCATGATGTGCCGGAGTTTGTAGTGCCCCAACTCATGTGCGAAGACACTTTCGATTTCCTCATCCCGGAAATTCGCGACCAGCGTATCGCCGAGGATGATCCGTTTCGACTTTCCGATACCGGCGAAGGCGGCGTTGGCCTTCTTCGTGTTCTTGCTCATGTCGAACACGAACACTCCCTGCACGGGCATCCCTACGCTCCGGCACAGGCCAAGGATCTTAGACTTCAATTCGCCCTCAGGCAGCGGCTGGAATTTATAGAACAACGGAAAGATGAGCCTAGGACCAAGCCTCGCCAGCACAACTGAGACCACAAAGAGAAGCGACCCGACCGGAAGCCACCAGAGAGACCCGAACGTCCTCAAACAGTAGAAGAACGCAAGGATGAGGGGAGTCACAATCGGGATGCTGACCAGCAGTCCTTTGAGTCCCTCCCATATCCAACGCCAGAGCGTTTGATTCGAGAGATTGTATTTGTGTTCGAGATAGAATCCGGAATAATATTGCAGCGGCAGTGTCAGAATGGTTTCGGCCAGTCCACATGCCGCCGTGAATGCGAGGAGAACAACATAGTCATTTGCGATGTATTGTCGGGCAACTTGTTCAACAACCCGCGTTGCGCCGCTGGCAAGGAGAACAAGGCTTAGCGCGAAGTACACTGCAGCGCCAATCAAGCTGAGTCGCAGCCTGATCCTGGCATACCGCTTGGCATCCGATGTGGTGTTCTCCGAAGGTGCTGAAATTTTCGTCTGACGGGTTTGCTGCGCCGGGGGGTCTACTGCATCATGGGATACTTGCTGTCGCTCAGTGAAGTTTGCGGCGTGCTCCATGAAGCGAATGACTATGCGCGTGAGCTTCCTTGTGGTTTGTCAATAATACCAAAGGGATGGCTGAAAAGCAAGAAAGGAATAGGGGATTGAGAATGCGTTGGCGAATTCGGATGACAATTGCTTTTCCGAAAATTCCGATTATATTTGTGTCATCGAGTGATCTGCATGAAGGAGAAGTATGTCAAGAGAATTTACGGCTGTCATCAGGAAGGAAGGAAAGTGGTTCGTGGCTCAGTGTATCGAGCTGGATGTCGCGAGCCAGGGAAGGACTGAAAAAGCCGCGCTCAAAAACTTGCAGGAAGCTCTCGAACTGCATTTCGAAAACCCCCAAGCCTCTGTTCTACCTGC
>JBEKOB010000011.1:0-64254 GCA_049522195.1 Bacteroidota bacterium
ATTTGAGATTTCGTATTTGTTTCGTATTTCGTGCTTTGCATTTCGGATTTCAACAAGAGGACTCTTAGGCTTTTCAGGAAAAGGGACCATGCATCAACAGATTCCACACGAAAGTGCAGCGCTTCACGTTTCGGGTGAAGCACTGTACATCGACGACATCCCATCGAGCCCGACCACATTGATCGGGCGGGTCCTCTACAGTCCCCATGCTCACGCCCGCATCGTTTCGTACGATCTCTCGAAGGCGAAAACCGTCCCAGGTGTTATTGCTGTGCTTTCGGCGAAGGATATACCGGGGCACAACGAAATGGGGCCCGTGGTGAAGGACGAACCTTGCCTCGCGGACGGCGTCGTGACGTTTGTCGGACAGGCGGTCTTTTTGATTGCAGCAAAGACGGATGCCGATTGCCGTGCAGCAGAAAAACTCATTGAGGTCAAATACGAACCGCTGAAAACCATCCTCAGCATCGAAGACGCCATTGCTGCGAACAATATTCTCGGTCCCGAACGAACGATGCAACGGGGAGATGCCAGGGATGCTCTTCGTTCAGCTCCGCATGTAGTGCATGGAGAAATCAAGACAGGCGCAGCCGAGCATTGGTATCTGGAATCCCAAGCCTCCTTGTCCATGCCAGGTGAAGGGAATGAGATGGCTGTCTATTGCGGTTCACAGAATCCATCAGAGACACAAACGCTCGTTGCAGAAGTGCTTGGAGTGAAAAAGAAGGATGTTCTGGTGGAGGTCCGGCGCATCGGAGGAGCGTTTGGTGGCAAGGAGACACAGGGAAACCACGTCGCATGCTGGAGCGCTCTCCTCGCTCACGCAACCCGCTGTCCGGTCAAGATCCGCCTCTTCCGTGATGATGACATGATTATGACGGGCAAACGTCACCGATTCCTGACCCGCTATGAAGCAGGATTTGATGATGACGGGAAGCTGCTGGCAGTCAGATTCGAGCTCAACAGCGACGCGGGAGCAGCAACGGATTTGTCGTTTGCGATTATGGAACGGGCGATGTTCCATTGCGATAATGCATACTATGTTCCGCATATGACTGTCGTGGCGCGCGTCTGGAAGACCAATCTTCCTTCCAACACAGCATTCCGCGGCTTCGGCGGTCCGCAGGGGATGGCCGCCATGGAAACGATTATCGACCGCATTGCCAGATTCCTGCACAAGGACGCAGCAGAGATCCGGAAGATAAACTTCTACGGCCTCGAAGCAAACAACGTGACACACTACGGCCAGAATGTGGAAAACAACAGACTGCACCTGATGTTCGATCAGTTGATGCAGTCATCGGAGTACGCAGCGCGTCGCAACGCCGTGACAGAATTCAATGCATCACACGAATTCTATAAAAGGGGGATCGCCCTTACTCCGGTGAAATTCGGTATTTCCTTTACCACGACGTTCCTGAATCAGGCCGGTGCCCTCGTCATCATCTATAATGACGGGACCGTCCTCGTCAATCATGGTGGCATCGAGATGGGGCAGGGACTACACACGAAGATGCAGCAGATCGCCGCGGCGGAACTGGGGATCAGCATCGACCGCGTGCGCGTGAATGCGACTAATACTTCTAAGGTTCCGAACACGTCTGCCACAGCAGCGTCCTCAGGAACAGACATGAATGGCGCCGCAGTGAGGAACGCTATCGGTATCCTGAAAGAGCGCATTGCCGAAGGGGTCGCTTCGATCTTCAATGAAAAACGCCCGACGGTCCCAACGTCGATAGACGATATTCAGTTCGACCATGACACGATCTTCGACGTCAAGCATCTGGAACGCCGGATTGGATTTGCGGAGGCGATGCCGCAAATGGTCCTGCGTCGCATCAGCCTCAGCTCGACAGGATACTTTCGCACGCCGGGCATCGGATGGGACAAGGCCAAGGGAGTGGGGACGCCGTTCCGCTACTACGCCTTCGCCATGGCGGCGTCGGAAGTACTCGTGGACACGTTGACGGGCGGTGTGACGCTTCTCCGTACAGATATTCTTCACGACGCGGGAGATTCAATCAACCCGGCGATTGACATCGGACAGATTGAGGGGGGCTACATTCAAGGAGTCGGCTGGTGCACGACAGAGGAAATCAAGTGGGATCGTGATGGAAATCTGATGACGCATTCGCCCGACACCTACAAGATCCCTACAGCGAAGGACATACCGGGCGATTTCCGTGTCAAGCTGCTGGAGAATGCGGCGAATCCGAATGCTATTCATGGAAGCAAGACCGTCGCCGAGCCGCCGTTCATGCTCAGCCTCTCCGCATGGCTCGCGATCAAAGATGCCGTTTCGGCTGTTGGTTGTCATGAGACTGAACCTGAATTCTCGCTTCCCGCTACCAATGAAGTAATACTCCTTTCCATTGAGAAACTGAGAACGCTGACGAAAGAAAGCGCATCCGGGAAGGTGCCTATATGAAATTGTCCGGTGATTCCTTCGTGGTTGGTCTTCGCTGTCTCGTTTGTGGTACTGAGTATGAAAATGGAAACCTTCATACGTGTCCGCGGTGCGGCATTCAGGGTATCCTCGATGTGAAATATGATTATGATAAAGCCGGACAAACGCTGACGTCGTCCGCTCTGCGTTCTCGTCCCTTCGACCATTGGCGGTACCGCGAACTGCTTCCGATCTCTCCGCAATCACCGGTTCCGTATCTGCAGGTTGGCTGGACTCCGGTCTACGACGTCCCACGCCTGGCGGTTGCCCTCGGGATGAAGAAGCTGTTCTTGAAGGATGACGGAAGAAATCCTACGAGTTCGTTCAAAGATCGGGCGAGCTCTGTGGGTGTGGTGAAAGCTCAGGAGTTTGGCTTCAAGACGATTGCGTGTGCATCGACCGGAAATGCTGCCTCCTCGCTTGCGGGCATGGCGGCGGCCAGTGGGCTTCGCAGTGTCATCTTCGTACCACAACGGGCCCCCGAGCCGAAGGTTACACAACTGCTGATCTTCGGGGCTACGGTTGTGCGTGTGAAGGGGACATACGAGAACGCCTTCGATCTTTGCCGGGAAGCGTGCCAGAAGTTCGGTTGGTACGACCGGAACAGCGGGACGAATCCTTTTCTCGTGGAAGGAAAGAAGACTGCGGGGTTGGAGATTGCTGAACAATTTGGCGCCACGATTCCGGATTGGGTTGTGGTCTCTGTCGGCGACGGCTGCACCATTGGAGGTATCGGCAAAGGGCTTGAGGAGATGAAACGATTGGGCTTTATCGACCGCGTTCCGAGATTGCTTGGGGTCCAGGCAGAAGGTGCGCGGCCATTGCTCAATGCGTTTCGCAGCGGCAAAGACCTCTCACCGACCTCCGCGGATACCATTGCAGACAGCATCGCAGTCGGCACGCCGCGCAACTGGCGCCGGGCCATTCAACAGATCAAAGCATCGCGCGGTGACATGATCGCTGTTTCCGATGATGAGATTCTTGAAGCAATGCGCCTTACGGCGAAGCTCGGAGGAATTTTCGGCGAACCTGCAGGCGTGGCAGGTGTTGCCGGATTGAAAAAAGCGATCACCGATCGAATTGTGCCTGGAGATGATTCCGCGGTCGTTGTCATTACTGGCAATGGACTGAAGGACATTCAGTCTGCGAAGCGCACAGCCGTCGAAGCGCTTGAAATTGAGCCCGATTTTAGAGTTCTTGAAAAACATTTGTCCGACCGTTCCCTCATCTGAATGCACCGAACATGAGTCTCCTATTAAAGAACGCGACCGCAGTCATCCTGGCACCACCGTCGATCGAAGCATGTGATATACGAATCGAAGAAGGCGAAATCGTTGATCGTGCTGCGCGGTTAAGACCAAAGCGGGACGATGATGTCGTTGATCTGAAGGGTTGGATTGTGATGCCGGGGTTTGTCTGTTCTCATACCCACCTCTACTCAGCGCTCTCCAGGGGCATGCCTGCACCCAAATCTTCTCCCAGGAATTTCGTCGAGATCCTGCAGAAGGTTTGGTGGAAGCTTGACGAATCGCTGGATGAGGAGTCAATCTACTACAGCGCACTTGCCGGCGCGATCGAATCGGTGAAGCTCGGTACGACAACGCTGATCGATCATCACGCGTCTCCGAATTTCATCAGCGGCTCGCTCGACCTCATCAAACACGCGATGTGCCAGGTCGGTCTACGCGGAGTCCTCTGCTACGAAACGACGGATCGTGGAGGAAGAAAACGGCGTGACCGGGGGTTGGAGGAAAATGAGCGCTTTGTGACGGAGAATGCAAGCAACGCGCACTTCCGCGGAACGATCGGTGGGCATGCTTCATTCACCCTGAGCGATGATTCGCTTGTGTGGCTGGGTGAACTGGCAGGCATGTACGACTGCGGTGTCCACATCCATGTGGCTGAAGACAAAGCCGATGTCATTGACTCGGAGAGAAATCACAAAAGAGATATTGTGGACCGACTTAGAGACTTTGGCGTGCTCAGGAACAAATCAATTCTGGTGCATGGAGTCCATCTCTCAAAGAAACAGTTGTCGGTGGTGGAGAAAGCCGGCGCCTGGATGGTTCATAATCCTCGTTCAAACATGAACAACGCCGTGGGATATGCTCCGCTGAGCTGGTACGGCGCACATTCCGCTCTGGGGACTGATGGATTCCCATCAGACATGTTCGAGGAAGCAAAGTTCGGTTACTTCCGCAACGCAGAATCGGACCACCGAGCGGAGTTTTCACGCCTCCCAACAATGCTGCAGAACGGTCAACAGCTGGCGTCGGAATTCTTCGACAAGCCATTCGGCAAGCTGGAAAAGGGGAGTCCTGCGGATCTGATCGTCCTCGAGTATGCTTCACCCACACCACTCACGTCACGCAACCTGCATGGTCACTTCCTGTTTGGAATGAACGCGACCATGATTCGGCACGTGGCTGTAAACGGCAATTGGATAGTCTGGAACAATCAGCTCGTCGGAATTGATGAGGATGCCGTGATGCACAAAGCGGCAGCAGTTGCGAAGAAGCTTTGGAGTCGAATGCATGGCAAGTAAGCACAAAATCATCGGCAAATCTGAACGTCGTGTTGATTCCTGGGGGAAAGTGACAGGAAGGGCGAAGTTTGCCGAGGACTATTCGGTTGGACACCAGTTGTGGGGAAAGGTGCTTCGCTCGAAGTATCCTCACGCCCTCATCCGCTCCGTCGATGTGTCTGCAGCGTCAAAGCTTTCCGGCGTTGAAGCAGTCCTTACAGCGAAGGATATCCCCGGAAGCAAGGTCTTTGGGATAGTCCTGAAGAACCAGCAAATTCTTGCAGAGGATCGGGTTCGCTATCTTGGCGATGGAGTCGCGCTGGTAGCGGCAAGAACGAAAGAAGTTGCTGAGCAGGCACTGGCGCTTATTCGCGTTGAGTATGAGCCGCTCCCCGTCGTCTCTGATCCGGAAGAGGCGATGAAACCGGACGCACCTATTCTGCACGGCGAGAAAAATGAGTTTGTTCATCACAAAGTCCGTAAAGGGGACATCGCAAAGGGGTTTGCACAATCCGACTTCATTCTGGAGCGGAAATTCAAAACGCAGTTCGTCGAGCATTCCTATATCGAACCCGAAGCTGTTCTCGCTGAGCCCGCGGAGCAAGGGGGCGTAAAGATCACAGGGTCGGTGCAAAATCTCTTCTCCAGTCGCCGGTCGGTGGCAGATGCACTGAACATTTCCCTCAATCGTGTTCAGATTGTGCAATCAACCCTCGGCGGATCGTTTGGCGGGAAGGATGAAGTAATGACGTCGATGTGCTGCCGCGCAGCGCTTCTGGCGATCAAGACCGGCAAGCCGGTGAAAATAGTGAACACGCGTGAAGAGTCGATGCTGGAAAGCTACAAGCGTCACCCCTACGTGCTCTATTATAAGTGGGGAGCGAAAAAGGACGGGACGATTACCGCGATGGAGATTCGTTGCATCGCCGATGGCGGTGCATATTCGTCCATGAGTTCGTTCGTCACCTGGCGTTCGGTGGTTCAGGCAACAGGTCCGTATTATTGCGAGAACGTCCAAACGGATGTTTACGCCGCGTATACCAACAATAACTATACAGGGGCGATGCGCGGCTTCGGCTCACCGCAGGTCAATTTCGCCATCGAGTCGATGATCGATGAGCTCGCACAGGAAGTCGGAATGTCGCCTCTCGAAATCCGGATGAAAAACGGCTTTGAGGGGGGAGCTGTGACAGCAACAGGACAGCAGCTCACACACACGGTGAGCCTCAAAGAAGTGCTCACGAAAGCAGTCGATGCCATCGATTTCGAGAAGAAGTGGAAATTATATCGTGATGTGAAGGAAGGCGAAAAGAAACGCGGTGTTGGCCTGGCTTGCAGCTACCGCGGCGTTTCTCTCGGTGCCGAAGGGACCGATGCAGCAGAGACCATCGTCTCTGTTCAGACTGACGGAAGCGTGATTGTCTCATCCGGCGTCACGGACATGGGGCAGGGGGCGCAGACGCAGATGTCGCAGATTGCGGCTGAGGTGCTGGGCATTTCGATGAACCGCATTCAATTCTTGAATACCAACACCAGCCGCGTAGCCGATTCAGGTCCGACCGTCGCTTCCCGCGGAACAATTATGGGAGGATCAGCGGCAAAGAACGCAGCAGAGAAAGTCAGAGCTACGTTGCTCGAGGTCGGCTCGGAGATGACAGGCGTCGATGTCGGTGCGCTTGACCTGGAAGACAATTATCTCGTGGACACAAGCAAGCGCGAGCGGCTGGCGTCGTTCGCCGAGCTTGCGACCGCTTGCTTCGACAAGGGAAAACCGATTATCGGACTTGGCTGGCATAAGTCGCCACCGACCTCCTGGCACGAAGAAGAAGGTCACGGGGAAGCCTACTTCACTTTTGTGTATGGCACAAACGCAGCAGAAGTGGAAGTGGATACCGAAACCGGAAAAGTCGATGTAATCGATTTTGTGTCGGTCCATGACGTCGGCAAAGCTATCAATCGTGGGATGGTCGTCGGTCAGATGTGCGGTGGCGTTGCGATGGGACTTGGGTACGGCTTGCTGGAAGAGTTTGAGATCGAGGACGCTCTCCCCAAACAATTGAACTTTGACGAGTATTTGATCCCAACATCGATGGATGTCCCACGGATCAAGACGATCATTGTGGAAAACGAAGATCCGATGGGGCCATTCGGCGCAAAGTCTGTTGGCGAGCCGACGAATGAACTTGCCGCACCGGCAATCGTGAACGCGATCACGAACGCGACCGGAAAAAGGATCTATGAACTGCCAGCGAACCTTGAACGGGTTCTGCTTGGTCACAAACTGACTCGCCACGGGAAACGCGGGTCGGATCAGAAAAACTCAATCGACGCAATGGTGGTTGATTCGTGCAAGATCCGTGGGGGGAATGTATGAAGCCTTTCGAGTATTACTCCCCTCAATCAATCGCAGAGAGCTGCACTCTTCTGGGACAACTTGGGAGTGGCGCAAAAATCCTTGCAGGTGGTACTGATGTCCTGATCGAGCTCCGGAAGTCAGGAGATGAAGTGGCCGGCTCAATCGTCGACATCTCCAGAATTTCATCGCTGAGGGGAATTGAAGAATCCGGCGACACGATTGTCATCAAGCCGCTGACAACTCACACGGATATTCTCCAATCCGCTCTCATCGGCACCCATGCGCCGTTGTTGAAAACCGCGGCCGCTGGCATCGGGTCGCCGCAAATTCGTAATCGGGGCACAGTCGGCGGCAACATCATGAATGCAGCTGCTTGCGCTGATACCGTTCCCCCTCTTATCGCTCTTGGAGCCAGAATCCGACTGCAATCCTCTGCAGGAGATCGTACAGTTGCGCTTTCGGATTTCTTCACAAAACCGTATGTCACCGCGGCACGACAAGGAGAGATCCTCGTTGAGATTCGATTCCCGAAACTCCCTCGAGATGCACGAAGCTCATTCATCAAGTTGGGACGCCGGAATGCCCTGTCAATTTCCAGGCTCAGTGTCGCTGCGATATTGAAAACGGATCAGTCTGGATTGGTGACTGACGCGCGGATTGTGCCGGGCGCTGCACTGCCGACTTGGCACCGTGTGGCTGAAGCAGAGAACCTCCTGATCGGCCACGAACCTGCACGAGAGTTGTTCGTCGAGGCAGGAAAGAAAGTCTCCGAAGTCATGATATCGTTTACCGGCAGGCGCTGGTCGACGGAGTACAAGGAACCGGTGATCGCCGTGCTCGTTCGGCGTGCGCTGGAAGCTTGTCGCTGGTAAAGAGGCAAACCGCAAAGGACGCGCTTGTAAGGCGAAGTTTTACTTCGCCTACGACTATGGTAAGGATGGATTCATGAAATTGGTTTCGATCAAGACAACCATCAATGGCAGAGATTACGATCTCGAAGTCCGTCCGAACATAACGCTTCTGGACCTGTTGAGGGACGAGCTCGGTCTCACCGGCACAAAACGGGGTTGCGAAATTGGCGAGTGTGGTGCGTGCACGGTGCTGCTGAATGATCAAGCGGTCAACTCATGTCTTGTCCTCGCTCCCCAGGTCCACGGCAAGGAAATCCTTACGGTAGAAGGACTGGCTGATGGCGAAAAGCTACATCCTCTTCAAGAATCCTTCCTCGACCACGACGCTGTCCACTGCGGTTTCTGCACTCCCGGCATGTTGATGAGCGCCAAAGAGCTGGTTGACCATTCTCCTAATCCTTCCGAACCGGAGATTCGCACCGCCATCTCAGGCAATCTTTGCCGGTGCAGTGGATATCAACAAATTGTTGATGCGATAAAAGAGGTCGGAGAAGTGAAGCGTGAAAAGTGAATAGTAAATAGTGAACGGTGAATTGTAAATCGAATACTTTGAAACTTTGAACCTGAAACTCCAAACTCAAAACTGACAACTCCAAACCCAAAACTCTTACCTGAACCTCCCCGGATGTTATGACTCCCCAACAAGCGAAAACCGAGGCCGAGCGCTGCCTGCAATGTTTCGACGCTCCGTGTATGGAGGCGTGTCCGACCCACATCAACGTCCCCAAGTTCATCTCGATGATCAGATCGGATAACGTGATTGGAGCAGCTGAGGTAGTCAAGACGTCCAACGCGCTGGCAAACACGTGCGGCAAGATTTGCCCAGAAGAGATTTTTTGCCAGTCGGTCTGCACACGCACCAAGGAAGATGCGCCGATTCAAATTCGCGAGCTGCATTTATTTGCTACGCAACAGGAACAGAAAAAGGGATTCTCGGCACCGAAGTTAGCTGCCAAGTCGACGAAGAATGTTGCAGTCATCGGTGCGGGTCCGGCCGGACTGGGCTGCGCGTTCGAACTGGCAAAATTGGGGCATCAGGTCGATATGTACGACGCTGGCAAACCGGGCGGAGTTCCACGACAAAGCATACCTTCGTTCAGACTCGCGGTCAGCGAGCTCGAGGCCGACACCAAATTTCTGTCCCGATTCTTCAGACTGAAGAAACAGACTGTCGATGCGAAAGCGTTCGACCGGATCCGGAAAGCACATCAAGCGATATTTCTTGCCGTTGGACTCGGCGAAGATCGCACGCTGGGAGTCCCCGGTGAGAACCTCAAAGGGGTTTTGCCGGTGCTTTCGTTCCTGGAGAACGTAAAGGCAAAGCCATCGAGCGTCAGGGTGGGCAAGAAAGTGATCATCGTGGGCGGTGGCAATGTGTCGCTTGATGCGGCTGCGACTGCGAAACGGCTGGGGGCTGAGAACGTGATATTGATTTACCGCCGGAGTGAGAAGGAAATGCGTGTGTGGAAAGGCGAGCTCGATGAAGCAAGAAGACAGGGGGTTGAGATCCGTTTCCTGGTTAACCCGGTAAGCATTGTCGGTAAGAACAAAGTGCAAGGGATCAAGTGCCGTCGAACTCGGCTGGGCAAACAAAAAGACAAAACCGGCAGACCGGTGCCTGTTGAGCTGAAGGGGTCCGATTTTGTGCTTGAAGCTGACACCATCATTATCGCCGTAGGTCAGACAATTGAAGCAAAGTGGCTCGGCGATTTCGATCGAAGAGGCAGTGGATATGTGAAGGTCGCGGAGAATTTTGGAACATCCATGCCAGGAGTGTTTGCCGGTGGCGATATGATTGAAGGGGAAGGAACGATCGTTCAGTCGGTGGCGCACGGCAAGTACGCTGCCCGCGCCATCCATGAATACTTGACAGCGAGGTGAGGGGAAACGTATGGAATACAAAATCATGAAGGAAATTGAAATCTATCCAGCGCGGGATTTATCGTACGATTTTCTCGGGATTCACTTCGAGAATCCATTCATCCTTGCCGCAGCTCCGTCCACGGACGACCTTGACATGGTCCGCCGTGCATTTGAGATAGGGTGGGCGGGAGCAATCCTGAAGACCACATCTATCGAGGGAACGCGCGTCGATCTCTGCTATCCGATGATGTCCACCTTCAACCATGAAGGGAAGAAACTATTCGGGATGGGAAACATCGACCTCATCTCCGAACATCACATCGACAAGGTCGAATACAACGTTCGGACGTTGAAAAAGGAGTTTCCGGAAAAGATGGTGGCAGCAAGCATCATGGCAGGGCGGAAAGAAGACTGGCAATCGCTCGTCCAACGGCTTGAAAAAGCAGGAGCAGACCTCATCGAATGCAGCTTTTCGTGCCCGCAGGGAAACATCGGTGAGGATCCGGGAAAAATGCTTGCACAAAGCCTGAGTGCCACTGAGCTCACCGCTCGCTGGGTCAAAGAGGCAACATCGAAGACCCCGGTATCCATCAAGATAACACCTCACGTCACCGACATCGTCGAAGTGGCACGGGCGGTGAAACGTAGCGGGTGCGATGCACTCACGGCGTCCAACTCCATCCAGGCTCTGATGGGGATTGATATTCACTCATTTGCTCCGCATCCGAGTCTGGGAGGAAAATCGACGTATAGCGGCATGACAGGCCCGGCCATCAAGCCGATCACGCTCCGGACCATTGCGGAAATTGCCCGCAACGTTGACATCCCGATTCTCGGGACCGGCGGGGCATCGACGTGGAGCGATGCGGTCGAATTCATGGCTGTTGGTGCCGGCGTCGTTGAGTTCTGCACGGTGGTGATGCACCACGGGTTCCACGTGATCGATGAGCTGCGCAATGGAATGTCGCACTACCTCGATGATATGAAGTTCTCTTCTCCGTCAGAAATCGTCGGCAAGGCTTTGCCCAATATCGTCATGCACGATGATTTGCCACGGCAGACAATCCGGAGCCACATCAACGAAAAGCTCTGCATCGGATGCGACGTCTGCTATGTCGCATGCCGCGACGGTGGCCATACGGCCATTGACCAACGGCCGAACAGAGTTCCTCACGTCGACTGGGATCGGTGCGTCGGCTGCGGTCTCTGTCAGTTCGTTTGCCCGGTGGATGGGTGCATTGAGATGCGCGTGAAAGCGTAACAAATCACCATCGTGAAGTTGTGAACAAGGGAGTACGATGACACAAAAGCAATTACAGTCAGCACTCAGTGAGTTGAAGAAACTCAAGCTTGGCATGTTCAACAAGGATTTCCTCCTTACGTGGGAACGCAGTGACGATGAGATCAAGGGGGTCGTCATTGTTGCAGAAATCTTCAACCACCTGCACAAGGCAGGGATTTCTTTCCGGACGTTCGAGACCGGTCTGGCCATTTCGATTTTCCGGGACAAGTCAACACGCACACGGTTCAGCTTTGCGTCGGCGGTGAACGCTCTGGGTCTGGGGCTCTCTGAGCTTGATGAAGAGAAATCCCAGATTGCTCATGGCGAGACCGTCCGAGAAACCGCCAACATGATTTCCTTTCTCGCCGAGACAATCGGTATTCGGGATGACATGTTTCTGGGCGAAGGAAACAAATATATGCGTGAGTTCGGTGCGGCAGTAGAGGAGGGCTTTGAAAAAGGTGTTCTTCATCGCCGTCCGACTGTCGTAAACCTTCAGTGCGATATCGATCATCCGACCCAGACGCTGGCCGATCTCCTGCAGTTGAAAAACCATTTCGGATCGCTGGAAAGCCTTCGTGGCAAGAAGATAGCGATGACGTGGGCCTACTCCCCGAGTTACGGGAAGCCGCTCTCAGTTCCTCAGGGAATTATCGGTCTGATGACGAGATTTGGAATGAACGTTTCGCTTGCCTACCCGAAGGGATATGATCTGATTCCCGACGTTGTGAATGTAGCGAAGAAGAATGCGAGTCAGCGTGGAGGATCGTTCACTGTCGTCGACAGTATGGAACAGGCATTCGAAGGCGCAGACATTGTTTATCCAAAATCGTGGGCCCCTTATGAGGTGATGCAGCGAAGGACAGAATTACTCAATGCGAATGACAAGGAAGGGCTGATCGGGCTGGAGAAAGAGTGCCTGGCAAACAACGCCCGGTTCAAGAACTGGGAGTGCGACGAAAAAAAGATGAAGCTGACAAAGAAGGGCGAAGCCCTTTACATGCATTGTCTCCCGGCAGACATCTCCGGGGTAAGCTGTGGGCAAGGAGAGGTCTCAAAAACCGTCTTTGAGAAATACCGGCTGGCTACGTACGCAGAGGCCGGATTCAAACCGTTTGTGATTGCAGCGATCATCTTTCTCACGCGGATGCAGAAGCCGTTGGAGACCCTCCGGGCAATCATAAAACGCAATTATAGCAGAACGGTGTAAGGATGTCTGAAATGTCGAAAATCATTAAGCAGCGCTACCCCGATGTTGTCAAGAAAACTGCCGCACGCTGCAAAGAACGCGGTGTGGTTATCCCGACCTTTGCGCAGATGCGCGATCCACAGCTCATTCCTGAGTCGATCAGGAAGAAGCTCTCGGGAATCGGTCTCTGGGATATCAATCCGCTCAATCTCTTTCGAATCACCTGGAAGAATGACATGCAGACGGGGATGTTCGGCGGTGTGAATTATCTCGAAATCCCATCTGCGATCACCGGTGTGCGGGCCCGCGTCATTGGCCTCATCGGCAAGTACTTCCCGACCGGAGCGCACAAAGTTGGCGCTGCGTTCGGCTGCCTTGTCCCGCGCCTGGTCAGCGGAGAGTTTGATCCTGCGCGGCACAAAGCAGTATGGCCGTCGACGGGCAACTTCTGCAGAGGGGGAGCGTTCGATTGCGCTTTGCTCGGGTGCACACCGGTCGCCATACTCCCGGAGGAAATGTCGAAAGAGCGATTCCAGTGGCTGAAAGAAATCGGTGCGGAGGTCATCGCCACGCCGGGTTGCGAGTCGAATGTGAAAGAGATTTATGACAAGTGCTGGGAGCTGAAGAAAGATCCGATTAACATCATCTTCAATCAGTTCGAGGAATTTGGCAACCCGATCTGGCATTATAACGTTACTGGTCCGGCGATTGAGGAAGTGTTCAGCGTACTGGGTTCCGAGAAGCTGCGAGCCGCTGCGTACGTTTCCGCTACCGGCTCTGCGGGAACGATTGCCGCAGGAGACTATCTCAAGAAGCAGCACCCCCATCTCAAGATTGTCGCCGGCGAAGCGTTGCAGTGCCCGACGCTGTTCATGAACGGCTTTGGGGGCCATCGCATCGAAGGCATCGGAGACAAGCACGTGCCATGGGTTCACAACGTCCGAAATACGGATGCAGTAGCTGCCGTCGACGACGAAGACTGCATGCGCGTTCTCAGACTCTTCAATGAACCGGACGGCAAAAAGTATCTTGCATCATTAGGTATTCCGCAACAACAGGTGGATCGGTTGTCGCTTCTCGGTATCTCCGGTATCGGGAACATGCTTGCTGCGATGAAGGCAGCCAAGTACTTCGAATTGACGAGCGACGATGTCGTCTTCACAATCTTCACGGATTCTGTTGATCTCTACCAGTCGCGGCTTGAAGAGCTTCGCAAGGAACGCGGCGCATATTCTTCAGTGGCGGCGGCAAGGGATCATGCCGGACCGCTTGCACACCAATCGATCGATTTCTTCAAGGAACTGGGTTACTACGATCGAAAGGCGATTCACAATCTTAAATACTACACGTGGGTGGAGCAACAGGGAAAAACCTACGAAGAGATCAACGCACAATGGGATCCCGAGTACTGGCGAAGCTTGTTTGAGGATGAGGTAGGATACTTCGATACGCTGATCGGCGAATTCAATACTCTGGCCAGCTGACGGAAAGGCAAGTATGCAGAACAAGATTCTTGGCGCAGCACAAAACAATGAACGGCAGGTGGTGAAATTCCTGCGTGACCTGATCGCGATCAAGTCGATCAGTTCGCAGGAAGAGCAGGTCATTGAGCGTATCAAAGAGGAAATGGAGCGGTGCCGGTACGACGAGGTGACGATTGATCCGATGGGGAACATCCTCGGCCGCATTGGTAAAGGGAAACACATCATTGCTCTCGACGCGCATGTCGATACGGTCGATGTCGGCAACCCTGCGAACTGGACGGTCGATCCCTTTAAGGGAGCAGAGAAGGATGGCATCATCTATGGCCGGGGCGCCTGCGATATGAAAGGTGCTCTTGCTTCAATTGTGTACGGTGGCAAGCTGATCAAAGACTTGGGGCTCGAGGACGATTTCACACTCTACGTCGTCGGGAGCGTGCAGGAAGAAGATTGCGATGGATTGTGCTGGCAGTATATCATCAATGAGGACAAGCTACGTCCTGAAATCGTTGTCATTGCAGAACCGACAAACCTCGGCATCTACCGCGGCCATCGGGGTCGGATGGAAATCCAGGTACATACGAAGGGAATATCGTGTCACGGATCGGCTCCGGAGCGTGGAGTGAATGCGGTCTACAAGATGGCTCCGATCATACAAGACATAGAAAAATTGAATGACCGTCTCAAGGGGGAGCCATTCCTCGGCAAGGGAACAGTCACGATTTCAGAAATCCGCTCAACGTCCCCCTCGCTCTGTGCAGTTGCAGATTCCTCTTCGATTCATCTTGACCGCCGCCTGGCAGCAACGGACACGTTGATGTCGGCCGTGCAGGAGATCCAGGAATTGCCGAGCGTGAAACAGGCGCAAGCTGATGTCGTTGTGCTGGATTACGCTGTCCCGAGCTGGAAAGGACTGACATATCCGACGAAGAAATATTACCCCACCTGGCTTTTGCCGGAGAACCATCCTGCGCTGGGGAGCGGTGTGACCTCGTTCGAAAAGTTGTTTGGGGAAAAGCCGGTAGTCAATCGTTGGCAATTCAGCACGAACGGCGTTGCCGTGATGGGCATGCACAGCATCCCATGCATCGGCTTCGGACCGGGGAACGAGATCTATGCACACATGGCAACCGAGCAGATCGCCATTAACCAGCTCGTGAAGGCAATGGCCTGGTACGCAATGTTCCCGCTCGTCTATACGGATTCTGCGAAGCAGCGTTGATTCTCCGCTTATCATGAACATCCTGTCTGAAATCGTCAGCGCTTTAGCGGCGCGTGACCGCGTGGTGCTTGCAACAATTGTCTCGTCGTCGGGATCAGCGCCATTGCCCACCGGCTCTTCCATGCTGGTTTGCGAACATGGCATGCGCGTGCTGGGAACGGTTGGCGGAGGATTGCTTGAAGCGAGTGTAACCAAAGAAGCGAAAGAATTCTTTATTGATGCCAAAAAATCGGTGACAAGAACATTCGAACTGAACGAGTCCGGCAGCGAAGAGGGCATGATTTGCGGTGGTACCGTTGAGGTGTTGATCGAGAGGATTGGCGAAGAGGCTCTCGCCGTGTTCTCGCGGCTAGCCGGAATGCACAATGACGGGAATGATTGCACGCTTCTGCGCCGGATCGATCCGTCCGGTGAGGTAACAAGGTATGCGTTTGAAGATAGAACTGAGCAGGTCGTACTCCTCCAGTTATTCGATGGACTTCTGAAAGAACTCGAAATTGAGACCGGAATATTCCTTCAAAGTCTCCAGCGGTCTCATCGGGAGGAAAGCGTGAGGCACATCGCTTCGCAAGGAGGCGAGCTGATCATTCAACCGATTGTTGGAATACAGCCGCTGATTATCTGTGGGGGCGGCCATGTTGGTCGTTGTCTCTCGACAATAGCCGCAGCAACCGGCTTTACGGTGACCGTTGTTGACGACAGGGAAGAATACGCCACACCCGGGCGCTTTCCAGAAGCGGCCCGCATTATATCAAAACAATGGAACGAGGCGTTTTCAGAAATTGCCATAACACCATCGACCTCCATCGTGATCGTGACACATGGGCACGAGTCGGACAAAGAGGTCTTACGTCTTGTCATCAATACGTCGGCGAGGTACATTGGCATGATTGGGAGCGGCAAGAAGGTTGCTGCGACCTATGACGGTCTTCGAAAAGAAGGGATACCTGTTGAGGCGTTCAAACGAGTTCATGCTCCGGTTGGTCTCGATCTGGGCGCCGTGACGGCAGAGGAAATAGCAGTGAGCATCGTTGCAGAGCTCGTTCGTGAGCGACGCCGTTTTCATGGAATTTTGTCTCCTTTATCGGACCGCATGAATCGGTGGTTCGATCGAGCTGAATAACCACGTTCATTATGCGATGAAGAATGTTCGTCCTGATGAAAGGCGAACATAGGTCATAGTCCCCCACCACGAGTCTTATTCCCGATACTCTTCACCCAGCCGAAATCCCCTCTGTGCCCGTTTCCCAGGGCTTTTCTACCCGTGCCAGGAATCGGAATACCATTTGTTCGGGATGAAAAAAGGACTTGACAATAGCGGACAATACGTGTACTCTTGACATACCTAGTATACCAGGTTAGGAAATGCCAATCGATGTCCGCAATTCAACGCCTCTGTACTTTCAGATTATCGACGAGATCAAGTCGAAGATCGCGCGTAAGGAACTGAAACCCGGCGATCAGCTTGGTTCTCACGCGGAACTTGCGTCCGCCTACAAAGTCAGCCTGATCACCGTGAAAAAAGCGCTGGCGACGATGATCCAAGAGGGGGCACTATACAGCCGCGTTGGCAAGGGAACGTACGTTGCACAACCATCCGTCGATGCGCCCCGCCTTGAACAGAAAACGATCGGATTGGTCCTCCAGGATTTCAGCAGTCCCTTTTTCTCCCGCATGATGCACAGCGTCGAAGACGCCGCCTACGAGCTTGGCTATCATGTACTCATTTCCAATTCCTCCGGTAAGGCTGAAAAGGAAGATGCCCAGATCGCCCGGTTCAAGAAGTTCGGCGTCAGCGGTTTGATCGTCGCGTCGATGAGCCACAGGTACCATGCGTCACCGACGATCCGCAGATTGCTCCGCGAGGGTTTCCCGTTCGTCATGGTCTCCTACACCGCGGATGAAGATGTTCCGTTTGTCGGCAGTGATCACAAGCTTGGCGGCTATCTCGCGACAGAACATCTCATCAGGCTAGACTATGAACGGATTGGCTTCGTCGACGGTGAAAAAGGTAATCTGGTTGGGGGTCTCCGCAGACAGGGCTACGAAGAAGCCTTGAGAGCGAATGGCCGAAGAGCCGATAAGCGGTTGCTGTTTCGCCTTCGGATGAAAGGAGAACGGCACGACTATCAATCGGGATATGAGATTGGAAAGAAGATCTCAAAGCTTGCCGTCAGGCCGGACGCGATCTTTGTCTATAACGACCTCGCAGCACTCGGCCTTGAGGATGCAGCGCTCGAACGGGGACTGAAGATCCCGGATAACCTTGCGGTCGTCGGGTTTGACGATATCGAGCGGGGAGAATATGCAACAGTGCCTCTGACAACCATCCGCCAACCGACTGACGCAATCGGGAAGCAGGCAATGGAACTGCTCCTCCGGTTTATGTCGGGTAAGAGGACCGTCATCCGCAGAGTAGTGAAACCCGATTTGGTAATCCGTGAGTCGTGCGGTGCAAAAAAGGCGCGGAACGGTAAAGGAAACTCCCTCGCGCGCAACGGAAACAAGGCTCATAGCTAAAACCACGTTACTGAAACATATGAAGGACATCGCATGAAGAAATCTTTTGATCTTACAGGCAAAGTGGCAATCGTCACCGGCGGCTTCAGAGGCCTGGGGCGCGGCATGGCGATCGGTCTGGCAGAAGCCGGGGCCGACATTGCCCTCGTCGACCGGGAAGAGGCAACAGAGACTGCCGCAGTGATCAAAGCGTTGGGTCGAAAAGCACTGGCTCTCACTGCCGACCTGATGTCTATCGACCCTATTCCATTGCTCGTGCAAAAAACGATCGATACGTTTGGCAAGGTCGATATTCTTGTAAACAACGCGGGGACGATCCGGAGGACCCCGGCCATCGATTATTCGGAGAAGGACTGGGATGACATTATGGCGGTGAACGCCAAGACGGTGTTCTTCTTCAGCCAGGCAGTGGCACGTGACATGATGAAACGGAAATCGGGTAAGATCATCAACATCGCGTCCCTTCTGAGTTTCCAGGGAGGAATATTCGTTCCGGCCTATTCCGCGAGCAAGGGAGCTGTTGCGCAAGTGACGAAAGCTCTTGCAAACGAATGGGCTTCACTTGGAATCAACATCAACGCAATTGCTCCCGGGTACATGGCAACGGATAACACGAAAGCATTGCGCGAAGACGCTGCCCGGTCGAAAGCAATCCTCGATAGGATTCCGGCTGGTCGATGGGGAATACCCGAGGACTTGGCTGGTGTGGCAGTATTTCTCGCTTCCCCCGCATCCGATTATGTAAACGGCCACGTGCTCATTGTGGACGGCGGCTGGATGGCGCGTTAGCTGCACGCATAAAAACACAAACGCATCAAACCTTGAGAGACGAACGGATCGCCATGAGGGTTGTCCCATACATTGTGATGGCGCTCGTGATCGCACCGCAGTGGGCAATCCCGCAAAGCCTCGATTCGTTGGTTGTGCACGCTCTGATGTTTGCCGCCCAACAGACGAAGCGATCCGTTGATGAGATTCACGACGGCACGAAATTCGCGCGTTGTTCGCTTTCAGACGGATCTTGGAAGACGACTAACGCGCGCGAATGGACGAGTGGTTTCTTCCCAGGACTCCTTTGGTCTTTACACGACTACACGAAGGATCCAGCTTTCCGCACCGCTGCTGAGCGGTGGACAGCCGGTATGGTGAACGAGCAGTTCGATACCGGGACGCACGATCTGGGGTTTAAGGTTTTCGACAGTTACGGAATCGGATACCGGCTGTATCCAACCGATGAATACAAAAAAGTCATCCTACAGGCAGCGCAGACCCTGGCGAAGCGGTTCAATCCGACTGTCGGGTGTATCAAGTCGTGGGACAATCGCAGGTGGGAGTATCCGGTCATCATCGACAACATGATGAACCTTGAAATGCTTTTCTGGGCTGCAGAACATGGCGGCCCGAAGTACTTGCGTGAGATTGCCATCAAGCACGCAGGAACCACTATGAAGAACCATTTTCGTGTAGATGGCAGCACGTATCACGTGATCGGCTATGACACCACCAATGGTTCGGTCAAAGTCCGAAATACGCACCAAGGATATGCGGATGAATCTGTCTGGGCGCGAGGGCAGGCTTGGGCGATCTACGGGTTCACGATGACATATCGATTCACTCACGACAAACGATTTCTCCAGACGGCTGAACGAGCCGCGGACTATTTCATCGGCCATCTCCCCGCGGACTATGTTCCGTACTGGGATTTCATGGCCCCCGGGATTCCAAACGAACCACGCGATGTCTCCGCGGCCGCTATCACCGCATCTGCGCTATGTGAACTTTCCGAGTATGCAGTGAAGAAGACGCAACAATCGACCTATCGAGAGGCTGCCGGGAGAATTCTACGATCGCTCTGCTACGCTCCGTATCTGGCTGAAGGAACGAAGTCGCATGCTGTCCTGAATCATGCTGTCGGCAGCAAGCCAGCAAATTCCGAAGTCGATGTCTCGATTATATACGCTGACTACTATTTTGTAGAAGCGATGCTCAGGTATCAGCGAAGCAAGCGTTAGATCGTTTGTGAGTGAGTGGAAAAATTATGTACCAGGGATGATGTCTCAGATTTATTGAAAAGGAGAAGAACAATGGACGTACGCTATTCGACAGATCCCAAGGGACTCCGGGGGATGACAACGGAAGAACTCCGGAGATCATTTCTGATCGATCATCTCTTTGTACCTGATGATGTGCCGATGGTCTATTCTGATATCGATCGGTCCATCACGGGATCAGCTGTTCCAGTCAAAGGACCTCTGAAGCTCCTGGGAACCAAGAAGGAAATGGCGGCGGAGTATTTTGCGGAGAGAAGGGAAATCGGTGTCATCAACACAGGAGGTGAGGGAAGCATCGCCGTCGATGGGAAAGCCTATGCGATGGCGTACAAAGACGCTCTCTACATCGGACGTGGCGTGCGAACGATTGAGTTCTCCAGCCAGACCGCCGACAAGCCAGCGATGTTTTACTTCGTGAGCTATCCGGCTCACAAGGAATTTCCAACAACCCATGCCAAGTTCACTGATGCGGAGCCGGCACGACTGGGGAGTCAGAAAGACGCAAACAAACGCACGATCTACAAGTACATCCACCCCAACGGCATCAAGAGCTGCCAACTGGTCATGGGCCTGACCGAACTGGAAGAGGGGAGCGTGTGGAACACGATGCCGCCGCATACGCATCAGCGCAGATCGGAAGTATATATGTATTTCAACATTGAACCCGCCGCAATGATTGTGCATCTCATGGGCCAGCCTGAGGAGACACGACATCTCATGATGCGCAACCGGCAAGCTGTCCTCAACCCGAGCTGGTCGATTCATGCAGGGGTGGGTACACAGAACTACACCTTTATCTGGGCTATGGGGGGTGAAAACCAAGTCTTTGACGACATGGATGGCGTCAAGGTGAACGACCTGGCGTAAACAGCGTGAGCCTCCAGACTCACCAATCATAGACAAAGGGAGATATGAAATCCAATCCTCGACTCATACTGAACGAAGACCGCTTCTTCGATCCGGCTCCGGCGATCAGGACCGTTGCACGGAAACTCTACCAATCCGTGAAGAATTTGCCAATCATCAGTCCGCATGGTCATGTTGATCCGAATATCTTCGTGGAGAACAAGCCGTTCCCAAACCCCACTGAGCTTTTTCTGGTTCCGGATCACTACATTTTCCGTATGCTCTACTCGCAGGGGATTTCGCACGAGTCCCTGGGGATTCCGGCACTCGACGGGTCGAGAGGCGAAACCGATGCACGAAAGATCTGGAAACTGTTTGGCGATCATTACTATCTCTTTCGCGGTACGCCGACCGGCGCATGGGTAAGTCACGAGTTTTCGGTTGTCTTTGGAATCAAGAAACGATTCACGGGTGCGACGGCACTCGATATTTACGATGAGATCAGCGCAAAACTTCAGTCGCCGAAATTCAGGCCCCGTGCATTGTTCGAGCGATTCAAAATAGCCGTTTTATCGACAACGGACGCAGCGACGGACACGCTTGAACCTCATCAGAAGCTCCACGCATCGGGATGGAAAGGGAACGTGATCCCGTGTTTCCGGCCGGATGGTGTTACGGATCTGAACAACCGGCATTGGCGGGCGAATGTTGAGCTGCTCGGTGAACGGACCCGGCTGGAAATTACGTCGTACCGCCGGTTCATCCAGGCGCTAGAAAACCGCCGGGCTTTTTTCAAGACCATGGGTGCCGTCTCGACCGATCACGGTGTCTTCTCGCCCGCGACGCATGAGTTGACAGAAGGAGAAGCAGAAAGAGTATTCCGAAAAGCGTTGCTTGGCCAATCAACAAAGGACGATGCGGCTCTCTTCACGGCACATATGCTCATGGAGATGGCACGCATGAGCGTTGAGGACGGCCTGGTCATGCAAATCCATCCGGGATCCGACCGCAATCACAACAAGAAGATTTATGAGAAGTACGGGCCGGACAAGGGATGTGATATTCCGATGCAGACTGAGTATACGCAAAACCTCAAGGAGCTTCTCAACAAGTACGGCAATGATCCGCGATTGACAGTAATCGTCTTCACGCTGGATGAGACCACCTACTCGCGTGAACTTGCCCCTCTCGCCGGATACTACCCGGCGATGAAGCTCGGACCACCGTGGTGGTTCCACGACAGTATCGAGGGAATGACACGCTTCCGGACCATGGTCACTGAAACGGCTGGTATCTACAATACTGTCGGCTTTAACGACGATACCCGTGCCTTTGTATCGATTCCCGCGCGACACGACTTGTCGCGGCGTGTCGACGCAAATTTCCTTGCCACCCTTGTGGCGAGACACATTGTGGACATGGACGAGGCGAAGGAGATGATCTATGACCTGGCGAACGGACTGGTGAAGAAAGCCTATAAACTGTAGTCCTCATCGCGGCATCAAGATCGATCGGGATTTCGCACACGAAACACAAAGGAGTATCCTGCTATGACACCAACAGGCGAAGGACCCGTCAAGATTGGCAGCTACCGTTGGATGATTTGTGCATTGCTCTTTTTCGCGACAACGATCAACTATCTCGATCGAAACATCCTCGGCCTTCTTGCCCCGACGCTGCAGAAAGAGATCGGCTGGACTCCCATTCAGTATGGATATATCACCATGGCCTTCCAGGCCGCCTATGCGATCGGGCTCGCTCTGTTCGGCTGGTTCATCGATCGGTACGGAACGAAAATCGGATACTCCATGTCAATCATCGGGTGGAGCTTCGCGGCGATGGGGCATGCCCTGGCGTCTACGGTGTTCGGGTTTGGAGTTGCTCGTTCGCTCCTCGGACTCAGCGAGTCGGGAAACTTTCCGGCTGCCATCAAAGCCACTGCCGAGTGGTTTCCCAAGAAGGAACGTGCGCTCGCAACCGGCATATTTAATTCCGGTGCGAACATCGGGGCTGTCGTTGCACCCGCAGTCGTACCATGGCTCACGGTGACGTACGGATGGCAAGCCTCATTCGTGTTCACAGGAGCCGTCGGGTTCGTCTGGCTTGTGTTCTGGATCATATTCTATGAGAAACCCGAACACGCGAAGAAGCTGAAAAAGGAAGAACTCAACTATATTCTCAGCGATCCTATCGAGCAAGTCAGTGAAAAGGTCAAGTGGGTCGAGCTGCTCAAGTTTCGACAAACCTGGGCATTCGTGATCGGCAAATTCTTGACGGATCCGATCTGGTGGTTCTATCTCTATTGGCTGGCGCTGTTTCTCAATAATAACTTTGGACTTACACTCACGGGTCTGGCATTGCCGCTTATTGTCATCTACATGATGACAAGCATCGGCAGCATCGGCTTCGGCTATCTCTCCGGTGCCATGATCAAACGGGGCATGGCGGTCAACAAGAGTCGCAGGCTCGCAATGCTGATTTGTGCCCTTCTGGTCGTCCCTGTCATCACCGCGGCGAGTGTAACCGATATGTGGCTCGCAATCATGATCATTGGCGTGGCGGCAGCGGCCCACCAGGGATGGTCGGCGAATATTTTCACAACCGCCTCCGATATGTTCCCGAAGAAGGCGGTCGGCTCGGTTGTCGGACTCGGCGGATTTGCCGGATCTGTAGGGGGCATGATCTTGCTGACAAGCTCGGGATACATCGTGGAGGGGACGGGCAGCTATATTCCCCTTTTCATCATCTGCGGTTCCGCGTATCTGCTCGCGCTCGGGATCATGACGCTGCTGCTGCGAAATGCAAAACCTGTGGAACTCTAGAAGGAAAAGGAAGAGATCATGAATCTGGCAGAACTGACAAAACAATATGATTTCACCGACCGCACGATCGTCATTACCGGAGGAGGAGGTGTTTTGTGCGGAGAGATGGCGTGTGCGCTCGTCGGCTGTAACGCAAACGTCGCAATCCTTGATCGTGACCCCGCCCTCGCAGAGCGGGTCGTGCAACGGTTTGAAGGAATCAAAGGAAAGTACCTCGTGGCCAAGGGGGACGTGCTGGACAGGGAAAGCCTCGAATACGCTGCGGCGGAGGTCGTCAGTCACTTCGGACGGATCGACTGTCTTATCAACGGAGCTGGAGGGAACAACCCGAAGGCGACCACCAGTCCCGAACAGTCGTTCTTCAGCCTGCCCGCTGACTCAATCAAGTTCGTCTCCGATCTTAACCTGCTGGGGACAGTTCTTCCGAGCCAGGTGTTTGGCCGATACATGGCGGAGCAGAAGGAGGGGATTATCCTGAATGTTTCGTCGATGAATGCGTTCCGCCCGTTGACGCGCATTCCAGCGTATTCGGCAGCGAAGGCTGCGGTAAGCAACTTCACGCAGTGGCTCGCAGTGCATATGGCGCAGGAGTATTCGCCCAAAATCAGAGTGAACGCCATTGCCCCGGGATTTTTCCTCACAAACCAGAACAGGTTTCTGCTTACGGAGAAGGAAACAGGAGAGCTGACGGCCCGCGGGAAAAAAATCATTGATCACACGCCCATGGGGCGCTTCGGGACACCGGAGGATTTGCTCGGAGCGACGTTGTGGTTGCTTTCGCCGGCATCCGAGTTCGTCACCGGAATCGTTCTTCCGATCGATGGCGGGTTCGCGGCATACTCCGGGGTCTAGAAAAGATACGTGGACAAGAAAGAGAATGACTCAATAAGTACGAAGGAGCACGTGATGAGCAATGAATTGAATGTTCGCCCGAACGGTGCACTGGATTTGGTTTCGCTGGGGGCCCTGGTACACAGGTTGGATACGGGGATTATTCCCTTTCGGAAGGCCACACAATGCCAGATACACGTCAGCGGCGGTGAGTTCAACGTGGCTGCGAACCTTGCTGATTGTTTCCGGATGAACACCGGAATCGCGACCGCCATGGTGGACTATCCAATCGGTGACCTGATAGCGGAGCGAGTGAAGGCGATGGGTGTGAAGCCGTTCTACAAGCACTTCAAACACAATGGTGTGAACGGGCCAAACATGGCCACCGTCTATAGCGATCAGGGGCATGGTGTGCGTCCACCGGTAGTGTTTTACAACCGATCCAATGAAGCGGCGGCGCAGTTGAAACCAGGCGATTTCGACTGGGAGGCGATCTTTGCCGGCGGCGTGCGCTGGTTTCATAGCGGTGGTATTTTCGCGGCCTTGTCGGCAACAACGGGGGAAGTGATCATCGAAGGAATGAAAGCCGCGAAAAAAGCAGGGGCTGTCGTCAGCTTTGATCTGAATTTCAGGGAAAAATTGTGGAATATCTGGGGAGGCTCACAGAAAGCAGTCGAAGTTGTCGGTCGCATTGTTCAGAATGTGGATGTCCTTGTTGGAAACGAGGAAGACCTTCAAAAAGGTTTGGGCATTCCGGGCCCGGAGGTGGCGGCATCGTCGTCACTCGACCCAAAGACATTCTTTGGTATGATTGAAAAAGTCATTGCAAAGCATCCGCAGGTCAAAGCCGTTGCAACAACCCTGCGTGAAGTACATTCGACCAATCGCCACAGCTGGTGTGCCGTGGCATGGGTCAACGGAAAGACGTACATTGCACCGCCTTGTGAGCTGGATGTGCTTGACCGCGTGGGTGGAGGCGATGGGTTTGCCAGCGGCTTTATCTACGGTCTGCTGGCTGGCGAGTCGCCTGAGGAAGCCGTCAAGCTGGGATGGGCACATGGTGCTCTGCTGACGACAACCCCCGGTGACACGACCATGGTGACGCTCGAACAGGTTCGGGCGTTTGCAAAAGGGGGCTCGGCGCGCATCCAGCGTTAGTCCATCCGAACACGTGAATCCGGCAGTATCAGGAGACGTTCCACTTGCAAAGAACTTGAAAACTATCATCATGATGATCAACCCAGCAATGCGGAGGAAAGGCAATGGCTGAATTCGAAAAACACCTGTATATGATTGTTTTCCCCATCAACGCGCTTGTCGCTTCTCAGTTGAAGCCGAAAGAGTTTGCCGAGCACTATACTATCGGCAGCGCCAAGCACTACAAGGGGAAGGTCATTTTCGTGGAGGTTGACATCAATTTCCGGAACCCTTATTTCGATATTGATCACTATCTCGAGCTGACTGTTTCGCACCCGGATGGCCGTCCGAAGAAGACCAAATTCATCTCGTCCTACGCCGTGCTCGAGCATGTCGAACTGAAGGCGATGAAGAACCTCTACCTGGTTACGGCAAACGGCAAGTCGTTGGAACTCGCCGCAAAACCGTACGATGCTGTGAACGAAGCTGGACTGGTGCGCATCTATCAGGAAATGACCCCGCTGACCAACCTCATTGCATCGACGCTGGACCAGCGCTCGTTTGGGAAATACATCACGACGGAGACGAAGTCCAAGGGCGCGCCAAAGATCTGTTTCACGCAATATGATTTTAACGTTTCCGAGTTCCTGGAAAAGAACAAGAACCGTGAAATCATGTACTCCCCGATTCCGGAAACCAATCCGTCGCGCATTTATGACTATCTCCTGGAATTGAAGGCGGATATGTCCAAAAAAACAAAAACGATCAGCCTGAGCACAACGCTCGTTGAAGCTTCGTATTCGCTGATTAAACATGGATTCTGGTTTGCTGCGCCGGGCGAGTTGCTGTTCTATCCGATGCCTTCGCATGACGATCTGGAGAACAAATATTACGACTGGTGGAGGTTTGTCCGGTAAACACGAAGTGGCTGTGGCGTACAATCCTCGTACGCCATCCGTACAATAGTTTTGTCCTTAATCACCGTTCACCAAGCTGTACGACCGACACGGTCGGTTAGTTCCGGAGGTTGTTATGAACATACACTTGTACATGCTCTGCTATCGTTTCGAAGCGCTTGTCGCGTCCCATCTTGAGCCTGAAGCATTCGGTCGCTACATGGCGATTGGTACGCAAAAGAACACACGGGGGAACGTGCTGTTTTTTGAGATCGATCCTTCTTTGAAAAGCGACTATTTCAGGATGGACGACCTCCAGGAACGGTGCGCACCCCACATGGACGGCAGTCCGAAACGCAGTAAATATATCTCTGTGTACAGAGTTCTCGAACATCTTCCCCTCTCTTCGTTCGGGAAGCTCCATCTCTGCACGGCAGATGGGCGCGTCCTGTCCCTCGATTCTTCCTCGTACGATGTGAAGACCGAAAAGCCGGGGTCCAATCTCTATGAAGAACTCTGTCCCGTCTACCCGCTTGTCGTTTCGGCGCTTCCGCCGTCGGGATTCCTGAAGTTTATGACCGATCCGAAGAATCCGGTCAACGTCCCGCGCCTCTTTTTCGTCGATATGCTTCTCGACCGGGACGAAAGCGGCATGCTTGCAGGATATCTCCCATATCAGGATCCCCTGCACCTTATCGACTGCGTCAACGATCTGGAAAAGGGGGGCGACAAGAAAACCAAGACGGTTTCACGGTCGCCGCGTCACCACGCATTCTTCAGAACCATCCGTCGCGGGTTTTTCATCGGCGATCAGACCGGCATGAAGTATTACGAATTCCCCGATCGCCGCGCGCTGGAAGTCGAGTATGCGAAATGGTGGAGATCGGCTTCGGAGAGCCTCGTTTCGTAATTACGATTCTCTGGGAAGGATTGTATTCTTGTTCACCACACAAACCCATGATAACAGCAAACCTTCAGGATCGTCCCGGCTTTGGCCGGTGCAAGCCCCGATGCAGCGTTGTCAGGGTATAACCGTACCAACGACATACACAAGCAGTCTAACGAGAAATGGTCTCAACAATGAACTCGATAAGAAAACACTTCAAATCTGAGGCCGTCCGACGTTCGTACCTGGTTCTCATGATGGTGCTTTTTGCAGCCGTCTATATCTGGCAGATCGGGTATGGTCAGGACAGCACCAAGGTAGCGTCGGCCGTCACTGAAACCCCTCACTTTCAAGCCTTCTCCCTTTTCAGCGATCCGAAGTATTCCCCCATGGAGATCTTTAGTCTCCTGTCGGTTCTAGGGATCGCCGTTGCCGGACTTCTCTACGCGCTTCTCCTCATGAGGCAGGTGAACGCTGCCGATTCCGGAACAGACAAGATGAAGGAAATCGCGGCAGCTGTCCGCGAAGGTGCAAACGCCTATCTTGGCGCCCAGTTCAAGCGAATCGGTCCGCTGATTATCGTCATCACAGTTCTGTTGTTCATTACGTACACCGGCGCTGTTGATGCATTCCGATGGGGGCGAGCGTTCGCCTTCCTCGTCGGTGCACTGTTCAGCTGGACCGTGGGATTTGTCGGCATGCGCCTCGCTACCACCGGAAACCTCCGCGTTGCAGCAGCAGCAATGCACGGCTACGGCAAAGCAATGCAGCTCGGCTATCGCACCGGGACTGTTACGGGAATGCTCACCGACGGGTTGGGATTGCTGGGCGGCACGATCATTTTCCTGATCTTCGGCGACAAGGCGTATGAGGCATTGCTGGGATTTGGCTTTGGCGGAACGTTGCTAGCGCTCTTCATGCGCGTCGGCGGCGGCATCTACACAAAGGCGGCCGACGTCGGAGCAGATCTCGTCGGAAAAATTGAGAAGGATCTTCCTGAAGACGATCCACGCAACGCGGCCACGATCGCAGACAACGTCGGAGACAATGTCGGAGATTGCGCTGGCATGGCTGCCGATATCTTTGAGAGCTATGAAGTCACCATCGTGGCAGCCATGATTCTTGGAATGGCAAGTTTCGGACATAAAGGAGTCATCTTCCCGCTTCTTGTGCGCGGTATCGGCGTCCTCGGGTCAATCATGAGCACGTACACTGTTCGGGCTGGGGAGCATGATTCATCAGACAAGGCGCTGAAGAGCGTTCACCGTGGCTTCTGGATCGGATCGGTGATCAGTGTCGTCGGGTTCTTCGTCTTGGGATACTTCTATCTCCATTTCGACGCCGCATATCTTCTCCTGAATCCAACAGCTGCGGCCGGCTTCCCCCACGGTGATCCAGGCGGCCTCTCAGCCATCGCTTCGTGGGGAATACCGGGGCTCGATCTGCGTCCCGCGTGGACGTGTCTCATTGGCGTGTTCCTTGCCGTCGCTCTGAACAAGGTCACGAGCTACTACACGCACACGAGTCACGCTCCAGTTAAGAGCCTGGCGAAAGCCTGTACGACCGGGCACGCAACAAACATCATCCAGGGAATTGCGGTCGGGTACGAGAGCACAGTGGCTGCCATTATCGTGATTGCGACGGCGATCATGCTTTCAGTGCTCGTGTACTCCGGCACTCCTCCGTTGTTCATCGCCTATGGAATTGCGATGACGGGCATCGGCATGTTGACGTTGACAGGCAACACGATTTCCATGGACGTCTTCGGTCCCGTGGCAGATAACGCGAACGGCATTGGTGAAATGGGTTACGAGCCGAAGGAAATGGAAGCAGCCAACCCGGGGAGTTACAAACGCGCACGTCAGATTCTTGCTGACCTTGATGCTGTCGGGAACACGACAAAAGCCGAAACCAAGGGGATTGCGATCGGTTCGGCAGTCATCGCTGCCGTGTCGCTCTTCGCAAGCTTCATTGCGGTGATCGCGGTGGGAAGTGAGGACAGAATCAACGAAATGACAACAGCACAGTACCTTGTAGAGGCCGGAAAGCTTACCGTTGCGGATCCTATGGTCTTCATCGGGTTCCTCATCGGCGGTGCGGTGCCATTTCTGTTCAGCAGTATGCTGATACGAGCCGTTGGGCGCGCAGCATTCGATATCGTCCGGGAATGCCGAGAACAATTCCGTGACGCTGAAATCTGGGAAGGTACAAAGAAGCCCGATTACGGACGTGTGGTTGACATCTGTACTAACACCGCGCAAAAAGAACTCATCGGCCCGGGATTCCTCGCCATTATGGCTCCCTTGGCCGTAGGTTTCCTGCTTGGACCCTATGCGTTAGGTGGATTTTTGGCTGGCATGATCCTCGTCGGTCAGCTCCTCGCAGTCTTCATGTCCAATGCGGGGGGTGCGTGGGATAATGCAAAGAAGCTGATTGAGGATGGCATCTATGGCGGCAAGGGTTCTGAGGCGCACAAGGCGGCCGTCACAGGTGACACAGTCGGTGATCCGCTGAAAGACACCGCCGGTCCTGCAGTCAATCCTCTGATCAAGGTCATGAACATGGTCAGCTTGCTAGCACTGGGCCTGGTTCTCCAATACAACGTGATCGCGCCAAAGCTTGCAGCGCCTGGAACAGAATGGGCGATGAAGACAATCGGAGCAATGGCAGCGCTTCTCTGCTCTATAGCGATTGCGTGGGCGATCTGGCAGAGCAAACGGGAGGGAGCCGAGATCACGCAGTTTGAACCTAAGGCGAAACCGGCCAAGAAGGGCCGAAAAACCCGGTAGGGTACTGTCAATATGTATCGGAAGGAGCAGCAATGGGTGTGAAGCTACTTGCAGCATCCGACACTGAGTTCGATCTCCTTGCACTGGGAGAGTGCATGATCCGGTTGAGTCCTCCGGGACATCAGCGGATTGAGCTCACTCCGGTCTTTGAAGCATACGCCGGTGGGGGAGAGTACAATGTCGCATACGCTCTTTCACGGTATGGAATGCGGGCGGGTTGGATCTCGCGTCTTGTAGACAATCCGCTCGGACACTTTATCCAGAATCATGCTCGCACGAGCGGCATGGATCTCAGCGAAGTCATCTGGGTACCGTATGACGGATCGGGTCGCACCGACCGGATCGGGCTCAACTTCACGGAGGTTGGTATTGGCGTGCGTGCGAGCGTGACGCTCTACGATCGCGGCCACACAGCCGTAGCGCATATGAAGCCGGGTGAAGTGGACTGGAAACGAATCTTTCAACAACGAAAAGTCAGGTGGTTTCATACCGGGGGAATCTTCACGGCCTTGAGCGACAGCTGCGCAGCTGTTGCGTTCGAGTCGATGAAAACAGCCCACGAAGCCAGTACAATTGTCAGCTATGACCTGAACTTCCGGAGCAAACTCTGGTCGTCGAAGAAGGCAATCGAAGAGACAAAGAAGCTCATGCCGTTCATCGATGTGCTCATCGGCAACGAAGAGGATTTTCAGAAGGTGCTTGGGTTCCAGGTGGAAGGAACGGATGAGAATCTGAAGCAGCTGCCGATTGAGGGATACAAGAAAATGGTGCAGCAGGTGGTCAAGGCTTATCCGCATCTTCAGGCCGTGGGGACGACACTCCGCGAGGTCGTGAGCGGACTGGTCAACAACTGGTCGGCAATCATGTACTATGACGGCGTTTTCTATAGCTCCCGGAGGTATGAGAACCTGGAAATTGAAGATCGGGTTGGGGGCGGCGATGGATTTTGCAGCGGGTTTGTGTACGGTCTGCTGCACGGAATATCACCCCAGGAGTGTGTTGAGATGGGTGCTGCACATGGAGCGTTGCTCCAGACAACGCGTGGCGACACGAGCATGGTAACGATGGAGGAAATTCAGCATGTCATGGGCGGCGGTTCAGCCAGGATCAAGAGGTAGGAGAGCGGCGCACAATGGTATTCTATAAAAGAGGATCTGAGAACGACGCTCTCCGTGAGGAAGATCTCAGAGCGGGACTGAATGAAGCACTCGGAAAGCTCGGCGCGCGGAAAAAAGTTCTTGCGATTCCGCCGGACTACACCCGGTTTCATTCTCACGCCGGTATCCTGACTCGTCTCGCATGGGAGTACTACCGTGAGCGGTTGACGGATATACTTCCTGCTCTTGGGACACACTCCCCGATGCAGGAGAAAGATATCCGATCGATGTTCGGCGATACGCCTCTCGCCCTATTCCGGATCCATGACTGGCGTAACGATATCGTGACGCTTGGTGAAGTTCCTGCAGAATTTATCCGGGAGCAATCGGAAGGAGAGCTCGAGTATGCATGGAAAGCGCAGGTCAACAAACTCCTTGTACAAGGGGGATTTGACCTGATTCTTTCCGTCGGACAGATTGTGCCCCATGAAGTGGTCGGAATGGCCGGTCACAACAAGAATATATTCGTCGGCACTGGTGGACAGGAAGGCATTAACAAGAGCCATTTTCTCGGCGCTGTCTATGGCATGGAGCGTATGATGGGACGCGCCGACACTCCGGTAAGGCGAGTCCTCGATTATGCCTCAGAGCACTTCGCAAAACACCTTCCGATCGTCTACGTTCTCACAGTGGTGTCACGTGGAGAAGATGGCCAGCTGAAAGTGCGGGGCTTGTTTGTAGGGGATGATGCAGAGTGCTTCCATCTCGCAGCGCAGCTCTCTCTAAAAGTGAACTTTCAAATGCTCGACGAACCGCTCAGAAAGGTGATAGTGTATCTGGATCCTTCGGAGTTCAAGAGCACCTGGCTCGGCAACAAGAGCGTCTACCGGACACGGATGGCAATCGCCGATGGCGGTGAGCTCATCGTGCTGGCCCCCGGGTTAAAGGAATTTGGTGAGGACAAGCAGATTGATGAGCTCATTCGCAAGTACGGATATGTGACCACGCCCGAAGTGCTGCAGTATGTAAAGACCACGGAAGATCTGAAGCATAACCTGAGTGCTGCTGCTCACCTCATCCACGGCTCGTCGGAGGGACGTTTCACAATCACGTACTGTCCGGGGCATCTGACAAGACAGGAAATTGAGAGTGTCAACTTCAGGTATGCTGATTTGAATGTGATGATGAAGAAATATGATCCCAAGAAGCTCAGGGACGGATTCAACATGATGCCCGATGGCGAACAGGTGTTCTTCATCTTGAATCCCGCACTAGGGCTCTGGGCGCACAAAGACCGGTTCAAGTAATGGTGAATGTACCTCAGAGAATTCCCGCACGGAAGCATCTCACCAGCCGGATCCTATGAAAATCGTGATCGACAAGAAAATTCCGTTCATCGATGGTGTGCTCGAGAAATACGGCGATGTTGTTTATCTTGAAGGGCGGGAGATCACCCGGGACGACGTTCGGAACGCTGATGCACTGATCATCCGCACACGCACAAAGTGCAATCGCGCGTTGCTGGAAGGAACAACGGTCAGGTTCATTGCCTCGGCAACGATCGGCTTCGATCATATCGATACAACGTACTGCGAAGCTAATAACATTTTCTGGACGAACGCTGCAGGCTGCAATTCGTCCTCCGTGCAGCATTACATCGCGGCGGCGCTGTTTCATCTCGCTGAAGAGTTTCAGTTCGAGCTAGCTCAGAGGACCATCGGCATCGTTGGGGTTGGAAACGTCGGAAGCAAGGTGGAAAATCTCTGCCGGGCTTTGGGAATGCGTGTGTTGCTGAACGATCCCCCGCGAGAACGTCGCGAGGGATCGAAGAATTTTGTATCACTCAAAACAGTCATCGGACAGTCGGATATCGTCACGTTTCACGTGCCGCTGAATCCCGATGGGGTGGACAAAACGTTTCACATGGTGAATGCGGGGCTCCTCTCGAGGTTCAGGAAGAATCAAATTCTCATCAATTCGTCCAGGGGCGAGGTCGTAGAGGGGAGTGCACTCAAGGCGACGCTCAGGAACAAGATGATTGCCGACTGTGTATTGGATGTGTGGGAACACGAACCGGACATAGACCGCGAGCTTCTTGGGCTTGCAGAAATCGCGACGCCCCACATTGCCGGATACTCGGCAGACGGGAAAGCAAACGGCACAGCGATGAGCGTGCAGGCCTTCAGCCGGTTTTTTGGATTGGACCTCCATGCGTGGTATCCCGAGAAGGTGCCACTGCCCGCCATGACGACGCTTGAGGTCGAATGCGGCAATCTGAGTGTCCAGTCAGTGCTCGCCGGTCTCGTGAAGCGAACATATGATATTCTGGCCGATGACGCCAGATTGCGATTGTCCCCGGAGACATTCGAGAAGCAGCGCGGAGCGTATCCGCTTCGAAGAGAATTCCCGACATACACATTGAACTTGCTGAATGCGCCTGCCGGCCTGAAGTCTCTTGTGCAGGCAATGGGATTTAGAACACTCAACTAGACACGCGAACAAACAGGGATGGAAAGAATGCAACAACAAGCTGATTTCGGACTCATCGGGTTAGCGGTGATGGGAGAGAACCTTGTGTTGAATATCGAAAGCCGCGGCTTTACCGTCGCAGTGTTCAACCGAACCGTCAACAAGGTTGACCACTTCGTGCAAGGCAGGGCAAAAGGAAAGAAGATCATCGGCACGCATTCGATTGTCGATCTTGTCGCTTCGCTCAAGAAGCCGCGCAGAATTATGCTGATGGTCAAAGCGGGCAAACCGGTCGATGAGTTCATTGAACAAATCATTCCCCATCTCGAAGCAGGTGACATTATCATTGACGGGGGCAATTCGCATTTTCCTGACACGATCCGCCGTACAAAATACCTCGAATCCAAAGGCTTCTTGTTCATTGGAACAGGCGTTTCCGGAGGAGAGGAAGGAGCGCTACGAGGGCCGTCGATTATGCCTGGTGGTTCACCGGCTGCATGGCCCTTCGTGAAACCGGTTTTCCAATCTATTGCTGCAAAGGTGGAAGATGGAACCCCTTGCTGCGATTGGGTGGGCAACGACGGAGCGGGTCATTTTGTGAAAATGGTGCATAATGGAATCGAGTACGGCGATATGCAGCTCATTTGTGAGGCATATCAGATTATGCACGAATTGCTTGGCATGAATGCCGCCGAGATGCACGAGGTCTTTAAGGTCTGGAACAAGGGCGATCTCGACAGCTATCTGATCGAAATCACACGGGACATCCTCGCCTACAAGGATGCAGACGGACAGCCGCTTGTGGACAAGATTCTCGATACCGCAGGCCAAAAAGGGACGGGAAAATGGGCGAGCGTGACATCGCTCGATCTCGGAATCCCCCTGACGTTGATCAGCGAATCCGTGTTTGCTCGCTGCCTCTCCTCTATTAAAGAGGAGCGGGTTGCCGCATCCAAGATGCTGAAAGGGCCGGGCACGACATTCACCGGCGACAAGAAGGCTTTTCTTGCGGATCTCGAGAAGGCTCTCTACGCCTCAAAAATCGTCTCTTACGCCCAGGGCTTCACACTGATGCGAGCGGCAGCGGATGAATTCAAATGGAATTTGAACTACGGGGGCATCGCGCTGTTGTGGCGTGGTGGCTGCATCATCCGTTCAGCGTTCCTCGGCAAGATCAAGGAGGCATTCGAGAAAAACCGAACACTCGCCAACCTGTTGCTCGATCCGTTCTTCAAGGGAAAGATTGAGTCATCGCAGGAAGCATGGCGACGTGTGATTGCCACTGCAGTCATGCATGGGGTCTGGATTCCGGCCTTCTCGACGGCGCTGAATTACTTCGATGGTTATCGCAATGCCCGTCTGCCGGCAAATCTTCTGCAGGCGCAACGGGACTATTTTGGTGCGCACATGTTCGAGCGGGTCGATAAGCCGCGGGGAGAGTTCTTCCACACAAACTGGACCGGTCGCGGTGGCGATACAGCCTCATCGACCTACATCGTCTAACCGCCGGACCATATCACACGCATTATTCGATTCACTCAGGAAAAGAGAGAGTAGATATCTATGACACTGGAGAAGTACTCGATTGGAGTTGGCGACAGGTTTGGACATCAAGGTGCGGCACAGCTGCAGGCGCTTCAACAGGCCGATCAGCGTGGTGTGAAGATCGTGCCCGTGTGGAACAAATCGTTCCGTGAGCATACAATCGTCGGCACAAAACCGGCAGACACGCGGATTGCCGCTGACGCTGCTGTCAAAGAGCGCGGTTGGAGCGCTTCGTACTATGTGGATGCAGACCATATTGGCCTGAAGAATGTCGACCTCTTTTTGGATTCAAGCAACTTCTATACGCTTGATGTCGCTGATTTCATCGGGAAGGTGACTGATGAGCAAGAAATAGTAACATTTGTTCGATCGATGATGAAGTACACTTCGGCTTTTCCTCTGGCAGGTGTTCACACGACGACAACTGTAACGAAAGATGACTTGTATGCGATTGGACGAAAGTATCTCTTTGCGGTAAAAGAGGCGGGCCGAATTTACCGTCACATTGCGGAAAAGAAAGAGGAGCAGAATTTCGTGGCAGAGGTGTCGACAGACGAAGCGAACGAGCCGCAGACACCCGCTCAGTTGTTCTTCATCCTTGCTGCCCTGGCACAGGAAGGGGTGAGGGTTCAAACGATTGCTCCGAAGTTCACCGGGTCATTCCTGAAAGGGATTGATTATGTCGGCAGCGTAGAGAAATTCTCCACGGAGTTCGAGGAGGATCTCCTGGTGATCGGGCATGCCATCAAGACATTCAATCTGCCGCAGAATCTCAAGCTCAGCGTTCACTCTGGCAGTGATAAGTTCTCACTCTATCCGGTGATCCATCGGGCGGTGAAGAAGCACAATGCTGGGTTACATCTCAAGACTGCGGGCACTACCTGGCTGGAAGAACTGATCGGCCTGGCGATGGCGGGGGGTGAAGGATTGGGTGTGGCACAGGAGATCTATGCCGAGGCGTTCAGCAGGATTGATGAACTCTGCAAGCCGTATGAGACTGTCATCAATATCGATCGCTCGAAGCTTCCTGATCCCCGGAAAGTCCGATCGTGGGGAAGCGACGACTATGCGTGCGCGCTAAGACACAATCAGTCAGATCCGAGATACAATCTTCATTTCAGACAGTTGCTCCATGTCGGCTACAAAGTTGCAGCTGAGATGGGTGATCGGTATCTGCACATGCTGGTGAAGTATCGTAAGACGATCGGACAGAACGTCTCGGAGAATCTGTACAAACGTCACATTGTCCCTCTTTTTCTTGGAGCCTAAGGCACTGCTGTAACGGTGCAAATTGATTCCGTACAAGAAGGGCGCTGGTTCTTATTTATTTGCAGAAATAAGAATGGCGCCCTTTCTCTTTCTCAGAAAACCCCTCAATTCACTTGACAAAACCCCTTTCTTTTGCTAAAGTAGTGTCGCACCGGCAGCGATAAAGTAAACGATTAAGTAAACCCGGAGCGATCCAGGCTTCCGCTCATCCGAACCGTCGTTCAAAATTCACATCATACAAGCGAACCAGGGTCGCACCGAGCTCCAACCATGCTTGCATACTTCAATCAGGAATACGGTGTCCACGACTGATTTGTCTGCTTCCGCACACGTGTGCGGAGCAAGCTGCTTCGTTGCCCATCCTGATCATGTTCCACCATACTCAAATCATGAACCGGGGTTTCTATGAAGGCTCCGCTCTCCGTACCTCTCCTTGTGCTAACGCTTTTCCTGTTACCGGTTGTTGCGTTCGGTCAAGCGACACTTACAGGTGTCGTTACAGATTCTTTGACGAGCGAAAAACTCATTGGCGTAAATGTCGTTTTAGTGGGCACGGGGATGGGGAGTGCCACAAACATCGAAGGTGAATACAAGATCAACAACATTCCTGCAAAGACCTACGATGTGCGTGTTTCGTGTATTGGTTACGAAGCGAAGATCGTGTCCGTGGATTTTTCAAAACTCACCGTGCGCCGGCTGAATTTTCAGCTGACCGCGACCGTTATTCAGGGCAAAGAGGTCATTGTAACGGGGCAGATGCGCGGTCAGATTGCCGCGATGAATCGACAGGTCTCTTCCAACACGATCGTTAATGTCGTATCCGAAGAGAAAATCAAAGAGCTCCCCGATGCGAACGCCGCTGAAGCCATAGGCCGCCTCCCGGGCGTCTCCATTCTGCGCTCAGGGGGTGAGGCCACAACGGTCGTGCTTCGCGGTCTCAGCTCAAAGTTCAGCAATATCACCGTCGATGGTGTCAGGGTGCCGGCGACGGACTCAACGTCGAGGGATGTTGACCTTAGCATGATTTCGCAAGGGTCGCTGGCGGGAATTGAATTGTATAAAACGCTCACTCCCGATCAGGATGCCGATGCAATTGCTGGAGCAGTGAATCTGGTGACACGGAAAGCCCCCTCCGAGCGTTTGCTTCGGTTTGACATTAAAGGGGATTACAATCGTCTGATGAAGTCGTCCAAGGAATACGATCTCTCCGGCCGGTATGGTGAACGATTTTTTGACGACATCCTTGGCGTCCAACTCCAGGGTAATGCAGAGAGAAAGATACGGAGCAGAGAAGACATCACGTACGGCTACCGCACTTTCAAAAACTCGAGTCTCTCTGGTTATGATCCAAGCACGACGGGACTCGATAACGATTATCTAATCAACCAATTTCGTGTTGATTTCACTGACGAGTTACGCGAACGCAATGGCGGTCAGGTTATTTTCGATGTGAATACACCCGACAGCGGCACTGTAAAAGTATCGGCACTGTACAGTAGCACCTCAAGAAACATCTCGCTCTATAATCGAATCTACCCAGCTGGCGCGGGAGGCGTCAACTGGGACTACAACTATCGGTATACTGAGCTCGGGACGAGCACGCTGAGTGTGTCCTCACAAGGAAAGAACTTCCTTCTGGGATTTGAGGCAGATTGGAATATATCCTACGCAAATTCAAAAGTGACGAATCCGTTCGACTATCAAATGGCGTTTACGGAGACGCCAGGAGTCGTCATTGTCAATGGGGAATCCATGCCTTCCGGGAGAGATCATCCGGAGCTCAACATCATACCCTGGGCGGCGAATGACTATCAGGCAGCTACATTGACGACTGCCTCGCGTTTTCGAAAGGAAAATTCTGAACTCGAACGGTCGGTGGCACTGAACCTAGCGAGGAAGTATACGTTGACTGACCTTCTTTCCGGGGAATTGAAGATGGGTGGAAAATACAGGAACCGTACACGCTGGCGAGACGAAGCGGAGTATGACGATAATTCGTATCTCCATGGTTTCTTCTCCAACAATTTGGACGGCTCGAAAATCAACCTGACGGGCACACGCTTTGAAGATTATTACCTTCATCGTACGATAGGCTCTCCCTCGCTCTCAGATTTCATCAGCCAGCCTGCTCCGACACGGGATCTTATGTCCCTCTATAGAATGAACCCCCTTATTGACGACAACGCGTTAAGGCAGTGGTACGATCTGAACAAGAACGGGGTGTCGGGAGCCTCGCTGGAGTACAATCCCAATGATCAGGCACTGCTGAACGAGTACAATGTAACCGAGAGATTGTCTGCCGGCTTTCTCATGAACAGCTTGAATATCGGGCAACTGATGACCCTCATTGCCGGAGTCCGGGTGGAGCAGGAAAGGAACGATTACGAATCAAAGTTCGCTCCCGGAGGGCTTTCCACCATAGGCATTGTTGTTTCCGCCACAGCAGGAATCAAGGACTCCACGGCGGCATATACGGAGACTATCTGGCTGCCGAATGCCCAGCTCATCGTGAGACCGACAGATTTTCTCAGCCTGCGTTTTGCGGCATACAGGGCGCTTGCGAGACCGGATTATGATCTGCGCCTGCCCCGATTTTTGGTCGTCTCTGGCAGCCCGACTCCCATCACGTTGGGAAACCCGTCGCTACGTGATACGAAAGCAGCGAACTACGAGGTTAATGCACAGGTTTATAGCGGCACAATTGGCCTGATCTCTGTTTCGGCATTCTATAAGAAGATCGACGACTTCTACCACGAAATGAGTGGTGTCAACATAAGCCGCGGCTTCGATTCCTTACTCACTGCGATCGGCGTGACGTGGCAGAACACAGAACCGTTTAAATCTCTCATTAACAGGACGAATAACTATACTGTCACACTTCCTTATAATTCTGATCATCCCACGTACGCTTGGGGATTCGAGTTCGAGCATCAAATCAATCTTGGATTCCTCCCAAGCTACTTCAAGAACTTTACACTTTCGTACAACGCATCGCTGACACGCTCAGAGACATATATCATCCAAAGCGTATCGAAGCAGGACTCAGTGTTCCAGGTAAATCCGCGGACAGGCCAGGGCAAGTGGGTTCCCGGAACCCCGTACAATGCTGCTGTCGAGGTCAAGAGACAATCAGAAAACCAACCGAAACTGTTCGGAAACGTCGCGCTTGGATATGACATCGGAGGATTCTCGGCGAGGATTTCGGTCTTCTATCAGGATGAGTATATCATGCAATACTCGACGGATGGCCAAAGCGATGTCCACGTCAACAGTTTCACGAAGTGGGATCTTGCCTTGAAGCAAGAGATCTTCAAAAACTTCTCACTTTTCCTCAACGTCAACAACCTCACGAACTCGCAGGAAGGCACTTCGAGGATCAACGTGGTGCGCGATTGGCACTTGCCCCGGACCGCAGAGCTCTATGGGACGACGGTGGACTTTGGTGTCCGCTTAACAATGTAGAGAGAATCCACAACAGCGTTCACAATTAACAAATTCCTTAATAGTTACTCGGAGGATACTATGACGACCAGGTTTTCTAAGTTCCTTGTGTTTCTGCTTCTGCTCCTCCCGATAAAGGCCTTGAGCCAGGACCTTGTCGTGGCGGACTATTTTTCCTCGACGGGATTTGGTGCAGGCCAATATCTGAACGTGGCGATTGCGTCAGATACGGGCAGCGCAGCGTTCAAGGCTGGAACCCGGGTCTACGTATTGCATAAAGATGGGCTTTACGCGTGGAACGCTTCCCTGGATTTTGCTGCGGGGAGCACAGTGACATTCCGTGCTGCATACGGCGAAACCGGCCATTACGATCCAACGATCTACTTTTATCCGACGGCTACAGGTGGTGGTGCACCTCCCGGACAAATGACCCAGTTGTCTACCAACATGACGTTGAGGTTGACGCACATCATGATCTCCGGCTACAACGAGCAGGTCGATTCGCTCCTCAAGCTTTCGAATACGATGATCATGAGGACGTTGTCGACAAGTTCGAATACTCGGATCTATATTGACAGCTGCATCATGAAGACGATCGCAGGTCAGATGATTCGAACGGAAGGCCCCGCGGCGGTTGTCAGGGTTACAAACTCGATTTTTGCAGACATGGGCCACCCGACATCCAATTTTGGCGCGGGGAAGTGGATCGATGCCAGAAATGTGCGAATTGATACGTTGTTCGTCCAGAATAATACGTTTGTGAATTTGTACGATCGTGTTATACGGCATTACCAGGCAACGAGTCCCAACAGCATCCGAAACCTGGTTTTTGATCACAACACAGTACTCTATAGCATGTCCTATCATGGATTTCTGTCTCTCGGTACAGTGGACACGCTTGGCACAGGGACTCTGCAAATAACCAATAACCTGCTCGTTGATCATTTTGCGTTAGGGGAAGACACAGCAGTTGTCCGTCAGGTGGAATTCAGCGACCCCGGGGAAAATGACCCGGTCAACAACAATCCCAGGATGACATGGGTGCTGACAAACAAGAACAATACAGCAAAATGGAATATCCAGAAGAACTACTACGCATCTTCGGATTCCGGCAAGGCCATCCTTGCGTTGGGTCCCCCGAATGACGCATACTTTGCTGGACCATTTTATCACAGACAAGGTCCTCCTTACCTGACATGGAATATGAACACAATATTGGCATCTCAAGGAAAGGATACCGTAAACACATTTATTCCAGTCAATAGCATTACGCCGACAAAAACTCCCGGTCTGATGACAGAGTTGATCCGATGGGTATTAAACAAAAGCCTGGACAACAAGAACAAGCCCACTCTCAACACTGCCGCGAATTGGAACTGGACGTACGATTTCCACCGCCATCACCTGGAGTACTACTACGATACCCTTGATTGTTCGTACACAGCAAGTACCGATCTTAACCATGCAGCGACCGATGGCTCGCAGATCGGTTCCAAGCGGTGGGCGTTCAAGGGAGTTACTGGCGGTGCAGGTGGCCCGGCTTCGGTGGTGTGGAATCTCATCCTGCCAGACAGTGCCAATCCTTCAACGACCGTCGGAAACGTGACGGGTCAACCGATTAGCGGCAAGAATTTCTATGTGCGAAATTTTGCAGGCACTCCAAATGGCCCACTCGGCACGACAGCGATGCGCTGGTGGCCATCCGCTGATGGGGGTGTGACTGGCTCAATGTGGGGACCCGAGACCGGCGAAGTTGCTGACCGTTATATTCAGCTCTCCGCGGCTCCGAACCTGGGGAATTCATTTACCGTGGACTCGCTTTCGATCTGGATGGTAGGTGGTGGAACGGGCGGTATGCGCGTCAATCTCTACTATTCAACCGATCCGACTTTCGCCACCAAGACAAAACTGAATCCTGGGGATACGGCCATCTACCTGCCTCAAAATAGCGGTGTCACGGTCTACCAGTACTACGCGTTCGCGATTGGAAAAATCGTCAACAGCGGACAATCGTTGTATTTCAGGATTTACCCGTGGTACACGGGCGCCTCATCAAATTCGAAGTACGTCCACACGCAACTTGCCGTCATCAAAGGATCAACAACTGTGGCAACGGCAGTGCGTGAAGATGGAGCCGTCCCGCGAGCATTTCAACTTGCTCAGAATTACCCCAATCCGTTCAACCCGACAACAACCATCCAGTTTTCAATTGCCCAGAAGGGCCATGTGGTCCTCGAGGTTTTCAATATACTCGGGCAATCGGTTGCACGTCTTGTGGATGGCGAGTTGTCTGTCGGATTGTATCACGTAACATTTGATGCCTCCCGCCTGAGTTCCGGTGTGTACCTCTATCGGTTGCAGGCCGGTGATTTTGTTCGGACGCAGAAGATGGTACTGATGAAGTAATCATCGTATGCGTCTCTCTTGTGTGCGGGGCTGGATGGTGCCTCCTCCAGCCCCGGCATAAGATTTTTCTCCTGGCCATTACGACCGTGTTTGTGGAGACAGAGTGTGTTCCATGGGGCAGGCAATTTCGCAGTAGCGTCAACTCATTTTTCCCGCAAACAGACAGCCTACCTCTCACATTCTCTGATCTCCGGTTGAAGGATTTCTTTCAGGCGCCCCCTCGGGGCGCTTGGTGTCATGCTTTAATCATAAACACGATGACTATGCGACGTTGGACGCAAGCGACTCATCTGTTGAAAATGCTTCTCTTAAGCGTGGTCTGTTTCTGCGCCTATTCACCGCTTCACTCCCAGACAACGTATGATTTTATCGTTGCCCGGGATGGCAGCGGCAGTTTTAGAACCATACAGGAAGCAATCACAGCCTGCCGGGATTATGCTGAACGGCAATACCTCATCTTCGTGAAAAATGGAGTGTACAACGAGAAACTTCTCATCCCCACCTGGAAGACCCACATCACCATCATCGGCCAGGATGTGGACAGCACGATCATCACGTACAACGACTATTCCGGCAAGACGGATTCTCTGGGCAAGAAATTCAGCACGTTTACGTCATCTACATGTATGGTGGCAGGTAACAACATTGTGTTTGAGAATTTCACATTCGTCAACTCGGCAGGACGAGTTGGACAGGCGGTCGCACTGCACGTCGAGGGCGATCGATGTGTGTTCCGTAACTGCAAGCTGGTTGGCAACCAGGACACCCTGCTTGCATCGGGTGAAAACAGCCGGCAGTACTACGTGGGATGCACGATCGAGGGGACGACAGATTTTATCTTTGGGGCTGCGACCGCGGTGTTCGAGAATTGCACCATCATCAGCAAGGTGAACTCCTACATCACTGCTGCGTCGACCCCACCGACACAACAATACGGTTTTGTGTTTCTTCGATGCAAGCTACTCTCCGACAGCATAGGAAGAAAGGTGTATCTGGGACGTCCATGGCGCCTGCATGCGTACACTGCGTTCGTGAATTGCGAGATGGGGGAACACATCAGGCCGGAGGGATGGCACAACTGGAGCAAACCTGAGGCGGAGAAGTCAGCTCGCTATTCAGAGTACAACAGCATGGGGCCGGGAGCCAATCCGGCATCCCGAGTTGCGTGGTCACACCAGCTCACAAAGGCAGAAGCAGAGCTGCTGACACCGCGGAGTGTCCTGAAGGGATTCGACAACTGGAACCCTGTTGACGCGAAATGAGTAAATCCGGTTGTGAGCAGGCAGATTTTCGTTGAGTGAGAGGTTGCATGATTCGAAAGGTACATGCAGCAGTGGTGACGGCAATCATGCTCGTGGTGTTCGTTGATCCTTCCTCCGCACAAGTCCGGGCTTTCCCCGGAGCAGAGGGAGGGGGGATGTATACTAAAGGCGGACGTGGTGGAAAAGTGTTGGAAGTAACAACTCTCTTCGATACGATTGCCACGAACGTTGTCGGCACATTGCGCTGGGCAGTCAATCAAAACGGAGCGCGCACCGTCGTGTTCCGGGTTTCCGGGACAATTATATTGGTAGCAGATCTTAAGATTTCGAGGGACTCAATTACAATCGCCGGGCAAACAGCTCCTGGCGATGGTATCTGCCTTCGGAGGTATCCACTGATTGTCAGTGCAAATGAGGTCATTGTCCGGTACCTGCGTGTTCGCCTGGGTGATGAGTCCGGAGGCGAGAGTGATGCGATGAGTGGTTTTACCAATGCGACAACCGGGTACAAGAATCACATTATCGTCGATCACTGTTCGGCGAGTTGGAGCCAGGACGAAACGCTTTCGTACTACGGCAACGATTTTGTGACCGTCCAATGGTGCATCATCAGTGAGAGCCTCTACAATTCCAACCACCCTAAGGGAGCTCACGGGTACGGCGGGATATGGGGTGGAAAGGATCACACTTCGTTTCACCACAACCTTCTCGCTCATCACTCAAGCCGCAATCCACGGCTTTCAGGGTTGGGCACGACGACCGTATGTTACAATGTCGATTTGCGCAACAACGTCATCTACAATTGGGGATTCAACAGCGCATACGGCGGAGAAGCAAGCACAGCGAACTTCGTGAACAACTACTACAAACCAGGTCCCGCCACGAAGAGCGGGGTAAGGTCAAGGATCTACAATCCCTCGGATACGCTGGGGTTGTGGTACATCCAGGGGAACTTCGTCGAAGGGAATCCGACGGTCTCAGACGATAACTGGGCTGGTGGGGTCGTACCTACTATCGCGCCGAAAAATCTCTCGAGCCTCAGAGCAAGTGTACCTTTTCCTGCTTTTCCCATGACAATGCAGACCCCGCAGCAGGCCTATGACCTTGTTTTGCAGTATGCGGGTGCCACGTTCCCGAATCGCGATACGATCGACAGGAGAGTTGTCAATGAGACTCGGAGTGGGACGGTGACCTATGGCGGCAGGACGTACGCGAAGACCCAGGGGTTCGACACCACACGAGTGTATGGAATCATTGATTCCCAGACAGATGTGGGGGGATGGCCAACACTGAACAGCCTTCCTCCTCCTATTGATAGCGATTACGATGGCATACCTGATGATTGGGAGTTGTCTCATGGTCTCAATCCGGGTGATGCGACTGATCGCAATATCATCGGCGTGAATGGATACACAATGCTTGAACAATATCTCAACGGGCTTGTCGGAAGCGATGTATTCACCACGACTGAGGTCAGCCAAAACAACAGTGTGCCGGTTCAGTTCACACTTGAACAGAATTATCCAAATCCGTTCAATCCGACAACAGCCATCAGCTATCAATTGTCGGCAAACAGCTTCGTGACGCTGAAGGTCTATGACCTCCTCGGGCGAGAAGTTGCCACGCTTGTCAATGGCCAGCGTGAATCGGGATCATACCAGACCACATTCGATGCGTCACATCTGAGCTCAGGTGTGTATCTCTATCAATTGCGGGCAGGGGACTATGTCCAGACTCGCAAAATGGCGTTGATGAAGTGATGCCGTTGAAGTATCCGTGCTGAGGGCCGGGTGATTGACGATCCGGTCCTCCTGCACCAGCATTGTGTTCAGATTGTTCCATCGAATCATGGTGCTGGTTTACAAACTTGAGTCGAGAGAATCATGAACAATGTTTTTATCGGTGCGCTGACCGTTCTTCTTCTGCTCGTTCCGTTGCCCGGCGGGCAACCGTCGGATACTGCTGTCGTGAATGCTGGATCGGTACTTGTCGGCGATTCTCTGCATATTCCGGCATCGTGGCCGTGGGCCAAAAGGATTGCCGAATCGTTTGTGTTACGCCATCCGGGTTATGTTACGTACGACTCCATATCGCCGAACCAGCGATGGAACTACGAACAGGGGCTAATGCTCGTCGCCCTTCGTCGGATGTGGTCGCACACGAATGACCAGCGGTATTTCGATTTTATCAAGGGGAACGTCGATCAATTCGTGGAGGAGTCGGGATCGATCAAGACCTACAAGTACGAGGACTTCAACCTCGACAACATCGCGATGGGCAGGGCGTTACTCACGGTGTTTGAGGCGACAAAGGAACGTAAATACAAGAGCGCCGCCGACACTCTCAGGAAGCAGCTGCAAAACCAGCCCAGGACGAATGAGGGGGGCTTCTGGCACAAACAAATCTATCCGTATCAGATGTGGCTGGACGGTCTGTTTATGGCGGAGCCGTTCTATGCGTCGTATGCAGTGATGACGAAACAACACCGGAATTTTGATGACATCGTGAACCAATTCGTTTTCGTCTACAAGCACACGCGTGATCCAAAAACGGAATTACTGTATCACGGCTGGGATGAAAGCAGGCAGCAACGGTGGGCCGATCCGAAGACGGGATGTTCCCCCAACTTCTGGGGGAGGGCGATCGGATGGTATGCAATGGCCCTGGTGGATGTGCTGGATATCCTCCCGAAAGATTACCCGCGCAGAAAAGAGCTGCTGCATATTCTGAAGGATGTTTCGGCCACAGTACTCGAATTTCAGGACAGGAAAACTCATTTGTGGTACCAGGTCCCGGATCAGGGAACCCGGCAAGGGAATTACCTGGAAGCGTCCGCGTCATGTATGTTTGCGTACGCGTTCGCGCGGGGAGCGAACAGAGGCTACCTCGACAAATCCTTTGTTAGAGCGGCACGAGAGACCTTTCAGGGGATTGTGGATATTCTTGTCTCCGTCGATGCGAAGGGCTTCGTCGATCTTCTTCATACCTGCCAGGGGGCCGGCCTGGGAGGAAAGCCCTACAGGGATGGAAGCTACGAATACTATGTCAGTGAACCACAGCGAACGAATGACATGAAAGGATACGGCCCGTTTCTCCTTGCTGCGATAGAAATCGAAAACGCAGAAGTACGGACCGGGAGTGTACGGAAATAGCATGAGCACATGTGATGAGCGGTCACGATTGAAACGACCATCGGTCGAAGGAGTGTGTGTGTGAAACGAACATCTCATATTACTCTGGATGATATTGCAAAGAAGCTCAATGTTTCCCGCGTGACGGTATCGAAGGCATTGCGGAATCACCCCGATATCTCCGAAAAGACGGCGAAACGGATACGAAAACTCGCAAGCGATCTGGGTTATAGCCCGAACTTCATCGCGAGAAACCTGTCCGCGAGACGGTCGAACATGCTCGGTGTGGTAATCCCCAAGATTGCTCACTTCTTCTTCGGATCACTGATCGAGTCGATTTACAACGCTGCTTTCGACAAAAACTATGAAACAATTCTGACGGTTTCCCAGGAAAATGCAGAGCGCGAGAAGAAACATATCCAGACACTGGTCTCGATGAGGGTAGATGGAATGATCATCTCGGTGTCACAGGAAACGAAGGATGTCGAGATTTTCAAGTGGATCAAGAAGATGGGCATTCACGTTGTGTTTGTCGATCGTATGCCCGAACCGGGAGTGCCTGGTTTTAGTAGCGTAGTAGTGAATGACAAAGAGGGAGCGTTCCAGGCGATCGAACATGCCATCAAGGTTGGCTACCACAACATCGGATTCCTGGGGGGCAACCCGGCGATCAACATCGGCCGGAACCGTCTGCTCGGCTTTGAACAGGCAATGAAGGAGTACAACGTTCCGATCAAACGTGAATGGATCGTTCAAAGTGGATTCGGCAAGGACGACGGCTATGCCGGGTTCAAGCAGCTCTATCAGGCTGGGAAATTGCCCGACTTCGTATTCGCAGTCACGTATCCGGTAGCGCTCGGAATGTATGAAGCGGCGAAGGACCTTGGCCTTCGCATCCCGGAGGATATTGACGTCATCTGTTTTGGCGACAGCGATGTCAATCGCTTTCTTTCCCCGTCGCTGAGCTGTGTGAACCAACCAACCCAGGAACTGGGCACGAAGGCCGTTCAGATGATTCTCGAGATGATCAGGAACCCGGAGGACGCGCGCGAACAGCACATCGAGATTCCTACGCAACTGATCCTGCGCGAAACATGCATTGGAAGAATCGCAAAACCCGGGGAACCCTTGAATCCGGTCGGAGCAACGGAGATCGCAAAAACGAATTGAGCCGGTCGGTCCCCCATTCTTCATGAGAAGGTAACGAGCTATGCACGCACCACAACGACGAACCAGCTTAGTCCTTTCCCTGATTCTCGTACTGCTATCTCTTGGATTGGTAGCAGATGAGCCGGTGAGAGTGTTCATGATTGGCGATTCAACCATGGCGGATAAACCCCTCATCGGAACTGCAGAGCGGGGATGGGGTCAGGTGTTTCCGCTCTTTTTTGAGAGCAATGTCGTTTTCGAAAACCATGCACGGAACGGCCGCAGCACGAAGAGCTTCATAGCGGAAGGAAGATGGCAAACGGTCTGTGAGAAGCTGAAGCCAGGTGATTGGGTGTTCATCCAGTTCGGACACAATGACGCGAAGAAGGAAGACAGCTCGAGATACGCTGAGCCGCACACGGTTTACAAGAACAACCTGCTTCGCTTCGTGACTGAGGCGCGAGCAAAAGGAGCGAATCCAATTCTCCTTACTCCTCTAAGCCGAAGGCAGTTCGACAAGGAAGGTAAGCTTGTCGATACACACGGCGACTATCCAGGCGTTGTCAGGGAGCTGGCAGCTGAACAAAACCTCCCGCTCATCGATGTTCATAAGAAGAGTATGCAATTGCTTGAGAAGATTGGTCCCGATGAATCCCGAAAGAACTTCGTCTGGATCAAGCCGGGTTTCTTCACCGCGAATCGTGCAGGACGCAAGGACAATACACATTTCACAGAATCCGGCGCTCTGAAGATGGCCCGACTCGTCGCAGACGGGCTTAAAGAGCTCCATCTTCCACTGAGCAAGGACCTCAGGCCGTTCGATGAGAACGCGATGGTGGGGGTCGGCAAGACGGTCGTCCTGGATGAATTCTACAACAATGAGTGGAAAAGCAACGCAAAGGGGGTTTCTGAACGATTTCATTATGTGTGGGACGATACTGCGAATTCGGGATTCTCGATCCTAGGCAGCAAGATTGTGAAACTCGGCGCATCGATCGATTCGTTGTGTGAAGCCCCAACGCCGGAAAACCTCAGTCGCGCAAGCATCTATGTTATCGTCGATCCCGATACCCCACTGGAAACAGAACATCCCCGCTACGTCGACTCGCCGGCCATCGAGGCGATCGTTGACTGGGTTAAGGCCGGTGGCATTCTCGTCCTGATGGAGAACGACAAGGGAAATGCGGAGTTTGAGCATTTCAACAAACTTTCGGAAAAATTCGGCATTCATTTCAACGAAGACAGCAGAAATAAGGTGATTGGTAATGCCTACGACATGGGAAAATTCGATGCATTCCCGGATCACCCTCTATTCAAAAGGGTCAGGCAGATCTACATGAAGGAAATCTGCACGTTGAAGATCGAGAATCCCGCAAGGGCAGTTTTCACAGATCACGGTGATGTGATCATCGCGTACGCAAAGGTTGGGAAAGGGGCAGTCTTCGCAGTCGGAGATCCATGGCTCTACAACGAGTACATTGAACATCGAAAGCTCCCAACAGAATACGAAAACGACAAAGCAGCCGAGAATCTTTTCCGATGGCTGCTTGCGCAGGCCTCACCGGTACCTGCATACGAGTGAGCAATCCCCCTCAGATGAAATTCAGAATACAAATCAGCGCGCTTCTATTCGCTTTCTTAATCCTTGGAGGATTGACGGCATCCGCCCAGGTACGATCGCCTGAACCTGGAGTGTGGGTTCCGGACAACGGAGATGGGTCGTACAAAAACCCAGTCATCTATGCGGACTATTCGGATCCCGACGTGATCCGCGTAGGTGATGATTACTACATGACTTCATCGAGCTTCTCTCATTTTCCCGGACTTCCGATCCTTCATTCAACAGACCTGGTGAATTGGACGATTGTCAGTCACGCCGCTCAACGCTATCCTTATGAAACGTTCAATGAACCGCAGCATGGTATGGGGATATGGGCCCCATCGATTCGGTACCATGAAGGTGAATTCTATATTTATTTCGGCGACCCGGATCGGGGTGTTTTCCTGACGAAAGCGACTGATCCGGCCGGGCCGTGGACGCCGCTCCGCCTCATCCGAAAAGTGAGAGGATGGATTGATACCTGTCCCCTGTGGGATGACGATGGGAACGCGTACCTCGTTCATGCGTGGTCGAACAGCCGCTCGGGGATCAAGAGTATTCTTGCTGTGAACAGAATGAGCAAAGATGGGACCCAGATTCTTGATGACAGTGTCGTTGTGTTCGACGGGCATGTCAACCAGCCGACAATCGAAGGGCCCAAGTTTTACAAACGCAATGGTTACTACTACATCTTCGCTCCCGCCGGCGGCGTCAAGCCGGGTTGGCAAACTGTTCTTCGGTCGAAGAACGTCTTCGGGCCGTACGAAGACAAAAAGGTTCTCGAGCAGGGGAGCACGAATATCAACGGTCCTCATCAGGGAGCGTGGGTTGACACAAAAACTGGCGAAGATTGGTTTGTGCATTTTCAGGACAGATATGCTTACGGCAGAATCATACGTCTTGAGCCGATGCGTTGGGAAAACGACTGGCCGGTGATCGGAGCCGATTACAATAGGGACGGAATTGGCGAGCCGGTCGCATCGTACAGGAAACCAAATGTCGGTACTTCGCACCGGATCGAGGTGCCTCAAACGAACGATGAATTTGATTCCTCGGAACTTAGTCTGCAATGGCAGTGGGAAGCGAACTACAAGGAGAGTTGGTTTTCGCTGGGTGCCCGAAAAGGGTGGCTGCGACTTTATTCTCAGGTTCAATCCCCGAAGTACAAGAACCTATGGAATGTCCCGAGTCTGATGCTCCAGAAGTTGCCGGCGCCAACGTTCAATGCAACCGTCAGGGTTGAGTGTGCGAAGCAATCTGCCGGTGAGAAATCCGGTCTCGTCATCTTTGGACTTGATTATTCATACATCGGAGTAAGTAAGTCGAAGACAGGGTATACGATTTCACGCGTCGTCTGCGTGAAAGCTGACAAAGGAACACCGGAAGAGACCACGGCTTCAGTCGAGGCTTCAGGATCGGACATCTATCTCCGTGTGGAAGTACGACCGGAAAGCGCAACGGATATCATACCGAAAGTCCTTTGTTCGTTCAGCTACAGCCTGGACGGCAAACTCTTTCATGCTTTGGGAACGACCTTCACCGCCCGGGAGGGTCAATGGGTGGGAGCAAAGGTTGGAGTGTTTGCATTGGGTTCAACTGCAACCACGACGTCTGGATATGCTGATTTCGATTGGTTCAGAATTGAACGGTCCGAGAACTGACCGTCATTGAGAAGTCCGACTGGTGCTTTCGAAAGAGGAGAAAAACCATGTGTAGGCGAGTACAAATAGGTTTTTGCCTTATCGTGATCAGCGTGTTGTTGCCATGTGCGGTCAAAGCACAATCGTCCTCCGCGCTTGAGCAGGAAATCAAGTCATACACTTCCAACCTGCCGTTCCAGATGCCTCAGATCCAGCTCCCCCAGATTCCGGCGTATCGTGTAAGTATCGTGGATTTCGGGGCTGTCGCCGATGGGCACACGATGAACACATCTGCGATTAACAATGCAATCCAGGCGTGTGTGAAAAAGGGGGGAGGAACGGTTGTAATTCCTCCGGGAATGTGGCTCACCGGACCGATCGGGCTTGAGAGCAACATCGAGCTCCGTATCGAGGCCGGCGCCCTCGTGTTCTTCAGTCCCAGATTCGAGGATTATCCGATGCCTGCAAGAGGGGCCCGTGTGACGTCTCCGATTCATGGTCAGGGTCTGACAAACATCGCGATCACGGGTAACGGGACATTTAATGGGAACGGGCATTACTGGCGCCCCATAAAGAAAGAGAAGCTGACAGCCAAACAGTGGAATGACCTGGTGGAATGGGGGGGCGTGGTTACTTCCGATGGAAAGATGTGGTGGCCGTCGAAAGAAGCTATGAACGGCGAAGAGTACCTTAAGAATTTGCGGAAAGTCAACAAGAAGCCAACGCCGGAAGAGGTTGCAGGAGCAAGGGAGTTTCTTCGTCCGACCATGGTTGATCTCGTCGGATGCGACAAGGTGCTGATCGATGGTCCGACGTTCACCGATACTCCGGGATGGGCATTGCATCCGACGGAGTGCGAAAACGTCGTCATCCGCAATACATCGGTTATCAACAACTGGTGGGGACAGAATACTGACGCCGCTGATATCGGTGCCTGCCGGAATGTTCTGTTCTACAAGAACGTGCTTGACGCGGGGGACGATGGCATCTGCATGAAATCCGGCAGTATCAAAACCAGGGAATTCGCTCTCGAGAATATCGTGATCGCCGATTGCATTGTGTATCATGGACATGGCGGATTTGTCATCGGCAGCAATACCGATGGTGGCATGCGCAATATCTCCGTCAGGAATTGCACGTTCATTGGAACAGACATCGGCCTGCGATTCAAGTCCGCTCGTGATCGCGGGGGGAAAGTGGAGAACATCTACGTCGATGGTATCCGGATGAAGGATATAGCGACCTCGGCCATCCTGTTTGATATGTACTATGAAGAGAACGCAGACTTTGATCCCGCGAAAGCAAAGATCCCGTACTTTCGGAACTTCGATATTAAAAACATCGTGTGTGACGGAGCCAAAGACGCTCTATTCGTCAGAGGAATTCCAGAGGCGCCGATTCAGGGAGTCTCTCTGAAGAACATCTCCATCACTTCGGACGAGGCAATGAAGATGGAAGATGCCGACGGATTCACGCTGAACAACGTCTGGTTGAATTTCAAGAAAGGCCCGGTCCTTTCCGTGAAGAACGCCAGGAATATTCAGCTCGAGCAACTCACAACAGCGTCTCCAGCCGCTCTCTTCGTCCGCGCAAATGGTGCAAACACAGAGAACATTCGCGTACAACGGAGCGAGGTCGTCAAGGCGAAGAAAGATATGGAGTTGGGCCCGGACGTGAAACAGGGAGCAGTCGTCATACAGTGAGAAACGGACACGCGGCACTTGATGGCGAGTGCTTTCGTGGATGTAAAAGGAAGGTGCAAACAAACGTGGGTGTTTTACGAGTGTGTGGGGCAATGTTGTTCCTGGCGTTGATTCTGCAGGGGAGTGTTGCGCAGACGACAGTCTACGTGTCTCCGGCAGGAAGCGATACGAATCCCGGAACGATCGATCAACCGTTCAAATCGATTTCAAAAGGATTGAACACGATTGGCACGAACGGTCTCGTTGTCCTGCGGGGCGGTATCCATGTCCTCGGCGCTACCAAGCTGAGCCTGACGAAGACTGCACAAGCCGGGAGCTCTATCCGAATCTGGGCATATCCGGGCGAGACCCCAATCCTCGATTGTACAGGGAATACATCTGACGGGATCAGCATCAGCGGCAGTTACTATCACCTGAAGGGCATTGAACAGAGAAACGCAGGTCACAACGGGATCAACATCTCTGGAAACAACAACATCATTGAGAACTGCGTCGTCCACGACAATCAGAATACAGGCCTTCATCTTACCGGTTCGGCAGCCCCGGGCCCATCGAACAACCTGATTCTCAATTGCGACGCCTATCGCAACTACGATCCTCCGGTTGGCGGCAATGCAGATGGGTTCAGCGCAAAATGGACGGTGGGACCCGGCAATGTGTTTCGGGGTTGCAGAGCGTACAACAACTCCGACGATGGCTGGGATCTGTGGATGGGAACCAGCACCGTGCTTATTGACAGCTGTTACGCGTTTCGTAACGGTGTCGACAGCTGGTTCTCGGGCAGCTTTAACGGAAATGGAAACGGCTTCAAGCTCGGGGGCAATTATATTGCAACTCCGCATACGGTGAGAAACTGTGTCTCGTTTGATAACGCCGGGAATACAGGCCGCGGATTTGACGAAAACAACAATACCGCCGGCCAGACTCTTTACAACTGCACGGCGTTCCGGAACAAGGGAGACAATTATCATTTCAAAAACGTAGTCGATTCCGGACAGACACACATCATCAAGAATTGCATTTCGCTTGAAGGAGCTGTTGCAATTTCGAGCGGAATTCAGGAGAAAAACAGTTGGCAGGGATTTACTGTTTCAGCCGTCGATTTCCTGAGCATCGATACCGCAGTAGTGACAGCGCCCAGAAACCCGGATGGGAGCCTGAGAACGAATACGTTTCTGCACCTTGCACCGACGAGCCCGATGATTGATGCAGGAGCCGTTGTCGGATTGCCGTACAACGGTCGAGCCCCCGATCTTGGTGCATTTGAAACCGGCGCCCTGACACACGTTGGTGAGGGTGAGAGAATAGTCCCTGGGTTCAGGCTCGGACAAAATTATCCGAATCCTTTTAATCCGACGACAGCGATCAGCTATCAGCTTTCAGCTGACAGCTTTGTAACTCTGGATGTGCTCGATGTTCTAGGCAGAGAGATCTCCAGCATCGTTCACGCTCAACAATCTGCTGGATCGTACAAAGTCGAATTCAATGCAGGCTCACGCCCCAGCGGAGTGTACTTTGCGCGCCTGCAAGCGGGAGAGTTTTCTAAAACCATCAAGCTGATCTTGACGAAATAATATCTCAGGGAGAAGACTCGATGAACTCAGAGAATGTCATCACGCGTCGAGAGTTCGTTGCATCGACAGCAAAAGCTGCCGCAGGTGCCGTGCTTCTGAACCAGATGCCAGGCATCGTAACATCCAGAACACTCGCGTCAAAGCGAAAGCTTGCAATGGTCGGCACCGGACACCGTGGAACGGGCATGTGGGGGACAAGCGTCCTGAAGGATTACGGAGATCTCGTCGAATTCGTCGGACTCTGTGACATCAACCCGGGGCGCGCGGAAACGGCAAAACAAATGCTGGGCGTATCGTGCCCGACCTTCAAAGACTTCGAAGAGATGGTGAGAACGACGAAGCCCGAGACGGTCATTGTGACGACGGTGGACGGGACCCACCACATGTTCATTGCGAAGGCGCTTGAGATGGGGTGCGATGTGATCACTGAAAAACCCCTGACAACATCAGAATCAAAACTCAAGGTCATACTCGACGCGCAAAGGAAATCCGCGAACAAGATCATCGTCGCGCACAACTATCGATACCCGCCGACGGCAGCAAAAATGAAAGAGCTGCTGATGCAGGAACGGGTAGGCCGGATCACATCGGTCGACTTTCACTGGTACCTCGATGTGTATCATGGTGCCGACTACTTCCGGCGGTGGCATCGTCTGAGGCAGAATTCCGGAACGCTTCTGAATCACAAAGCATCGCACCATTTCGATATGTTGAACTGGTGGGTCGATTCGGATCCGGAAGAAGTGCATGCTTTTGGTGCGCTTGAGTTCTACGGCAAAAATCATGAGTTCCGCCATACTCATTGCCGTCCCTGTCCCTTCAAAGAGAAGTGCCAGTTCTACTTTGACATGACAAAAGACCAGCGTCTCATGCGCCTCTACGCGGACAATGAAAAATATGACGGCTACACCCGCGATGGATGTGTGTGGAAGGAAGACATCGATATCTTCGACAAGATGGCTGTGCAGATCCGGTACGCAAACAAGGTGCAGGTGAGCTATTCGCTCACGACGTATTCGCCGTATGAAGGATATCGCATTGCATTCAACGGCACCAGGGGAAGGATAGACTTCTGGATGCATGAGAGGCAGCCGTGGCCAATGGACAACTTTGACGAGATCCACGTGACCGATAGCTTCGGGAAAGCGGAATTCATCAAGCTCCCCCGTATCGAGGAAGATCATTACGGAGGTGATCCACTGATGAAGGATAAGATATTCCGCAATCCAGCTGCGCCGGATCCCTTCCATCAGGCAGCAAATGTCCGGGACGGGGCGATGGCGGTTGTCATCGGCGTTGCAGCCCGTAACAGTATTGATTCGGGAAAACCGGTCCGCATTGCTGATCTGACAGATATTGTTCCGCAGGCCAAGAAACCAGATTGAAAAAGTGAGCATCCAAATGAATCGCATTGCATACATTCTTGTCCTATTGATGCTCTGTTCGGTGGGCAGCATTGCCGGAGAACGGGCCCAGATCATTGTCGCCGCCGATGGGAGCGGAATGTTCCGGACGATTCAAGATGCGCTGAACTCCATTCCAAAGAATAATGCGAATCCTGTCATCATCCTTGTGAAGAAAGGGACTTATCACGAGAAGCTCTTCATAGAGAAGAGCTTTGTCACTCTCGTTGGTGAGGACCGGGACAGCACGAGAATTGTGTATGCGGAGTTTCGCGAGAATTGGACAAAGGCTCACAATGGGAATGACTGGGGCTCCGGAGTTGTGAATATCGATTCGACTGCGACCGATATCGTCCTAGCAAACCTGACGATCTACAATAATTACGGCTCTCTCTACCATACAGCGGCACATCAGTTTGCGGTCAGGGGAAACGGAACGCGTGTGATGATCCTGTACTGCAATGTCATCGCTGACGGCAATGATACCGTGAGCCTGTGGAATCGTGCGAACGGTCTCTATTATCATGCCAATTGCTACTTTGAAGGGTGGGTAGATTATGTATGTCCGCGGGGATGGTGCTACATAACAGACAGTAAATTCTATGGCCATAATCTGAGCGCGAGCATCTGGCACGATGGGAGATTTGACAAGGACCAGAAGTTTGTGATCCGGTATTCGAGTCTCGACGGTGTCCCGAATTTCCCGCTGGGAAGACATCATCGTGATGCGCAGATCTATCTGCTCGATTGCATCTTCTCACGTACTATGGCTGACAGACCCATTTACCTGCCGGTGTCCCCTAATGCAGAAGTATGGAAGTGGGGAGCGCGTCACTATTTCTACAATTGTCATCGTGAGGGGGGAGACTACGACTGGTTCGCGGACAATCTGAGTGAGGCCGACGGTTCGCCGAAGGCGGACCAGATATCGGCAAAGTGGACATTTGCGGGCAAATGGGATCCCGAGGGGACAATGCCGTCGGTGCTACCGTTTGTGTCACAGGCGTCGCCGCGCAATGGATTGTACAAGATCCCGACAGAAAACCTTATGGTCAACTGGGTTCCCTCAAGGAATGCCCAGACAAGCCTTGTCTATTTCAGCAAGAACGGGAATCCTGAATTGGCTGCAAATCAGAAAGAGCATATTTTCAAAGTGGGCGCCCTGGAACCAAGAACAACCTACTACTGGCGAATTGACGAGATCGTGGATCGGGATACGGTAAAGGGTCCTCTGTGGCACTTCACCACGCGTTAACAACATAGAATTATCAATTGTCAATTGACCGTTCACTATTGGCCATTATCGAGGATCTCTCAACATTCATCACAAGCAAAGGAACCCCGTGAACCTCACACACTTTGGTGTCATAGCGCTCGTGCTCTGTCTCGCTTTGACTCGGAGCTGGTCACAACAAACCATCCGTCTCTGGCCGCAGACACTTGGGAAATCGGACAAGGACAATCCGACGCTGACGATGTATGAACCCGATTCCGGCAAAGCAAATGGATCCGCAATCATTATTTGTCCGGGAGGAGCGTACAGGGGACTCGCAGCACACGAAGGGGAAGACTACGCGCGATTTCTGACAACCTACGGCATCACGGGATTTGTGCTGAAGTACCGACACGGAGGTGGCGGATACAAGTATCCTGAAATCACGGCTGACGCAGCCCGCGCAATCAGAATTGTTCGGGCGAATGCACGTGATTGGAAACTGAACCCCAAGAAAATCGGCATCATGGGATCCTCTGCCGGTGGACATCTCGCATCGACGATGATGACTCACTTTGATGCGGGCGATCGAAACTCATCCGATTCCGTCGAACGCGTCAGCTCGCGTCCTGATTTTGGTATTCTTTGCTATCCAGTTATCTCGATGGGACCGATCGGCCACAAAGTCTCGCGTGAGCAGTTTCTCGGACTCACCCCGTCGCCGGAGCTGGTAAGGCTGTACTCAAACGAACTCCAGGTGACCGACGCTACACCCCCGTGTTTCTTGTGGCATACGTACGAGGACAGTGCTGTCAGTGTGAAAAACAGTCTTGAGTTCGCGAAGGCACTGGAGGAACATGGTATTCCGTTCGATCTTCATGTCTACGAGCATGGGAGACATGGCCTTGGGCTCGGTGATAAACCTCCATTTGCCAACACGCTTCCGTGGACGAAAGATCTCATCGTGTGGCTTAAAGTTCGCGGCGTCATCAAATAGGAACTCGGCTGTTTGATGTTCGCATGCAGGAGTTCATGCTGATCTCTGAGAATTGTGAACAACGATCGTTGTGAGCATGCTCCTGTCACTCGAACGCAACCATCGTGTTGATGGCCGGAACAAGCAAGACATTCATCGTCAGTTATGAGAATACACATTAGGATAGCATCGCGTAGGAGATTCTCGGGCGAGGATAGCCCACCGGATATCCAGACGGGTCCTGCTTTTGACTTTGGGAGGCATGTTTTCTACGTTAGACACGAAGATTTGCGTTATCGTTAACGCAAACGGTTAAGTAGCCCTCCGCACCGATTTGTACAGGCCCCTTAATTTGTTGATGAGGGGATGTATTCGTTCTTGACGAGCTCCACACAACTACGACAGGTATGTGCCCCTGGCACTCTCGATCATTGCAGTTCCGCGTTCGATCTGGGGTGTAGGTGGCCATTGAATCACCTTCAGAAAGAACCATACCTCATGCTACGACTTAAGAACTTCGTTCTCACCCTCACTGCGTCGTCGCTCCTCCTGTCGGTTCCAAGCCTTGCGCAGAAAGCAAGCCCTGCAACCAATGGATGGAATAAACTGCCAGCAATTCTGAAGCGCATCGCTCCGCCAAAATTCCCGGTGAGAGATTTTGCCGTGACGCAATTTGGCGCTGTCGGAGATGGGAAGACCGATTGCAGCAAGGCATTTGCGGACGCTATAGACAAATGCAACAAGGCGGGTGGGGGGAGGGTTGTGGTGCCGGCGGGCATGTACGCCACAGGTGCGATTCACCTGAAGAGCAACGTTAACTTGTATGTCTCGAAAGAAGCGACCATTCGATTCAGTACAGATCCCGGAAAATACCTGCCTGCGGTTTTCACGCGGTGGGAGGGGACAGAGTGCATGAACTACTCCGCGCTTATTTACGCCTTCGAGCAAACCAACATTGCAGTGACCGGCGAGGGAGTTCTTGACGGACAGGGATCAGATGACAACTGGTGGTCATGGAAAGGGAACAGACAAGGCAGTACAGGGAAGCCGAATCAGAACGAAGCCAGGAAGAAACTCCTCGAAATGGGAGAGAAAAACGTCCCGGTCAAAGATCGGGTTTTCGGCGAAGGCTCCTGCCTTCGTCCGAATTTCTTCCAGCCATACCGGTGCAAAAATGTTCTGGTAGAAGGCGTGACGTTCAAAAACTCTCCGATGTGGTTTCTCAATCCTGTGTTGTGCAAAAATGTCTCGGTCATCCGCGTCACGACTGACGGGCAGGGACCGAACAATGACGGCTGCGATCCCGAATCGTGCACAGATGTGCTGATCAAGACTTGCTTTTTCAATACCGGTGATGATTGCATTGCGATCAAGTCGGGGAGAAATGGGGATGGCCGGCGTGTCAACGTGCCGTGCGAAAACATTGTCGTGCAGGGATGCACGATGAAAAACGGTCACGGAGGGGTCGTCATCGGAAGCGAGGTAAGTGGCAGTGTAAGAAATGTGTACGCTGAAGGGTGCACCATGGACAGCCCGAATCTCGACAGGGCGTTGAGAATCAAAACAAACGCTGTCCGGGGAGGAATCATTGAGAATGTCTTCATGCGCAATGTCAAGGTGGGCCAGGTTGCCGAAGCGGTTGTGAAAATCGATTTCTATTATGAAGAGGGGGACAAGGGGAGTTTCATTCCTATTGTCCGCAATGTGGATGTCAGGGATGTCGAGTGCAACAAGAGTCAGTTTGGAGTTTGGATCCGTGCGTATGATCGATCACCCGCAACGGGAGTTCATATCGAAAACTGTATATTCAACAACGTGGCTGAAGCGGATGTTCTCGACAACGTCAAAGACCTCAGCTTGATCAATGTGAAGACGACATTTCGGACAAAGTAAAGCGTTGGAGTTGATCAACCAGTATAGATTGTAGTATAGATTCAGTTCATCAAGTGAAAGGATCTCACATGACAACTAGTACTTCCTCACGAACCCTGGGCAGTTGGAATCTCGCTGTGTCAGGGCTGGAGTGGCGAGGGGTTCACCCTTTGTGGCGGAAGGTCCGGATCGTTCTCGGCCTCATTGTACTGATGCTGCTGGCGACTGGTTCGCTTTTGGCCCAGAGTGGTGGAAAGTTATCGGGAAAGGTGACGGATGATGCGACAGGCGAGCCGCTGCCGGGCTGTAACGTCGTCATTGTTGGCACCGTAATGGGAGCCTCGACCGATGCAGACGGGACCTACTTCATCCTTAATGTGCCGCCAGGAAAATACGATGTGCAGACATCGGTGATCGGCTACAAAAGGATCCTGGAAAGCGGCGTCATCATGAATTCCGGCAAAACGACAGTGGTGAATTTCAAACTTCGGCTGACAGAATTGATTCAGAAGGAAGTGGTCATTGAAGCCACACGCCCGGATGTGCAGCCGGAGAAAACATCCACCAGCACGGTGATTCGCCCGGAAGACGTTCAGAGTCTTGCCGGTATGAGGGACGTCAATGATGTTATCGGGTTGGCTGCCGACGTCACTGACGGCCACTTCCGCGGGGGCCGCGCCAACGAAGAATACTACTTGTTGCAGGGTATGGGCATTACGAATCCTTATGATGCCACGGCGGCGTTTAGGCCGATCCTCAGTGCTGTGGAAGAAGTTGAGGTGATCACGAGCGGCTTTGGCGCGCAGTACGGCAATGCTCAATCGGGCATCGTGAACATCACGATGAAAGAAGGGAAACCAGATAAGTGGACCTCGAGGCTGGAAGTGCGGGGACGTGCACCGGGGCTAAAGTACTTCGGTCCAAGTGTCTATGACCAGAGCGCTAACCCGTATCTTCAAAAACTAGCCGACCCAAACTTCTGGAAATACGGTGATGCAACGACCGGCAACAGGTCTATCGTCGGATGGACGCCGACAAACTACGGCGGCGATTCGTCGGTGATGCTGCAATTCTCGCAGGCTCTCTGGAAGAGTGCAACATCAAGAGACCTGAACAAGAACTACTGGAAATCGCAAATCGATTACAGCGTTGAAGGTGCAGCCGGCGGTCCGCTAGCTAACGGGGTAACGATGTTTCTTGCTCTGAGGTCTAATATCGAAAACGCTATCGTCCCCACGGAAGAGCCCAACAAGCAGTACCAACTCATGGGCAATTTCGCATTCGATCTTGGATCGGGAGCAACACTCCGGCTGAGCGGAGGATACCAGTTCGAATCCGACAACATTTTAGGAACCGGAACGGGATTTTACCAGTGGATATGGGACAGAATTCTGGGGATTTCGTACCAGGAGAAGACGAATGCGCAGTTCGGCGCACGATTCACACAAGCGATCAGCCCCCGGACGTTCTATGAACTCAAACTTAATACCCTCCGTACGACAAATAGGCTGGGGACCTCTCCGTACTACGATGTCATAACGGACGCAGTGCGAAACATGGAGACAGGCACTGCGATTATCTCAAGAGCAATGAATTTTATGTATTACCAGAACATGACGGGCAAGACATTCTTCTACCTCGGTAATAACCTCAGCAACTTCAACGATGAGAAAACGACAACCGTCTCCTTGGATGCGTCGATGACGAGCCAGGTGACAAATTCACACATGGTCAACGGAGGGATTCAGGCCAACTACTATGATCTTGCCATCAATGATATTGCCCAGATAGCTTCGAAGGGGAGCATCAGGTTGCAGAACTTCACTGGCAATCCGTATGAACTGGCGTTGTATGCGCAGGACAAAATGGAATTCGAGGGAATGATTGCCAACGTCGGCTTGCGCTGGGACGTTTGGAATTCGAACAATTATTACTATCTCGATCAGTTCGATCCATTCGTCGTTCGAGATTCGCTCGGCAATCCGACTCTGAATTACAGCTCCGACCTTGCGCCGAAAGTGAAAGCAAAACCCATCGCACGCTTGCAGCCTCGCGTCGGTGTTTCGTTCCCCGTTTCGACAACAACGGTCTTTCATTTGAATTATGGCACGTTCATGCAGAGGCCGTCGTTCCAGAACGTTCTCGGTACAAACGAGAAGATGCCTCCGCCTCCCTCGCCTGCTGCCGTGTACAGCCTGGGCAACCCAAGGCTCAGACCGCAGGTAACTGATCAGTACGACATCGGTGTGATGCAGGGGCTGGGACAGGGATTTACACTTGATGTGAGCGGATATTACAAAGATATCAAGGATTTGATCGATCAGGCTGTCTTCACGAACCTGTCTACCGGGACGAGCTACTTTTCGTACTTCAACAGGGACTACGCTGATGTCAGGGGATTCCGGGTGCAGTTGGCGAACAGGAGAGGTGCGTTAACCGGATCTCTCAACTATCAATTTAGCGTGGCAACGGGCAAGAGTTCATCCGCTTCGAATGCTCCGGTGGCGGTCACAAAAGACCTCACGGGAGGTGTCTCGACGGATGCCGTCTCCAAAGTTCCGGTGAAGGATGTTCTCCTAAACTTCGATCGTACTCACAATCTTATTCTCAATCTGGCATACATCACGCGTGACCAGTTCGGTCCAGCACTCTGGGATGTGTATCCACTCGAGAACGTGATTATCTCCGCCAATTCGTTTGCGCGGAGCGGGCGCCCCTATACATCTCCGGACAATGCGAACGATGTCAACGGACTTCGCTCTCCGGCGGAATACAACACCAACCTCAGGGTGTCGAAGAGTTTCAAGAACTTCTTTGGAATGCCCGCGACGCTCTACGTCGAGGTGTTTAACGCGTTCAATAACAAAATCTACAATTACAACTACATCTTCAGTACTGCCAACAAGATCGATCAGAATGATGCAACGAGACGATACACCCAATATGCGTTCAATGACCCGGCCCAGGGAATCCTGTACTGGGATGATCAGAACGTCGGCAGCGCCTTCGCCGAGGATCATTCGTTCATGCTCTATGACAATTCACCTCGGGCATTCTATATCGGCCTTTCCCTTGAATTCTGATAACCTTCAAACATTAGCGAGACTCTGACATGAAACAGACAACTGTTCTTCTTCTCATGCTAGTGTTGTTCTCGTCTGCAGCGCTGTCGCAGCGTGATTTCAAAACGCATACGCGCAGCATGCTCCGCCAGACGATCTATAACACCGGTGAAACTGGAAGGGCCCTCGAAGCAAGTAATTCGACTACCATCGGGTTACCAGACGGGACATCGTCACTGGAATGGCCCCCGAATTCGAAGCAGACATTAAACCAGATCGTGTACTGGGGACATCAGAATGGATTTGGAGGAGGAATTCTCTTCCAGGCCAAGATCAACGGAACGTACGTCGCAAAGGCCTGCGGTGGAATCACGGATGGATCCGGTAATGCCACGACGATCGCCGGTATCTATGTCATTCCCGGCAGCATCACGCGGACAGAGAATTTCCCGGTACTAGCCGACGGATCATTGAACACGGGGTACAATCCGAATGAAGCCGAGGAGATCATCACCACAAAGTACCGGACGACAGACCCGATGAAGCTCACGATCACACAGACGAGCAGGGCATGGAGCTTCCCGGGGTACGATGCGTTCATTATTATCGAGTACGACATCGTCAACGATGATGTGATGGATTATACCGATGGCATGGTGATGTTCGAGAACGCCATTGCCCCGTCGGCTTTTGGCTTGCAAAGAAGATACGGTCTTTGGAATGAGTCAGCCAATACGACGCGATCCAGGGAGGTGTACGCGCGGTACAACTTCACGCGTTACCTAAGTTACGTGCACGGCAGAGATGGATTTCCTGATCCACAGTATTTCAATGCGTGGTCCACAGATGGTAATCGGGGAGGATTGGACGGGCCGCAAGCTGTTGGCGTTATGATCCTGCACTACGATTACGACAATCTGCAACCGAAGAGTCAAACGTCCTACACGCTCTCGGATACAGCCCGGGTATGGGACGCAAACGGCAAATTTCTCCAACCGTATGGTTCGCAGGTGATACCAAACAGGAATGTGGATTTGAGCGCATCTCGAGCAATTTCATATGGATTGACTCTATCGAGCCGTACATACTCCGCGTTCGATTTCAGATCTACCACGTCGACGGCTAAAACAGACTCGACCTACTGGGCGACTTACAATTATCCAACAAAAGCAATCGATCCGGTCACGAACAAAGTGCTCATGGATTATTGGCAGGGGCGTCCAAAGCCGAGAGCGTTAGGTGCGAACGGTTACACGCAGACGACTCTGCACTACACTTCCTTTGGACCCTATGTCTTTGCCAAAGGTCGGCACCTGAAATTCGCGATCGCGCAGCTCGTTGGTTACGGTCCGGGAACTCCAGCGGACACTGTCTACAGGGACGCAGGAGG
>JBEKOB010000012.1:0-62458 GCA_049522195.1 Bacteroidota bacterium
TCCCGCGTCACTCGCTGGCGTGATGCATTTGACAATTGGGTCTTGCGGCAGTTTATGAATGCCGCAGAGTTGGAACAGAGGTTCCTTATTCGGCAGAAAGAAAAAACAACGAAGGACGATGCAAACGATCGGTCAAAGTGTGACACCTGAAAGGTTGCAACCAATGCAGATCATAGGATCGAGTCAAACCACAAGGAAGATACGCGAGGATGTGAAGAGACTGGCGCGAACCAGAAAGAATGTTCTGATTGTCGGTGAAAGTGGCGTGGGGAAAGGTTTGGTGGCCGAGGCAATACATAACGAGAGCAAAGATTCAAAGAAGCCTTGTGTTCGGCTCAATGTTGGGGCCATCGATCCGAGTCGATTGAAGAAGCTTGTGGATTTGGCAATAGAAAGCGGGGAATTCTACAATCCAATTGCACCGGATCATGGGAATTTCAAACTCGTAGACGGTACAACCCTCGTCATCGAAGATGTGGATCGTTGCGGGTTAACGGCACAGAATTCTGTTTGTGAGCTTCTGTCCTTCTGCAGGAGGGAAAAGCGTGACATACGGCTGATTGTCCTCCTGCAAATTCCTATTGCATCAGCGGTAAAGAATGGGGCAGTATTGCCATGCGTCCTCGAGGAAGCGAAGCGTTGGGAGACCATCAAGATCCAACCCCTCCGCGAGAGACAGGAGGATATTCCTGAATTGGTGGAGCATTTCGTTGCTCAGATAGGAAGAGATCTCGGTATTGAGGGGATGATCATCGATTCAAACGCCATCGGAGTTCTTGTGCGTCAGGAGTGGAAAGAAAACGTGCTGGAGCTGAAAAGACTCATTGAACGGAGTATGGTCCTGTCCCGGGACAAGGAAGTATTTCGACTTCCCGCCGGCCTGGTCAATGAGCAGGCAGAACTCTCTCGTATCATCTCACGCATAGATGAGGGAGCAGAGTTCGCCCTCGACAATTCGATGGAGATTATCGAAAAGGGAATACTGATTCGTACGCTCGAAAAATTCGAATTCAATCAAAGTCGCGCTGCCCGATTTCTCAAAATGACTGAAGACACACTACGTTATCGTATGAAGAGACTTGGAATTCCGACGGCACGAAAACAATAGCTTTCGAAAAATGCAAATCGGTTTCTAAGTCGATTCCGCAATATTACGGAATAAATCCGAAATATTACTTGACATTGGCCTTTCCCCTTTTTATCTTCGTGTGGGCGGCCAAGCTTTCTCCTCTTTGTCCACTTCACATCTCCGCTGTTTGTCAGTTCCGCCCCACATCCTCGAAGCGACGATTTGGTATCCGATCTCGTCGCGGATGCATCTTCAATTCCTCTTCAACCAATGGGTCGCACCATGTGTGATCTTGCTTCTCTTCCAATGATTCACCGCTTCGCAACCCACTCTCCCTCAAACCTCAATGACGCAGGAGGACCCGCCATGATGATCGATATATCACAAGTAAAATCCTTTGTCTCTTCCAACCTCGGCAGTGTGAAGAAAACACAACAGGTAGCAACACAGTTGAACTGCTCACTCGACAAACTGAAGAAAGTGTTCTACAAGACCGAGAGAGTGAGTTTGAGCAGGTATATCCGAGAATCAAGAGTGTCCCGGATGAAGGAACTCCTTCTCACGTCGGAAGCTCCCTGTAAGGTGATATGTCTCGACCTGGGCCTGCGGGAAGATGTCGGAGCCCGTCTTTTCAAGAACACCACGGGAATGACAATGGAGGAGTTCCGGAGAGCTTACTTTGGCGCGACGCCGCGTCTCTGGCAGACCGAGATGCACAACCGCGAAGAGGACAGGCCTGGTCTCAGGCTTGTGATCACGGAAAAAGAAGTTCGAAAAGCGCTGACGAAATTACCGGAAAAGGAACCCCAAAGATCTGTTCCCCCTAGCAGTGGCGCCTGGATTCAAGGTCCGGCTCACTGACTCCCACCACCTGCCGCTGGTAGCCGCAGCGTGCCCCGAAGGGATGCTGCTATAGCCCCAGCCGAATCTGCGAGTGAGATGCTTCGCTGCGGCTACCCGGAGGTATTGTGTGAATCTCGATCCTTTCTGGCCGGCTGTCGTTCGCCTGGAAATCCCCTTGCACTTCGCGCCTCATTAAGACCCAGCGCTAAGGGGCTGGTCTATTCTGAGCCGCCATCGAAGTTGTGCATTCGCAGTTTCCTGACTAATCGGTTCTTTTGCTATTCCCATTCCGATTGTACCAATTCCCCTCTCGACGCTCTGCTTATCCCCAAACCTCCTTCCTCATCCAGGTCTGGACAGCTATGATTCCGCCGTGTCGCCCGTAGTCCGCTGACATCCGGCGAAATCAGGCTCTAGCCCCGACAATTTCCCTACATTTCAAAGCAAATTGAGCAGCTCGATGTGCTCTGTCAGTTCGGGAGGAACCTTGGAGGGGGTGCGTTCACACGTGTGTTCGGAATGATTTCCTTGAAATTTCTTGGATTTGCGAACTTTGGTTCCTCTCGCTCGTTATTTCCTTAATCCTTTGAGATCCCAAAGATGGTACGTATATTGTTTAAGTCATTCCCACCATTACATTTAATCGATATCCACAAGAACCAAATGGAGGAAAGCAATGGATAAGTCTGAGATAAAGACGAAGGTTGAAAAAGTAACCGCACAGGTCTTGAAGGTCGACCCAAAAGAGATCACGCCTACTGCGAACTTCTCGTTTGATCTGGGCGCCGACTCGATGCAAAGTATCGAGCTCATCGCTGCACTCGAAGAGGAGTTCAACATACAGATGGATGAGCAGAAGGCCCGTGAAGTACAGACGGTTGAGGGCGCGGTCGAATTCATCGCCGGCTACTTGAAGTAGACAACCTGGGGAGGTATTATGTCTCAAACTTCAGCTCAGCCTGCGAAGGATCTCGAGCACATTTTCTATCCGAAATCCGTGGCTGTCCTTGGCACAAACCGCGTTGTCGGCACCGTACCGCATGACATCTTCGCGAATATCCTGAAAGATAATTTTCAGGGGATCGTATACCCTGTCAGCCCGAAGGAACGATCCGTGGCCAGCGTCCGCGCGTACAAGTACGTGATCGACATTCCCGATCCCGTCGATCTTGCCATCCTCGTTTTTCCGAGCAGCGTCTGCAATCTCGCTCTTGAGCAGTGCGGACAAAAGGGAGTCAAATCTGCGATCATCATCTCCGCCGGCTTCCGTGAAGTCGGCGCGGCTGGAAAACAGCGGGAAGAAGAGATTAAGGCGATCGCACAGAAGTACAACATCTCCTTCATCGGTCCGAATTGTCTCGGCGTCATCAACACCGACCCGTTGTCACATCTGAACGCGTCCTTCGCTCGCAAGATGCCACAGGAAGGAAACATCGCGTTCCTCTCTCAGAGCGGCGCACTCTGTACGGCAGTCCTTGACTATGCACAGGCCAAACACATCGGCTTCTCAAAGTTCGTCAGCTTCGGCAATAAGGCGAACATCAATGAAATTGATTTGATGCGGTACCTGAAGAATGATCCGAAGACGAAGGTGATCCTGATCTACCTGGAGGAAATTACGGACGGAGTCGCCCTGATGAAGGCCGCTCAAGAGGTCATCTCCGACTCCGGAAAGCCGGTGTTGATTCTGAAGTCGGGCCGGACGAGCGAAGGTGCCGCTGCAGCCGCTTCACACACAGGATCTCTCGCAGGTAGCGATGAGGTGTGCGATGCTGCATTCAGGCAGGCAGGCATCATCCGGTGCACCACTATCGAAGAAATGTTTAACAACGCAATCGCGCTTGCATACCAACCGCTTCCTCTGGGCAAACGCGTTGCGATCATCACGAACGCCGGCGGTCCGGGTGTGCTTGCGACCGATGCGGCAATCAAGCAGCATCTCGATCTCGCAAAGTTCTCAGACGCCACACTCGAGATATACAGAAAGGCTCTCCCTGCGACGGCGAACATCAAGAATCCTGTCGACGTCATCGGAGACGCCCGGGCGGACCGGTACAAAGTCGCTCTGGGTGGGGCACTGCAGGATCCTGGGGTGGACGGCGTGCTCGTTATTCTGACTCCTCAATCCATGACGGACATCGAAAATATCGCCGAAGAAGTGTGTAACACTGTCGGAAAGTTCGACAAGCCGGCGTATGCATCGTTCATGGGCGAAAAGGATGTCGCGGTGGGGATCGACATTCTTCAGCAGCGAAGTATTCCGCACTACGTATTGCCCGAATCGATGTGCCGCGCATTCGCGAGTGCGCTTTTCTTCAAGCACCATCGCGACACGAAAGCCGAGGAAGCGCAGACGTTCTCAGGAGTCGATAAAGAAAAAGCGCGCAAGGTCATACAGAAGGCCATTGCTGCGGGCAGAAATTATCTGCCCGAAGAAGAATCGGTCACGATCCTGGAGGCATACGGGTTGCCGACGTTGCCCTCGGGTCTCGCGAACTCGCGAGAGGAAGCGATCAGAATTGCCGAGCGTATCGGATTCCCGGTTGTCATGAAAGTCGATTCGGATGACATCGTACACAAATTCGATGTGAAGGGAGTGCTTCTGGATATCCGGACTGCCGAGGCGGCGGGAGAAGGATATGATTCCATCCTGACAAACGTCGAGAAGGCAAAGCCGGGAGCTCGTATCAAAGGTATCTACATCCAGAAAATGGTCACGAAAGGAGAGGAGGTAATCCTCGGCGTGAAGCGAGATCCTTCGTTCGGAGCGGTGATAATGTTCGGACTGGGCGGGTTGTTTGTGGAAATCTTCAGGGATGTCAGTTTCCGCGTTGCACCTGTTGGACCTCGTTCGGCTTCAGAAATGATACGGGAAATCAGGGCATATTCGATGCTGGCTGGAGCGCGGGGCAAGAAACCGCGTGATATTCGCAGTGTCGAGGAAGCTATTCAACGTCTGGCTGCCCTTGCGCTCGATATTCCAGAAATCAATGAGCTCGATATCAATCCACTCATCGTGAATGACGAAGGCGGTGGATGTTTCGTCGCCGATGCCAGGATCATGCTCTAGCCAAAGGAGACCCTTCGGATGAGAATCATCATTCACGACAGCTACGAGGCGCTGAGCAAGTGGACAGCGTATTACATTGCGAAGAGGATCAAAGAGTTCAATCCGACTGATCAGAAACCTTTCGTCCTTGGGTTACCGGCAGGAATGTCGCCTGTCGGAACCTATCAGCAGCTCATCAGCCTGCATCAGGACGGGAAAGTCTCGTTTCGACACGTCGTTGCTTTCGGCCTGAATGAGTATGCCGGGATCCCCGAGGACCATCCTCAAAGCCATCACTCGGTGTTGTGGAACAACTTCTTCAGCCAGATTGACATCCAACCTGATAACGTCAAGCTTCTGCATGGCAATGTCCCCGATTTCGACGCTGAGTGCAGTAATTATGAGGAGGACATCAGAAAGGCAGGGGGAATGCATCTGTTTCTCGGTAGCATAGGGCCGGATGGACATATCGGTTTCAACGAGCCGGGATCGTCGCTCTCGTCCCGTACGCGCGTGAAGACCATCACGCGTGGGGCGCGGATTGCTAATGCCCGTTGGTTCGGGAATGACATCAACAAAGTTCCCAAGACGGGCCTCACGATGGGGGTCGGGACATTGATGGATGCCGAAGAAATTGTAATGGTGATCAGTGGTTTCAACAAGGCGCGGGCGCTTCAAAAGATTCTCGAAGACGAAGTCAATCATATGTGGACCGTTTCGATGCTCCAACTTCATCAACACGGAATGATTGTGTGCGATGACGAGGCGACCATGGAATTAAAGGTTGGTACTGTGAAGTATTTCAGAGACATTGAGAGAGAGAATCTGGGTCTGCCGGAGCTGTGACCTCCTTTTTTCGGATATGGAATGATCTTTGGATGGAGTTTTGTTCTTGAAATTCACTCGCTGTTTTGGTAGAATCTTGTAACGTTGATCAGATGCCCGCTGATTCGCGGTGTCGCTGCTCCGCTGATCCTGTCCTGTAAAGCTCTGGGTATCTTCCTCGATCTCATCAATTGAAAGCAAACGCGGTCCTTTTATGACATACAATCAACTTTCAGACGAACAAACGAAGAAGCTGGTTCAGCAAGGTTGCACTGCCGCCGACTGGCGGCAGGTCACAGTCTCGCCAGGCTGCGATGTGACGAGAATTCATCACGCACATTTTTCAGGCGCTGTCCGTATCGGCAACACGAGCGGTATGCACGCGGTTGACGGAATTGAAATGCCATGCGGTATCTTCTCCGCTTCAATTGCGAACTGCGAGATTGGCGATCACGTCCGCATCGCGAATATCGGTTCGGTCATTTCAAATTACATCATCGAAAACGACACGCTCGTTCAGGATGTCGCTGCGTTGGTGGCTGAGAGCGGGGCGACGTTCGGCAATGGCGTTGAGCTTGAGACAATCAATGAAGGAGGGGGACGAGGGGTCCGAATTATCAACGATCTCACTTCTCAGACAGCCTATCTGCAAGGAATGATCCGGCATAACGCCGCATTCACCAAGAAGCTCGAGGATTTGGTCGAAGCGAAGGCGAAGGAGGCGAAAGCCGACAAGGGGCGTATTGCGAATGGAGCGAAGGTGATCCATTGTGGGACAATTCACAACGTGAACGTCGGTGTCAAAGCGAATGTCCATGGTGCGCAGTTCCTCGAGAATGGCACGATCAACAGTTGTGTAGAACATCCTTCGGAAATCGGCGAGGGGGTTCAGGCGAAATCGTTCATCCTTTCTGAGGGCGCACGCGTCGAGAGCGGAGCTGTTCTCGACAAGGTGTATGTCGGTCAGGCCGTGAAGATGGGGAAGCAATATTCGGCCGAAAACTCCCTCTTCTTTGCGAACTGCGAAGCTTTCCACGGCGAGGCCGTATCATTATTTGGCGGTCCCTATACCGTGACGCACCACAAATCCACGCTCCTCATTGCCGGATTGTTCTCTTTCTATAATGCCGGAAGCGGGACGAATCAGAGCAACCACATGTATAAGCTCGGGCCGGTCCATCAGGGCGTGCTCGAACGCGGATCGAAAACGGGTTCGTTCTCTTATCTTCTGCTTGAAGCTCACATCGGCGCCTTCAGCGTGGTCATCGGCAAGCACTATGCGAACCTTGATTTGCCAAATCTCCCGTTCTCATACATTACCGAAGAGGATGGAAACTCAAAGGTTGTTCCAGGCATGAACCTGGTTTCAGTTGGCACGGTGCGCGATGGAGAGAAATGGCCGAAACGTGATGGACGCAAAGCGCCGAAGAAACGCGACCTCATCATCTTTGATGTCTTCTCACCCTACACTGTCGAGAAAATGAGACGCGGCCGGGATGAGCTCCTCGCACTCAGCGCTAGTGTGCCCAAGGAGAAGACGTACGTAATCTACGGCGGCGCACAATTGAGCCGTTTGCTGCTGAAAAAAGGGGCAAAGTTCTACTCCATGGCCATTACGCGTTACTTGCTGGAGAAGGTAATGGTACGCGTGCAGGAAGCATTGGCGAAGGAGAAGAACTGGACGGCCGCGATGGCGACATTGAAACCCTTAAGTACGCTCAAGCAGCCAACCGAATGGACTGACATCAGTGGCCTTCTGACGCCGCGAGAGCGGATGGGTTCACTGGAGACGCGCGTGGCGGCAGGCACAGTCTCATCCTATGGCGGCCTGCTTGCGGAATTTCAGGCCATGTATGATGCCTACCGAACTGACGAGTGGCAATACATTTACGAGGTATACGCAAAGGAATATGGAATTCATCTTGAAAACGTAACGAAAGAGCAATTGCTCTCCGCAGCAGACGAGTGGGAGAATGCAGCGAGTTCTCTGCAGGGGACCATCATTGAGGACTCAAAGAAGGAATTCGGCGCTTTTGCGAAAATCGGTTACGGTCTCGATCAATCAGTCGAAGATCTGCAGAGGGACTTTGAAGCTGTGCGGGGCACCATCGAGACGAACGGTGTAGTTCAGAAACTTGCTGCTGAGGGAGCAGCAATCCGACAACGGAAAGAGCAATTCAAGAACCTGATATCATCCAGCACAGTCTGAGATCACGCTGAAGACCGGCTTGGCGCTTGTCTGTTGAAGCTGTTGAGCGCAGAACCGGCGAGGGCTCGACAATACACCATGAGGAGGAGTAGAAATGAAGACATATGAGTTGAAGGATGTATCGTCCCCCAATCTTCTTGAAGAGATTTTTCCTTACACGCTTCCCCCGTTGATCACGTTTGAAGGGAAGATCCACGAGCTCATTGACGGAAAGGTCGTCGAGTTCGATCCTCAGGAGGTGAAGACGCGTGATATTCACATCACCGATACGACCTTCAGAGACGGACAGCAGGCGCGCCCACCGTACACAAAGGAGCAGATGGTCGCTCTCTTCGAGATGATGTCGCGGCTCGGAGGACCCAACGGCATCATTCGGCAATCCGAGTTCTTTCTCTACACAAGGAATGACCGTGAGACGATCGATGCTTGCCGTGCGCTGAATCTTCGATTCCCGGAAATCACGGGCTGGATTCGCGCGAACAAGGGAGATTTCCGCCTCGTGAAGGAAATGGGACTGAAAGAGACGGGGATGCTCACGTCGTCGTCCGACTACCACATTTTCCATAAGCAGAACCAGACGCGCAAGCAAGCGATGGATCAGTACGTGGAGGTTGTCGAAGCTGCGTTTGAGGCGGGTGTCCGGCCTCGGTGCCACTTGGAAGATGTCACACGTGCTGATCTCCCCGGATTTGTGTATCCGTTTGTGCAGCGATTGGAGCGATTGAGTGAGCAGGTGCCTGATCATATGAAGGTGAAGATCCGGTTGTGCGACACGATGGGTTTCGGCATATCGTATCCAAACGCCGCGGAGCCGCGCTCCATACCAAAGATGATCTGGCGTCTGAGGAATGAAATCGGCGTTTCGGCGGACCGGCTTGAATGGCATGGTCACAATGATTTCCACAAAGTCCATATTAACGGCGCGAGCGCATGGATCTATGGACTGAATGCTCTGAACTCAACCCTGTTTGGTTTCGGTGAGCGCACAGGAAATCCACCGCTGGAAGGAGCGGTGATCGAGTACGTCGCGCTCAAAGGCGGACTCAACGGCGTGAATCTCCAGATCATCACGGAATTGGCGCAGTACTACGAAAAGGTTATCGGCACACAGCTCACGACGAACTACCCGTTCGTCGGGAAGGACTTCAACACAACGAGAGCAGGGATTCACGCCGGCGGTCTGAGAAAGTTCGAACAGATTTATAATATTTTTGACACGACGGCTTTGCTAAACCGTCCGCCACGCGTTGCCATCACAGATAAATCGGGATCCGACGGCGTTGCCCTCTGGGTGAACGAATTCCTGGGTCTCAAAGGAGATGAGCGGTTGACTGTTATGAAGATGGCAAAGATCTTCCGATGGGTAATGGACCAGTACGAGAAAGAAGGAAGGATGTCTTCCATTACAGATCAGGAACTGGAAGAACAGGTAAAGCTTCACTTGCCGGAGTACTATCACAAATACAAAAAGAACTAAGGAAGGCAGGAGACTACATGAGAGTCATCATACAAACGGATTACGATCTCGTCAGCAAGTGGGTTGCATCGTACGTTATCCGCAAGATTCGGGACTTCAATCCGACGCCGGACAAGCCGTTCGTGCTTGGGCTTCCCACCGGGTCATCGCCACTCGGAACCTACAAGGAGCTGGTTGCGATGCACAAGGCAGGGAAGGTGTCGTTCAAGAATGTCGTGACATTCAACATGGACGAGTACATCAATCTCGCCGAGGATCATCCGGAGAGCTACCACTCATTCATGTGGAACAACTTCTTCAAGCATATCGACATCAAGAAGGAAAACGTCAACATCCTGAACGGCAACGCGAAGGATCTCGAGAAGGAGTGCATCGACTACGAAGCGCGGATCAAGAAGATCGGCGGAATCCACCTGTTCCTTGGTGGCATTGGACCCGATGGCCACATCGCGTTCAATGAGCCGGGATCATCTCTCTCCTCGCGGACACGCGTGAAAACCCTCACCCTGGACACCATTCTCGCCAACGCCCGATTCTTCGACAACGACATCACGAAGGTGCCGAAGACCGCATTGACGGTTGGTGTCGCGACAGTCCTCGATGCGAAGGAAGTGCTCATTATCATCAATGGCTACAAGAAGGCCCGTGCACTGGCGAACGTCGTCGAAGGCGGCGTGAACCACATGTGGACTGTGAGCGCTCTCCAGCTTCATCCCCACGGCATCATCGTAACCGATGACGAGGCGACGCTGGAGCTGAAGGTCGGTACGGTGAAGTACTTCAAGGACATTGAAGCGCCGAATCTTGACCCGGCAACTTTGCTGCGTTAGGCGGTACCGACGTATACAGAATAAAAAACGGGCGAGGAGTCTCGCCCGTTTTCTATGTACAGAATATGCTTCCCAGCTGGTGGTATTCCGGGTAGGTGGTGTATTGATGGCCGATTTGATCCCGTTCTTGCGTTTCGGGGACCTATCGTTTCGCCCTGAACTTCACCTTGAGTGTCTTGATCTCGAATGGAGCGAATTTCAGGGAAAGCTTGGTCCTCGCGACCTTCAGAGGCGCGATTTCCTGCTCCATCAAATCGCATTCACTTGCAGCGTCTGCCCGCACGCCAAAGGTCAGAGTCGTCTTGAGCGACTGGCCGTGCGCTTCGTGGAGGCGAATAATCACTTCATCGCTATCTTCTGCCTTCTTGATACTGTCGATCACAATCCCCGGACTCGAAACTGCGAACAACGTTGGGACAGAACCGGCTGTTCCAGGCACGACGAGGAGCGGTTGATTCAATTCGCGGGCCCGCTGTATCGTTTCTCCGCCGCGCCAGTCTTTTGAGTGAGGATACAGCGCGTATGTGAAGACATGCTCGCCCTGATCCGTCAGACGATCATCATTCAAGCGCCACGGCTCGATGGGGTGCGGGTAGTGAGGAGAGCGAAGCAGGGTAAGTCGCAGGGTGGTATCTGAAGCATCGTACCCGTATTTGCAGTCATTGAGGAGGCTCACGCCGAACTTCTGCTCCGACAGATCTGCCCACTGCTGCGCTGGCACTTCGAATTTCGCCCTCTGATGGTTATCCGTTGGCTTCGTCGTCCTCTGAAGTGCGCCGAACTGTATCTCATACGAAGCCGTATGGGTCTTCACGTTGAGCGGAAACGCAGCTTTGAGAAGCGTCTGCTTTTCTTTCCATATGACGGAAGTCTCGAAATCGACTCGGGGAGATCTATGATAGAACCGAATCTCCTGAGTGAGGCGTGATCCGTTATCCGACTTCAACTCCAGCCTGACTGTCGCGCGAAGAGGGCCTCCTTCCAAAACGCGGAGCCGCTCAAACTTGAACAGGTCAATGGGCCTGCTGGTATAGTCCGCCTCAATGTCCCAGGCTTCCCATTGTTTCGGAGTGTCTTTGTATGCCTGAAAGTGATTGATACGTGCCCCCTTGGCAACTAGCTCGCGTCGAAGCGCCTTGTCGTGGAGCGAGGAAATCCCTCCTCGGGAATCGAAGCGAACGCGATAGCGAGGCGTTTCCAAGAGACGATTGGTGATTTTCCAAGGGACTGGAACAGCCGGTTTCGCGGCTGATGGTGCGACCACGAGCTGTGCAAACGCAAACGCCGGGACCTTTTCGAGATAACAAAGAATCTCGACCATTCCCTTGCGCCGGCCAAGTACCTGGTGCTCAACCGCATTGCCGTTTCCATCCGTAATGACGAATGACTTTTCCGCCGACTTCAGATCCAAAACAATATATTCATTCCGTTCCCAGGCGAGCGGATTGAAAACTGAAAAGCGAAATTCCTTCTCAGATTTCTTCTGTCCTTCTTTCGCAACCAGCCCGGAAAGTGCATGAGTCTGCAATGCCTGGCATGACGAGCGAAGTGCAGCAAAATCCTTTCGGACATCTTCATACGCTTCGGCGATGGAAGTTCCCGGGACAATATCGTGGAACTGATTGACGAGCAGGGTTTTCCACGCCTGCTCAATTTGTTGCTGCGGATATTTTTTCGAAGGGCCCGTAGTGCCGAGCAGCATGCCGAGGACAGCCAGCAATTCTGTTGCGTACAGCATTCCTTCTGACTGTCGATTTTCCCGTTTCACCCAACCGTGGGTCGTGAATGTCCCTCGATGTTTTTCGAGATATAGCTCATCGCTCCAGGTTTCGAATTCCTTTGCCTGTTCTTCGATCGTTTTGAAGAACTGCCCGGTCGTAGAAAGGGTCGAAGAGGGGAGTCCTACAATCGTTTTCACGACGCGCTCGGTTTCCAGTTGCTCCGGTGTCGGTCCACCACCGCCATCACCGTAGCCGAACGTCTGGATTGTGTGAGGGCTTTTCTCCTTCTCGTGGTAGCTCTCCCAGCTCTTCTTAAGATCCTTCGGTGCCACGGTACCTTCGAGTCCAACCGCGGGGATATGAGCGAGAACCCTTGATCCGTCAATGCCCCTCCACCAGAACGTGTTGTGCGTAAACGGATTCGTATCGTTCCAGGTCAGCTTCGTGGTGAAGAAATACTTGATGCCTGACTTCTTCATGATCTGCGGTAGCGCCCAGCTGTATCCAAATGTGTCAGGAAGCCAGAGAATATCGGACTCAACACCCAGCTCGTTCCTGAAAAACCTTTTGCCATGAAGCACCTGTCGGACGAGCGACTCGCCGTTCGGAATGTTACAATCAGGCTCGACCCACATGGAACCGATTGCCTGCCAGCGTCCCTCGGCGATCCTCTGTTTGATTTCCTTGAAAATGTCCGGGTAGTATTCTTTCGTGAGTTGGTAGAGGTATGCCTGGCTCTGGCTAAAATTGAACTCCGGGTATTCCTCCATCAATCTCAGGGCAGTGGAGAACGTGCGGGCACACTTCTTTCTCGTCTCTTGAAGCTTCCACAGCCAGACGACGTCGATGTGCGATTGAGACACAAGATGGACAAGTCCGGGAATCGTAGTCTTGTATTCAGCGTCCAGAGTTCTGCTGAGAAAACTATACGCCCTGCCGATCGCGTTCGGGTATTCTTCACCTTCAGGCTTGAAGTACTTGAGGAAAATCAGCGTCTGCCTGATGAGTTCCTTTATGTCTTTGGCCTCAGATGAAGTGGGGCTAAGGATTTTCTCGAGGTCGTGCAAAGCAGTCAGTGCAGTGTGCAATGCGCGGGCAACGGGATTGACAACGACAAGTTGTGCTGAGTTGAATGTGCTGAGGTCTTTCTTTCGTCCACTATATGCCTCGAGGGCGAGCAGAAATGACTGATTCGTACGAGCTTTGTCAGTCAGCAGCACTTCCTGATGATTCTTGTCTATCCCTTGATAGGGCTTGCCGTTTACATACAGCAACGCATCGGAAATATCGAAGACGAGACCCAACCTTTTTCCCGCAAATCCTTCAGGAATGACAAGTCTCTTGCGAAACCAGACTGTTTTGTCATATCCACCCCAGGGGGCCGGGATAGTGTGCTTCCACCAGGTAGTGTCATTCAATGAGGTTGAGCCGCCGTTGGGCAATTCGCCTTCCTTCAGTTTCCACTCCGACAGCGGAAGGGAGGCCTGATGAAAATGGGTCTTTATAAATGGAAGCGTCTGGGCCAGAAGATCGGTGTGCATTGGATCTGTCGTTTCCCTGAAATTTACGTTCCTGAGCTTGATTTTGCGAAAGGCACGTGGAAAATAGGGATTGTTGAGCGACATGTCAAGTCTGTTTACTCCCAATAGATTAAGCCCCTTGCATAAGGTAGTCCTTCATATTTGGAGCGAAATCAGCATTCCTGCCACCAACAGACTCCTTCTGTCAACAGAACGCCGATGGAAAGTCACCTGACAGGATGTGGCAGGACGTCGAACTCCCTGAACCATTGAGCGAAGGATGATGGGGAGCATAGGTTTTTTCTCCGATATTGCCGACAATTTTTTATTAGCAGCAGAGCATCGTGTTGATGTAGGGATGGGACACGGTTGCTCGAACTTTCTCAAGATCAATCGCATGGAACATGCTAACATGAGAATGAAACCGTTTCCCATTGTGCGTTCGCTTTCTTTGGCAATCAGAATGATGCCCCCTTTTCATTTGCAATTCCATCGCACGCAAGCTAAATTGGTGACCACCTCAAGGTCCAGTTGAATCATTGCGCATGGCCGAACGAAATCCCTATCAGGATAATCAGGCAGATTTGAGCGGCAATTTCGAAATGCTCTTGCGCGTAGAGTTGTGCGCAAAGGCGCGGCTGGAATCTCCGCTCGGCCGTTCAAATGACTTCATGCGGACGATTCGTTCTGAGAATATAGGAATAGACATCCCGGGAAACCCATGAACTCTCAAATCGTCTGGTTTTTACTTTTCTTCGTTTGTGTTGCGATCTGCGTCTATCTGTTCTTTCACACTGTTCCGGAACCCGCAGATGTACTTTACGTGAACGGTCGCATCTACACTATGGATGCTAATATGAGTGTTGGTGAGGCGATGGCCACTCGTGGTGGCCGCATAGTGGCAATCGGCTCAAAAAGCGATGTCCAGGGTCGCGTTCGTCCGAAGCAAGTCGTGGACCTGGGAGGCAAAACGGTATTTCCCGGTTTCATCGACGCACATGCACATCTCATGAGTCTCGGGGTTTCCAAGATAACGGTCGACCTCGTTGGTGTTCCGTCGGAGGTGGCAGTTGCAGGTCTTGTGGAACAACGAATCCGTAAGAGCGAGTCCGGACAGTGGGTCCGCGGCAGAGGTTGGGATCAGAACCTGTGGCCCACAAAGCGATTTCCGACGCATGAAATTCTCGACAAGATTTCGCCCAATAATCCGGTTTACCTTGCTCGCGTTGACGGCCATGCCGCGTGGATAAACAAGAAAGCGCTTGAAATCGCTGGAATCACCAAACAGGTGCTTGATCCGCCAGGCGGGAAAATCATTCGCGACGCTTCGGGGAATCCGACAGGTGTTTTCGTGGACAATGCGATGGCGCTGGTAAGCAAGTTCCTTCCGCCACCATCTGTCAGGGAATCCGAAGAAGCGATCAAGCTGGCGGTCGAAGAATGCCTCCAATATGGGATTGTGTGCTTGGATGACATGGGCGTTGATTCACAGGAGATCGAAGTCTACAAAGGTCTGATCGATAAGAAACAATTTCCGTTCAGGGTATATGCCGCGATTGATGGCCTGGGAGATACCTGGGATCAGTATACGAAAAAGACCGACGCAGGTCCCGCGAAGGGACGGTTGATGGGCTACGGGGACAATCGTCTCTGGGTGCGGGCCATCAAGCTGTATGTTGATGGCGCACTTGGCTCTCGCGGAGCAGCGCTTCTCGAGCCATATAGTGACGATCCCGACAACAGGGGATTGACGGTCACCGACGAGAAATCGTTGAGACAAGCGGTCGATGAGGCCTTGGCCAACGGATTTCAAGTGTGTACCCATGCAATTGGAGATCGCGCAAACAATATTATTCTCAACGTTTACGAGGCAGCACTGAAGGCGCATCCGCTTGCCGATCATCGTTTGCGCGTTGAACATGCTCAGGTCCTGGCTCTGGACGATATTCCGCGATTCAAGCAGCTGGGTATCATACCGAGCATGCAACCCACACATTGCACGTCAGATATGTATTGGGCGGAGGCACGTTTGGGACCAGCCAGAGTTCTTGGGGCGTATGCGTGGCGGTCATTGTTGAAGACTGGTGTTATCATTCCGGGCGGATCGGATTGCCCGGTGGAAAGCCCTAACCCGATACTGGGAATCTACGCCGCTGTGTCGAGGCAGGATCTGCAAGGGAGGCCAAAAAACGCTCAAGATGTACGGGCCTATTTCCAGCTTTCCTCCAGCGGTGTTCATGACACTTCCACCTTTGAGAATGGATGGTACGTGTCACAAAAGATGACACGCGAAGAAGCTGTCAAGGCATACACAAACTGGGCTTCGTATGCGGCCTTTCAGGAGCGACTCTTGGGCTCACTGGAAAAAGGTAAATTGGCGGATTTTGTCATTCTCTCGAAAGACATCATGAAAATTGACCAACATGAGATCCCAACAACGGTTGTTGAGAAGACAATTGTCGGAGGAGAGGTCGTGTATTCCCGCTCACAATCGGGCGCTAAGATTGACTGAGGGAAGGTAACAGGGTTGTTTTTCCGTCGAAAAAGTTGTACGTTTTACTGACAAGTCTCGCCGTACACGTTGAAGGATATACCCAGAAATGCCCTACAAAGTACTCGTTGCTGATGATGATGACGGGCAGCGCAGGTCCCACGGATTTGCGCTTGAGGTATGTACGGCTATTCTTGAGGACGAAATCACGATCGTAGAAACAGCGACGAGCACTGAGACGTGGGAAAAGATTAGGTCTGAAGTTTTTAACCTCATTATTCTCGACAACGACTTTAAAGACACCCATCTAAAAGGCCATCTTCCCGGCATCGCCCTCCTGCAACTCTCCCGTCGAGAAGGCGTTAACAGAGGCACGCCGATCTTCTTCTGCAGTGCTGACGCTTACGACACGTTGAAATCCATGGTGGAAAAATTCGGCGGATCCTATATGCCGAAAGTGGGGTATGACATCGAGAAGTCGGCTCAGCTTTTTGCGGATAAGATGAAGAAGAAAAAATAGGAGCGTCAAAAGTTGATCGATACATCCTCTGCGGGTCGCCGTTGTGCGACCCGTTGCTGTTTTCTGACGAGGTTGTGAGAGCGCTCTGGGACGATCATCGAGTCGCGCGCCCCGCTGTTCACCGAACTGCAAAGTGCGTTGCTTGCGCTTTCCTCTAAATAGTTTTACATTCATTCAAAGAACTGTCATTCGCTCCAGTCTGGAGGATTTGGTGTACGAACGCTGTCTGAATGAGGCTGAACGTATCCTGGCGTCAGACAAGGATGTCATCGTCCCGGTGAAGAAGATTTGGGAGGCGGTGGACAAGCAGCGGAAGAAACAGGGATTCGAAATCCCTTCGCTGCCAGATTTCACAGCTCTCCTGGAAGGTGATGCCCGGTTCGAGTTCATGCCATCGCTTGACGAAAACGGTGACCCGATGGACGGGTCTCAGCGTGACGATGCCGACCCGCAGGAGGAACTGGAAACGCTTGGCTTCTACTCTGGTGATCGGGTAAAGCTCAGGAGCGTTGAGCTCACACCGGAGACACTCGGTGGGCTGATTCGTCGAAAGGTCGACATGACAATGGATGCTTTGACGAAAGCATGGGAGCGCCGACCAGAAGGGGATCAGGATGCAGAAGATCAGCTGCTCGACATTCTCGCGAAAACGCAGAAGCTTCAACGCGAGGTAAAGAGTACGTTCTCTCCGGAGAGGATGAAGGAACTGGAAGCAGTCCTGAGTCAGGCAAAGAAGAAGGTGGTAGCTCCCAAAACGAAGAAGCCCACTGCGAAGAAGAAGGCTGCAAGGAAGAGTCCGGCCAAGAAGAAGCCCCGACCGACAGCGACAAAACCCCGAGCAAAAAAACCGGCCTCACCCCCGAAGTTCAAACGACCCCCCCGAACATGACGCTTCAACAGGAGCCCAAGTCTTGGACTATCCGGGACCTGATGAAGTTCTCCATTGATTATCTTCAGCGTCACGGCTTTGACGAAGCCCGCCTCAATGTCGAACTTCTGCTTTCACACGCTCTGCACTGCCAGAGGATCGAACTGTACACGAGATTTGACCAACCACTCAGCAAGGATGAGCTCGCTGGATATCGTACGCTGTACGAGCGGAGGCTGCAGCATGAACCAGTCCAGTATATTGTCGGGAGTGCAGGCTTTATGGGAATGCAGTTTCAGGTTGATCGGCGTGTATTGATCCCGCGGCCGGAGACCGAAACGCTTGTAGAGCAAACCATGCTCATATGTGGCCGGTGTCTCGAAGGAACTCTTCTGTCAATGCTCGAGGTAGGTACCGGGAGTGGCAATATTGCAGTCGCCGTCGCAAAGCTTGTACGCAATATTCAGGTGACAAGCATCGACACCAACCGGGAGGGTCTTGAAGTTGCACAGGCAAATGCTGCCGTCCACGGAGTGACAGACCGCATCTCTCTCCGTGAAATGTCCGTCTTTGATCCCATCGTCGAAACGCTTGCTCAACGGTATGATCTTCTTGTGAGCAATCCGCCGTATGTCTCTGCCGAAGAGTGGGAGAACCTCGCTCCGGAAATCCGCACGTACGAACCGCGTCTCTCAGTCAGTGACTCCGGCGACGGTTACGCGTTCTACCATCGCATCGCAGAGCTCGGCCCGGGTCTTCTTTCCGAAAACGGTTCCATTCTCGTTGAGGTCGGGCAAGGGCAAGCCGAAAACGTAAAGGGAATTTTCATGGGGGCGGGCGTCCACGATCTTTCAGTTGTGAACGACCTTCAGGGAATTCCCCGGGTAGTCATAGGTAGGTGCAACTGATTGTGTCATCCGAGTGAAAAAGAATTCGCAGATCTGAATCTGAAATCGTAACGAGATTCCATGAGAGCACTCATCCAACGTGTTCGACGCTGCTCCGTCATCATTGACGGGAAAACCCATAGCTCCATCGGCCCTGGAATGCTTATTCTGCTCGGCGTCAAGCAGGGTGATCAGGCAGCGGATGCAGAGTACCTTGCAGATCGATGTTCAGCATTGAGAATCTTCGAAGATCCTCAGGGAAAGATGAACCTTTCGGTGCGAGATGTTCGCGCCTCTGTCATGGTTGTTTCCCAGTTCACGCTGTATGGCGATACGAGGAAGGGGAACAGGCCGAGCTATAGTGAGGCGGCTGCGCCCGCCGAGGCCGAAGCGCTCTATCAGCATTTTGCCCGGCGCATGAGCCTGTCTCTTGGTGAGGAAAGAGTCGCGACCGGCGTGTTCCGGGCAATGATGGATGTAGAGCTCGTCAATGATGGGCCGGTCACAGTGATGGTAGAGAGCAAAGAAGGCGATCGTCCCTGATCGGAAGGACACTCCTTGCGCACGATTTTCCTCTTTCTTGACGGCGTTGGTCTTGGCAAAACCGATCCGGACGTCAATCCGATGTTCCGGGCCAGGCTTCCGCACTGGCGGTCGCTTCTGGGGGGAAAACTCCCTCATCTTGGTCTCCGTCGTATCTCAGCCGATCACGCCGCTGCTATCCCATTGAACGCCACATTGGGGGTTGAAGGTTTGCCGCAGAGCGGCACAGGACAGGCGACCTTATTCACGGGCGTCAATGCCTCAAAAATGATGGGAAGGCATTTCGGGCCGTATCCTGCGACGACGCTTCATCCGCTTATCGAAGCAAGCAATATTTTTCGCCAGTACAAATCCGCAGGAAAATCAGTTTGCTTCGCCAACGCATTTCCAAAGCAGTTCTTTGATTATGCATCGTCAGGGAAAAGAAGGCTGAGCGTCACGACGCTTTCGTGCAGGTTTGCAGATGTTCCGTTGCTTGACTCAGAGTCCCTTAGTCGTGACGAATCTGTCTCCGCCGACATTACCAGGGCCCGCTGGCCTGAACTCGGTTACCCGGACCTTCCGATCATCACGCCGAGGGAAGCCGGGAAGCATCTTTGGAACATCACGGCTCGGCACTCGTTTACACTATTCGAATACTGGCTTACTGATTATGCCGGCCACGGCAGAGATATGGCGACGGCAGTCGAAACACTCGAGCGGTTCGACGGTATGCTCGGCGGATTGCTCGAAGATTTTGATCCAAAAGAGTGTACTCTTATACTGACCAGCGATCACGGCAACATCGAAGACCTTTCAACAAAATCCCACACACGTAACCCCGTTCCCTGCATTCTCGCCGGGAGAAAGCACCGGGAGCTTAGTTTCGTCCTCAAAACTTTGGTTCACGTAACACCAGCGCTTCTCGATTCACTCTAACACAAATGAACACTTCTTGGTGGAGCAAAAGGCCGGCAGTCCGGGTCGTTCTCCTCTTTGTCGCGGGCATCGTGCTTTCGACCGTTGCGCGCCCGGCATCTTCTTTTGTCTACTGCGCGATCATTGGTTGCGCGATCGCTATCGGTTGCTCCTATTGGCAAAAGTCCTCCGCTGAATGGACTTCTCTGTTTCTTCATGCAGTTCTGTTGCTTCTCGGTCTGCTTCTCGGTCTTCTGCGAAGAGACCAAATCGAGAATGACGTCTTGAGCCCAAGGTTTTTCGGCGAACGAATTCTGATTGAAGGTAGCATTGAATCAGAGCCGGCCGTGAAAGGAACGCGGTCGGAGATGGTTGTTCACACATTGATCGTCAAACGAGACTCGACAGAATTCCATGTGGATAGACGAATCCTTGTCTACGTCGTGAGGAAAGCTCATTGGTCGGATTCCGACTCACTCGTGATCGGAGACCATGTTCGAATCTCCGGTTTCTTGGAGTCGCTTCCTGGTGCGCGGAATCCCGGCGAGTTTGACTACGGCAGATACCTCGCACTCAATGGGATCCAGGGATTTGTTACTGTCCGCGACACGAATTCGATTGCGCTTCTCTCCCGATCGGACTCTTTCTCACTCTCCGATCTGGCGGGCAGAGCGCAAGAGAACATCTACAAGGTTTTCGATCGCTATCATGGGCAAGGTGAAGCGAGCTTTTTGAAAGGAGTGGTGTTCGGCTATCGCGGAGATCTGTCTGCAGAAGTGAAACAAGCTTTTATGGACACGGGGACAATTCACATCCTGGCCGTATCGGGCTCGAACGTTGTCGTTGTCGCGTTGATTTTTTATTCGATCGTCGGCTTCTTTCGCGTCTCGTCCCGCGTTGGTACTGCACTCACGCTGCTTGGATTGCTATGGTACATGGTTATTACAGGACTGAGTCCTTCCGTTATTCGTGCGACGATCATGGCCGGTTCCATTCTCATTGGTAATGTCTTTGGACGAAAAGGGGACATCTATAACTCCCTCGCCTGTGCCGCACTGATCATGCTCATTTGGGATCCGCTCTTCCTTCTGGACGTCGGCTTCCAACTCTCCTTTGCGGCCGTGATTTCGATCGTCTACTTTTATCCCAAACTGGAGCCTCTCACCGAACGTCTACCCGGGGAGTTCTTCCGAATCAGGCTTGTTGACTCTACGTTGAAGCTCTTCGCCGTGTCGGTGGCTGCCCAGCTCGGGACATTGCCGTTTACTGCGTACTACTTTGGTCGTGTTTCGCTCATCTCGATCTTGGCAAATCTCATCGTTGTCCCCGTGAGTGGTCTCAACACTCTTCTCGGGTTCGCCACGCTGGGAGCGACGTACATATCGGAATGGTGGGCCTCCTGTTACGCTGCTCTGAATGATCTCTTCGTTTCGCTCCTTCTTAAGTTTGTCATGTGGAGCGCGAGCGTTCCGTTTGCCTATGTGGAGACATTGGGAACCGGAGCGACACTTGCAGTGACGTACTATGCCGCCGTGGCGGCTCTTTTCAATGCCCACAACCCCAGAGTAATTGTGAGAGCCGTCTGTGGGCTCTTGTTGATGGCAAATCTCTCCGTGTACGCAAGCGTGCTCAGTCGCTCCGAGAAAGCTTTTACAGTAACCGCGATCGATATCGGACAAGGAGATGCGCTCCTTTTGGAGTTCCCAAATGACCGTCGGGTACTGATGGATACCGGGCCGCTCTACGGTCAGGGGGATGTGGGTCAAAAGATTATTGCGCCCTATCTCAAGAGGAGGGGAATCCGGAGACTCGACGCGATCATGCTTTCTCATCCCCACGACGATCACATTGGAGGATGCGTTTCCCTCTTCCATGAACTCTCCGTTGGATCCCTCATTGTAGCCGACACCGCACCTGTAACAAAGTCCTATGCGAACCTGCTTGAAGTCGCACGGGAGCTGTCTATACCTATCCAAATCGTTCGTGCAGGTCAGCGCTTGCAATTTGACCCATCGACGCGCATCTTTGTGCTTTACCCGGGGGCAGTTCTTGCCGAGGGAGATCTAAATAATCGCTCGTTGGTTCTCAAGGTTTACTACGGTAAAACGTCCCTGATTCTTACCGGAGATGCGGGCCACGAAGTTGAAGACCAGCTTCAGTACATCTGCAGGTCTTTTCTGGCGAGCGATGTTCTTAAGGTGGCCCATCACGGCGCATCGACGAGTTCCGGCGAAGGATTTCTCAGAGCTGTCCGGCCGTCGATGGCTGTCATTTCAGTCGGACGGTTGAACAAGTTCAAGCATCCATCTCCCGTCGTATTGTCTCGCTTTCGGTATCTTGGGATACGGAGGAGTCGAACAGATCTGGATGGGGCCGTCATGATGCGAAGTGGCGGAACAAGCTTTCACATTATTCCGTGGAGGAGGTCGGGTTCTTTATAACGCCGTGGCATAACTTTCCGATTCAGCGTAGGAGCTCGGATATGTTGGACGAGGTACTGAGAATTGTGTGTCGCCGGATGTTGATAGAATGATTGTCAGGAGGTTGCAATGGATAGTTCGTTGAAGGATCGACAAGCGGAATGGGAAAAGAAACGCGTTCGGACAAACCTCGAGAAGGTACCGGAGCGAAAAGGAGTGAGTGAGACCGACTCGGGCATTCCGATCGACAGCCTCTACCTCCCGTTCGAAATGGACTATCAATCGAAGTTGGGATTCCCTGGTGAGCCGCCGTTCACAAGAGGAATTTACCCGACGATGTACCGCAATCGTCTGTGGACCATGCGCCAGTATGCCGGCTTTGGGACGGCAGAGGAGTCCAATCAGAGATATCTTTACTTGATCGATCAGGGGACCACGGGGTTGTCTGTTGCTTTCGATCTGCCAACGCAAATCGGATACGATTCAGACCACCAGCTGGCCGAAGGGGAGGTTGGAAAGGTCGGTGTGGCGATCGATTCGCTGGCGGATATGGAAACTCTGTTTCGGGGAATTCAACTCGACAAGGTCACGACCTCGATGACAATCAATGCGACTGCGCCCATTCTCCTGTGCATGTATGTCGCTGTCGCAAAAAAACAAGGAGCGAACCTCCGAGACATTTCGGGGACGGTGCAGAACGACATCTTGAAGGAGTACATCGCCCGGGGGACGCACATCTTTCCTCCCCAGCCATCGATGCGCCTTGTAACCGATGTCTTCGAGTGGTGCAGTCAACATCTGCCACGCTGGAATGCGATCTCGATCAGCGGGTATCACATCCGCGAAGCTGGGGCCACAGCCGTTCAGGAACTCGCATTCACCTTGACGAATGCCATCGCCTATGTGCAGGCTGCTGTCGACAGGGGAATGGATGTTGACACCTTCGGCTCGCAGCTTTCATTCTTCTTCAACGCGCACAACAATTTCTTCGAAGAAGTCGCGAAGTTCCGCGCCGCGAGGAGGCTCTGGGCACGCCTGATGAAGGAACGCTTTGGGGCCAAGCTGGAAGAGACAATGAAGCTGCGCTTCCACGCTCAAACAGGTGGATCGACATTGACCGCGCAGCAGATCGATAACAACGTCGTGAGGGTCACGCTGCAGGCACTCGCGGCTGTGCTCGGTGGGTGTCAATCACTCCATACCAACTCGCGTGATGAAGCTCTCGCACTTCCGACTGAGGACGCGGTACGTCTGGCTCTCCGGACACAGCAAATTATCGCTCACGAATCAGGGGTAACCAACACCATCGATCCCCTCGGTGGGTCGTACTATGTCGAGTCCCTTACAGATGAGATAGAGAAGCGTGTGCTGGAGCTCATCAAGAAGATTGATGATTTGGGAGGTGCCGTTCGTGCAATCGAGCAACAGTTCTATCAGACTCAGATCGCGGAGAGCGCTTACAAGTATCAAATGGCTATTGAACGAAAAGAAAAGATTATCGTCGGAGTGAATGAATTTGTGGTGACCGGTGAACACATGCCTCCGACTCTTCACATTGATGAGGGGGTCCGCGAGAAACAGATTCGGAACCTCCGTGCCGTTAAAGCATCGCGGGATCAGCAGAGAGTTTCGAAAACACTTGAACACTTGAAGTCGGTCGCCAGGACTGACAAGAACATCATCCCTCACTTGCTCGATACTGTCGAATCGTATGCGACAATCGGCGAAATCTCGGACGCCTTGAGAAGTGTCTGGGGTGAGTATGACGCCTAGTCCAGCCGACTGCACAGTCGCGGTTATGCCGGAACTTTGTCTATTTTGGCCATTTTATCTATATTGAATCATGAAAGTTTCGAAGGCGGACATCAAATATTTCCGATCCCTTTCTCAGAAGAAAGTACGGCAGTCAGAGCGAAAGTTCATCCTGGAAGGCTGGCGGGCACTCAAGGAAGTATTGAATTCATCTTCCAAGGTTGAAACGGTCGCGGTGCTAAGCCGTTACCTCCAGGATCCAGACTATGAGTCTATTCTGACGAAGTTCGGTGAACGGGGTGCTTCGATCAAAGAAGTCACTGAAGCCGAACTCAGCCAGGTGGCGGATACCGTCCACGCACAGGGAGTCCTGGCTGTCGTTCATCAAAAGACCTATTCACTTGAGAACATCCGACGTGGTCAGCCCTCGGTCGTGGTCGCGGCGGATGCGGTAAGCGATCCGGGGAATCTGGGATCGATGATCCGATCTTCCGATTGGTTTGATGTCGACTTGGTGTTGCTCGGTGGCGGATGCGTCGAGCTGTACAATGAAAAAGTTGTGCGCTCGACTGTTGGTTCTTTGTTTCATGTTCCCATTGTTGAGGGTGTGGAATTGACCGAGGCGCTTACTGCCTTGAAGAAACAGGAGTTCTCGATCGTTGCATTCTCCGGAGATGGTAAGCAGCCGTATACAAGCCTGGAACAATCAGCACGGACGGTGTACGTCTTGGGGAGCGAAGCGCATGGCGTTTCTCGTGAGGTGCGCAATGTGGCGGATGTCGTCGTTCGAATCCCGAAATACGGGAAAGCCGAATCGCTGAACGTGGGGGTCGCCTGTGGCATCGTGCTCGCGCACATGCGGGCTGAAAAGGAGAGAAGGAAAGGAGATTGACCGAGGTATGCTGACCGCCGTACCAGGAATAAAGGTTGGGCATTTCACTGACAGCAAGGCAATGACGGGCTGTACCGTCATCGTATGTCCGCCTGGGACGAAGGCAAGTTGCGAGGTGCGTGGCAATTCTCCCGGAAGCAGAGAACTGGCCCTCCTTGCTCCTGAGAAATCGGTCCAGGAAATTCATGCGATTCTTCTCACCGGAGGCAGCGCCTTCGGACTCTCGGCTGCAGATGGAGTCATGCGATGGTTGGAAGAACATGGGGTTGGGTATGCTACCCCATGGGCAAAAGTGCCCCTTGTTCCAACGGCCGTGGTGTTTGATCTCAATGTCGGAAGTAATCTCGTCCGGCCCGATGCTTCGAGCGGTTACCAGGCCTGTAATGCTGCGACTGGGAAGGAGATTGAGGAGGGTAACGTCGGAGCCGGAACTGGTACGACGGTTGGAAAATGGAAGGGATTTGAGTATTGCATGAAGGGGGGAGTCGGTAGTGCGTCGACGCAGGTTGCCGACCTCATTGTTGGTGCGCTCGCGGTTGTGAATTCAGTGGGCGATGTCATCAGTGCTGATGGTACAATACTCGCAGGGGCGCGTCAGCCGGGCGGAGGATTCTTCGGCACAACGGAAACTCATCGTCCTCTTTCCCGCGGAAAAGTCCTTGAGCAATCCAATACTACGCTTGTCGCCGTCGCGACGAATGCCAGATTTTCGAAACTTGAATTGTTCCGTATATCCCAACGCATGCATGATGGGATGGCCAGGGCGATAGTTCCCGTCCATACGTCGTTCGATGGAGATGTTTCATTTGCCCTTTCGTGTGGACAAGTCCCGGCGGACCTTGATCTTGCCTGTGAATTGGCAGCGCAGATGACAGCGGAAGCTATTCGGCGTGCGGTCAAGTCGGCAAGAACCGTGACAGGAATACCTGGACTGAACGGATAATCGTTCCTATTGACGTGTCTTGGATTCCATTCGAAATTCCTTTATCTTTTTCGTCGCAATTGAGGAACCTGCCATCGTTCCGGTTGCTCCAATGTTGCTCTTGAGTTGACATGAAAACTTCCCGTGCACCGGGACGAGTGTCGCTTCCCCGCGCACTCTCAAAGCTCGGTATCGCGTCCCGGTCTCAGGCAATCCGCTTGATAGAAGGTGGAGCCGTCATCGTCAATAGAACGGTGGAATCGAATCCACATCGCTGGATCGATCTGAATCGAGACCGTATTGAGCTGAAGAACCAGGTGTTGGAACGGCGGGCGTTCCGCTATCTTCTTCTTAACAAACCGTGTGGAGTTGTCACAACAGGCTCGGATGAGCGCGGACAAAAGACTGTCTTCGACCTGCTCGGAGAAAAAGGGGAAGGGCTGTCTCCCGTGGGGAGACTCGACAAGGAAACGTCCGGCTTGCTGTTGTTCACGAACGATCATCAGCTCGCGAATTTCCTGACGAGCCCCGAATCAAGTTACCGAAAGACCTACATCGCGGTCGTCGATCGTCAGGTCGGGAGAGAAGACTTGCTACTCCTCTCTAGAGGCGTGGATATCGAGATCAAAGGTAGCACGTACCGGACAAAGCCAGCTGAGATTTCGCAACCGATCTCAGCAAAACTGGAGATCTCGATCACCGAAGGGAAGAACAGGCAAATCCGGCGGATGTTGGACGCTCTGGGGTATGAAGTGGTTTCGCTGCAGAGAATTGCCGTCGGTCCCCTGAAGTTGGGAGATCTGCCTGAAGCGGGGACACGGGATTTGTCGGGCGACGAGGTCCAGGAGCTTAAGAAAGCAATCCGTCCCAAGCGCTCAGAAGCGCGGAAACCCAGGACTGGAAAGTGGAAGAAGTGAGGTTCTTACGTGTCGAGTGTAGTGTCCCGGACAGTTGAGGTGTGCATATTCAAGAGAAGCGCGGAAGGTCCCCGGTACTTGATTCTCAGAAGATCGGAGGCTGAAAGCCTGTATCCAGGAATGTGGCAACTGGTCACGGGGTCGATGCATGAGGGCGAGCATGCAGTGAAAGCCGCTCAACGCGAGTTCCAGGAGGAAACCGGGCTGACCGCCTTGCGATTTTGGGTGGTTCCTTTTGTGAATTCGTTTTATGTTGCTTCAAACGACACTGTCCACATGAGTCCGTTGTTCGCCGTCGAAGTTGATCCACAAGATCAACTGAGGCTCTCGCACGAACATCAGGACTATGCCTGGTGCGCGCTTGAAGATGCCGGCAAGAAGCTTGTCTGGCCGGGACAACGGCAAGGGCTACAGATTGTGCATGACTACATTGTCGGGGGACAGGAAGCTTCCCGGCTCTTATCACTATCAGTGTAATTTTCAGTAAAAGGAGTCATCATTGGGTCTACTCGTCGTTGGTTCCGTCGCGTTCGATTCCATCGAAACGCCCTTTGGTAACGTGAAGGATGCACTGGGAGGGTCGGCGATCTACATCTCTGTTGCAGCGAGTTACTTCACAGCGCCTGTGCGATTGGTCGCAGTGGTTGGAGGTGATTTCCCCCGCGAACATATTCGCTTCCTTGAAAGCCGTGACATCGATGTCGACGGGCTGCAGATTGTCCGCGACGGGAAGACATTTCGGTGGGGTGGACGGTACCACTATGACCTGAACATGAGAGACTCGCTCTATACGGACCTCAATGTCTTCGAGCATTTCAACCCCATCGTACCAAGCGGCTACAAGAACAGCGCGTACGTCTGCCTCGGTAACATCGATCCAACGCTGCAGCGCCAGGTCCTTGAGCGTGTCGGGAAACCCCGATTGGTGGTCGGAGACACGATGAACTACTGGATTGAGAGCAAGCCGAAAGAGTTGAAGGAAACGCTGAAGTTCATGGATGTCCTTGTGGTCAACGAATCGGAAGCGCGATTGCTGACAAACGAGCCGAACCTGATCAAAGCCGCGAAACAGATTATCAAAACGGGTCCGCGCATTGTCATCATCAAGAAGGGAGAGCACGGCGCGGTTCTCGTGACCGAGGAGACAATATTCTCCGCTCCTGCTTATCCGCTCGAAAACATCAATGATCCAACCGGCGCTGGTGATGCGTTCGCTGGCGGCTTCGTCGGCTGGCTGGCGCGGACGGATGATCTCTCGCCCGAGAATTTAAAGCGCGCTGTTGTCTATGGCAGCACCCTCGCGTCCTTCTGCGTCGAAAAATTCAGTGTCGATGGTATGAAGGATCTTACGTATCTCCAAATTCAGGACCGCTTCCGGTCCTTCATGCAGCTCTCTCGGTTTGAGGAAAGGTGACGGCCATGCGATCGATTGAGTGGCGGGATGGCAAAGTCAGATTCCTCGATCAATCGCAGCTTCCGGCAAAAGAGATCTACATCGAGACGGACGACGAAACCGTGGTCGCGCGGGCAATCAAGTCGCTCGCACTGCGCGGGGCGCCTCTGATCGGAATCGCTGCAGCGTACGGTTTTGTGCTCGCGTTCGATCGTCTGAAGTCGAATGATGTCAAGTCTGTTACTGCCTGCATCGAACGCACCACCCACCTCTTCGTTTCCACCCGTCCAACAGCAGTCAATTTGTTCTGGGCGGTCAATCGCATGCGTAACCTGGCGATTGACTCCGCTGGCAAGTCCCTCGAGGGGATTCATGCAAACCTCCTTGCGGAGGCAATGGCTATCCACATGGAGGATGAAGAGAAGTGCCGACGGATCGGTCAGCTCGGTGCCGAAATTCTCCCCAATGCCGCCTCGGTGTTGACGCACTGTAATACGGGAAGCCTTGCGACGGGGGGGGATGGGACGGCTCAGAATATTCTTAAAACCGCTTGGGAACAAAAAAAACTGAAACACGTCTACATGGATGAAACGCGTCCCCTCCTCCAAGGGGCACGTTTGACTGCTTGGGAGTTACAGCAGCTGCAAATTCCCTCCACGCTCATCACTGACAGCACCGCAGCGTTTCTCATGCAACAAGGCAAAGTCAATGCCATTGTTGTCGGTGCCGATCGCGTGACGTTAAATGGGGATGTGGCAAACAAGGTGGGGACGTATGGCCTGGCGGTTCTGGCCAAACATCACGGAGTGCCTTTTTATGTTGCAGCCCCGACCACCACCATTGACTTCGAAATGGTGACAGGGAGCGAGATACCAATAGAGCAACGGAGCGGTTCGGAAGTTTCAAAAATTGGCAACTACCAGATTGCGCCGGAAGGGGTGGATGTTTACTCGCCCGCATTTGACGTGACCCCGAATGAACTGATTACAGCAATTGTGACCGAAAAGGGGGTGTTACGAAAGCCATACCGTGAGGCCCTGGAGGCCCTGAAGAAGCAGGACATGTCGAAACTGATCCGAAAGCTGTCTTCCGGTAGGGAAGGACGATGATCACAAAGACAGAGGCTGTGGTCCTGAAATCGATGGATTATCGTGACAGCAGCAAGATCGTTACGTTCTACACACGGCGCTATGGCAAGGTCAAATGCATCGCAAAGGGGGCCAGACAGCTGAAAAGTAAATTCGGCGCAGGGCTGGAACCGATTACAAATGTCTCGCTTGTCCTGTATAAGAAGGAGCATCGGGATCTGCAGCTCGTCTCGCAATGCGACGCGATCAAGACGTACAAAAGCATTCATGGTGAGCTTGAACGTTTGGCCGTTGCGTTGGCAGTGCTTGAGTTGGTGAACCACCTGGCGCACGACGAAGAAGGGAACGATGCGCTGTACAACTTGCTGGTTGACACGCTGGACGAGATCGAGCGGGCCAGGAAGAACTTTCTGAACCTGTTCTTTGCGTTCGAAATTCGTTGCGCATCCTTGTTCGGATTCGCTCCGGATCTCGAAAAATGCACTAGCTGTGGGCGCAGTCTCGACGACATCGGCGCTGACGGGTCGGCTATCTTCCAATTGTCGAAAGGTTCGGTCGTGTGTGCTCGGTGTCGAGGCCGGGCTGGGGCTGTGAAATCCGCTTCATTGCTTCCAAGAATGGCCGTAAGTGGGGATGTAGGTGCCCGGAAGTCTGACGAAGGCAATATGCGGGTCTCCGTGGGTACACTGAAAGTTCTGCATCGCCTGTTAACAGCCCGTCTCGATTCGGTTTCAACGGTAGAACTGACGACCGCAGCAGGGAACGAAATTGATGGAACTTTACGTTTATATTTGCGTCAACATTTTGAGGACCTTAAGCCGATTAAATCGCTCGATATCTTGAGGAAATTCTCGGCTTCGTAAGAAGGCCAGCCTTTCGGGAGGCCGCGGATGCTTCATGAGTCAAATAACGCTAAAAGACTAACATAGTGTTGAGGAAATTTTCTATGTCGATGAGATCAGTTGTTGTTGCAGTGCTGTTGATCGCGGTGGGAATTATTTTCGGAGTAACGCTCGTTTCGAGCTTCAAGGGGGTCGATTTCACGTTCGCCGGACAGGATGTCAAGCTCGGTGCGCAGTCGAAGCCTTCAACGCCACACCCGACGCTGCAGGCGCTCAACGAGGCCTACCACGGGATTGCAAAAGAAGTGACCCCCTCGGTTGTATACATCATTGTGACGTCCAAGCCCAAGAACGATCGCAGCTCACAGAATCCGTTCCACTATTTCTTCGGCCCTGACTTTCAGGCACCGAGGCAGCAACCGGAAGTTGGTGCCGGCTCCGGGGTCATACTGACTCAGGATGGTTACATCCTCACGAACAATCACGTCGTTGAAGGCGCAGAGTCGAATGGGATAGAAGTGACACTGTGGGATAGCCGCGAATTCAAGAAGGCGAAGTTGATCGGGACGGACAAGTACACGGATCTCGCGGTTATCAAGGTTGATGCGCAGGATTTGCCAGTGCCGCATCTTGGGAACTCCGACAATGTCGAAGTTGGACACACGGTGTTCGCGTTTGGAAACCCGCTTGGCCTTACCTCTACTATGACGCAGGGAATTGTCAGCGCACTTGGCCGACAGTTGAACATCATTGATGAGAAGCAGACAGGTTTGGGCATTGAGGACTTCATCCAAACCGACGCTGCAGTGAATCCGGGAAACAGCGGAGGTGCGCTCGTCGACATCAATGGCGAAGTGGTTGGAATCAATTCGGCGATTGCGACAACGAATGCGCGATACCAGGGATACAGTTTCGCGATTCCCATAAACCTTGCGAAGAGAGTCGCGGCGGACCTGATCAAGTACGGAAAGGTACGGCGCGGATACGTTGGTGTGACCATACAGAAAGTTGATGCCACGATGGCGAAGGCAAATGGGTTGAGGAAACCATCTGGAGTTTTTGTGCAAACGGTGACTGCCAAGAGTGGAGGAGCGGAGGCTGGGATAAAAGAGGGCGACATTATCTTCTCCGTCGATGGAAAAGAAGTGAACACGCCGAATGAACTCCAGACAATCATTGCTTCACATTATCCGGGCGAGAGCGTAACACTCAAAGTGTATAGAAATGGCAAGTCGTTTGACAAGACGGTCACGCTGAAGTCACGTGATGAAGCGGAAAAAGCTGTTGCTTCAAACGAGTCGAAGGACGATTCCGATGAATCGGCGGACGTCAGTTCTACGGGGACTCTGGAACTTGACAACCTCGGCATGACCGTCCGTAACCTCGATGCCAAAGTGAAGAAGGAGTATGGTGTCGACAATGGGGTGCTTGTGGAAAATGTCGAACCGATGAGCGAATCGAATAAGCGTGGGCTCCTCGCTAGCGATGTCATCGTGAGTGTCGGCGATCAGAACATCGTCTCAGTGGCGCAGCTTGACAAGGTGCTGAAAGGGAAAAAAGCGGGAGATGCGGTACTCATGAGAGTGAAGGGGAAGGATAAATCGATGCGTTTCGTGGCGATTGAGGTCCCCGGGAAGTAAAACGCAGAACTTCGACAAGTATTGAAGGGCGCAGGATTTCTCCGCTGTCAGCGGTCGAGACTTGCGCCTTTTCATTTTGCATGAATTGATAATCGGCTCATTTTTCGCTTTATTAGAGATGAACACCTTCAAAACCCAGAAGAACCAAAGGAGTCCGCATTGATCCGTTATCTTACCGCAGGTGAATCGCACGGCCAGGCGCTCGTTGGTGTGATCGAAGGAATTCCTGCCGGCCTTCCCATTTCCGCTGACTACATCAACCATCAATTGTGGCGACGTCAGCAGGGATACGGTCGGGGCGGAAGAATGCGGATTGAGTCGGATACCGTCGAGGTTCTCTCGGGTGTTCGGTTTGGCAAGACGATGGGCTCGCCAATCTCGCTGATGATCCGGAATAAAGATTGGCAAAATTGGACCCAAAAGATGGCGATTGACGGAGATGGTCGGTCCATAGAGAAAATCTCAGTGCCCCGGCCGGGCCACGTGGATTTTGCCGGGGCTCGCAAGTATGCTTTCGACGACATCCGGAATACTATTGAGCGGGGGAGTGCGCGTGAAACAGCGATGCGCGTGGCGTGCTGCACGATTGCGCGCAAGCTGCTTGAGGACTTCGGGATTTTTATTGGAAGCCACGTTCTTTCTATCGGACCGGTGAAGGTCGCTGATCGCACGAGAATCGACAAACTGATTAGAAACCTCACGACTGCCTTGTGCGGCGCGTATAAGACAACCGAGGAAGCCGACAAATCCGAAGTGCGTATTCTCGATGAAGCAGTTTCGAAAAAGGCGATCGCACTGATTAAGCGGACGAAGAAACTTGGGAATACATTGGGAGGAGTTTTTGAAGTCATTGTAACGGGAGCTCCCATTGGATTGGGGAGTTATGTTCACTATGACAGGAAACTCGATGGCCTCTTTGCTCAGGCTCTCATGTCGATTCACGCAGTCAAAGGTGTGGAAATCGGGTCTGGTTTCGCGAATGCGGCAGAATTTGGATCGAAGGTGCATGATGGATTTGATGTTCGCATAGGCAAGGTCATCCGGACTTCAAACAGGGCTGGCGGGATGGAGGGGGGAGTCACGAACGGCGAGATGATCGTTCTCCACGCCGCCATGAAGCCGATTTCGACTCTCGCAAACCCTCTCCAGTCCGTCGATTTGAGGAAAATGAAGACCGTCGACGCCCGCTATGAACGATCGGACGTCTGTGCAGTCCCAGCCTGTTCGGTGATCGGTGAGGCAGTCATCGCCCCGGTTCTCGCGAATGCATTTTTGGAGAAATTTGGGGGAGATTCCGTCAAGGAAATCCGCTCTCGCTACAAGAAGCCTGGCTGACGAGCTAACATTTCTTGCTGGGTTGTCCCAAGTGCATTTTCGTTTTCCTTGAGATCGCAGAAATCCCCGCTGGATTCAGCCCCTTCCTCACTCTCGCGTCATTTCCATCCTTGACTCTCATTCTCGATTATGCTATATTTTCCAAGGAATAACCATTGAATCTTCAAGCAACCGTTCACCAAAGGTCCATATTTGCCGACGTGAGGAGGTGCTTTAGACTTCAGCGCAGCAGAAATCGTTCTACGTTCTAACGGAAAATTGAACCGCAAGGTGCTCGTTTTGAATCACAATTACGAGCCGTTAAGCGTTTGCAACGTAAAAAAGGCTGTCATCCTTCTGTTTCTCGGGAAAGCTGAGTTGATCGAAGCGTCCGATGGTAGGTATCTGCGGTCCGTTTCGAAGACGATGCCCTTCCCGAGCATCGTCCGTCTCTCTGTCTACGTTCGTATCCCCTTCAAAAAGATCGTCCTTTCGAGGAAAAACATTTTGCGCCGCGATGGACATCGGTGCCAGTACTGCGGGCGCGGGGATGTGCCGTTGACTGTTGATCATGTGATTCCACGCGCGCGAGGGGGAGAGGATACGTGGGAAAACCTTGTCGCAGCATGCGTCCGATGCAACAACAAGAAGGGGGATCGGCTGCCCGGCGAAGCTATGCTGTCGTTGAACAGAAGGCCTATCCGACCCAACCACGTTATGTTCATCCGTGATTTCGTTGGAAGTGTGGACGACCGGTGGAAACCGTATCTCTTTATGAATTGAGTTTTTTTCTACCGATTGTCGAGTAGGCGTGTCTCTTTGAAAGGAGTCTGTAGCGAGATTTGAGCCAGCGAAAGAAAGTCATCCTGAGCGGCATGCGCCCTACAGGGAAGCTGCATCTCGGGCATCTTGTTGGAGCGCTTGAAAACTGGGTTTCGCTGCAGGGGGAGTATCAAAACTACCATCTGATAGCGGATTATCACGCTCTCACAACCAATCCTGATTCATCTGATATTTACGAGAATTCTATCGACATGCTCGTCGACTGGCTGTCTGCCGGCCTCGATCCATCGGTGAGCCCGATGTTTCGGCAATCGCAGGTCAAAGAGCATGCAGAGCTTCACCTGATCTTTTCGATGTTGATCACAACCTCCAGGCTCGAGCGAAATCCGACGCTCAAAGAGCAGGTGCGGGACCTGGAGATGGAGACGATTGTATACGGCCACCTTGGATATCCGGTGTTGCAGGCTGCCGATATTCTGCTGTATAAAGGCAACATTGTTCCGGTCGGCGAGGACCAGCTGCCTCACATCGAGATCACGCGGGAGATCGCCCGGCGATTCAACACGCAGTATTCCCCGTCGAGCCCCGTGTTCCCGGAGCCGGAAGGGAAATTGACAAAGTTTGCGCGACTCCCTGGTTTGGATGGGCGTCGAATGAGCAAATCGATTGGCAATACGGTGCTTCTCTCGGATGCGCCGGAAGTAATCAAGAAAAAGATGAAGGGTGCCGTGACGGATCCCCAGAAGGTCCGGAAAGGTGACCCCGGTCATCCGGATATTTGTCTCGTCTTTGCCTATCACAACAAGTTCAACCCGGCGGAAGTCGGGGAGATTCGCTCAGGTTGTGAAAGTGGAGCGTTGGGTTGTGTCGACTGCAAGCTGCGCTGCGCTGAACGGATTTCCGATGCGCTCGCGCCGCATCGCGAGAAGCGCTCGTACTATGAAGCCCACCTCGATGAAGTGAAGTCAATCCTTCACGAGGGAGAAGGGAAAGCCAAAACGATCGCGCAACAAACGATGAACGAAGTTCATCAAGCGATGAAGATGGGATAATTGTTGGAAGCGCACGATTCGAATTGTGTGTTTCCCATGAACCAAGATGACAGATCAAACATATAGCATCAAGCTTCAGGAATTCGAAGGCCCGATGGACCTCCTCCTGTTCTTTATCAAACGGGATGAGCTCGACATCTACAATATTCCCATTTCGCGGATCACGAAAGAATTCCTGGAATATGTCCACTACATGGAAACTCTCGACCTCGAAGTCGCCGGCGAGTTTCTTGTGATGGCTGCCGAGCTGATGCAGATCAAGGTGAAGATGCTGTTGCCTCCCGAGCCTGGCACGGAGGAAGAGCAGGATCCGCGGGCGAATCTCGTGAAACGGCTGGTGGAGTACAAACGCTTCAAGGAAGTGGCAGTTGGGATGGGAGTACAGGAGGAGGCGCAACGGAAGATCTTCTATCGTGTATATTATGAGGCCGATCCAAGAGTGACAACAGAGGAAGAGGAAGATGAGTCGTTGAGAGATGTATCTCTCTTCGATCTGATTTCCTCATTCAAGTTTGCAATCGACCGGATGCCGAAGAAGTTTGTTCACGAAGTTGTCCGGCTCAATGTGACGCTCGAGGAGCAGATCGACTATATTATCGACTATTTCTCCCGGCGGTCCGAGGCGACATTCTATGAGCTGGTGAAGGATATGGCGGAGAAGATTCGTATCGTTGTTACATTCATTGCATTGCTCGAATTGATACGCTCCAAGAGAGTTGTGGTACGTCAGGCGGAGCCGTTTGGCGAAGTCTCCATTATGAGAAACGTCGCGTAGACCCGATGGCTGAAACGAATACGATAACCCAACCAGTGATAGTATTGCAGGTCCCGACGACGGTGAAGAGCCTCGTCGAGGCATTGATCTTCGGTGCGCGTGAACCTCTGACAGACCGTCAGATTCAGGCGCTCTACGAAGACCAGGGCGCGGAAGGAACCGACCAGCGTAAGATTTCTTTCGAAGAAATCTCCCGTGTCGTTGAAGAGCTGAATACGGAATACACGGCGTCTGATCGTCCCTATCGGATTATACAGATTGCCGGCGGATACCAATACGCCACGCAGCCAGCGTATGCCGAATGGCTTGGGAAGCTCTACAAGGAACAAACCCGCCGGAAGTTGTCGCAATCGTCGGTCGAGACTCTCGCAATCATGGCCTACAAGCAGCCGATTACGAAGCCTGAACTCGAGTCCATCCGCGGAGTGAATTGCGATTACGTTATCAAGACGCTCCTTGAAAAGGATCTTGCGACTATCGTTGGGCGCGCCCCGACGGTTGGGCGACCGCTCCTGTACGGTACGTCGAAGGAATTCCTCAGGCACTTCGGTTTGAATGATCTGAACGACCTGCCGAGGCCGCGCGAAGTTCAGGAAATACTTGGTGAAAGTCAGTTCGAGACTGAACGGCGCATGCTGGAAGCACAGCAAGGGCTTGATGAGGTAAAGAAGGAAGAGGATTTCAAATCCCGATTACCTCACATCCCGAAACGGAAGGCAGGCCTCGATGACGATGTCAAGATCCTGCCGAAGAAGCGCACACGAGAAATCAAGGTGCGTCCGGCCGAGGAAACTGAAGCGGTAAAACCTGAAGCGACGAAAGAGGAGCAGCCGATAAACGTTGCTCCCGAAAGAGTTTCCGCTCCAGAGCTTGAAGCTCAGGATTCGGTTATTCCTGAGGCCTCTTCGGTTGAAAGCGAAAGTGTTCCAACAATTGAGAATGATCTGGTCAGCGAGAACCCGCCTGGCAATGCTGATTCAGAGGTCACCGAACCATCTCTCACCACAGAGCAATCCAGATACATCGGCCTCACCCAGGCAGATTCAGCCGAATCGGATGCTGACACCGAGCCGATCGTCGAACAGGACAAGCCGGAAACGGTCATCGAACCCGTTCAACAAGTCACACCGCCCGAGCTCGAGACTCCTGCTACGGAAGAGATTCTTGTGGTGTTTGAAGGGCCGTCTGCTACAGCCGAAGCTGCGCCAGTCGTTGAGCCTATAGAAGAGTTGTCGGCGCCGTCCGAAAGTGTTCCGGTCGATGAGGTGCCTGCGCATGAACCGGAGACTCTCGACACCGTTGTGGCTGACGAAAACAGCAATGTCATAACCCCGCAATCTGTTCCCCCATCCATTGAGGAGCGTACGGAGATTGTCGGGCACGCAGAGATTGAAGAATCGCATCCAGGAGAGCCTGAACCTCACAGCAGCTCCCAATCAAAGACCCGGTGGAAGACGTGGAAAGAGAAGATTCAAGGGTTCATCAAGAAGCTATTCGGTTAAACAGATTTCTCGCCCTCGCTGGGGTAGGCTCTCGCCGCAAGAATGATGAACTGATTCTCTCCGGTGCCGTCAAGGTCAATGGCAAGATTGTTCGCGAGCTCGGAGTAAAGGTCGACCCGTTTTCTGACCGTGTGACCGTGCAAGGTCAAATCGTTGCCCTCCAGCGGAAGATCCACTACCTTCTCTTCAACAAGCCCAAGGACTGCATCACGACCACGAGTGACGAGCGCGGCCGGGTGACGGTGATGGACTACGTGAAGATGCGTGACCGGATTTACCCCATCGGCAGACTGGACAGAAACACAACAGGCGTTCTCCTTCTGACGAATGACGGAGGACTGGCAAACGCGCTGATGCACCCGAAGGGCGAAATCGAGCGCGTCTATCGTGTTCGGTTGGAGCGCGGAATAGAGGATGAAGATTTCAGCAAACTGAAACGAGGCGTGCGTCTCGAAGACGGCATCGCAAAGCCGCACCAGGCCGGAGTCATCCCCGGCACAAAACGTACCGAGATTTATATTGCACTGAGGGAAGGACGCAACAGGGAAGTGCGGAGATTGGTCGAGGCGTTGGGATACGAGGTGGAAGCTCTCGAGCGGGTTTCGTTTGCCGGCCTGACGACGCAGGGTCTCGCCCGCGGCAGGTGGAGAGCTCTCACGCGGGCAGAAGCCAGACATCTGAAACAACAAGCAGGATTGGAATCATAGCCTTATGCGCTTTCCCCGAAGCAGCGGAATTCTCCTTCATCCAACATCTCTTCCCGGACTGTACGGCTGCGGAGACTTCGGAGATGTTTCGAGACACTTCATCGAGTGGCTCGTTGTCGCAGGTCAGAGAGTCTGGCAGATTCTGCCGCTTGAGCCAACGGGGTATGGCAATTCTCCCTACATGGCTCTTTCAGCATTTGCCGGAAATCCTCTGCTCATCGGCTTTGAGGGACTTCTGGCGAAGGGATGGTTGAACCAGAATGACCTTCTTCCCGTCCCCGCGTTTGAGCCACGGCGGGTAGAGTATATGAAAGTCATTCCTTATCGCATGCTTGCCCTCCACAAGGCGGCAGACAGGTTTTTCAGTCAACACCGCGGATCTGACGAGGCCGACTTTCAGTTGTTCTGCAATGAACACGCATCCTGGCTCGAAGACTTCACATTGTTTAAGGCAATCGAAGATCATTATGCCGGCGTGGAATGGACGAAGTGGGATGCCGATCTTGCTCAGCGAAAGTCCAGATCCCTCGACGCAGCGCGAAAGGAACTGGCCGGAGAGATTGAGTTTTGGAAATTCGCTCAATGGCAATTCTACCGGCAATGGGCGGACGTGAAAAAATACGCCAACGATCGCGGCATCAAGATCATCGGCGACATTCCAATCTTCGTTGCTCATCACAGTGCAGATGTCTGGTCGCACCCAGAACTTTTTTTCCTCGATAAGCACGGCAGGCCCACGGTCGTTGCCGGAGTCCCTCCCGATTATTTCAGCGAGACGGGGCAACGCTGGGGCAATCCATTGTATCGATGGGCGAGGATGGAGGAGGATAAGTTTCAGTGGTGGGTGGAACGATTCCGCAGGACATTCCTTCTCGTTGATATTGCCCGCATTGACCACTTCCGGGGTTTTGTTGGTTACTGGGAGATACCTTCGACCGAAAAGACGGCGGTTCGTGGACGATGGGTGGCTGGTCCAAAGGAAAAGCTCTTCAAGGCGGTTCAACGCAAGCTGGGAAATCTTCCCATCATCGCCGAAGACCTGGGTGTCATCACGCCGCATGTCATCGAGCTTCGCAATCAGTTTGAGTTTCCTGGTATGAAGGTGCTTCAGTTTGCGTTTGCCGGCGGCCCCGACAACCCATTCTTGCCGCATCATTACGAGCACAACAGCGTCGTCTATACCGGAACGCACGACAACGATACGACGAAGGGTTGGTATGAAAGCGCAACAGAGCGGGAAAGGGTATTTGTGAAGAAGTATTGTGGAGGGAATGGCCACGAGGTGTCGTGTGACCTTATGAGACTTGCTTCACGCTCAGTGGCTGATATGGCGATTTTCCCCTTTCAGGATGTGCTGAACCTCGGCACGGAAGGGCGGATGAATTTCCCCGGCAAAGCTCTTGGGAACTGGGACTGGCGATTCTCCTGGGATCAGGTTGGACCAGAGCATGCTCTTCGCGTGTACGAGATAGCTGCCCTCTACGGACGTGTGACTCCCGATCGGCTCAACCTGCCGGAATATCCTCAGAACCGTCGGCGACCGTAACGGCCCGACAATACCTGGTTTCAAGGTTTTCAATCGAAGAACTCTTTACAACGACCATGACTGAACCAAACGATCAGAAGAACAAGCCGACGGAGTCGCAGGCTCCCGAGCACGAAGACCTGAATGTCCTGATGCTCCGCCGCCGCGAAGAACTTGACAACCTGAAGAACGCAGGCATCAACCCGTATCCGTATGAATTTGAACGGACAGATTTTTCGAAGGACGTCGTCGACAGCTTTAAAGATGATGCCCCCCAGCGAACGGTGTGCGTTGCAGGAAGAATTTTCTCCATCCGCAGGATGGGGAAGGCGTCCTTCTGCCACATTCAGGATTCGCGCGGAAAAATCCAGCTCTACCTGAAAAAGGAAGAGCTTGGCCCGATGTACGACGCGTTCAAGCTGATGGACATCGGCGACGTGATAGGGGTGAAGGGATTTGTGTTTCGTACCAAGATGGGGGAGGTATCGATCCACGCTCAGGAGTTGACGCTGCTGGCGAAGTCTCTGCGTCCCTTTCCGGTCGTGAAAGAGAAGATCGACGAGCAAGGAAATAAAGTCGTCTACGATCCATTCTCTGATAAGGAGCTTCGATACCGGCAGCGGTATGTCGATTTGATCGTCAATCCGGAGGTCCGCGAGGTCTTCGTGAAGCGGGCGAAGATCATAAGCGCTATCCGGAAGTTTTTTGACGAAAAGGGATACCTGGAAGTCGAGACTCCCGTTCTCCAGCCGATCTATGGCGGTGCGTCCGCACGGCCGTTCAAGTCACACCATAACGCTCTGGATGTCGACCTCTATCTCCGCATCGCGGATGAACTGTATCTCAAGCGTCTGATTGTTGGTGGGTATGACGGCGTGTACGAAATATCGAAGGACTTCCGCAACGAGGGGATGGACCGGTCGCATAACCCTGAATTCACGATGCTCGAGATTTACGTCGCCTACAAAGACTATCGCTGGATGATGGAATTGGTGGAGCAGATGGTGTATCACGTGGCGATGGCAGTCAACGGAACGCCTATCGCAAACATCGGTGGCCACGAGATCAACTTCACACCTCCGTGGAAGCGGATCACAATGTTTGATGCGATTCAGGAATTCACCGGCAAGAGCCTCCGCGGCAAATCTGAAGCGGAGCTTCGGGCGATCGCAAAGGAGCTTCACATCGACGTTGAGCCTTCGATGGGGTCCGGTGCGATCATCGACGAAATCTTCGGCCAGAAGGCCGAGCCGTACCTGATCCAGCCGACATTTATCACCGACTACCCGCTCGAGATGTCGCCTTTGGCGAAGAAACACCGCTCCGAGCCGGGACTGGTAGAGAGATTCGAAGCGATCGTGAACGGTCACGAGATCTGCAACGCATTCTCGGAGCTCAATGACCCCATCGATCAGCGCGCACGGTTCGAGGAACAAATGAAGCTCCGCGCCCGCGGGGATGAAGAAGCCCAGGTGCTTGATGAGGACTACCTTCGGGCGTTGGAGTATGGAATGCCTCCCACAGCCGGACTCGGCATTGGCATCGATCGACTGACGATGCTGTTGACGAACAAGGACTCGATCCGCGACGTCATCTTCTTCCCGCAGATGAAGCCGGAAAAATAGCATTCTCATTTCGGCCGCAGCAAGACACTCAGTGAGCGTGCCAAGGTATCATGGTTCCTGATCAGACGAATCCGATGTCGTCACTCTCTCCTGTGAGGACAGGAATCGACGTTCCATCGAGGGAGTGATCCTGAGATTAGCAAAAGATTGGTCATCCCACCCTGTTTGGCATCTTCAAATCCCCTCTTGACGTTGCTTTTCCTCTTTTGATCACGCATCGAAGGCCAAACACCTTGTTTGTTGCATTTGAGCCAATTTTCGAGCATTTTGTGGTACATAGGCGTTAAGCGGCAATCATTTTGGGGATTGTACAAAGGACCAGAGAATGAAGAGTAAGATTTCACTTTGGACTGTCGTCGCTCTGATGGCGGTAAGTTTATTCGCAGGAATGGAAATCAGACAACTGGTTTCAGGCGATACGGTGTATGATCAGACGAATAAGTTCCGCGAGGTCCTCAACCTGACTGAGAAATACTACGTGAAAGAGGTTGATGCAAAAAAGCTTACCGAATCCGCTGTTGAGGGACTTCTGGAGAAGCTGGATCCTCACTCTGTCTACATTGCGCCACAGGCCTATGAGCAAGTCGCAGAAGAGTTTCGCGGTGAGTTTGAGGGAATAGGAGTCACATTCACTATCCGGAATGACTCAATTCTTGTGGTTGACACATTCGGCGGCGGGCCATCGGCAAAGGTCGGGATTCAAACGAACGACCGCATCGTCCGAATCGGGGATTCATCCTCTGTCGGATGGAACAATGACCAGGTCAAAGCGCACCTCAGAGGTCCAAAAGGCACAAAGGTCAAGGTGGGTGTGCACCGGCCGGGGACCAAAGAACTACTGGATTTCGAGATCATTCGTGACAAAATCGCCATCACCAGCGTCGACATCGGGATGATGGTAAACGACGAAGTCGGATACATCAGCGTTAATAAATTCAGTGAGAAAACAGACGAAGAAATGGAGCAGGCCCTCAAGCGCTTGAAATCTCAAGGGATGAAGAGACTGATACTGGATCTCCGGGCGAATCCCGGAGGGTTGCTCGAGCAGGCGTTTGAAATGGCAGATTTGTTCCTTGATGGCGGAACGAAAGAAACGCCCCACAAGATTGTCTACACCAAAGCCCGCCGGCCTGAGTTTGATGAAGTATACTATGCCAAGACCGGTCAGGCGTACGAGAATCTGCCTTTAATTGTCCTGCTCAGCAATTATTCCGCGAGCGCAAGCGAAATCGTCGCCGGTGCGATTCAGGATTGGGACCGTGGTTTGATTGTCGGCGAGACGAGCTTCGGCAAAGGGCTTGTGCAGCGCCAATGGCGTTTGCAGGACGGCTCCGGACTGAGGCTCACAATCGCCCGCTACTACACTCCGAGCGGACGGTTGATCCAGAGGGATTATGAAGGGAAGGACAAGGAGGAGTACCAGAAAGAGGCCTTCGTGCGGAAAGAGAAAGAAGGAGAGAACATCGATCATAAAGCAGAGGGGGATTCGTCTCGCCCGGTGTTCCATACCCATTCTGGACGTGTCGTATATGGGGGTGGCGGGATCACGCCAGACTACGTCGTGAAGAATGCGCAACTGACTGCCCTGACGGAGGGGATTCTGAGGCGTGGATTGTTTGAGCAGTTCGTCACTGCTCATCTCGATGGCAAAGGGCTTTCGATCCGGTCTGAGTATTCAAAGAACTGGAAGAAATTCCGCGATTCTTTTGTTATCTCGGACGACATACTCGTCGGTTTCCAAGCCTACCTCCAGAACCACGAAACGAAGATCGATGAAAAAGAGTTTGAGAAAGATGCCACATTCATCAAGACCCGTTTGAAGGCCACATTCGCAAGGAATTTCTGGGGGAATGAGGGATGGTATCCATTGATGCTTCAGGTCGATGCTCAATTTCAGAAGGCGCTGAGCCTCTTTCCAGAAGCAGAGAAAATTGCGACGGTGAACTGACCCCGGAATGACAACGAACAATCTCACACTGCCGAGGCAGGCATCAGCTGCATTCGCGTGTATCGCTCTCTGTTCTCTGCTGGTACTGGGGTCGGGGATTCCTTCCGATTCACATCCCCGTCCGGTCGTTGAGCAATCCCCTGTGGTTGAAAGCAAGATGCTTGAAGTTGGTGAGGAGCTCGAGTACAAGGTGAGCTACTCGTTCTTCAACATTGGTACCATTCGTACGCAGGTCCTCAGCAAGGAACAACGGAACGGAAGAACCGTATACAAGACCCGTGCACTGATCGACTCTAATCCAGGTTTGAGCTGGCTGGTCAATCTTCACATCCAATTCTACAGTGAGATGGATGGAGGTGTCTATTCGCATTTCTGGGTGGAGGATGACAGCTCAAAGGCTGAAGTGAATTTCAAGCGATTCCGTTTCGACTATGAGAACAGGAGAGCGTACCTCGAGGTGGGGAAAAAACTCCCTTCTGGTGAGCGAAGGGTTGACTCGACTGATACTGTTATTATCACCGATCAGTGTCAGGATGGCCTCTCGTTGTTCTTCTACGCCCGCGAGCATGTCCACGAGAAAAGTCAGGTTCGCGTTCCGACATTGATCGAGAATAAGCAAGTCTACACGTACATCAATTTCAAGAACAGGCACGAAGATGCAGCTATTGATGCCGTCGATTACCCGGTCGATGTGGTGGCGTTTGACGGCAAAGCTGACTATGTGGGCATCTTCGGGCTGACTGGCGGATTCCGTGGCTGGTTCAGTAACGATCAGGCTCAGATTCCCATCCTGGCCCGGATGAATGTGATTCTCGGGAGCATCAAGATCCAGCTTCAGAAGTGGAACCGCACCGGATGGCAGCCCCCCAAGTACGTCGAGGGGCAGGAACTATGATCATTCCGTATAGGGGAATCACGCCGAAAATTCACCCTTCAGTGTTCATCGCCGAGGGTGCGCAGATCATCGGTGACGTTGAGATCGGCGCAGAGAGCAGTGTGTGGTTCAACACAGTCATTCGCGGTGACGTTCATTATATTCGGATTGGCGAGAGGACGAATATCCAGGACAACTGCGTCCTTCACGTGACGCACAATACGTATCCTCTGGTCATCGGCTCAGATGTTACGGTGGGGCATGGTGCGATCCTGCATGCCGCTATCATCAAGGACCGTTGCCTCATTGGCATGGGGGCGAAAGTGCTTGACGATGCGACAGTAGGACCGTATGCCTTTGTCGCTGCAGGTTCGCTGGTTCTGGAGCATTTTGAAGTGCCAGAGGGGGCGCTTGTTGCAGGTGTACCGGCGCGGGTCAAGAGAATGCTGTCAGAGGAGGAGAAGCAGCAAATCGTTCAGTCGGCACAAAACTACGTCGGCTACGTCAAAACCTATCGAGAATAGTAGTCGGGAGGTTTGTTATGAAGTTGAAGTTCTGGGGAGTCCGAGGCTCGATTCCAACACCCGGTAAGGATACCGTTCGGTATGGAGGCAATACTCCATGTCTCGAACTTCGACTCGACGATAACCAGCTCATTATCTTCGATGCCGGAACCGGCATTCGAGATTTCGGCGATGAGATGATGAAAAATGGTGCATCCCTCGATGCGCATCTCCTCATTACGCATCCCCACTGGGACCATATCCAGGGTTTCCCATTTTTCAAGCCCGCATTCATCTCGGGCAACGAACTGACGATCATGTGTACCGACCGACCGGAAAAAAAGCTGAGTGAGATCATCTCGGAACAAATGGATCGGATCTATTTCCCTGTGCAACTGAACGAGTTGAAGGCGAAGATCAACTTCCGCCCGATCCGGGAAGAAGGGGAGATCAAGTTGCGCGGTTGCACAGTGAGGACCATGTATGTCAATCATCCGGGCTTCACAGTCGGATACCGACTGGAATACAATGGTAAGACCCTCGTGTATATCAGCGATAACGAGCCGTACGATCGGAAGGTTGCCGCCTCGCTCACGAACTTTGAGCCGATGGTGAAGCAGAAGTTCGACTCGCAAAACGGTGATCCGAACCAGCGTGTGTTCGATTTTTGTCGCGGGGCGGATGTCCTCCTGCACGATGCAACCTACACGCCGGAAGAATACATTGACAGAGTGGGCTGGGGACACTCGCACTATCTTTTTGCACTTCGTGTTGCGGCAGAAGCAGAGGTTGGGAAACTGATATTGTTCCATCACGAACCGACGCACAGTGACGAGAAAGTGGACGATATTCTGCGAAAGAGCAAAAACGAAGTGAAGACACGCGGTTATAAGTTTGAGTGCGAAGCGGCTGCTGAGAATATGGTCGTGAGCATCTAAACTTGACAATCACTCATGGCTTGGTTATATTCAGATCGAGAATCAAAGGGACGGCAAGTGACGGTCGTGGTAATCCCCGAGTTCATTCACACGAAGCTGATTTGAAAACAACAAGCGATTTTATTCATGTCGAAGCCCCGCGTCTCATCGCCTGTAGTGATTGCTGAAGAGACTTGCCGGGGTTTTTATTTCTCTGAATGAAATGACAGGACGCTCGCTGATAGAATTTGAGTTCAAAGAATCGGATATCAAGAAGATAGCGCAGGTTCTTGGTGTGCCGGTCAAGCACAGAGGCAGCAACTATCGATTCGAGCTCGAGAACAAGAGCCTCAATCGGAAACTGGCATTGGAGATTTACCCGTCGATTAATATCGGTCCTCGCAGGGGTAATCTCATCTCGGTGTATACGCCGACCGCCCATCTGCAGCTGCATTTCTGCACCGGGTACGTCGTCAGCAAACTCCTGGGTGAGATTACTTTTGTGGCAGAGTCCGACGGGAAACTCTCCGGCCTTACTGTGGAGCGTGAGGGAGGGTGCTCGCTCTACGCGAACGTGGATCGTGGGATTCTCTCCGGGGACTTCACAACGCTAGGTCCGGAAGTGATGCTCTCCGGCATCGCATTGTCGTTAACTGAAAACATCCTTCCTCAGTCTGCATCCACGGGCTCAGAAGCGAAGGGGAGTCGGAAAAGTCAGGAGAAAACGAAACGGAAACAAAAAAACAAGACTGGATGATCGTAGTATCGAACAATCATCCAACTCTTCGATTTCCGAAGCGGGAAACTTTCCGAGCTATTCAAAGCGTTCTACAATATGAGTCCGTGCGATCGTTCCAGGTGTCGGTTGTTTTTGTCGGGAGTCGGTTCATTCGGCGCATCAATCGACAATATCTCCAACACGACTACGTCACCGATGTCATCGCATTCCCGCTCGGCGAGGGGAACAAAACTCCTCTTGAAGGAGAGATCTACGTGAATCTCGATCGAGCGAGAAGCCAGGCACGTGACTACAAGGTCCGGATCGCAGAAGAAACCCGGAGGCTCCTGATCCATGGGACGCTCCATCTGCTCGGCTATACCGACTCGACGAGCCGAACAAAAGCACAGATGACACAGCGGGAAGATCTCCTCCTTGCCCGTCTATCGGCATCCAACAGGGAGTAGTGCACATGCAGGAACGGATTGTTGAAATCATCCTTTTTCTGGTCAGCGAGCTCAAATCCAACAAACAGCTCAACGATGTTGATGTCTCACTGCTGACGGAGAACGGTTACACGCAGACCGAAATCTCCACCGCGTTTTCATGGCTGTTCGAACGGATGTCCGTGGGACAGGAGCTTGTCGCCAAGGATCAGGATACACGGCTCTCCCATCGGGTTCTGCATGAGGCGGAAAAGATGGTTATTACTCCCGAGGGCTTTGGCTATCTCTTACAGTGCAGGCAGCTCGGTCTCCTGTCAAACGCAGACATTGAGACCATTATAGAGCGGATCATGGGCGCTGGATTCTCAAGCGCCGGTGTCCCCGAAATGAAGAGCTTTGTTGCGGGTATGCTGCTGGACGGCGACAACCAGTCCGGCATGAGCGGCCGCATATCGCTGAATAGTGACGATACGATTCATTAGTAAAGGTTGAATGGAAAAATCACTCATTATAGTAGAGTCTCCTTCAAAAGCGAAGACGATCAACAAGTACCTCGGTAAGGAATATATCGTGCAGGCTTCGGTCGGTCATATCAAGAATCTTCCGAAGAGCAAGCTCGGTGTTGATGTGGAGAATGAATTTGCAGTTGTCTATGAGAACATCCAGGGAAAGGATGAAGTCATAGAAAAGCTGCGCGACCACGCAAGCAAAGCGAAAATGGTCTTTCTGGCGACGGACCCTGACCGCGAGGGGGAAGCGATTGCCGCACATCTCGCCGACGAGATCCGGCCGGTCAACAAGCATATCAAGCGTGTGCTGTTTCACGAGATCACTGCAGAAGGTGTGCGGGAAGGGATGCGGCATCCGAAGAAAGTAGATTCGCACCTGGTCCTTTCTCAGCAGGCCCGGCGCGCAATGGATCGGATAGTGGGATATAAAGTGAGCCCATTCGTGTGGAAGACTGTGTACTATGGTCTATCTGCCGGACGTGTCCAATCAGTGGCGCTGCGTCTCATCTGCGAGAGGGAAGATGCAGTCAAAGCCTTCGTCGCGGAAGAGTACTGGTCCATTACAGGCGAATTCCAGACGTCGCAAAGCGAGCCGTTCCTAGCAAAGCTCATGAAGGTCGCCGGCTCGGATCCCCGCATACCGGACGAGACAACGATGCGCGGGTATTTCGACGATATCCGCAAGCAGACGTACGAAATCAAGGGTGTTGATCGAAAACCCGTTAAACGTAACGCTCCCGCACCGTTTATTACAAGCACGTTACAGCAAGAAGCTGCACGCCGGCTCCGGTTCTCCGCAAAGAGAACGATGATGTTGGCGCAGAAACTGTACGAAGGCGTTGTGGTCGGTGAAGAGGGCCCAACCGGACTTATTACCTATATGCGAACGGACTCGACGCGGCTCAGTGCAGAGGCTGTCGCTCAGGTTCGGGAATACATCTTCAACAATTACGGGAAAGAATATCTCCCCAAGGAGCCGCGGCTCTTCAAAAAGAGGAAGGCATCACAGGATGCGCACGAGGCGATCCGTCCTACCTCCTTGAAATTCAGTCCGAAAGAGGTGAAGAAGCATCTGGACAAAGATCTGTATTTGCTCTACGAGTTGATCTGGAACCGGTTCGTTGCCTGCCAGATGTCACCAGCCGAGTTCGAGCAGATGTCTGTCGATGTGGTGGGTGGGGATTACCTGTTTCGCGCGTCCGACCAGCGTCCGTTGTTTCGTGGCTTTCTGCAGGTGTACGATGACATTGCCGAAGAAAATGGTGGCGAGAAGGATGAGGTTGACCCGGTCTCGAAACTTCCTGAAAACCTGGGGAAGGGTCAGGCAGCGACGCTTCGCGATCTGATCCCCAGGCAGCATTTTACAAAACCACCTCCGCGCTACACGGAGAGTAGCCTCGTGAAGGAGCTTGAGTCGTTGGGCATCGGGCGGCCGAGCACGTACGCGATGATTGTCAGTACGGTCATTGACAGGAAATACGTCGAGCAAAACGAGCGGAAGCTCAACGCCACCGAGCTCGGTATGCAGGTCAACAAGCTCTTGGTGCAGTACTTCCCCGACATCTTCAATGTGAAGTTCACCGCCCAGATGGAGGAGGAACTCGACACGATTGCCTCCGGCAAGCAGCTCTACGTGAAGGTGATGAAGGATTTCTATGATCCGTTCATCCGGGCGCTGGAGAAAGTGGACAAGAACGCTCAAAAGATCAAGAAGTCGTTGCAGGAAGAGACCGATGAACTGTGCGAGGTCTGCCAGCGGAAGATGATCATCAAGTGGGGCCGGAACGGTCGATTCATGGCCTGTTCAGGGTACCCCGAGTGCAAGAACACCAAACCGCTTGCCGAAGACGCAGAGAAGCATCAGCATCTGGCCGGAATGAAGTGCGACCTGTGCGGTGGCGACATGGTCGTAAAAGCAGGACGGTTCGGGACGTTCCTTGGATGCTCGAATTATCCGACCTGTAAGAACACAAAACCGATCTCGATGGGGATTCCGTGTCCGAAATGCAAGCAAGGGGATCTTGTCGAGCGAAAGACGAAGAAGGGAAAGCGCACGTTTTACGGGTGCAATCGATATCCCGAGTGCGATTTCGCATCGTGGGACAAGCCGGTCAACCAGCCATGCTCGAATTGCGGCTCTACCTATCTCGTGCAGAAGTACACGCAAACAAAAGGAGAGTATCTGAAATGTCCTGAGTGTGGAGAAGAATTTGAGAGGGAACAGATGGCCGTTGGAGCCTAGTTCACCCATCGAATAGTATGACCTACTCTGAGGGTTGTGTTGGTATGCACACCAGCGTTCGCAGTTTCCTGGAATATCTCGAGGTCGAACGTAACTATTCCGCCAACACGATCCGTTCGTACGAAGCAGACCTGCACCAGTTTGTCACTTACCTCGATTCAAATCACATTCATTCACTCGACGATGTCCGGAAGCCGCTCCTGCGTTCGTATCTCAGCAGTCTGCTCGAAGCAGGGTTGGCGAAAAAAAGCGTTGCACGGAAGATCGCGTGCCTTCGCTCGTTCTTCCGCTATGCGAGGCGGCACAAAATCACGACCACAAACCCGACGCTCACGCTCATTTCGCCGAAGCTTGACAAGAGGCTCCCGTCGTACCTTGACGAATCTGCAATAAATCGTCTCTTCAACTCCGTCGATACGAAAACTCCCGAAGGAAGAAGGAGTGCTGCAATCCTCGAAGTGTTTTATTCGACAGGTATGCGCTTGAGTGAGCTCATCAACCTTGACGTGGATGACTTAGACTTTGCGCAGGGTGTGGTGAAGGTGACCGGCAAAGGTTCGAAGCAACGGATTCTTCCGGTGGGACGTCGGGCCCTACAGGCTGTGAGGGAGTATCTGCAGGACCGGCAGCGTGTCTTCCTGAAACACGATCCGGCCGGCAGCGAGTCCGCGCTCTTCGTCACCTCAAAAGGGGCAAGGTTCTATCCTGTAGCCGTCATCCGTATGGTGAAAAGCATGATCGGAGAGGTTTCGGAAATCGAGAAACGGTCGCCGCACGTGATCCGCCATTCGTTCGCAACACACTTGTTGAATCGCGGGGCAGACCTGAGGGCCGTGAAGGAGTTGCTGGGACACGAGAGTCTTTCGACAACGCAGGTGTACACGCATGTATCGACCGAACAACTGAAAAAAGTGTACCGTCAATCTCATCCGAAAGCATAGAACAGTGAGTAAGCGAGAGCAGCACCCCCGACCGATAGAAAGGAGCTCAAGATGAACACGATTGTGACATGTAGGCATTTCAAGGCACATGAAGAGCTGGTTGACTATGCAAAGGACGCAGCAGAGAAGCTTGACCACTACTATGACGGCATCATGAAGTGTGAGATCAAACTGAGTTACCACAAGGCGCAAAACAGTGTCAAGGTCGCCGAAGTAATTCTCTCGGTATACAAGCAGAAGATCACCGCAAAAGTAGAGACCGATGACTACCACAAGTCCATCGATGGTGCAATCGTCAAGGCTCTCGCGCAGGTAAAAAAATACAAAGAAAAACTCCACGCGAAAGACCGGATCCAGGTCAGGCGCGTTCGGTCGAAAGCGGATTGAGTATGGAGGGCAACCTTCTATGACACTTGAGAACTTGAAAGAAACCCGGCGCGAGAGCATCACTGTCGGATATTTCTTCGAAGCAAATAAAAAACGGCTGAAAATGGCCGCGGTGAACGGAGAGGTTGGGTTTCAGAAGGTCATCCGAGACAAGAGCATTCACCGTCCGGGGCTCGCACTGGCGGGTTACGTCGAGCTGTTCACGTACGACCGGGTGCAAGTATTCGGCAACACGGAGCTGCGGTATCTCCGGCATCTGAGTCTTGCGGAGCGCATCAAGTCATTCCAGACCATTTTCCAGTTCGATCTCCCGTGCATTGTGGTCAGCGGTGACCATCAGCTTGACAATGAGCTTGTCGAGATTGCGACGCGGCATGGCGTTTCGGTTTTCAAAACCCATCTTGAAACCACGAAGGTGGTTTATTTTGTCAGCGATTTCCTCGATGACCAGTTCTCGCCGCAGACGGTAATTCATGGGTCGTTCATGGATGTCTATGGCATTGGTGTGATTCTGGTGGGCCGGTCAGGCATTGGCAAGAGTGAGATAGCTCTGGATCTGGTTGAACGCGGGCACCGACTAGTGGCAGACGACGTGATAATGGTCACACGCAAAGGAGAAGGAATTCTCATCGGTGCGGGGACGGATGTCGTCAAACATTTTATGGAGATTCGGGGCCTCGGGCTCATCGATATTCGGTCAATTTTCGGAATCAGGTCAATTCGTTTTCAGAAACGTGTAGAACTCGTCGTGGAGTTGCAGGAATGGAGAGACGACCTGGAGTATACCAGGACAGGGCTAGATCACGAAAACATCTCAGTACTGGGAGTTGATATCCCGCACGTGAAGCTTCCGATCTTCCCAGGCAAGAATATCACCGTGATTGTTGAAGTTATCGCCCTTGACTATCTGCTGAAGCACTACGGTTATGACGCCGCACGAGAGTTTGCGAAACGTCTTGATGCGGCAATCGCAGAGAAAACGAAGGGGAAGCGTGCCATCGATTACTTCGAGCACGATTTCGAGTAGCTGGGACAAATTGCTTGACAAAACCCCGAATATTTTCTAACTTCGGGCAGCTTTTTCAAGGTAGTGAATCGAAACACGGGATTCTCCCGTCACTGTAATCAGACACGAAGGAACACGGCCCGGGCATACGATGAGGAGATTCAGACTCTACTATTTTTCATCGAAGTCTCTCAGTTTCATCGAGGCGAGGTGGTTCAAGACGAAAATCACCACGATCTCGATGGTGCTGGGGATGTTTATGCTTGCTGCCGGATTTGTGACGAATCAGATGTTCGATGATTTCCTCGGGTTAGGTCTGCAAAGGAATCAAGTCCTCGTTGCTGAAAATTCCGTGCTGCGCGATCAGCTCCGAACAATTGGTGGAAGGCTGCAAGGATTGCAGAGCAAGCTTGCGGCCCTGAGTGAGCAGGGAAATGAACTGCGGCTGCTGGTTGATCTTCCGAAGCTCGATGATGACACGCGTTCGGCTGGTTTCGGAGGCACAGAGGAGCGGATCGATCTCGGTGTCCCGAGCGGAGTCAACCGGATGTTGAACGACCTCCGGCTTTCGATGTCAAAAGCGGAAAAGGAACTGCAGCTTCAACGGACAAGCTACACTGAAGCGGTCGAGAAATACGACATGAACAAGGCGATGTATCCGTGTCTGCCCGCGATCAAGCCGATGGAAGGGTACTATTCGATTCATGGATTTGGGATGAGATATCATCCTGTGTTCCATGAGATGAGGCTCCACGAAGGTCTCGACATCGCGAACGACATCGGCACGCCGGTCCATGCGACGGGCGATGCTGTCGTGGAAGCTGCCGGGCGTACCGAGGCGGGGCTTGGAGTGATGGTCGTACTGAACCATGGATATGGATACACGACAGTGTACGGCCACTTGAGCAGAGTACTTGTGCGACCTGGAGACCGAGTGAAGCGCGGCGCGACGATAGCGCTTTGCGGCAAGACAGGCATTGCAACCGGCCCGCATCTTCATTACGAAGTCCGCCTGAATGGAGTACTGCAGAACCCTGTTGATTTTTTCTTTGACGACGTCGATTACAAGAAGATTAAAGAGCAACTCGCATCGAGCCAGTAATACTGGAGACTCGGGCGGGATGTTCCCGAGTGGTTGATGAGTTCGGAGGAGTTTTTGAGCAATGATCTGGACACTCGAATTAGCATCATATCTGGATGACGCGCCGTGGCCCGCGACGAAGGAGGAATTGATCGATTATGCCGTGAGGACTGGCGCTCCGTTGGAGGTTCTCCAGAATCTTGAAGAGCTGGAAGATAGCGACGAGCCGTACGAAAGTATGGAGGAGATTTGGCCGGACTACCCGACCGACGAAGATTTCTTTTTCGAAGACGACAAAGAGTATTAGACTTGCACTGTACCTCAGATGAGGTTGCCCTCCTTGAAAACGGAAAGGGCCAGGATTGAACCCAGCGTTTCGCGGCTGGGTTTTTTTTTGAACTCCCGATGAACTACAGATCCCTTCATATTGCTCTTCTCCTCGCATTCGGTTGGTCCCTCGCTCTCTCACAAGATCGATGGCAGGGGCTTGAGGTTTCGAAGATTCGGTTCGAGGGGAATGAGACATTCCATGACGATGCGCTGCTCGAAGTGATGCAGACGAAGGAATCTCCTGCCGGTTTTTGGAAATTCATGTATAAGATCAGCGAAAAGCTGGGGGACAAGCCGGAGTATTTCGACCGACTGCGGTTTGAGCAGGACTACGCACGACTGCAGGCCTTCTACAGGGATCAGGGCTTCTTTTCTGCACGCATCGACACTTTGCTGCGCGCTGATTTCAGTCGGACCTCCATCGCGATTGCCTTTTTTGTCCATGAAGGACGTCGATCGCTCATCGATACGATTCAAAGAATCGGATGTGACAACCTTCCATCCACGTTGACCGAAGAACTCGCGAGCAAGCCGTTCATTGTGCAAGGCGAACCGTTCGTTGTCGACCACGTGGTCAATGAGCGGGCACGAATTGTCAATGCGTTTTTCAATAACGGGTTTGCGGACGTCCATGTTGACAGCATTGTCCCCTACAAGTACACATCGACAGGCAATATCAAAATATTGATCGCCATTACGCGTGGGAAGCGATACCTGTTCGGAGGAATCACCGTGAAACAGGATTCACTTGACCCCCATCAAGTGGATGAAGGCGTGATTCGCCAACACATGGATTTCCAGAGTGGGGATTTCTACAGTGAGGCGAGACGGATCGACAGCGAACGGAACCTCAACAGATTGGGGGTGTTCGAGACTTCACGGGTGGAGCCAATCGTCGGCGTGAGGTCCGATACGAGTTTTGAGATCCCCATGCAGGTGTTCGTCAGGTCCCGTCCATTCCAGGAAGTCGTTCCCGAATTCGGCGTCAGCGACGAGAACAACGCGTTCAACATTCTTCTTGGTCTCAGCTACAACAACCGGAACTTTCTCGGGGGAGCAAGGAATTTCGAGACGAAATTCCAGGTTCAGCTTCAGTCGATTCAGGATGTCGAATTCTCGCGCGTCTTTCACGGAACGGGGTTAAGGGATAGTTCCGTCATAGGAAATGCGGAACTCACATTCCAGATCAACCAGCCGTATTTCCTCAACAACAAGACCTCGTTCACTCCTTCTCTTTCGTTTATTGTGGAGAAGAGGAACAAGTATTATTTTAACCCCATCATCCGCGGTCGTTTTGGGGTGACCTCTCAGACTGCACGCTTTACGACAGCCTTCCTGGAATGGAGTCTGGAACGCGTCGGCTATGAGGCGATCAACCCAACAATCGCAGCCCTCTACTTCGATTCGTTGAGCATCGACCGGCGCCCGCAGCTTAACTCCATTCTTTCGTTCACACTGCAGAGGGACAAACGAAATGATATATTCTATTCGTCCGCGGGGTTCTTTGAATCGATAACTCTTGAGGAAGCCGGCGTTCTCCCATCCGTGTTCGGCGGATTGTTTGGGACAGATCTGCCATACTCGAAATACATCAAGGCTTCAGGTCGCGTACAGTGGTATCTTGACCCATATGGAGACAAGGCTGCGATCTGGGCTTTCAGGCTTTATGGCGGCGCGGCCGAGCTCTATGGTAATTCGCCGGCACCGGTTCCAATCACGAGGAGGTTTTTTGGTGGTGGCAGCGGCAGCGTGCGGGGGTGGGGGGCTCGGGGACTGGCAGCATCCAATCTCCCCGAAGAAGGTGGAAACGCGGTCTTCGAAGGGAGCATCGAGAACAGATGGAATCTCCTTCAGAACGTAGGTCGGCTGGGGTTTATCGAGTTCAATCGGTTCTCACTTGTCTTTTTCTACGATTTCGGAAACGTGTGGCCACAGGTCAAAGAAATGCGCATCAGCGAAATCGCCATGGCTTCGGGCCTGGGGCTGCGGTACGCTACAATAGCCGGACCCATCAGGGTTGACCTTGGATTCAAGGTGTTCGATCCATTAGCTGTTCCTGAGCGGCAGTGGATCACGCAGAAGAAGTTCTACAAAGAGACCCTCGGGGGACTCGTCCTCCATTTCGGCATAGGCCATTCATTCTAAAGACGAACACATGGGTTGGGACAAGATCATAGGCCAGCATCGGGTAAAAGAGCTTCTGCGGCGCGTACTGTCGTCGGGTTCTGTCGCACACGCACACCTGTTCTGGGGAGGTGAGGGGGTGGGGAAAGATGCGATGGCAATCGAGTTCGGCCGCGCGCTGAATTGCCAGGTGAATCAAACCGATCCATGCGGGACGTGTGCCAGTTGCAGGAAGATCGATACGCTCCAACATCCCAACCTCCGGCTCATTGTCGCGCTCCCGGTTGGGAAAAATGAGCAGGCCGGCGATGATCCGGTTGCCGGCTTGTCCGAAGATCAGATCGCCGCAATTCAGGAGCAGTTTAAGCTAAAAGCGGAGAATCCGTACCACAGGATCCTTGTTCCCAAAGCGAATTTCATCAAGATCAACAGCGTGCGCAACCTTCGCAGGGAGGCGTCACTCTCGTCGTTCGAAGGAGGGAAGCGTGTGTTCATCATCTCCAACGCCGAGGAGATGAATGCTGAGGCCAGCAATTCGCTCCTCAAGACACTCGAAGAGCCTTCCTCCGATTCGGTTTTCATTCTTACGACGGCCCAGAAGGAGCAATTGCTCCCAACAATTCTGTCTCGATGCCAGCTTGTTCAGTTTGACCCGCTGAGTGAAGAGGAATTGCAGGAAGCATTGATTGCCAGGAATGGCGTTGAGCCGGAACAAGCAGCGCTGGTCGCACGGTTGGCGCACGGGAGTTACACTGCGGCGCTTGAGTTGCTGTCTGTCGATATGGTAGCACAACGGAAGGAGGCGGTGCAGTTTCTCCGCCTTGTGCTCGGCTCGCAGAAAATTCCGCTGGCACTGGAAGTGGAGCGCATCGCTTCACTTGGGGATAGAAATGCCGTTGAGCGGTGGATGAAATTGCTGGGTGTGTGGCTGCGCGATGCAATGGTGCTCCGCGAACAGGGCGAGAGCGGATTGCTGAACCGCGATCAATTCAAAGATCTGAACAGCTTTAATCAAAAATTCCCTCGCGCAAACCTTTCGAAGGCCCTCGAGTCTGTTGAGAGCAGCATTGCTCTTGTAGGCAAAAATGGCTACCTTCCTCTTATAGTCACATCACTTGCGATAGATTTGAAACGCGATCTGGCATCTTCCTGACAACGATTTGTGAAATCACAGCCTAAAAGAATACTCGTCACCGCGGCATTGCCGTATGCAAACGGGTTGATCCATCTCGGTCACCTTGCCGGAGCCTATCTGCCTGCGGATATGTATGTCCGATATCAGCGGGCCATGAAGCGCGACGTGTTGTTTCTCTGCGGTTCGGACGAACATGGCGTAGCAATCACGGTCACTGCCGAGAAAGAGAAGATTACACCGCAAGCGGTCGTCGATCGATATCATGCCTTGAACAAGGCTGCATTTGACAAGTTGGGGATGAGCTTCGACAATTATTCAAGGACCTCGTTGCCGCTTCATTACAAGACCGCGCAGGAGTTCTTTGCCGAATTCCATCGGCGTGGTGTGCTCAAGGAGAAGGAGGAACAGCAGCTCTACTGCGAGAAAGACAAGATGTTCCTCGCTGACCGGTACGTTGAGGGAACCTGTCCGAACTGCAAGTACACCGAAGCGCGGGGAGATCAGTGCGAGAACTGTGGCACGTGGCTCAACCAGTCAGAATTGATTGATCCGAAGTGTAAGATTTGTGGCACGACGCCGGTAATGCGGAAAACGACCCATTGGTATTTCCCCCTGGGGGACTTCCAGAACCGACTGGAGGAATATGTGAAGGAACGGTCCGCGCGCGACGGCTGGAAGGAGAACGTTCTCCGATACTGTGAAAGTTGGTTCAAGGACGGTCTGCAGGACCGGGCTGTGACGAGGGACTTGAGCTGGGGAGTCCCGGTACCTGTTCCTGGATACGAATCGAAAGTTCTGTACGTCTGGTTTGATGCGGTGCTCGGATACATTTCTTCTGGAAAAGAGTGGGCTGCCAAGAGGTCGCAGCCGGACAAATGGAAAGAATACTGGCTTGGTCAGGACACCAAGTACGTGGCCTTTATCGGCAAGGACAATGTGGTCTTCCATTGCATAGTATTCCCTGCTATGCTTATGGCGTGGAACGATGCGGGGAGGGAGCAGTACGTGCTGCCCGAGAATGTGCCCGCCAACGAGTTTCTCAATTTCGAAGGGCAGAAATTCTCGAAAAGCCGGGGGTGGGGAATCGATCTCCAGAACTTCCTCAGCCATTTCCCCGCCGATTCGCTTCGATACACACTGGCGATCAATCTCCCGGAATCGCGTGACAGTGATTTCTACTTGAAAGATTTCCAGGCGCGGACGAACAATGAACTGGCCGATATTCTCGGGAATTTTATAAACCGGACGCTCGCCTTCACGGAGAAGAACTACAACGCGTCAGTTCCTGCGCTGGGTCCGCTCGATGCACGGGATAAGGAAATGGTGGCGTTGATTGCGGAGATGCCGGCGAAGGTGGGAGGATTGTATGAGCGCTACAAGTTTCGAGAGGCAGTCGTGGAGACGATGAACCTCGCGCGGGCGGCGAACAAGTACTTCAATGACAGCGAGCCGTGGAAAACATCAAAGTCGAATCCCGAGCGGTGTGCCACGACATTGAACATCTGTCTGCAGGTCGTTCGCTCTCTGGCAATTCTCATTGAGCCGGTTGTGCCTGCCACCGCGCAGAAGATCTGGACGATTCTGAACTTAGAGGGGACACCGTGTGCGGCAGGGTGGGAGAGCGCGGCCGAGCAGGCTATGAAGACCGGACATACACTGAACAAGGCGGAGATTCTTGTGACGAAAATTGAGGATGAGCAAATCGACGGGATCACCAAGGCATTGAATGAACCGGCGCCGTCAGAGGCTCCGAAGCCGCCGGCGGATGTGAAGCCGCTGGTCACTATCGATGATTTCAAGAAAGTGGAATTAAAACTTGCTCGCGTGGTGAGCGCGGAGCTGGTGCCGAAGTCGAATAAGTTGCTCAAGATTCAGGTTGAGATTGGAAGCGAGCGACGGCAGGTTGTGGCTGGCATCGCCCAGCACTACAAGCCGGAAGATCTGGTTGGGAAGTTGATTGTGGTCGTCACAAACCTCCAACCTGCGAAATTGATGGGGCAGGAGTCGAACGGAATGCTCCTCGCCGCGAGCGACAGCACGGGAAAACTGGCTGTGTTAACGGTGAACACCGATTTGGAAAGCGGCGCCGGAATCAAGTAGCTCTTCCAGGAGTTCTATCGTACCTTATGCCATCGTATCCGATGGCATTTTTTTTGGCATTTTGTCATTCTTGATTGACGTGCCATTTTGCATTATATTGAATAAAAATCTACGACCACTCCGTGAAGGAATTTTGTTGCAGCGACTCCAGAAGTTTCTACGCTTTGTAAAGATCGAACACACGCTTTTTTCGCTCCCGCTCATTTTCAGTGGCGCTTTTCTCACATCCAAGGAACCTCCGACTCCGATGCTGTTGGTGCTCATTCTTATGGCAGCAACGGGAGCCCGGACTGCGGCGCTTGCACTGAATCGGATCATCGACCGGGAGATCGACAGGCGTAATCCGCGCACCGCCGTACGCGAACTTCCAAGCGGTCGGATGAATGTCCCGGAAGCTCTCCTGGTGCTCGCGGTGGGGATTGTTCTGTACGTCGGATCGGCTGCCCTTATTTCGCCGTTCTGCCTCGCCCTATCGCCTCTCCCGCTTCTCATTTTCACCATCTATCCCTATATGAAGAGATTTACAACCTTGGCGCATTTTGGTGTTGGCCTAGGTCTAGCGATGGGTCCGCTGGGGGGATGGTTTGCGGTCGAGCAATCATTCCACAACGTACTCGCGGGAGCGCTCCTGTCGCTTTTCACGCTCTTCTGGGTGACGGGTTTTGATATTATCTATTCCACTCTAGATGAGATGTTCGATCGGGAGGAGCAGTTGTTTTCGTTCACTTCACGATACGGCCGTACGACCGCCCTGCGGATTTCGGCGGTGCTGCATTTCCTCGCGTTTTGCTCGTTGGCGCTCCTTTTTGTTCTGCATATCAGGGCCCTTGCCGCACTTCCGCTTCTGATGCTCTCGGGATACCTTCTTTATCTTGAGCACAAAAAAGCCGGAGATGTGGAAATGGCCTTTTTTAAGATCAATGCCGTGCTCGGGTTTGTCATCCTTGGTATGATCGTCGTCGGAGTCTATTTCCCATGAGAATCGTAATCGGAATAACGGGATCTTCGGGGGCAGTCTATGCCCGGGAGTTCATCAAGCAATGTGACGGTGATAAGTACCTGATCGTCAGTCGGTGGGGGAAGGCGCTCTTGAAGGACGAGCTTGGGATTGGAGTCAAAGAGCTTCTTCCGTATGTCAAAAACGAATTCTCGGATGAAGACCTTACTGCTCCGGTCGCGTCCGGGTCAAATCGGTTTGACGCGTTTGTGATTCTTCCTTGTTCGACTTCCACGCTCGGCAAAATCGCCTCCGGCATCGGCGATACGCTCATCACGCGAACCGCGCAGGTCGCTTTGAAGGAGCGATATAAGCTTGTCATCTGTGTTCGTGAGACGCCTTTATCGACGATCACGCTGGAACAGTGTGCGTCCCTTTCGCGGAGCGGGGCAATCATCATGCCAATATCGCCGCCTCTGTATTTCGTTCCGAAGACCGTGGATGAGTATGTGCAAGCGTTTGTGGATAAGGTGCTTGGTGTGATTGGTGTTCGGGAATCAAAAGGATGGAGAGCGGAAGAATTGTAAGAAAGTGAATAGTGAACCGTAAACAGTGAATAGTGTGGACCTGAGTATACACTGACGATCGTAACCGATAATCGAAAATCGGAAACTTGTGGTGAGCGAAGTCGAACCATCGCAAATCGACAATTCCATGCGTTTCCTGTATTAGGGAGCTCGGATGCGTTTCAAATCACTAGGGGATTTTCTTCGTTACCTCGAATCCATTGGGGAAGTGCGAAGAGTAAAAGCGGAGGTCGATCCGTATCTGGAAGTGACGGAAATCGCCGTCCGCGCCCTGCGCGAGAACAAGCCGGTCCTCTTATTTGAAAATGTAAAAGGTTCCCGGTTTCCGCTCGTCATCAATGTGTACGGCACCGAACGCCGCATCGAGCATGCGTTGGGAAGGCATCCGGAACAGATTGGCCAGGAGCTTTTCAAGTTTGTCGATGGCTTGATGCCGCCGAGTTTCAGTGCATTGTGGAAACGGCGGAAGATGTTCGGTCGAATTGCCGGGGCTCGCGGCCGTCGAGTCACTGGGGCGGAATCCCAGCAAGTCGTTCTCGATCCGAATCTCGATATTCTCCCTATCCAGACATGCTGGCCCGGTGACGGTGGCAAGTTCCTGACGCTGGGTCAAGTCTTTACGTACGATCCGGTAAGCGGCAAGCGAAACGTTGGGATATACCGCATGCATGTCTATGATAAAGCGACGACCGGCATGCACTGGCAGATCCAAAAGGGGGGCGGTTTCCACTATCATCAGGCCGAGCAGCTCGGCCAGGATCTCGAGCTTGCGGTTGCTCTCGGCACCGAACCGTCTCTTTTGCTTGCATCCGTTGCGGCACTCCCGGAAGGGATGGATGAGGTCGCGTTCGCAGCATTTCTGCGCGGCGGCCCGATCGGTATGACGAAAGGGAAGAGCATCTCCATCCAGGTCCCGGCGCAAGCCGAGTTTGTGCTTGAAGGAGTGGTGCCGCAGAAGGAGCGAAGAAAAGAAGGACCGTTCGGCGATCACTTTGGACATTATTCTCACTCGGCGCCGTTCCCTGTGTTTCACATCAAGGCGATGACTCATCGCCGGAACCCGGTCTATCCGGCTACTGTTGTAGGAATACCGCCGATGGAAGATAAGTTTCTCGGCGACGCAACGCAGCAGATTCTTGGTCCGCTTGCACGTGTCCTTCATAGTGAAATTCGGGATGTCTGGGCATACTATGAGGGTGGATTTCACAACCTCCTCGTCGTCTCGGTCAATTCAAGATACAAGAAGGAAGCCATGAAGACCGCGCTGGGACTGCTCGGGACCGGCCAGCTCTCTCTGACGAAGTGCATGATTCTGGTGAGTGCCGGTGTCGACGTCCGCAACTGGAGCGCGGTGCTGGGCGAGGTTCGTGATCATTTCGATCCGTTCTACGATTTTGTGCTGTTACCAAAAGTCCCGATGGACACGCTCGATTTCACGAGCTATCATATGGAGCTCGGAAGCAGAATGATCCTTGACGCCACCAGAAAAGAGAGAGCATCATCCGCTCCGAAGCCGAAAGCATCGGGCCGGGCACGAGTCTCTGAGATTCGAGCGTCCGACCGACGTATCCTCGATGCAGTTATAGCGAACAATTGTTTCCTTACAGTGAAGGTATCGGAAAAAGGGAGGGCGGTTGTCGAGAAACTCGTCGAGAGAAAAGACCTACAGCATCTCAAGATCATCGCGGCTGTTAGCGAGGATGTGGATATACGGGATCGGGAAAACTCCATCTGGGGTGTCTTTACACGGTTTGACTGCGAGCGGGATGTCCTCTTTACGGAGCAGGCTCTTCAGGGTATCGCTCCGATCTACAAGGGGGTTATGGGTATTGATTCGACCTGGAAGAAAGGGTATCCTGAACCGTTGCGAATGCCCGAAGAAGTGGTGAAGAAAGTCGATAGCCGTTGGAATGAGTATTGGTCATAATACAGGAATGTGATGGCGCAGACAATTCATTTTCGTGATACGAACCTGCTTCCGGTCTGGGAGAAGGTGCAACTGGGAGAGAGATTGAATCTTGAGGATGGACTGATCCTCTTCAGGACAACCGATGTCATTTCTCTTGGAATGATGGCGCATGCGGTGCAGAGAGAGCGGAGCGGCGATGCCGTGTATTTTGTGTTGAATCAGAAAATCGAGCCGACGAACATCTGCGTGCTTGCGTGTAAATTTTGTGATTTTGCGACGAAGAAGGATCGCCCAAAAGCGTACGAGATGACGGTGCACGACATTCTCGGCAAGCTCACACCCGAGATCAACGAAGTGCATATCACGGGTGGCTTGCATCCCGATTGGGAATGGGAGTATTATCTCGACATGCTTCGGCAGATCAAACGGTACTTCCCGAACGTCGATATCAAAGCGTTCACGGCTGTCGAAATTGATTTCTTTCACAAGAAGTTCAAGCTTTCGATGGAAGAAGTTTTGCGCCAGTTGAAGGAAGCCGGACTTGGCACGATGCCGGGGGGCGGCGCCGAGGTGTTTTCGGAGCGGGTCCGCAAGCGATTGTTCAGTTCAAAGATAGGCGCGAAGGCTTGGCTCGATATTCACAGGACAGCCCACCGGTTGGGGATTCCCACGAACGCCACCATCCTTTACGGCCATATAGAGACCCAGCAGGAGCGCGTGGAGCATCTGATCAAGCTTAGTGCGTTGCAGGACGAAACGCGCGGCTTCCTGACATTCATTCCTCTCGCATTCCAGCCGGGCGAAACAGGGATTAAGCCGACGAACCGGTTCACGTCCGCCATCGATGATCTCAAGATGATCGCCGT
>JBEKOB010000013.1:0-62238 GCA_049522195.1 Bacteroidota bacterium
ACTTGAATTCTTCTCTCAAATTACCGAGTTCGCTCACAACAGAACGTGCTTGCTTCAACGCGGCCCGGACCAAGGATTGTTTTATCACAGCGGCAGTTGTGTCCTGAGTCGCTCTCTTCAGGTTATCTGCCGCATCAAGCTTTTGCGCATACCAGTTGCTCAGCCGCGCGACAAACGAGAGAAGGCGGACCTGCTCCTGGTTTTCCTTGAGGTTTGTGTTCAGGTCGGAAAGCGTCTCCAGAACAAGCGGCATGGTGGTTGTCAGACTTTGTTCCCGCCACATCGTTGGAATGTTCGTTTGCCGCACGGGAAGCATGGGATGGCGCCAGAGCTCATTCCAGTTTATTTGATTCAGAGGATTCGACAGCCATGCGTATGCCGATTGGCCCGCACGCGCGGAGCGTTCATCGCCGAAGAATTGCCGGAAGAATGTCGAGTCAAATTGAACGATGGATGCCTTGAGCGGGCGCCAGGCACACTCCGCCGTCCATGCATACCCGTAATAGTTGAGCTCGCGCAACGCTTCTCCCCCATAGTCGTTCCAGTTCGAGGTGAGCAACCCGAGCGAGCCATTGCGAAATCCTTCCCGGTTCAAATTCTGCACATTGATGATCGTGTTGATGTAGTTCGGAAATGGACCTGTGAAATTCCATACCGCGGGGGACACGATATACGGAACACCGGCGGTCTTGAATACCAAAGGACTTGGATACTGCTCGAGGGCACCGTAGTGCCAATCAACGATCACGACATCCTTCGGGATCTTGTCAAGGATCGTCGGATTGTTCAGGATGACATCTCCGTACATCATTGGCTTCTTGTTGTACTTCCGAATGATGTCGAAGATCCTCTTGTAGTGCTCCGAGTGCACGGTGGCGAGATCGCTCGCTGCAACTCTCGCCTTGTTTGCCCCAAGCCCGACATCCCATGATTCATCCGCCGCCATATTGATGTACGGAGAACTGAATGCTGCGCTCAACTCTCCGATCATTTCATCTAACATTTTGTACACGGCTTCATCTGACACATTCACGGTGTGTGCGCCAGGAAACTCGGCGTACTGTATGTATTGGGGAAGCGAAAGAATGTTCTCCCAATGTCCAAGGGTTTCAAAGATCGGTATGAGCTCCACGTGGAATTGCCTGGCGTATGCGTCGAGTTCCTTCACTTCCGCTGCGGTGAAATCTCCTCTTCCCTTTCCAATTTCCGGGTGGCTTTTGAAGACGAAAATGTCCTCGATGTACGGAGAATACACATTGAGTTTGTGGTGCGCCAGGAACCGGATGATCTTCTTGAAGTTGTCCACCGTGGAGATTTGTCCCCGGCTCACATCGTCGGTGATACCGCGTATCTTTTGCTGCGGCCAGTCACGAATCGCGATCCCCGGAACCAGGACGCTCTTCTTCTGCTGCACGAGAAGCTGAAGCAGTGTCATCATTCCATAGAATCGCCCGCGGTCAGACTCCCCGAGAATGACAACTTCATCCCGATTTGACTCAAGCACATATCCTTCCTCCTTCAGTTCGCGACTGAGAGTCAGGTTTCTTGCTTTCAGCCATCGTTTCCCGAAGGTATCCAGCGGAGATCCGAGATAGATAATGTTCCTTGTGATCTTTCGGACGGAGCCCTCGTCTGTGATTCGCAGAAGGGGCTTTCGCTGCTCCAGGAGCCAGGCATTTAGCTGCTGAGCGGCGAAGCGATCAGCTGCATTTGATCGTTCACCGAGAATGATCCGCGTCTGCGATGTCAGCTTGAATGATTCGCCTGTTGCTGTACTTTGCTGGGGGGTCGGTACGATTCGCGCAGCGGTGATTTGGGAAGTGGAAACTTGACCCGCGGCGATGACAGACGAACATACTACAAGAAGGAGGAGAACAAGTGTATTTTTCATAGACTTCAGAAGCGATGGTGTATGAAGAGGATTCAACCTCTGGGACTTTGGATGCACAAACACATCATGCGGCGCCGACGTGCGGAACTGGAGGCAGATGCGGGGATGAGGAAAGGTGACGGCAGATTGCCGGGCAGAGACTTGTTCAGTCATCCACCCGGCCTATGCTACGTTTTTCGGTCTTTGGGGCGACCGGTGACGTTATGCCTGGGGATTCTCCCCTTCTTCTCCTGCCATCTTCTGCTTGATTTCCTGTACTTCGTTTCGCACTTCCTGAGCTTTACGTTTCAAGGATGCCATGTGCTTACGCACGCGCGTGCCGGCCGACTTGTTTCCCTTTACGTAAAACTTCTCAAAATCCTTTTGAAACGTTTGGATCAGATCAAGAAGTTCTTGATAACGGTTCATGGGGGGTGTCCCTTTCTCTCTTTAAGCGTAATGATGATTAATGGATTTCTTTGATTTCGTTTTTAGTCTTGCGTAAGATATGGTCGAGATCGCAGGAGTTTCTGCTGAGCCTATGGTCTGGAGTACTACGATTTCGGAAGATTTCCTTATTCTTGAGCTTGGAGTTACGGCGGGAAAGGACGAAACAAATATAGCGATTTTCGTCCAAAAATCAAAGATCGCGTCACCCGAAGAGCACGCCTCCGCCATTGACGTTGATGACCGCGCCGACGATATGGTCCGCAAGATCCGATGCAAGAAACACTACTGGCCCCGCGATTTCCTCAGGCCGCGCTACACGGCCACGAGGTATGAGCTTGTTTATTGGACCGATCTTCCGGCGATCGCCAAGAATGCCGGAGGTCATATCAGTGAACACCCAGCCGGGCGATACACAGTTTGCAATGATGCCTGCCGGTGCAAGCTCGGCTGCGATCGCCTTCGTGAATGCGATTATGCCCCCCTTGGAAGCAGCATAGTGCGAATAGTACGGTTCGCCCCGCTGTCCGGCTGTGCTCGCGATGTTGATGATCTTGCCGGACTTCTGCTTCTTCATGAAAGGGACTACGGCATTGCAGAAAAGAAATGTCCCTTTGAGATTGACATCGATCGTTTCATTCCACTGACGCTCAGTCATCGCTCCAATTGCACCGCGCTTCCATATCCCCGCGTTGTTCACAAGGATATCGATTTTCCCAAAGTGATCAATGACGGTTTTGACAACCCCGCGAACTTCTTCTGATTGCGCAACGTTTGCTTTGATGATGAGGCATTCACTGCCGCATCGTGCTACACGGTAGGCGGTTCGCTCAGCATCTCGCTTCCTCTTGCTGTACGTAAGAGCGACCGTCGCTCCTGCTCTCGCCATCATCATCGCAACCGCTGCGCCGATGCCTCGAGACCCTCCGGTGACGAGCACAACTTTTCCAAGGAGGCTTATCATAATCGTTCCGATCTGGTAGATTTGATTGACTTGACGCAACATGCTAGCAATCAACAGGCCAGCAGATTTCCAGTGTCAGAATCTCTCAAAAATAAAGCAGTAATTATTACTAAGATTGCGTTTTTTTCCTTATATTTCCAATTCAGTTCTTGACAAACCACGTTAATAGGACTATTTTAGTCCTATATACGAATTGACGATTTTTAGTTCATTTTCGAGAATTCGGTCTCAAATATGAAAACGACTCCTGTTCCGCTCCACCAGGTTACGAAGGGGAGTCGACTTATCATTATTGATATCCCTGAAGGGCGCGCCAAGGAACAGTTGATCCGCCTCGGCGTGGTCAAAGGGGAATTCATCCGATGTCTCGAGCGGCTGCCTGGCGGCACCATTGTGATCCAGAAGCATCGGCAGGAAATCGCTATTGGGGTGGCACTTGCCCGGTCCATTGTCGTGGCATACGCTACCTCGGAGCATCCATCGAAAACGTAGCTCGCATCTATGCACAATCACTCAGTCACAGGCGCCTCTCACTCGGCGTCCCCGGAACACATCGAGAAGCATCGTCACGCCGGCATTGACATCGCCGAGGCTGAAGTACCCGGTTTGAGCGTGGCGCTCGTCGGCAATCCAAACGTTGGCAAGTCCCTCGTTTTCAATTACCTCTCAGGCCTGTACGTCGATGTCTCGAACTATCCCGGCACAACTGTCGAGCTGACAAAAGGGCGCTATAAATCGTACGAGGTGTACGATACTCCCGGCGTGTACGGAATCTCTTCATTCACGGCTGAAGAAGCGGTCACCCGCGACCTCGTGCTCCGCGCTGATCTGGTGCTCAACATTGTCGATGCTGTTCACCTCGAGCGGGATCTGTTTCTCACGCAGCAGTTGATCGATATGGGAAAGAAGGTCGCCGTCATTCTTAATTTCATGGATGAGGTGAAGAAGCTCGGCCTGAGGATCGACACGAAGCTCTTGTCAAACTATCTCGGCGTACCTGTCTTCCAGACCACGGCAACCACTCGCTCAGGTTTTGATCAGATCGATGTGGCTCTCGAGCAGGCGCGCAGAGGCGAGCAGGATCTCTCGCTTCATCACAAACTCCACGCGATGTTGAACGTTACCGGCTCGGAGGCCGAGGCGCTTCTCGTTCTTGAGGGGGACGAGGCGACGGCTCAGCGTCACGGTGTTGCACTTGGCCGCGAGCGTGAATCCCTGTACATCGAACGGCGCAATCGCGTGAACATCGTTATCAGCGCCGTCCTTTCGGAGAGCAACCCGAGAACCCGGCTTGCAACGCTTTTTGGCCGTTGGGCCGTGAATGCGTGGACGGGAATTCCGATACTCCTCGGTGCCCTGTATCTCATTTATTTATTCGTCGGCAAACTTGTTGCGCAGGACCTCGTCAACTTCACTGAGAGGACAATCGGCAAAGGGCTGTGGGAACCATGGATTGGTGGCATCGTTACAAAATTCATCTCGCCCGATTCCTGGGTCGGAACGATCCTCGTCGGCGAGTTCGGCGTTGTGACGATGACCGTCACATATCTCGTTTTCTTGCTGCTGCCGCTCGTCATTGCGTTCTATTTTTCGCTCGCGCTTCTCGAGGATAGCGGGTATCTCCCGCGCCTTGCGACGCTGGTCGACAGAAGTCTGAACGCGCTCGGCCTTAACGGCGCTGCCGTCATTCCTCTCATCCTCGGTTTCGGCTGCGTCACAATGGCAACGATTACCACACGCCTCCTCGGAAGTGAACGCGAGAAAACCATCGCCGCCGCAATTCTGCAATTTGCCATTCCCTGTTCGGCGCAGCTTGCCGTGGTGGCCGCATTGCTCGCCGGGGCAGGCTTCGATGCTATCCTGATTTATTCGGTAACAATCTTCGTCATTTTCGTGGCCGTCGGCACCATCCTCGACCGCATTTTACCCGGCGCCGCGACACCGCTTTTGATTGACCTGCCCCCTATGCGACTTCCCCGCCTGGACAATGTGGCGCGGAAGACTGCATACCGGTCGTACTTCTTCATGAAGGAAGCGACACCGTGGTTCTTCCTCGGAGCGCTCGCTGTCGGCATTCTCCAGGTCACAGGCCTTCTCACAGTGTGGCAAAACCTGCTTGCTCCTTTGACAACCGGCTGGCTGCAGCTCCCACGCGAGGCGGCGACAGCATTTGTGATGGGGATGGTTAGAAGAGACTTCGGGGCCGCGGGGCTCTATGTTCTTGCACTGAAGCCGCACCAGGTTGTCGTGGCACTCGTAACGATCACTCTCTTTACACCTTGCATCGCCTCGTTGATGGTCATGCTCAAGGAACGGGGATGGAAAGAAGCGTTGTTGGTTTGGACGGGAACGTGGGTCGTGGCATTTTTCGTCGGCGGCGTGTTATCACAGATACTGATATGATTACTCTCCAGGAGCGGCTCCGCAGCGAGGTTCGAATTTGTCCGAAATGTCAGTACATTGTCGACAATCCATTCCTTGAGCGATGTCCTCGCTGTCTGAGCGATGTCCCTGTCATTGACGTCGGATGCAGCGCCTGCATGCACAATGCAGGTTGTCCGGTGTCGAGCCTTCGGAAGACGCAAATGAAATCGCTCTGAGCTCAAGGGTTCGCCTGTCAGATACGTTTGATATCCATGACGCAGAATGAAACTCGCGTAGCCTGTGCTGAAGATGGCAGGAGCATGAGAACATGGGCGTTGATCATGCTTGTCTGCACTACAAGCTTGAAAGTCTCTTTGTTCTCGCAAGAGTCACGTCCAGCGAAAGAAGAGTCGTCGGAAGCGATTGAAGATAATTCCTTCTTCATCGAAGAGGCGTACAACCAGGAAAAAGGAGTCGTGCAGCACATCTCGAATCTGCAGTACTCCTTCACGCACGAGAAAGACCTTCTCTACACCTTTACACAAGAGTGGCCTTTGGGTGGCAGGGATCATCAACTGAGTTATACCGCTCCGATCAGCCTGTATAGTTCTTCTCACCCTGGTGGAGTCGGCGACCTTCTCATCAACTATCGGTACCAATTGGTTGACAATGGCGGATGGGCAAATGTCGCTCCTCGCCTGTCGATAATCCTTCCGACGGGGAGTGTGAAGTTGGGGCTTGGGGCTAGGACGACCGGACTACAGATCAATATCGCATCGAGCAAACGCCTCACGAGGTCATTCGTGACTCACGTGAATGCCGGACTTACCTATCTCCCTAATATGCAGGACCAGAGTGGCTCGTCAGGTACGATCAAACATACGCTCACATCCTACAATATCGGGGCAAGCGTCATCTGGTTGACCGAGGAAACTTTCAACCTTTTGCTTGAATATACGACCACTTTTTCTTCGGATGTTTTTGAGGACGGAACGAGCGACCGGGCAACGGATACGATCATCAGCCCGGGATTCCGCTGGGCCATCAATCTAAACTCCCTTCAGATAGTGCCGGGGGTTGGGATCCCAGTCATGCTGGGGCGAGGCAGTGTGAGGACGGGAGTGTTTCTTTACCTTTCTTTTGAACATCCTTTCTAGTTGCACTGTTGAGCGATGGCAGTTCACCGCGAGAAACCAAAAGAGAATTGAAGAGCATTTGAAATCACACTTGTTTTATCATTTGCGAGCTAGAAAATGGAAGAGGAACAGAAGAGTACGATAACAGAAGAAGCCGTCTACGAAGCACTTAAGGGCTGTTACGACCCGGAGATTCCGGTTGATATTGTGAATTTGGGTCTGGTCTACGGAGTGACTATTGTTGATGACTGGGTCGGAGTGAAGATGACGCTGACTTCACCCGGTTGTCCCGCAAGCACCATGATATCAGAAGACGTGAAGCAACGGGTGCGTCAAGTCCCCGGAGTGGGAGATGCCGACGTGCGCATCGTTTGGCAGCCCGAATGGAAACCGTCGATGATGAGTGAAGAGGCGAGAAAAAAGCTCGGGTGGAACAAGGAGGGTAAGATGTGAAAAGTGAGAAGTTAGACGATAGGAAAGCGTAGGGGCGCCGGGAGAGGCGCCCTTGTTGTTTGTGGCAAACAGCCTAGAGGAAGTTGAGGAACCGGCGCTCAGACCTCCAACGAATCATCAGACAGCGTCTCTCAAGAAATATCCGATCCAAGTCTGCTACTTCTTCTCCATTCCCAGCGAGAATGCCATTTCGAGATCGTAGCGCGAGTAAACACGGAATGCAATGAGAGTTTCCGATCGCTCAATCCCTTCAATCCCCCGTATCTGATCTGTCACGACCGCCGCCAGATCCTCGTTCTCTTTGACACGAATGATCACGGCGAGATCGTACCTCCCCGCCACCGAATAGACCTCCGTGACCCCTTTGATAGCCGTGATCCGTTCAGCGACCGAGTTGGTTTTTTCCCGCTCGACGCTCAGCAACACTAGTGCGGTTACCATGCGGTACCTCCGATTGATTTATTTCTTCGTAAGACGCTTTTCCAAATCCTTGATGCTCGCTTCAACTTCATCCCGCGGGAGATTTCCGCGCACGAGTTCTTCCTCGCTCTTTGTGCGAAGCCGTCCATAGAATTTCATTCCTTCCCCCACAAACTGCGGATCCTGCTCCACAATCTCGAACAATGTGTTCTCAGCAGCATCGAATTTTCCAACAGCTTCATAGTATCGAAAAATCTTCGTTTTCAACTCAACCGGTAACTCATAGGAACGGGTCTTCCCGATCAACATTTCAATTTCCTCGTAGTACTCTTTCGGCAACACGCCCGATTCCCGAATCAGCAGTTCCAGAAAAAGGCTCAGCGACGTTGCGTAGCAATGGAATCGTTCCCCCTCATCACCTTCCCGCTCTTTCACTTCCCCGACGAGACGCAAGAGCTCGCCGACCACCACGCACTTTTCGACATCGAACCGCTCTCCGAGACCGAGCAAACGCACAAACTCCTCATCGCTCAGCGTGGTCAGGAACCGGAGATCCATCCCAAGCAATTGCTTCGACGAAAGCTGGATTTCCTCCAGCGCTTCGTCATATCGCTTGATCTCGCTCAGTCCCATCACCCTCGCCAACACCTGAGCAAGTTGATGGATCATCCTCAGGAAGTAGTCTCGCGTAATCACGGACAGCGCCTCTCATTCGGTGTGCAGTCAAAGTACATACTGAGAGAGGAAGAAACAAGGCCGGGTGGCTCACTGGAAGATGGTTAATTGGTGATTGGTTAATTGGTGAGTGATTGGATGGTATATTGGTGGAGGTTAGGTGGTGATGGTTTGATTGGCGGAGATTGCGTTCGAGAAATCAACACCACCTCTTAACCATTTTCCGCCGGAGGCGGATGGGCCTTCGGCCCAAACCAATTAACTCTTTTCAACACATCCTTTCCACCTTCCAATTTTCATAACTTATGGCGATCTTAACAAGACGAGTTTAGAGTCTTCAGTTTGGGGTTTCGAGTTCCAAGTTCCAGGTTTCAAGTTAGGGTTGTTCACGGTTTACGATTCATCGACTTCTACTTCTACTTTCTCGACTTTCGGATTAGACAATGCGCATTCTGGCATTTACTGACATTCACGGGTCCTATGACAGGGTAGTCGAGATCCTCTCAAAGGAAACCGGTTTCGATGCGGTTATCGTGGGAGGAGATCTTACGACGCATGGGAAGGTGAGCGAAGCGATAAACGCGATCCGAAGGTTTCAGCAGTTCGGAAAGCCGCTGTTCGTCGTCGCTGGTAATATGGATCTGCCCAGCTTTGAGGCATCGTACGATTCTCTAGGGGTGAATATCAACGCGAAAGGAGCCGTACTGGGCGAGGCCGGATTCTTCGGCATCGCTGGCTCGCCTTTTACACCCATGCATACCCCCTACGAGATTTCGGAGGAAGAAATCAGACGACGTGCCGATGCCGGGTGGCTTGACATCCAGGCGTTGCGGTGGAAGGTGTTCGTACCTCACGCACCGCCCCACGATACAAAGCTCGACAAGATACTGCTTGCTAAGCATGTCGGGAGCAATGCAGTGAGAACATTTGTTGAAGAGAAGCAGCCTGACGTGCTTGTCTGTGGCCACATCCACGAATCACGCGGTTTGGACACGCTCGGAAAAACCCGGATGGTGAACTGCGGCGCAGCGAGCCACGGGTATTATGCCTGCATCGAACTGGGTGAAGCAATAACAATCGAACTGCGAAGCTAATTATCAGATTCTGACCGCTAGAATGTTTCGGGGATGGGGCTCTTCATTGAGCATAGCGCGTCCATTTCTCAAGGAGATTCTTCAAGTCCACGGAGCAAACAATGAAGCATTCGCTGGGATTTATTGGGTTGGGAATGATGGGCCTGCCGATGGCAAAACGTCTCTCGAACGCGGGTCCTCAATTCACAGTATTCAATCGCACAAAGAGCAAGGCGGAGAGCCTTCTATCTGAAGGGGCCCAATGGCGTGACACCCCCTCGAGCGTCGCTTCATCTTCCGACATTGTTTTCTCCATGGTCGCGAACCCGGACGCGCTGAGGAAGATTGCTCTCGGTCCCGATGGCGTGATATCTGGATTAAGATCTGGAGGTATACACATTGACACCAGCACAGTATCTCCCGCGATTACGCGTGATCTTACTGCTCAGTACGCCGGTCGAGGTTGTTTCTTTCTCCATGCTCCCGTTCTCGGAAGTACTCCTCAGGCAACTGACGGCACACTTCTGATGTTTGCAGGCGGCGACGCTGCTGCATATCATACAGCGGAACCATATCTGCAGCTTCTCGCCAAACAGATTTGGAGGTTTGATCTCCCCGAGCAAGCCACGCATATGAAACTGATCTGCAATCTCTTCATCGCGGGCATGATCACGACGCTCGGTCAGGCGATGATCTTTGCCGAGAAAGCGAACGTCGATCAGCAGATGATGCTCGACATTATCGGTAAGTCCCAGATGAGTTCGCCGATGTATCAAACAAAAGGAACTTCGATTGTGCAGAATAATTTTTCTCCGAGATTCTTTCTCGAGCACATGCTCAAGGATGTCAATCTGATGCTCGATGCTGCGCGGGATGTGCATGCACCTCTCCCGGCAATTGAAATTGCTCAGCAATTGTTTGCCGAAGCCCACCGTGCCGGGTACGGACGTGAAGATTATTCGGCTGTCGTGAAAGCGCTTCAGGCAAGAGGGGGAGAATAAGGAAATGAGTGTATCGCAGCCCGCCTTCGTTATCTTCGATCTCGGCAACGTACTCGTCTACATTCACCCCGAAGCATTTCTCCAGACGCTTGGCATCGACTCACCGGAGAACCGGCGCATCTATCAAAAGCGAGTCATTGAAATCGTCAAGACGTACGAGCGGGGTGAAGATTCAACGGAAAAGTTCTTGGACAATCTTGACAGGCTCTTCAATGTACGCGAGAGCGGAGTGGTTCATCAGGGTGGACACGGTCAGCATTCGCGGGATGATTTCCGACGCGCGATGTTGTCCATCATTGGACGTCCCGTCCCTGGAATGGAAGAACTTGTCCGCTCCCTTGCGCCGAAAGTACCGCTTGGCCTTCTCAGTAACACAAATCCCCTCCACTTCGATGCATGCATGGAGAATCTGAGAGTTCTGCGATTCATCCCATCCCACTTCCTCTCGTACCGGCTCAGGTCCCTCAAACCTGGACCGGGAATTTTCGAGCAGACCATTGACCTCCTACAACTGGATCCGCACGATGTTCTTTACATTGATGACATCCCCGAGAACATCGAGGCGGCAGAGCGAGCCGGACTGAACGGCTATCTTTTTGTTGGGCACGAGAAACTTGCAGAGCGGCTTTCCGAGCTGGCACTGGTTTAGGGGTGCCAGATTTGGACCGGGAAGCGGCAGGTAAGTCGTCATAATGTGATCTTCCTCAAGATTGACACTTCGGTGGGGATTCCGGCCTAATCTGGAATCCCAGCATTTCCAAGCCATTTCTCCCCTCATTCAAAAACCCTAGATTTTTCAGCACTTTTGTACTTGACTTTAATTGCCAATTCCCTAAATTTCCATGCCGTGTGGGGAAAAGTGGGGAATCTAGGGTAGATTTTTTCCAATAAAATCAGGCACTTCTGAAGGCCGGGATTTATGTCTTCGTTCAAGGGGCGATATTCATATTCTGTAGACAACAAGGGACGAATTGCGCTTCCGGCAAAGGTGCGAAAAAATGTGTCACCTGGGGCAAACGACACATTCATCCTGACGCGTGGATTCGAACAGTGTCTGTTTGTTTATCCGCAGGATGAATGGGCAAAAGTCGAAGACTCCATCCGCGGCCTCTCTCCTTCCAATCCCCAACACAGATTCTTCGTTCGAACATTACTGCAATGGGCTGTTGATTGTCAACTCGACAGTCAGGCCCGCTTATCGATTCCACAGGATCTTCTGAAGTTCGCGGGCATTGAAAACGAAGTGCTCATTCTTGGGGTACTCGAACGCATCGAGATTTGGAATCCCAAGATTTATGAAGCGTATATGAACAACCAGCCGGCGACGTACGAAACTGTCGCGGAGGTTGTTCTCAAGCCAACAGAATAGGTTGGCCATCGGGAGTGCGTCTGCCATCCTATCATACGCCGGTCCTTCGCGAGGAAGTCCTGACTTGGCTCATCACATCGGCAGACGGTGTCTATGTCGATGCGACTCTCGGGGGGGGCGGCCATGCGGAATCAATTCTTCAACGACTTGATCCCACCGGGATGCTGGTCGGCTTTGATGCCGATCCTGACGCCATTCAGTTTGCAGCAGCACGACTGTCAAGCTTCGGCGGGCGAGCGACGCTCGTTCATGACAATTTTCGCAACATAACCGTCGCGCTCGCTCAGAGAGGGATCGACCACACCAGCGGCATCCTGTTCGATCTGGGTGTATCGTCCTATCAGCTCGATGAACCGTCGAAGGGATTCAGTTTTCGCGGCGATGATCGGCTTGACATGAGGATGGACCCGTCGCAGCCGCTTGACGCGCGCACCGTTCTCAATCAATATGACGAAGCGATACTGGGCGGGATCATCTGGAAGTACGGGGAAGAACGAGCTTCGCGGTCCCTTGCACGCGCTATTGTCAGGCAAAGGACGAAAGGACCGCTCGAAACAACCGGAGAGCTCGTCGCTCTTGTAAAGAGTGTCGTCGGCGAAAGATTTCTTATCAAGACATTAGCAAGGGTTTTTCAGGCGCTTCGGATCGAAGTCAACAAAGAGCTTGAGAACCTGACGGATGCACTCGCGCAGGCGATTTACCTCCTGCAGCCCGGCGCGCACGTGGTGGTGATATCGTATCACTCGCTCGAGGACAGAATCGTCAAAGAGACATTCAAGCGCGAAGCAGCATTGGTACGGCCTTCGGGGAATAAGCTCGTTCCCGACACGATCCTGGAACCGAAGCTGAGAATCCTGACAAAGAAACCGATCGAGGCGACGGATGAAGAGAGTCGGGTCAACACTCGGTCAAGAAGCGCAAAGCTCAGAGCAGCAGAGAAACTCTAAGACACGCAGCGACAGCAGACTCAGAGTCGACGAAGCGAGAGTCCTTTAACCTGTTATATGGCAAAGGTTTACAGAAATAGTGCAGAGATACTCGCCGAGCGCGCGATGGGCCCGGACCCTCCGACGCACAGCGAGCGTATGCAGGTTCCCCTGCCGAAACCACAGCAGCAGCGTCGGATGATCTACGGCGGCACGATGCCGATCCCTCCGCAGTCGGAACTCCCCCAGGGAACGACGTTACCTCCGACGAACCGGAAGTACACACAGCGGAAGGTGTCTCCATTCAACATCATTTTGGTCCTTATGGGAACCGCGGCAGCAATCGTGTTGTACATCAGCAATGTTATTGCGGTGAATCAGCTTGTCAATGACATCCACAAGAGCGAGGTGCGGCTGCAGGAAATCCAGAGTGACCAGGAAGCACTGCGTGCACACATCAATCAAATGTCCAGCCTTGAACGGATCCGAAAGCGTGCGGAGGATGAGCTGGGATTGAAGAACCCTGCTGATGTTCCCGGCTGGATTGACGTGGATCAGGAAAAAATCCGCACCATCGAGGAAGCATCACGCGAACACTGATGCCGGAGCAGAAGAAGATACCAGCACAACAAGCAGTACCATCTCAGCAGCCGGAGACCTCCCAGCAACCGCGTGGAAGATTCTTCACGCTGAAGCTCGCGTTCGCACTGTTCTTCGTCGTGATCACCGGACGACTCATCCAGATTCAGGTCCTCGAAGCCTCGAAGTATCAGGCTATCGCCCGGAAGCAGTACGAACAGACGTTCGTCCTGCCGGCAGTGCGGGGCAATGTGTATGATCGCAACAACAACGTGCTTGCCTCGAACTCGATGTTCGTTTCCTTCGCGGCAGACCCGAAGGTCGTCGGCAACAATGCGGACGATATCGCTGCACAGTTTTCCTCGGCGTTCGGCAAATCACGCTCCTTCTACCTCTCAAAACTGCACAGCGTTACAGCTTCGGGGTCGCCGAAACGGTTTGTGTGGCTCGAGCGTCGCGTCCCGGGTGACCTTGCGAAGCGGCTTGAATCGTACAAGCTCGTCGGCGTCGTGGCAATGGACGAAGCAAAACGCCTCTACCATTACGACGATGTGGCCGGAACACTGATAGGCTTTACCGATGTCGACAACAAAGGAATTTCGGGACTCGAGTACGAATTCGACGAATACCTTCACGGCAAGGACGGCTCTGTTGTCATGCTACGTGACGGGCTGGGCCGGGCACGGCCATCGGTCGATTACCCGCGCATTGAACCGCATGACGGCAACAGCCTTGTCCTGACAATCGATCTTGCGTACCAGTCGATTGTCGAAGAAGAATTGAAACGCGGCGTTGCTGTGAACAAGGCGTCGGCAGGTCTGGCGGTCATCCTCAATCCGAAGACCGGTGAGATCCTTGCGCTCGCGAATATCCCGGGCCTGAATCCGAACGATCTGAACTCGTACGACGTCAACGCTGCCCGCAATCGGGTTGTGACAGATATCTTCGAGCCCGGCTCTGTGTTCAAGGTCGTCACTGCATCTGCGGCCTATGAAAACGGCCTTGTGACACCTGAGAAGATGTTCTATGCAGAGCGCGGAAAATATGTTGTGGCGACCGGTAGCAGGGGAAAACCAAGGACTATCTCGGATACGCACCCGTACGAGTGGATTACCTTCCAGCAGGCAATTGAACTCTCCAGCAATATTGTCATGGCGAAGGTTGGCCCGACGATTGGTGCGGAACGGCTTTACGTGCAGGCCCGCAACTTCGGTTTTGGTATCCCATCGGGCGTTGATCTGCCGGGTGAAGTCCGCGGCCGGTTGAAGAAACCCAACGAATGGTCGGGCACGACACTTCAGACAATGGCGTATGGCTACGAGGTTGCCGTCACCCCAATGCAAATCGCTTGCGCTTACGCGGCAGTCGCGAATAAAGGCATCTTGATGAAGCCGTACATCATCTCGCGGATTCAGAACAGCGTCGGTGATATACTGCGCGAAGATAAGCCACAGATGATCCGTCGAGTCGTCTCAGAACAAACTACGGCACTCCTGACGCAGGCTTTCGAAGGAGTCGTGGAACGCGGAACAGCCAAAGAAACGCGCATCCAGGGCGTCCGCATCGCTGGCAAGACCGGAACATCGAGAAAAGTAGTCGAAGGACACTACGGGTCCGGAAGCTACACTGGATCATTCGTAGGTTTCTTCCCAATTGAAGACCCGCAGGTTGTTTGTCTCGTCATGCTCGACAATCCTCGCGGCGGAGCTTACTATGGTGGGTTGACAAGCGGTCCTGTCTTCCGTGCCATCGCCGAGAGAATTATCAACACCACTGGACGGTTCACGAAAAAGCCGCAACCGAAGGAGCCGGCACCTCACGACAACGGCATCAGCGTACCGGATGTACGAACGTTGCAGGCTGTCATTGCAACCCGCTTGCTTGAGAGCCACGGTCTGAAAGCACAGACGATTGGCACAGGTGATATTGTCGTGCGACAGGTTCCTGAACCCGGGAAGCACGTTGAGAAGGACGACGTGGTCCAATTGGTCCTGAACGATACCGGAGTGGAAGAAGCGAATGGAACGCTCACCGTCCCGGATGTCAGGGGAATGAGCTTACGACGGGCTATCAATCGGCTTGTGGTTGACGATTTCGATATCAAGGTGCGCGGCTCGGGAGTCGTTGTGGAGCAAATACCCGCGGCGGGCCAAAAGACACAGGCAGGTGCAACCATTCGCCTGGTGTGCGAGCCGAAGACAATTGTCTCAGCAGTTCTGTATTAGACTGAGAAGAAGCGATAAAGCATGAATCTGGGAAAACTTCTGGAGGGAGTCGACGTCTCGAAGCTTTTCGAATTGACGTATGGTCATTTCTTGGTCACGGGAGACATCGACGTTCACCGGATTCAGTACGATTCTCGGAAGGTAGACAGAGGCGATTGTTTCGTTGCTTTACGCGGTGTCGGTACCGACGGTCATAAGTTTGTCGAAGCGGCTATGGAACGGGGCGCAAAGGTTGTCGTGCTCGAGCAGGATTCCACGCTCCCTGATTCGTACTTCATGCATACGCATGTCGTCAAGGTCGTGGTACCCGATAGCCGGAAGGCACTGGCACTCATGTCGGCCAATTATTTCGGCCTCCCATCACGTCAACTTACAATGGTAGGCGTAACCGGCACAAACGGAAAAACAACGACAACACACCTTGTGAAATCGATCCTGGAGTCCACAGGACAACGTGTCGGGCTGATCGGCACAATCGAGTACAAGATTGGTGATGAAGTGATCCCCGCCTCCCATACAACGCCGGAGTCGCTGGAGCTGAATGGCATGCTGGCCCAGATGCTCAAATCGGGTTGCCAGTCTGTCTCGATGGAAGTTTCGTCGCACGCCTTGCATCAGTCGAGGGTTTATAGCATCGACTACGAGGTTGCGGTGTTCACCAACCTGACGCAGGACCACCTCGACTACCACGGAACGATGGATGAGTATTTCAAAGCAAAGAAGATCCTGTTCGATAGTCTTTCTGAAAATGCTATCGCTGTGACAAATTGCGATGACGAATGGGGAATCAAGATCGTTTCGACGACAAAGGGGCGCACGATTTCGTACGGAGTTTCGCACAAAGCCGATGTGCAGGCCACCGATATCCGGCTTTCCATGGATGGGACGACGTTCAAAGTCCGTTCGGCAAACAGAGAGTATTCGGTGTCCTCCCCGCTGGTCGGACGGTTCAACGTCTACAATATTCTCTCTGCGTACTCAACGGGTGTTGCTCTTGGGTATGAGCACGAGAAGATTGCGTTGGGAATTAGCGGTGTGAAGAACGTTCGCGGCCGATTCGAGCAGATACCATCGCCAAAGGGTTGGACGGCCATCATCGATTACGCACATACACCAGACGCGCTTGAAAAGTGCCTTCGAACGATTCACGATGTTCTTCCAAAAGAGAACCGTGGCCGGATCATTACCGTCTTCGGCGCCGGTGGCGACCGGGACAGGACAAAACGACCGTTGATGGGAAAGATTGCCGGAAGTCTCAGTGACATTGCCATCGTCACATCAGACAATCCGAGGACGGAAGACCCTCAGCAGATTATCAATGAAATCGCCACAGGGATACCACGCGAGGCAGTCGTGTCCCAGGAAGTTGACCGGCGAACAGCGATACACGCTGCATTGCGACAAGCTCGCGCCGGCGATGTTGTTCTGATCGCGGGCAAGGGGCACGAGGACTATCAGGTGATCGGCAAAGAAAAGAGACACTTCAGCGATCGGGAAGTTGTGCAGGATTTCATCGGCGCATGACCTTCACGGGAAAAGACATCTTGGCCCTTCCCCACCTTCAGGCACTCGGCTTTGAGAGGGCCAAAGGTCAGCTCTGTGATGGGATCTCAACAGATTCGCGGACAGTCGGACATGGGAAGCTCTTCATCGCGTTGCATGGAGAGAAATTCGACGGACACAATTTTATCACCAAGGCGGTCGAGGCGGGGGCCGCGGCGATCATTGCCGACACCAAATGGGCGGAAGCAAATCCGATCATGGTTTCAAGCCTGAATCTGCCCCGGTTGATCGTCGAGGATACTGTGAAGGCGCTCGGACAGCTTGCAAACCTTCATCGAAGAAAATTCAGAATTCCAATTGTGCTCGTTGGAGGAAGCAACGGGAAGACGACAACAAAAGAGATGATTGCCGCCGTGCTCCGGACGAAACTCCGGGTGATGAGCACAGAAGGAAATCTCAACAATCATGTCGGCGTACCCCAGACCTTGCTGCGCCTGGAGCGGCAACATCAAATCGGTGTCGTCGAAATGGGCACGAACCATTTTGGAGAGATCGCGCATCTCTGCACTGTCGCAGAGCCAACCCATGTGTTGATCACCAATATCGGCCGCGAGCATCTCGAGTTTTTCGGCTCTGTCGATGGTGTCGCCAAGGCAGAAGGCGAAGCGTTTGATTGGATCCGGAGGAACCGGCGGTCGAAGGCCATCGGCTTCGTGAATCAGGATGACAAACGCGTCAAGAAGCTGGCAAAGGCTCTCCGGAAGTCGGTGACGTACGGATTCGACAAGGGTCCGGCAATGGTCAAGGGAAAGGTGCTCTCCGTCGACGACAATGCGTGTGCTGCGCTGGAAGTGAAACCGAAGAGAAAGAAAGCGTTTCGCGTTCAGGTTGCAGTTCCCGGACGGCACAACGCGATGAACGCACTGGCTGCTACAGCAGTAGGTTTGACGTTTAAGGTACCGGCGAAGAAAATTGCGGAAGCTCTTTCTTCCTTCACGAGCACCAGCAACCGAATGCAGGTGTTGAAACTTTATGAGCTCACCGTGTTGAACGACACGTACAACTCTAATCCGGATTCGGCGCTGTCTGCTCTTCAAGTGCTGGAGGGAATCCGGACCAAGGGGAAGAAGATTGTAGTCCTCGCAGACATGCTGGAACTCGGAAAGGACTCAGCCGATGAACATCGACGCATCGGTCAAGCGATTGCGCAATCCGGAGCAAAGTATCTCTTGACGTACGGTCCCTTGAGCCAACATATGCACGATGGGTCGTCCGTCGTCTTTAAGACGCACTTTGAGCAAAAGAATGTTCTCTGCGAGCACCTTGTCGAGTTGATAACGCCGGGCGACGTCGTGCTTGTCAAGGGTTCCAGAGGAATGAAGATGGAAGAAGTGGTGGCGTTTCTTGCAGAGCGGTTCAAACAAACTCAGAACACACCCGACCAGGCAGCCTAGGGACGAGAACCATGCTGTATTACCTCTTCACATATCTCGACAGGAAGTTTCATATTCCCGGCTTCGGCTTGTTCCAGTACATCACATTTCGCGCCGGCCTGGCTGCAGTCACGGCATTGGTCATCGCATTCTGGCTCGGGCCAAAGATCATCCGGATGTTGCGCGATCACCAAATCGGCGAAGCTGCAAAACTGGAAGCACCAAAGAGCCACCTGAGCAAGGCAGGGACGCCAACCATGGGCGGCCTGATTGTTCTCGCTTCTCTGATCATACCCGCTCTTCTATGGAACGACCTGAAGAATGGGTACGTCCTTTTGATTCTGTTTGTGACTATTGTGCTCGGGGCTGTTGGGTTTTTCGATGATTACCTCAAGGTCGTGAAGAGGAAGCCGAAAGGATTGATCGCCCGATACAAGATTGTGGGACAGGTGGTTGTCGGGCTGGTCGTTGGGGGCGTCATCTATTTTTATCCTCAATGGATCGATGCGACCCTTGTTGCTTTGAAGTCGAAAACGACTGTCCCATTTTTCAAACATCTGGAATTCGACCTCGGATTGTTCTACATCCCGATTGTCGTGTTCATCATTACATACACATCGAATGCAGTGAATCTGACCGATGGACTCGACGGCCTTGCGATAGGCACCGTCGGCATCGTAGGATTGACGCTTGCGATCATTGCATACGTATCCGGTCACGCGGAATGGAGCAAATACCTGACGATCCCGTTCCTGAGAGGAAATGGCGAGCTGGCAATTTACTGTTCTGCGCTGGTAGGGGCGGCGCTCGGCTTCCTCTGGTTCAACTCCTATCCCGCCCAGGTATTCATGGGCGACACGGGATCGCTTGCGCTCGGCGGCGTCATCGGTGCCATGTGCGTGCTCATGAAGAAAGAGCTTCTGCTGCCGACTCTGGGAGGCGTCTTCCTGATGGAAACGCTCTCGGTGATCATTCAGCGATACTATTTCAAGTATACGAAGAAGAAGTACGGAGAAGGGCGCCGGGTTTTCAAGATGGCGCCGATCCATCATCACTTCGAGCTGCTCGGCTGGCCCGAGCCGAAAATTGTGACGCGGTTCTACATCATCGCGATTCTGTTTATGATTTTGAGTCTGGCGACGTTCAAGGTTCGCTGAGAACATCGATGTGGAGGGCACCATGCAGGAGAATTTCACAGTTGGTTGGGGAACGCTCGCACTGATCAACGCGGCAATTGCACAATCCAAGAATCGAGGTGCGGCGACCTGGCTCTTCGCCTCGCTTTTCCTCGGGCCTGTTGCGACGGCGTTGCTGGTTCTGCTGCCAAAGTATGAAGCGACTGCCGAAGGCCTCGAGCGAGAAAAGAAAGTCGAAAAAGTGCCCGCGGTTGTCAATGTTGTGCTGGTTGTTCTCATAGTGCTCGCGATTCTGTTCGCTCTGGGCAGAAAGTACTGGGCGTAAGAGTGTTTCCCGAAACGATCGAATCCAGATTGGATTATCGCCCCATATGGAAGTTTCACAGCTCCGGAACAGAAAGATCAGCGTCATTGGTGCCGCACGGAGCGGCATCGCTGTCGCAAGGTTGCTGTACAATGCAGGCGCCCTGGTTTTTGTCAGCGACAAGACCGGAGCGGAGAAGCTGCAGGCGGAAGCCCGGTCGTTGAGTGATCTCGGCATCGCGCACGAGCTGGGTGGACATTCTGAACGAGTCTATGATTGTTCTTTGATGGTGATCAGCCCGGGAGTACCGACAAATGCTCCCGTGGTGATTGAAGCCCGAAAACGCAGTATCGATGTCGTCAGCGAGGTAGAGGTCGCAAGCTGGTATTGCCGTTCCCCCATCGTCGCCATTACCGGATCGAATGGCAAGACAACGACAACCACACTGATCGGGAGGATCCTCGGCGATGCAAAGAAAAAACATGCAGTTGCGGGCAACATTGGCACGGCATTCTCATCCGTCGTTCTGGAGCTGGATCCGGCAGCTACTGCAGTTCTGGAGATAAGCAGCTTCCAGCTTGACCACTGTGAGACGTTCCGGCCACGGATCTCGGCGATCATGAACATCACACAGAATCACATGGATCGCTACGATCACTCCATGGAGAAGTACGCAGAGGCGAAAGCGCGCATCTTCATGAACCAGGTTGGCGATGATGTCCTGCTCTACGATGCAGATGACGAGTGGACGACAAAGATTGTGCAGAAAGCCCGATGCAGACGCATCCCCTTCAGCATCCGGCAATCGCTTTCGGAAGGGGCATTTGAAGAAGGTGGAAAACTTGTGACAGTGCTGGACGAAAAGCGGAGCGAGATCATCAGCGTGGACGACATTAGCATCAAGGGCCCTCACAACCTGTACAATGCAATGGCCGCGTCGCTTGTTGGGCAGTTATCGGGCGTCGGCGCAGCGTCGATCAGGGCAACGCTCAAGAATTTCAAGGGAGTCGAGCATCGCCAGGAATTCGTCCGTGAGGTCAACGGCGTCCGCTTCTATAATGATTCCAAGGCGACAAGCGTTGACGCGGTCTGGTATGCACTCCAGGCATTCGATCGGCCGATCGTATTGATGCTGGGGGGCAGAGACAAGGGAAATGACTACTCCAGGATTGCCGATTTGGTCCGGAAGAACGTTCGAGCCATCGTAGCGATGGGAGAATCGGCTGACAAAGTCGAAAAGGCCTTTTCCGGCATCAAGCCGCTACGACGTGCGACGTCGATCGACGAGGCCGTTCTTACAGCACAGAGCCTGGCTCAGGCGGGCGACGTGGTTCTGCTTTCCCCCGCGTGCGCATCGTTCGACTGGTTTGAGAACTACGAACAGCGTGGAAAAGTGTTCAAAGAACTTGTGAAGAATCTGTAGTGAAACCGATGACCCGGTCCCAGCGCAACCATATCGATCTCGCGACGCTCGTCACCGTCCTGGTGCTGATGGTGCTCAGCCTTGGCGTCGTCTATAGCGCGTCATCAACCTGGGCAATGGAAAAGTTCGGAGAGAGCAACAGGCTGCTTAACCTGCATGCAATGAAGGTTCTTCTCGGAATGGTGGCCCTGTTCATAGGCATGACAATTGACTACAAGAAGTACAAGAAGCTGACGAAACCGGCAGTGATCTTGTCGATCGTGTTCTTGATGGTCACGCTTGTTCTCGGCGGTGAGGTGAAAGGAGCAACCCGGTGGCTGCGGTTTGGCGGTTTGGGTCTACAGCCGTCGGAGTTCGCAAAGTTCGCTCTCCTCTTCCACCTCTGCACACTTATCTCCACAAAGGGGGACATGATCCGGGATTTCAAAAAAGGATTCTTGCCGATGATGGTCTGGGTGGGGAGCGTTGCGGGGCTTGTGCTGGTGCAGCCGAATTTCAGCACGGGATCGATGATTATTCTTATGAGTATCGTCATGCTCTTCATCAGCCGCGCACGATTTTCACACTTGCTCGGCACAATGGCTGCGGCCATACCGGTGTTAGTCGCCTTTGCGCTCACGCGTCCCCACGTCATGCAGCGCATTCACATGTTTATGGACGGAAGCTCGAGCGGCGGAAAAGTCGGCTATCAGCTGATGCAGGGAATCATCGGGTTCGGCAACGGCGGATTGTTCGGCGTCGGGCCGGGCCTCAGCAAACAACGTGATTTCTTTCTTCCCGAGTCGTTCGGTGATTTCGTTTTCTCAATCGTCGGGGAAGAATATGGCGTTATCGGAACGATTTTCTTCATGACGCTTTTTCTGATCATTATGCTTCGCGGCTTCAAGATCGCGAAGTTCGCACGCGACGATTTCGGCCGATTGCTTGCGATCGGTATCACGAGCGTCGTCACGTTGTATGCACTTGTCAATGCAGGCGTGACGCTGGGAATTCTCCCGACGACCGGCCTGCCGATGCCGTTCGTGAGCTACGGCGGCTCATCATTGCTCTTTACATCGTTCGCTGTCGGCGTGTTGCTGAACATATCGGCCCAGACGGACATGCATCCGCGTGCTGAAAAGGTGTCTGAGCAACCTTCACCGACACCGGCGATCGAAGACAAAACGGCAAAAGTGTATTGACCTGAAGCGGCGGGATCGGTTCCGCCGTCTACAAGGAATCGATTTGGGAAAACAAGCTCCAAACATTTTGCTCGCGGGCGGTGGAACGGGGGGACACCTCTTCCCTGCTCTTGCGATTGCAGACGAGATCAAGCGATTGGAGCCGGCTTCGAGGTTTCTGTTCCTTGGAACAAAAGGGAAGATCGAGGCGCGCGTCGTGCCGCAGCGCGGTTACCCATTTCGAACGATTTGGATCAGCGGGTTTCACCGGAGATTGACAATCGATAATCTCCTGTTCCCGGTCAAAGTGATTGTTTCTCTTGTTCAGTCGCTCTTTGTCATACGTCAGTTTCGGCCGGATGTCGTCATCGGCACCGGCGGGTATGTATGCGGCCCGATCCTGTTCGTCGCATCGCTGCTCGGGATTCCGACAGTGATCCATGAGTCGAACAGCTATCCCGGCGTGACGACGAGGCTCCTGGCGAAAAGAGTAACCTCGGTTTTCATCGCATTCGATGCGGCACGTCGCTGGCTGAAGCGAACGGATCATGTTCGACTCGTCGGCACACCGACGAGGGAAATCCTCGGAACGATTTCGAAGGAAGAAGGAAGAACCTTCTTTCACGTTGCGACGGATAAAGAGACTCTGTTGGTGTTCGGCGGAAGCCTGGGAGCTGCATCGATCAACGATGCCGTCCTTGAGGCGATCCCGGAGCTTCTTGCAGCCGGCATGCAGCTCATCTGGCAGACAGGACAAAGCGATTACGAGCGGGTGCAAAAGTCCTTGGGCAACAAAAACACAGGCTGGCTCGGTCCATTTATCGACAAGATGGAGTTTGCATTCGGAGCCGCTGATTTGGTTGTCTGCCGCTCCGGTGCAACAACACTTGCAGAATTAACCCGGGTTGGCAAACCGGCGATCGTCGTTCCGTATCCGTTTGCAGCAGGCGATCATCAGACACATAATGCACGGTCCCTGGCAGATGCCGGGGCGGCAGTGATGATTGCAGACAAGGACGTGCGAAAGAATCTGAAAGAGACAGCGATCGGCCTGTTGAACGATCCGCAGCGATTGAATCAAATGGGCCACGCAAGTGCTCAACTGGGAAAACCAGAGGCTGGACGCGAAATCGCAACAGCTATTTTGAATATTATTCGATAGGCATCCATGGGACAAAAGGCATTCAAATATAAGCTCGATTTCTACTATCAGCAGGCCTTACTCTACCTGCTCGTCTTCCTGTTGTATGCAGGAATTAAGGGAAGCTTCTTTGAGAACCAGTTCTCGTTCGTTTTCAAGGATCCGCTTGTGTACATCATGATTTTCTTTGTCGTCATCGCACTTATTACCCTGATCCTGAATCTGACGCGCCACAGGATGCTGGTGATCACAGACGACCGGATGATCTTCCGCTCTCGCAATCGTGAGCGCGAGATCCTGATTTCCGACATCGAATGGATGCACATCGGCCGCGAGCGAATGGTCCAGACAGCAGGACATTTTCAGCTGGTCGTCTTCAAGATGAAAGGGCGCAAGCGTCTCTTCCGGATCCGTGTCGGACGTTATGAGCGGGACCGCGAGCTTGTCGCCGAAATGGAACACATCGCACAGCACGTTCCGAAGGGACGGCACCGGCGTTTCGGGATGAGGAGAAGAAAGACGCTGTAGTCAACACTTGTTGGAATACAGAATGCAGAAGTCAGGAGTCAGAAGAAAGATTCTGGATTCTGACTTCTGAATTCAATCTTGCACTAACTATAGATGTTCATGTTTTCATCAATTAAAAAAATTCACTTCGTCGGCATTGGCGGCATCGGGATGAGCGGCATCGCAGAGATCTTGCTTGATCAGAATTTCCGTGTGAGTGGCTCTGATCGCGGTCTCTCCGAAGTCACCGAACGGTTGCAGAAGCTTGGCGCGAATATCTTCGAGGGGCATCGGGCAGAGAACGTTGCTGACGACGTCGATGCGTTGGTGTACTCCTCGGCTGTTTCTCTTGACAATCCCGAAGTGCTCGAAGCACAACGGCGCAAAATCCCCGTCATCCGCCGGGCGGAAATGCTCGCCGAAGTCATGCGGCTGAAGTACGGTATCGGCATTGCAGGGACGCACGGAAAAACGACAACGACATCGATGGTCAGCCTTGTGCTGATGGAGGGAGACCTCGACCCGACGGTCATCGTTGGCGGCAAGCTGAGCGGCCTTGGCGGAACCAATGCACGCCTCGGTCACGGTGATTTCATCGTCGTGGAGGCGGATGAATTTGATCGGTCGTTCCTTTCGATCACACCAACGATTGCCGTGATGACGACGCTCGAGACAGATCATCTCGACTGTTACCGGGACCTCGAGGACATCAAGGGGGCATTCATCCAGTTTGCTTCAAAGGTCCCATTCTACGGGTTTGTGGTTCTTTGTCTTGATGAACCGGCGTTGCTCGACATCTTGCCACAGCTCAGGAAAAAGAAGATTATCACGTACGGTCTCAATCCGCAAGCTGATGTTCAGGCCGTCGATATCCGTCACAAAGACAATACGTCGACGTTTATGGTTGTCCGTGACGGCGCCGACCTCGGTCAGATCACCATACAGGTCCCGGGGAATCACAATGTGCAGAACTCACTTGCAGCCATTGCTGTGGGCCTGCAGCTTGGGGTGCCATTCGAAAAGGTGCGAGCCGGCATTGAGAAGTTCTCAGGTGTGTACAGGCGCTGGGAAAAGAAAGGCGAAGTCAAGGGGATCACGCTGTATGACGACTATGCGCATCATCCGACAGAGTGCCGTGCGACGCTTGCGGGCGCAAAGGCAGGATGGCGCCGCCGCGTGGTCTGCGTGTTTCAGCCCCATTTGTACACACGCACACGCGATTTCTATGAGGAATTCGGCAAATCATTCCTTCTCTCGGATGTGTTGATAGTAACCGACGTCTACCCCGCGCGCGAAGAGGCAATCCAGGGTATCTCAGGAGAATTGATCGTCAACGCGGCAAAGCGTTTTGGACATAAGGATGCACAGTACGTCCCGGACAAGAAACAGGTTCCTGATCACCTCGCCTCCATCGTCAAGAGCGGCGATATCGTGATCACGATGGGTGCGGGAGATATCTGGAAGTTTGGTGAAGAGTTTTTAAGAAAAATGAAGAGCTAAATGGTTAATTGGTTAAAAGGTTAATTGGTGAGTAACTAACCAATGACCATTTAACCAATCACAGATTAACCGATCACACAAGAACCACCATGGTTACACTGAGCGACATAAAGCAGTTCTTCCGCGGGTACATTGCCATCAACGAGCCGATGTCGAAGTACACATCGATGCGCGTCGGCGGACCGGCTGACTACTATGTCGAGCCTGCAGATAAGCAGGACTTGGTCGAGATCGTAAAGTATTTTCAGAAGAACAACTATCCGTACCTGATGCTCGGGCGCGGAAGCAACATGATCATCAGCGATGAAGGGATCCGAAGCGCGGCAATCAATCTTGAGTCGTCTCTCTCCAACGTGCAGATGCAGGGTCATCTGGTGGTAGCGGAAGCCGGAGCCCACTGGTCGAAATTTGTGGACTTCTGCATACAGCAGGAATTGGCCGGGGTCGAGATGCTTGCGGGAATTCCTGGGAGCGTCGGCGGCTGCATCGTGATGAACGCGGGAGCCCACGGAGGTGAGACCGCAGATCACATTGTAGGGGTCGAAGTCTTTCGGGACGGACGCATTCAGAGTGTGAAAAAAGAACAGGCAAATTTTTCGTACCGGCATTCTGGATTCGATAAGGACATCGTGCTGAGCGCTTCATTCCAACTGCCCAAGGGGGACAAAGAAGAGCTGATCAGGCGCAGGCGGGAGTACATCCTGAAGCGGAATACAACGCAACCGCTCACGCTCCCGAACTCCGGCAGTATGTTCAAGAACCCGCAGGGAACGTTTGCTGCGAAACTGATCGAACAGGCAGGTTTAAAGGGAAAGCGTGTCGGGAATGCACAGGTATCCGAGAAACACGCCAACTTCATTGTGAATCTTGGCGAGGCGAAGGCCTCAGACGTGGTGACACTTGTCGACCTCGCTCGACGCACGGTTCATCAAAACACCGGTGTTCTCCTGGAGCTTGAAGTAAAGCTTGTTGGATTTCCGGAAGAAGTAAGGCAGAAAGTCGCATGAGCGCAAGCAGAAAATTGAAATTTGGCTTCCTGGGACTGCTGGTGCTGGCGGTTGGACTCGTCGTCTTCGCGAATCTCTGGAAATCAAACCTGAAAGTGAAGCGTGTCACGATCGAGGGGAATCGAATCGTCGAGACTGCGGAAATCATGCAGCTCATCAAGGTCCCCAAAAACACGCAGCTGCAGGACGTCGATCTGATGGCTGTCCGGCGCGACATCCTGAGTCACCATTTCATCAAGGATGCGGTGGTAGAGCGGGACTTACCCGCAACGCTGAAAGTAACAATCAAGGAGCGTGTACCGCTTGCGATCATCAACAGCACAGAAATTTTGTATCTCGATGAGGATGGGGTTGTGCTCCCCCATTCCATGTCGAAGCAGCTGTTCGATCTGCCTGTGCTGACCGGAATGCCCGACGGAATCTCGCTCACTCCCGGCACGATAGTCAAGCATCCCGACATTCAGGAAGCGCTGCAGATATTGGCAACCTCAAGGCTGGTGAACAAGGAACTGTATCACGTGATCTCGGAAGTGCGCCTGCGAAATGGCGGCGACATTGTACTCTACGCAGCTGAATGGGGCGTACCGATCATTTTCGGCCGTGGCGAGATCGCCAATAAGCTGGTCCGACTCGAATCGTTTTGGAATACCGTCGTCCGCGAACGCGGCTCTGATAATCTTCAGTACGTCGACCTCCGGTTCGATGATCAGGTTGTCGTTCGATGGAACAAACAGAAAATCTAGATATCAACATTCCCCGGGTGGGGATTGTTGGCCACTCCGTTCAGGATTGAAAGGAAAACATCGCTGTATGACACAGGATATTGCTGTTGGTCTTGACATAGGAACTACAAAAGTATGTGCCATCGTTGCGTCGCCGGACGAAAGCCATCCGGGAAAGCTGAACATCCTCGGCATCGGCAAAGCTTCCTCCGATGGCTTGACACGCGGCGTGGTCACAAACATTGAGAAGACTGTCCGCTCGATTCAAACCGCCGTTGCAGATGCGCAGGCCCAGTCAGGAGTGAAGATCACGTCCGTGACGGTGGGCATCGCCGGCGATCATATACAGAGTTTTCAAAGTCGTGGGGTGGTTGCAATCAGCCGACCCGAGAACGAGATCACGCAGGATGATGTTGACCGGCTCATCGAAGACACCAAGAAGGTTGCCCTTCCCTCGGATCGGAAAATTATTCACGTCATCCCGCAGCAATTTATCGTCGATGGCCAGGATGGTATTTACGACCCGGTCGGGATGTCGGGCGTCAGGATGGAAGCGATTGTACATATCATCACCGGACTCGTCACTGCAGCGCAAAACATTTACAAGTGCGTCCAGCGCGCTGGATTGCACGTGAACGACATGGTTCTCGAACCGCTTGCGTCAAGCTATGCAGTGCTCGACGATGAGGAGAAAGAAGTCGGTGTTGCATTGCTCGACATCGGCGGCGGCACAACCGACCTGGCAGTGTTTGAGGAGCGAACCATCAGGCACACTGCAGTCATTGGCATCGCTGGCAAGAAGGTAACAGACGATGTCCGCAAAGGGCTCGGTATTCTAACAGAGCAGGCCGAGCGTATCAAGCAGGAACATGGCTACGCATTCATGCCCGCAATCGTGAACAATGAGCCGATCATTCTGCCGGGGATCGGCGGTCGCCCCCCGATCGAGATCGATAAGAAACTTCTCTGCCAGGTGATTCAACCGCGTATGGAGGAAATTCTGGAGATTGCAGCAATGGAGATCAAACGGTCTGGTTACTCTAAGCATCTTTCGGCCGGCGTCGTGTTGACCGGAGGTGGATCGCTTATTAAAGGGACTGCAGATCTTGCCCACGAGGTTCTCGGCATGCCGGTGAAGATCGGCATACCGTCGGGTTTCAGTGCCGGCTTGATTCACGAGATCGAAAACCCGATCTACGCGACCGGTGTGGGACTTGTGATACACGAGCTCAAGCATCGCGATCGTTCTACGATTGCAGCGAGCGTGAACCCCGAAAAGGGGAGGGGGTCGGTAAAGAATATTTTCAACAGGATGAAGACGTGGTTTGATGAACTTTAGGGAGTAGATGAGAAGTGGAGAAAAAACGACAGACGATACTCCACTACTTCAATACTTCAATACTCCACAACTTCAATACTTATAAAGAACTTGATCAGAATTTGACACATACAAACTCACAACCAACTAATTAAAGGAGATGTTACCGTGATTGAACTTGACACCTTAGCGGACCGCGGGGCAAAGATTCGTGTGGTTGGTGTTGGCGGTGGTGGTGGAAACGCCGTCAATAGCATGATCGACAAAGGGTTGGTCGGCGTAGATTTTATCGCCATCAATACCGATGTCCAGGCGCTGGAACGCAACCAGGCATCACAGAAGATCCAGGTCGGGAAGACCCTGACCCGGGGCCTTGGTGCCGGCGCAGATCCCACCATCGGCCACCGGGCTGTAGAGGAGGACCGTGAGGAGATTGCCCGCGCCCTGAACGGCAGCGATATGGTCTTTGTAACTGCCGGAATGGGAGGCGGGACCGGAACCGGCGGAGGACCCATCGTAGCAAACATCGCGAAGAGCCTCGGAGCTCTCGTTGTCGGTATCGTGACAAAGCCTTTCAACAGCGAAGGGAAACGTCGCATCAGTCAGGCGGAAGAAGGGATCGAGGAATTAAAAAAGCAGGTTGACACCCTGATCGTCATTCCAAATCAGAAACTGCTGGATATCATCGACAGGCACACCCCGCTTATGGAGGCATTCGATCTGGCGAATGAGGTCCTGCATAACGCCACACGGGGCATTTCGGAGCTGATCACTGTCCCGGGTCTCATCAACGTGGACTTTGCCGATGTCCGGACTGTAATGCGGGAGATGGGTGACGCACTGATGGGATCTGGCATTGCTACTGGTGAGAACCGCGCTACTGAAGCGGCGCATGCGGCTATTTCCAGCCCACTGCTCGATGGTGTTTCCATTGCCGGCGCCCAAGGCATCCTGATCAACGTCACTGGCGGCAAGAACATGTCGCTCGTGGAAGTTGATGAAGCCGTAAGCGTCATTCACGACGCAGCCGGCGATGACGCAAACGTCATCCTTGGTACGGTTGTCGATGACAACATGAAAGATGAAATGATGGTCACCGTCATCGCAACGGGCTTCAACAAAAAGGTCGCGGCAGCCAAACAGCCGCCGAAGTCTGCTACGAGGCTCATCGATCGTATTCCATCGGGACCCGGCGATCTTCAGAAGTTTGAAGAGCCGACATTCCTGCGCCGCGGTATCGACATCTCGATCCAGGCCCAACGGGAACCCGAGAAGGGGGACGATAAGATTGACAAATCGGATCCAGAGAAACCCGCGTTCTTGCGGAAGATAATGGATTAGCACAGCCGAAGGCAACCTTCATCCCGGATTGTACTGAGAAGAAGGCTGTCTTCACCGTTTCAAATCTCTGCAGGGGGCTTCCACCCTTCCTGCGGAGCTTTCACGGATGTTTCTGACATCTCCATCCCCGCGAAGGAGCAAATCCTTCGTGGGGATTTTTTTTTGGCGAAGGGGTTCTTCAACCGGGGTCAACCGCTAAAGAAGGACGCCTTCTCCATTTCCCTCTTATCCAACCCTCACACTCGCGTTCACAGCACTGAGTGCCTGCCCGAAATCCTCGATGATGTCTTCGATGTGTTCAATACCGACGGATACGCGGACAAGATCGGGAGTCGTACCGGATTCGAGCTGTTCTTTAGGATTCAGCTGTTGATGAGTAGTTGATGCCGGATGAATAACCAGGGTCTTTGCATCTCCAACATTTGCAAGCAAGCTCGCAAGTTTCAGATTATTGATGAACTTCCTCCCCGCTTCAAGTCCCCCCTTGATGCCGAAAACGAGCATCCCGCCGTATAATCCCTGGCGGAGGTACTTCTTCGCGGTCGCGTGCGACGGATGATCCTCGAGCCCGGGGTACATCACCCACTCGATGAGCGGGTGCTTTCGCAACCACTGTGCAAGCGCCAAAGCATTCTGGCTGTGGCGCTCGGCGCGCAGCGAGAGCGTCTCAAGTCCCTGGATAAAGAGGAACGAGTTGAATGGACTCAGGCATGGTCCGAAGTCTCTCAGTTGTTCCACACGCGCTCGAATGATGAACGCGATGTTTCCAAAGGGACTTTTCGAGCCGAAGGTTTCCCAGAAATTCAGACCGTGGTAGCCCGGGCTGGGTTGAGTGAAGACGGGAAAGTTCCCATTCCCCCAATCGAATTTCCCAGAATCGACAATGATCCCGCCGATGGACGTCCCGTGCCCACCGATCCATTTTGTGGCCGAGTGGACGATGATATCGGCGCCATGGTCAAATGGCCGGCAAAGATAACCGCCTGCCCCAAATGTGTTATCGACAATCAACGGTATTCCGTGGCTGTGTGCCACTTTCGCGATGGCCTCAATATCAGGAACCTGCAGACGCGGGTTACTGATGGTTTCAATGTAGAGTGCCTTCGTCTTTGAATCGATCAGTTTTTCAAAGTCCGCCGGGCTATCCCCTTCCACAAATTTTGTATCAATTCCCAAACGAGGAAGCGTGACCTTGAAGAGGTTGTACGTGCCACCGTAGAGCAGACTTGTGGAGACGATGTTTTCTCCTGCCTGAGCGATAGTGGAGATGGCAAGAAACTCTGCCGCCTGGCCCGAAGAGACGGCCAGTGCTGCGACGCCCCCTTCGAGGGCAGCTACGCGCTCTTCGAAGACAGCGGTCGTCGGATTCATGATGCGCGTGTAGATGTTTCCGAATTGCTGTAGCGCGAACAGCGACGCGGCATGTTCCGCGTTGTCGAATGTGAACGACGTGGTTTGATAGATCGGCACAGCGCGTGCGTGCGTCGCAGGATCGGCCTGCTGTCCTGCATGAAGCTGCAGTGTCTCGAAGTGACGATGCGGTGTCTTTCCGTTGCTACTCATAGGTGCTCCTTGATGTGTGATAGTATGATTGATGTGTGATTAATTTTCTTCGTCAGGTGTCGATGAACCGGGCCGTATATCAGCTATTGAACAGAACGCGGGTGCGCTCAACAAAAACATCGTATCGCGATTCAGGAGCTTACCAAGAAGTGATGAGACAGGAGGCCGCAGAAGAGGTTATAAAACAAAAAACCTCTTCCGGGTCGATATGCCAGAAGAGGTGATGTCCAAACTCTCCGAGCTCATCTTTCCCGGTGACTGTGTCACGGGGTAGGAATTAGCACCTGGCTCCCGATCGCTCGGGACGGTTGCTACGGCTTCATCGGGCCTGTTCCCTCAGCCGTTCTTGATAAGCTGCTACATGTCTTCATTGAAGACACAAGTAATATACAATCGTCGAGGCCATTTGTCAAGAACCATGTGAAGAAAAATGACGTTGAATTCAAAAAGAAGGCACTTTCCTCAGGTAAATCGATGAGACAGAACTGTTTAGCCAACTCACGTCATGTGTTTTGATTCTCTGTGGTTGTTTTTCTACATTGAATAGATATGAAAAAGACTTTTATCCGGACACTTCTGTTGGTCTCGTCGCTTGCCTCCATCGTGTTTGCACAGCAGCGGATTGAGAGTCAATTCCGGATTGCACGACTGAAATACAGCGGCGGCGGGGACTGGTACAACGATCCATCGGGCGAACCAAACCTGCTGAAGTTCATCAAGGAGAATACGGCGATCGATGTCGATCCGCGTTATGAATTTGTGGATCTCTCGAGCGAGAAACTCTTCTCCTACCCGCTTCTCTTTATGACGGGGCATGGGAACATCGTTTTCTCCGACTACGAAATCCAACGGCTCCGTTCGTACCTGGCAAATGGGGGATTTCTCTACGCAGACGACGACTATGGCATGGATAAGGCGTTTAGGCGGGAGATGAAGAAGGTCTTCCCGGACCAGGAACTTGTTGAGCTCCCGTTCACGTACGGACTCTACAGCTGTCAATTCAATTTCCCGAATGGTGTCCCGAAGACGCACGAACACGACGGCAAACCAGCGCAGGGGTTCGGCATTTTCCAGAAGGGTCGATTGGTAGTGTATTACACGTACGAATCCAATCCGGGCGACGGCTGGGTCGATCCCGAAGTCCATGGTGACCCCGAATCGGTACGACTGGAAGCGTTGAAGTTCGGAGCGAATATCATGGTGTGGGCACTGACGCACTAGCTAGAACCGGTTACCTCGACGTGAATAGTGAATAGTAAACAGTGAACAGAAAAAGATCGTCGTCACCCTGAGCGTAGTCCTGAGCGACCTCCTGGCTTCAACAGGCGGGAGCCGAAGGACGAAGTCGAAGGGTGTCACTTGAATCGAAATCAGCGCGACTTTGACCACCCCCTCAATCATACTGACCGATATTCTTCAGCGGATTTCTACTACGCGCAAACGCCAGCGCTCGGTCGATCTGCGGTCCGGCACCATGCTGTTCGGCACACTCCTCGCCTTAGCCTTGGTTTCCACATCTCTGATTGAGCTGGCGCTCAGGCTCGATCGCCCGGGTCGTACAATCCTCTTCATCATCCTGGCAGTATTCACCACAGTTCTTTTTGTCTGGCACGTTGCGCGACCTTTGCTTCGATCCATTGGCCTCCTTCGGTCCGACGACAATTTTGTGGTCGCACAGCGCGTCGGCAAGCACTTCCCTCAGATCCACGACCGGCTGTTGAACATACTCCAGCTGGACCAGGAAATTGCGACAGGTAAATCTCTTTATTCCCCCGAGCTTGTAGACGCGTCGTTTCAGGATCTCGCCGCCGAAATACGCGACATCGCTTTCACAGATTCCGTGGATGCTTCTCCAGTCAAGCGTTCAGCGAGACTTCTCGGAGCCAGTGCCGTTGGAGCGTTTCTGCTCGTCATCGCTTCGCCGGGCCCGATGTACGATTCGCTCTTCCGCATCATGCATTTCAGTCGAGATTTCTCATCCCCGTCGGAGTTTATCTTCGAAGTCTTTCCCGGAAACAGCGAAGTTGTCAAAGGTCAATCGGTTCAAATAGCTGTTCGCGTTCAATCCACCTCCGTCGCTGTAGCAATGCCGAGGCAGCAACCACTCAACTTGTTTTGGCGGCTTGAGGGAACGCAGAATTTCGAAAACGCGGAACTCCGCATTGACTCCACCGGCACTTACAAAACTTCCTTCCAGAGCCTTCGCGGCTCCACGGAATATTATGCAAAAATCGCTGAGGCGGAGAGCCCGCATTACCGCCTGTCCGTCGTCGATCGCCCCGTCCTCCGGTCGTTCCAGGTCCGTCTTGAGTATCCGGCATATGCGAAGCTTCCCCCAAGGGTCCAGGAGGAATTCATTGGCGATGTGACAGCGCTCGCGGGCACAAAGGTCACCCTCAGCGGCATCACAAGCAAATACCTGCGGGAAGGAAAAATCGTTTTCGGCGCCGGAGCGGTGGTTCCCCTCATCACGGACAACCAGAAGTTCTCTGCATCGTTCCATCTCGCAACGGAAACGGATTACCACGTCGAGGTCTCTGATGTCGAAAACCTCGCAAACGTCGATCCGGTTCACTACCAATTAAAGATCATCCCCGATGAAGCTCCCTCGATTTCGATCCTCCAGCCCGGACGGAATATCGATCTTGCAGGGGACAAGTTCTTGCGGCTCGTGATGCAGGCCAAGGATGATTTTGGTTTCTCAAGCATCCGCATCGGCTACAAGCTGACACACTCCCGGTACGAACCACCGTGGGATGCCTACAAATTTACATCTGTCTCGCTTCCATCCGGACCATCGACCGAGCTCGAGCTTCCCTACACATGGGACCTTTCGCCCTTGCGGCTTGTACCGGAAGATGTCGTCGAGTATTTCGCTGAGGCATTCGACAACGACGCTGTGCACGGTCCGAAGAGCGGTCGCAGTCAGCTTTACCTCCTTCGCCTGCCATCGGTCGACGAGGTCTTTGCGGAGCTCGACAAGGGGCATGAGGCCTCGCTGGATGATCTCAAGCAGACGCTTCAGGATGCCAAGCAGTTGAAAGACAAAATCGAGTCGATCAACCAGGACATTAAGAAGAATAAGGAGATGGACTGGCAGCAACAGAAGAAGATGGAGGAGATGTCCAAGAAGTATCAGGATGTCCAGAAGAAACTCGACAATGTCCAGAAGAAACTTGATGAGATGGTCCAGAAAATGGATCAGCAGCAGGTCCTTTCCAAGGAGACAATGGAAAAGTACATGGAGCTTCAACAGATGTTCGAGCAAATGAACTCAGCGGATCTCCAGCAAGCATTGACGCAGATGCAGCAGGCGATGCAGAATCTGAACAAAGATCAGATCCAGCAGGCCCTTCAGAAATTGACATTCTCCGAGGAGCGGTTCCGCCAAAGCATCGAGCGAACGATTGAGCTTCTCAAGCGAATTCAGATAGAGCAAAAACTGGATGAAGCGCGCAAGCGAGCAGAGGCGCTTGAGCAGTCACAATCCGACTTAAACAACCAGACCAAGGGAGCCGGAAAGGACCAACAGAGCCGGAACGACCTCTCGAAGAAGCAAGAAGATTTGAGCGAGCAACAGCGAACACTCGAACAAGAGACCGAGGATGTTCAGAAACGGATGGAAGAATTCTTTACTGAGATGCCTTCCGACCGCATGCAGAAGCTGAATCAGCAGACGAAACAGGGTCAGCTGCAGCAGAAAATGAACCAGGCCGGCAATCAGATCCAGTCTGGACAAGACCAGCAAGCACAGGAGACGCAGCAGGAACTCTCAGAGCAGCTGAAGGATCAATCAAAGCAATTGCAGTCGATTCAGCAGGAGATGCTTCAGAAGCAAATGCAGGCTACCCTGAATGCGCTTCGCAGGGCTACGAACGATATGCTTGAGCTTTCGAAGCGCGAGGAGACGTTGAAGCAGGAATCGGCAAGCGCGCCTGTCAATTCACCCCAGCTCCGTGAGAATGCACAGGAGCAGATGGGTGTCATGCAGGATATGGGAAATGTCGTGCGCGGTCTAAGCGAGCTCTCCAAGAAGTCCTTCGCCGTCACGCCGGAGATGGGAAAATCGATCGGCGAGGCGATCGGGCACATGCAAACCTCTCTGAATGCGCTTGAGGGGCGAAATGGGTTCGGGGCATCACAGGAGCAAGGGTCTGCGATGGCATCGCTGAACAAGACAGCGATGCAAATCGAGAACGCGATGCAAAATATGATGCAGCAAGGCGGTTCGGGAATGGGCGGATTGATGCAGCAGCTGCAGATGATGGCCGGACAGCAGCAAACGATAAATATGCAGACGCAGGGAATGCAGCAGGCGGCAGACGCCGCGCGGCTCGCCGTAGAGCAGGAAGCTGTTCGAAAATCACTCGAGCAGCTCAATAAAGAAGCCCAGGCAAGCGGTGAGCAGAAGAACATGCTTGGGGATCTGGAAAAAATCGGCGAAGAGATGAAAGAAGTGGTTCAGAATCTCGAGCAGAACAACGTCAATCGCGAGACCATACAGAAACAGGAGCGGATTCTTTCGCGATTGCTCGATGCTTCGAAGTCCGTGCGCGAACGGGATTACGAGAAAAAGCGGAAGGCCCAGACCGGAACAGAAATTGCCCGTCGCAGCCCCGGCGACCTTGATCCCTCAACCCTTGAGGGAAAGAACAAATTGCTCGATGATTTGCTCAAATCACTCGAGCATGGCTACTCGAAGGATTATCAGGAATTGATTCGGAAGTACTTCGACGAGCTGCAGAAGATGGAGACGCAGAAGAAGTAACCCCCTCTTCTCCCCAAGCCCCCTCTCCTCTTAGGAGAGGGTACGGGTGAGGTTGATGAACCTCCATCCGGCTGCTTCAACATGAACACCATGCTTCAACACCTTCCCAAATACACGAAATCTCTAATCCCCTTTTCGCGAAAATTGCGTCGCGATATGACCGATACAGAAAAGAAGCTTTGGTCACTTCTTCGCAACAACAGATTAGGTGCAAAGTTCAGAAGGCAGGTTCTTTACGGCCGCTACATTCTGGACTTCTATTGCGTCAAAGCACACCTGGTGGTTGAACTCGACGGCAGTCAGCATTATACGCCCGAGGGGAGACAGCGAGATGCAATAAGAGACGCATATCTGAGAAATGATGGATTGGAAGTCGTGCGTTTCTTAAACGACGAGGTGTTCGTGAACGAAGAGGGTGTAGAGCAGGTGATTTACGAGAAGGTTCAAGATGCGTTGAACAAGCGGCAGTGATACTGCCGACCCCATCCCCTCCTTTCCCTTCGAGGGGAAGGAGGGTGCGCGGGAAGTATCAGCTTGCCGTGGTCTCGGAAAAGCTGCGTGTCACCTACCCGGGCTGTCGGTCTTCGGTTACCGTGATTGCTGGAAAGACGAACATCGACATTCCAACCGCGAGGAGCGGGTAGAAAACATCGAAAAAGAAGTAGAACCTGTAATAAATGAACCATGAGGCGAGCATTACCGCAAGGCCGATAGCGAAAATCGTCAAGAACGATGAAATCGGACGAAGCCTGAAGGCCACAAACCCTGCCACCGCGATGCAGATAAGAGTCAGCCACACGTGGAGATATTCCAGTCGCACGATCACTCTTTGGGCAACAATTGATTGCAGGGCACTTTCATACGATCTGGTCATCGCCCAGCCATATTCAAGAGTTGATTCCTGGAGGCGGTCAATGAGCACGATCTTGCCAGCGAAATTGCTCTTCAACTCATCTAGTTTGAACCCATGAAAAGGTTTCCTCCGCTCGAACCATCCCCTATATTCAAGCGTGTCATTTACACTCGCACGCGAGGCTATGGTCCAAGGCCAGTAATTATAAAGTTCCCGGGCGTACATCCAACCGTCAGAACTTACGGGAATTTGGTAGTCACCGAATATAATCTTGCTGCCTTCTCTTCGAGGAGCGAGATCGCTGGGATAGTTTCGGTATTTCCGCAACAATTGAATTACAACATCTGGAACGACCTCATCGTTGAATTGTTGGATGCCTTCGGGCTTAATCCGAAACAAGAAAGGATTCATGCGCAATTCCAGAGGCTGCATCGTCATCCTTCCCTTTGTGAACCTGATTTCTCCGGTTGAGTCCGCGTGTCGTATGTTACCCCAATTTGACAGTCCGAGAACAGCAACGCCGGTGTTTTCTATTTTTCTGAACCACTGAAAGTCCTCCGCGCTTCTGTTTATTCCGCGAATGTCGACCAGAATTGCCTTTGCACCGACACTCTTGAGATCTTCAACGATTGTAAGGCAATCCTCCAACTGATTCACTCCAGGCGCGTCGCTTAAGTGAATTGATGTACAGATACTGGCTGTTTCGTTTTCTGAGGATCGCTCTGATTTAAGAAGTCTCGAGATGTATTCATAAAGGTAGCTGTCGATGTCTCTCTCTCTCACTGCGCTGGTAAGTGAAAGTATGAAGACGGTTGCGAACACGGCGATACCAGCGGCAAACAATCTACCGGCGGAGGATCTTGCGTCAGATTTCAGCCACAACAAGATTCCGTCAGTCTCTCCTCCTGCTTGACCATCATAGAGGATGGAGAGAAAACGCGGGAGCAGTTTGCAAAGATAGAGTAGGTGAACGATCGCCTCCAAGAGTGGAACGAGACATATAATGGAGAGAATGATGAGGAGCCAAAAGATCCACTGGAGATTGCTTTCAAAACCAAAATTTCCCACCGTCGGCATATACCGGACACTCGGAGCGTGGCTTGCGATCATCGCAAACACAGCGAAGGCAAGAGCGAGAATGAAATAGAGCAAGATCATCCACGGCGAACGGCTTCTTGGTGTGTTCATAACTTTACCTCAACGTTGATGGATCGTCATTTCCGATTGTAGGGCTTCCCGTGTCAGATCAACACCCTCTTCCCTTTGCTTCGGGAGAGTTCTCGTCCAAATCAACCCCGATACAATAACCGTGATTAGCACGAGTGCAAACACACGGATTTGCTCACGTATGCCGGACCGTTCGACGCTCGAGGCTTTCCTATCCATTCGTGTCGATGAAGAACGAATACCCGCAACACGAGAAACAACACGTGGTTGTGAATGTGTGAAGCCCAGCACCTCCCTATCCACCGATTCGGTCGCCTGCATTGGTGGCGCACTCTGCATCGCGTGCCGGAGGTGCATCGAAGTCCCGAAGAATGCTCTGCATTCATCACACTCCCCGAGATGCCTGAACACATCAGCGGTCTTCCCTTTTTCCAGGGAGTTATCCAGCAGCTTGCTTACCAGTTGTTGATAGTCTTCGCAGTTCATCTGCCACTCCATCTTATGATTTCTTGGTGACGGTGCTGACTCACAGAAACGGCTTCAGTTTCTTTCCAAGAGCCTTCCGGGCTTTAAAAATCCTCGACTCGACCGAACTGAGCGTTGCACCGGTGATAGCAGCAATATCGGCGTACGACATCTGCTCGTACTCAACGAGGAGCAGAACCTCACGATACTCCGGCTTCAACTGTGTCAGAAGCCTCTGTACAAGCTCGACCTGCTCCTGCGCCACGAATTCCTCGTGCGGCGAATCTGATTCCCAGACATCCTCGTTTCCCTCCAACCCATTGCTCCTAGCCCGTCGCAGGTGTGCATACACCTCGTTGCGCGCGATCGTGAACATCCACGCCTTGAATGACCCTGGATTTCTAAGTTCACGCAAGTTCAGTTGAATTTTGATAAACGTGTTTTGCGTCGCATCCTCTGCCGCAGGTCGATCCTGCGTCAAGCGAAAACAATACTCATATACCCTGTGTTTGAAGCGCGTATATATTTCGGCGAATGCTTCGGAATCGTTCTGCAGCATTCGTTGGATAAGTTGTATGTCCGAGTATTGTTCAGGCATTGACGTCCACAGGGGGACCTGTGCGCCTAATTGGAAGGTCTACGGTGCTCTATCTACACCCATCGTTGTCCGACAGTTCAACTGTCGGACATGGTCCTTCTTCGACAGTTTAACTGTCGAAGAACCATTTTGTACTCTACCTACAAGATGCACAAAGGAAGGAAAACTTGCTGTGGGGGGAGAGAAGAAACATCCTTCGTCATTCGTCAATCCTTGATCTCTGCCGAAGGCTGATGCGCCTTCGGCGCAGATATTCGATGTTCAAGTGAATTTCGAATATCGAACAATTGAACTCCGAACGCCGAAGTCCTGAAAGGTGCCACGCACCTTTCGGGCATCACCAGGTAGGTGCGTGGCACCTACCTGGAATCAAACAAAATCATCTTTTCTTAAATCTGGTTGGCGCCCCATAACAATGACGGGGAAGACCACAATTGCCATCGCCGTCGAGAGCAGCGGATAGAACATGTCGATGAGGATGCTGTGGCTCGCGTAAAGGTACCATCCGAACATGAGGACGCATGGAAGAAGGGCAAGCAAGATCAGGAAGGCCACTACGAGTCTGACACGATAGGTGATCAGTCCGGCAAGAACCAGGCACAGAACCGAAACCCATAGATGCCCCATCTCCCACTTTCGTATGAGTGCTCCGGTAAGAATATTCTCAATTGCAGATTGGTAAGCTCTTGAGATGAGATATGAACCCGGAGGACCGAAGCTATCTGTGAGCAGCACAATTTTTCCCTTAAGTTGAGTCCCTGCATCTTGCACTGGAATTCTATCGTCTTCTATTTTGAGGCCGGCCTTTATAGCTTTTTGAGAGAAGTCTTTCGAGGACTTCGGTCTGTTTGGTATATACCAGGACCTTGTGCTATCCACATCCAGCAGTGAAGGCCAGCTAAATCCCCGATCCCTAGAGTACATCCATCCATCTTTTGTGACAGGGATTCTGTAATCTCCAAATCGGAACTCACCCCCTTCCTCAATCCAAGGAATTTCATTTCCGTATCCTTTGTATCTGCGTAGAATCTCGATGGAGATATCCAGCGAACGAGGGCTGCCGACGTTTTCAAGTCCCGCCGGTCTCAGGCGGACAAGTCGGCTTGTCTCCTCAACTTCACGGTCGGACATCGTAACGCGTCCTGGCGAGAGTATCAATACCCCCGTTGGGCCCGCGATCCAGAACATTCGTCCATACTCTGTCGCGAATACCACGATACCTGTCTCTTCGAGCTCTCGTATGACACCAAACTCATCTTTGCTGCCGGCCAGAGGACGCATTGCAAGCACTACCACCTTCACACCTACAGCTTTGAGATCGGTTACAAGCTTCAAACAGTTACGAAGATAATTGCCACTTTGTGGACGGAAATACGAACACAATTCAACCGTCGGGAAGGCGCCCTCCCTTGAGTACGAATATCGACCGGCCGCAGCATCAACGATCGTCAGAAGATTACTATCGATTTCAGTTTCGTGGATCGCTCCGGATCTCCAGACTGCCATCGTCAGTAGAAAAATGCCAAGCCCCGACAGTACCAGGCGTCCAATCGTGCTCAGGTAGACGTTTTGGATCAAGCGGATGCTTGACACAGACTTTTCCACGAATTCTTCGCGAAAAAACCAGTCCAAGATCTTAGGTAGCCGGCCTTGTTGATGGAGTGCGACGAGCAGCGACCGAATGATAGGCAGAATGAACGCAATGGAAAGCATCGTGGAGAGCCAGAACATCCATTTCAAATTGAGTGTGATCTTCACATCCGACAGAAAATACGTCACGGTTATGAGTTTGCTGGCAAGAATACCGAGAAAGGCAAAGACGACGGAAAGAACAAAATACAGAATGAGTGAGCGATTCGATTTGTCCGGTTGATTATCCATTGTTTCGTTCCTCCATTGACTCAGAACCTTATTGTTGACTCATCTCGGCTGTCGGCGCGATCTGCGCTGGCTTTTCGATTGTAACGTTGATCGAAAAAAGAAGAGTGACCAGAAGAATTGCGACAATTGCGAAGATGAGACTGGAAGATCGCGGAGCAATTCTCCTCTGTCCGGGGACGCGATACTCGGGCTGACGATTTGCTTCAACGCCAGGCTGCCAGCCGGTCGCCGGCATTTCATCTATCGTTAGGTGCACCTTGTCCAATTCAGCGCCAAGCGCAATGATCGAGTCATAAAACCGTCTGCACTCCATGCATGTCCCGAGATGCTCGAACAGTTCAGCACATTCGGATGCTTTGATTTCGTGATCGATGAAGCGGTTGATGCTTCTTTGATGGTCTCCGCACGTCATATGTTGCTCCGTCATGGTTCACGTTGGTGCTTGGCGGACGAACTGACAGTTCGTCCTACAACTCACTTAAATACGGCGCCAGTTTTGTTGCCAGAGCTTTGCGAGCCTTGAACAGCCTCGACTCTACCGAACTCACGGTGTCCCCTGTAATCGCTGCGATCTCCGCATATGAGAGCTTATCGTACTGACGTAAGACTAACACTTCCCGATACTCGACTTTCAGTTGATTGAGGAACAGCTCGACGATTTCCGTCGTTTCCTTCCTCACCAATTGCTCATGCGGCGTTTCTTCGGTCCAGAGATCATCTTCCTCTTCAATCGAATGGGGCGTGCCGTTTCTTCTCAACTTGCGGATGTGACCGTACACCTCATTACGCGCAATGCCGAACAGCCAATAGAAGAACAATTCGGGTTTGTCGAGTGTGCTGAGAGATTCGTACGCCTTCTGGAACGACACCTGGACAACGTCCTCTGCTGCTACCGGATCCTGCAAAAGACGATAGCAATAGGCGAGCAACCGTCGCCGGTACTTATTGTGAAGATCCGTAAATGCCTTGTGGTTTCCAGCTCGGATTTGACTCAGCAGTTCTCGGTCCGGTGCAAAGTGCATGCGTCTACGGTGCGGGTGTGAGAACCAATGGAGGATTCAAGAGGTAAGATGCAAAAAGGGGGTAAAACTTGCTGTTCAACGACAAAACATACTTCATCATTCATTATTGGGTGTTCGATATTGGATATTCGCCTGAATCTCGAATAATGAACAATCGAACTCTGAACGCCGAAATCTTTGAGGTGCCACGCACCTTCACGGTAGAAGTCCGACTTCTTCTGGGTCTTGCAGGGTAGAAGTCGGATTTCTCAACGGGGCGCGTGGCACCTACCTAGTACACCGTGGGCTCCTTGGACATGACCGTCACGGACATTCGGGGTGCACTACGGTTTCCCTCTGTCCACCATTTCGTAGGCCCACCGCCAACAAGCCTCGGGAGAAATTCTATGACGATTGCCTCGCCTTTCTCAAAATATTGATACGACAGTTTTTCGTCCATAAGCATTCTGTACCGCGTGGCGACCTTACCCTGGCCGGACTTTCCATACAGAATCAGATATGTCTCATCAAATATGCTCAATCTGTACGGGGCTTTGCAATCGAGTCGGCGAAGATCACATTCTTTTCCCGACCTGGCGAGCCGGACAAGCGTGAACTCAAATCGCCCTCCGACATTTGCGGGGCCTATCTCTATGATGAGATAATGTTCAGGTTTTTCCTGTAACCCCATTTGCTGGCCCGCCAAATTCAGGACGAACGTCAAAAGGAATGGAAGGAAGGGGAGTATGGACATGGGTGCTCCACTGATGTTTGATACGCACACGAAGCTACTTCATCATTCATTATTCCTTGTTCGAGATTCGATATTCAACTGAATGTCGAATAACGACCAATCGATCTCCGAACGCCGAAGCGGGTTGTGCTCCCCTACTCCGGCTCATAATCAATCGGCAGCATCTCGGCCCCCCGCTGCGTTGACCAGAAGCCGTATGAGCAAAGCCCCAGCGGATTCGCGGTCAGGCCGTTGGTGAACACCGTCATCGATGGTCCAGTGAGTTCAAGAAGCGAGATGCGCGTGACGTTGTCGCGCGTGTACACCACCTGCAGCAGATCCTGAAAATCGAGTTTCTTTTCGTACGGCGAGTCACCCGGTGAAAGCAAACCGTCTACGTTCATCTCAAACCCAGCTGGCTTCTTCAATGCGCTCCACATCAAGTCTCGCCGTATGCTGTACACATCAAATCCTTCTTTCTTCGTTGTTTTCTTGCCAAGGGCCTGGAGGAAATGCCGCTTCGAACCGTAGTATGCATTCCGGCGATTCGCTTTCCACTGATCCGCTTCATCGACACTTCGTGGCACAAGCGGCCGGAAGGTCGTGAAGCCGATGTACTGGAAGGCCGGCGGCGAATGGGTGAAAAGCACAATCACACACTGAAAGCGATATCCGAGTGCAAGATTCTCGATATCCAACGGTTCTCTCGCAGTAGCAACAAGGCGGTCGGCGTCTTCGTCATAGGCAAAGTCGAGGACCTGGGGATTCAGGATCCTGCACCGTTCAGAATTCGGAGTGGATCCAAAGAACGCATCGATAAACCTCTGAAGATGTTTCCTCCATTCCACCGGGTCCTTTTCCTCAATGTCGACTCCCGGCAGTTGAACTGCACGCGCCCTGAGCCGAAACTGAATGACCTGCACAACCGAATCGTTCACCTGCGTTGCGAAACTGACAGGTTTGTAGCCGACAATGGACGCGACGATTTGCTGCGTCCCAATTGGCACACCTCTCAGCTCGAATTTTCCCTCTTCGTTTGCAGCAGTACCGACAGTTGAATTCGACACGAAGACATTGGCTAACGGAAGAGGCGCACCTGTCGAATCGTCCAGGACACGACCTCTGATCATTCCTTTCGGGACTTGCTGAGGAAAGAGAAGATTGGCGGAGACAACGACTGCTATCAGGAAAAGCAGGGAAGATTTCATGCGAGGATTCCGATCCAGCAAAGATCAACAATGAAATCCTCAGAGTCAAATCACTTGTGCTTCAGAAGCGAATCCGGAATTATGAATGAGTGTGGATCCCTTGGTCGAGCTTCCGGATTCACAATCCGGATCTTGTAGTCGATTGTGCTGTCCGGTTGGTAGAACATCATCTTGTCATTTTGCAGGTGTTGCTTTCCCGGCGACGGAGTGAATTTCATGACGATGACGGTGTCGGACGATGTCGCGGCATCCCTGAGCTTTGCATCGATGACAAGCGGCGTGTAGTGTGGAACGAGCAATCCCCGAAACGTTAGACGTGCGTAACCCGGAGCGGATATTGTAAGACTGTACTCACCACTCAGAATTTTCTCAAGACGAAATACACCATTGTCATCAGTGTAGGTTGTGAATGTGGGAGGATAGAGAGAAACCGTGGCTTGAACGATCCGCTCCCCCGTCGATTTGGACGTCACAGTTCCGCGGATCGTGCCGGTCGAAGACTGCGGATGAGACGCAAAGAATGTGAGAAACGCCAGGATCATCATTGTCAGATTCATAGGAAGATCCCCTTCAAAGATTAATCGATGCCCTGGTTCGACTGTCTGTTTGCGATGTCACTATCATTCATCTCGAAGAACACACAGGCGAAGTCACTTCCCGGATTGAATGACTTCAATCGCTTTCTCCAAGAGCTCATCCCTGTTTTCCCTGATTCCCTTTATCGTCGGCCGAAGCTCTATCTCGGGGACGATGCCGATGCGCTGTGTCTCCCTCCCGCCGGGGTAGTACACGCCGATGCCGCTGATCATCGTGCTGATGCCTCCCGGCAGGCTGATTGAAGAGACGTTTCCGTCGGCCCCTGAGGTGGTGCTCCCAATGACTGTCGTACCAGGCGCAGCTCTGAAAGCCATCGCCGTGTATTCTGCCTGGCTCATTGTCGATTCGTTCACCAGCACGACAATCTTTCCTTTGTAGCAGGCCGGGTTGCTTGTGCCAACCTTTACGGTTGGCCCGAACTTGAACAAGCCGGGTTGCCCGATATCGCCCCCGGTGAATTTCACAAATTCTCTCGCCTCCGGAAGCAAGTACTGGCCAAGCGTGAAGACGATGAACGCTGACGGATAGCAGCGCAGGTCGATGACAATCCCTTTGGTTTGCGCAAAGGCACTCATGATCTTCGGCAAGTACTCAATCTTGATGGTCCCGGGATAGATGTACCCAATATCGTCTTTCAGAAACTTCCAGCATGTATCTTTTCGCTGAAACAAAGCGGCGAGATTTATTCTGTCAGGCGGAAAACACCTTACATTGACGGCGTTTGTTTTTCCATCCCGCTCATACCTCACCAAGATGGTACTGTCATTGCTTCGCAACAAGTCGGCGGCAAGAGTTCGCATCTGTGTCGGATAGTTCGAGGCCGGTGCATAAGGAAGCCGGGCCTTGACGAACGCATCAACTTTTTGATCGTTGACGCTCAGGATCACATCGCCTATCTTCAATGTTGTCTGCTGATCCGGAGAATCGCTCAAAACGTCGAGTACAACGGCTTTGTTCTCGACGAATCCGACCTTCACCGGAACATAGTTCCTGCCTTTGAAGGCCGCCAGCGTTTTGTCCTGCTGCCAGATGTTTGCATGTGTGTCATGAACTTGGGCTATCAATTCCAGGAGGGTCAGTTTGTATTCCAGTTCATTCTTTGCATTGACAAACCTCGGCACAAATTCCGGCAAGACCTTATTCCAATCTTCTCCAATTAAGTATTTGTATGGAAAGAAATACTGAATCATGTTCCAGTATCTGTAAAGACTGAGCAAGCGATATCCTGCATCAGGAAAGGGCATTGAGCCATAGCTCTTTTCGTTCTTGAAGACCGGATTTCCTACATTGGGGACCTGACCGATATAGTAGTGTTCACCCGTTCTTTTCGCAGCTCCTATTTGTTTGAGCTGTCTTACGAGTTCCTCTCCCAGCTGCGCCGTATCTTCTGTCCATTTCAGATCGGGGAGCATTTTGATGCGGGCGGGATCTGAAACCGGACGGTTTTCTTCCGCCTCGGGCATGCCAAGGTCGGCGATCCAACGGGAAAGGATCGCATTCCGCTCTTGCTTCGTCTGCACCTTCAAGATGCTGCCCATGGTACGAAAGAGCTGGTAGTCCCAGTTGTATTCCCCTTCAGCAATCTTCAGATGGTAGTACTTCAAATATCCCCACACCTTCCCCAGAACTGTCAGGTGTTCAATCATTTGAGGAGAGAAATCAATTGCTGTAATTCCGGATCCGTCATCAAATTCTTTGTCCAGATCAGCCTTGTAGGTCTTTTGTTGCTTGACCGCTGCCTCCGAAAAGTCCTTTCCATCGACGAGAAGCTGAAAATCGTCCACCCAGACCGTCCCTGATCCTTTGAAGATCGCACCGACATAGATGGTCTTGGCCTCCGATGGCAGGGGGAGTTGTACCGAATACTGCTGCCAATCCGAGGTCCCATGGATGTTCCGCGATTGCATATTGTCCCCTCCCAGCGTTCCTACCTCACCGTCAATGCGCAAGAGAAGACCGGCGAATCCATTCTGGACATCCTGCAGTTTCATGTAGCCGCGCAGTTCGATTTGTTTCCCCCCGAACGTTGCCGGAATGGAGCGGGCACAGCAGCCGAAGGAGCTTTTGCCGGTAGTGTTTCCGGGCTGTATCCGCATCGAGTATTTCCCACTGTGCTGAACAATTGAATCAGGCACGAGTGAATAACCGGTACCCCATTGGACCCATCCCTGGGGCATGCGGCCATCATTCTGCAGTTGCTCGAATCCGAGATTAACCTGCTGCGTTTGCGGCGCTGCCTGGCAGATTACACATGCAATCAAGAAGACCGGGAACACACCTTGATGTCTTATCATGGCATGAGCCTTTCAGGACTGTGGGTTCAAAAATCGCTCAGGATCTTTGATTACAGATCAACACAGATGTTACTTTAATGATCGAGAATGTCATCCCGATGCGATACCTGTTCGTCACCGAGTTGAGCACAACACTTCTCACAAAACCACAGTGTCACTCTCCATCAATGGCGCGTGTATGCCTCAATTTCCCCTCCCCGCAACCAACGACTCGTTCGTCTCAAAGTCATAGAGAGTAAGTCGCCTGACGCGAAAGAACGTCGACCAGTAATCGGAGAGTGTCTGAGCGTTTGCACGCCGGGCGTTGTCCTTCTCGCTCTGTGCGAGGAAGAGATTGGGGATGTCAATCTTGCCGATCAAATACCGATCTTTTGCCACGTCAAACCGTCGCTGGGCTATCGTATCCGATTTTGCAGCCACGAGAACCTGTTTGCGCAGCAAATTGAGATGCGCCGCCTGATACAGGACTTCCTGTTTGAAATCGAATCGCTGCTGCTCTAGAGAAACCTCCGTTCGTTTCTGGTCCGCAATGGCCGCATCGACCGCCGAGCTTCCGGCCCCCCAGCGGAAAATCGGGACGGTGAAGTTCAGACTGAATTGACGCTGTTCCAGAAGATTGTTGTAGGCATCGTTCAGGATGGGCGCTCGCTGATTATAACCCATGCTTGCCGTGAGGTTGGCATTGAAGTAATTGTCCGATTTCGCCTGTCTTACATTTCGTTCCGCCGTCAACTTTTGCAGCTCAAAGTTGAGGGCATCGCTCCGGTTCTGCAAAGCCTGGTCGAGCGCCGTGGCCGGGTTAATCTCAATGTCCGAAATGTTCGATGGCTGCAGGAGGACGACCACCGCCGATTGCGGAAGGCCAAGCGCAGTTGTCAGGTTGTTCTGCGACCGGTAGAGGCCCACGTTCGCGTTTTCCAGCTGCGTCTGAGCGTTCAGATAGGCAAGCTCGCTTTGAAGCAGGTCGTTTTCCGCAATCTTGCCGACATTGAATCGCCCCTTCGAAATCTTATAGAGCGTATCATTGATCGCGAGGTTGAGCGCCGCGTTACTCGCGTTCAGATATGCCATGTACAGATCAAAGAACTTCGTTGTCACATCGATGGCGCAGTCTTCCATTGCCTCTGCCAGCTCGCGTGTCGACATCTTGTAACGCAGATCCTGTGCGTCCATGTCCCATCGCATCGTGTTGATCTGGAAAAGCGGCTGCTGCAAGCTCATGGAGAAGGGACTCGATTTGTAGTACTGCGTTTTCGAATCCATCAGATCGATTCTGTTCAATCCCGACGATAGGAACACCTGCCCCCCTGTAAAGGGGATTTTCTGCGAAAGCGAAAGACTGAGATTCGAGCTGGCCTGGCTCTGCGGCGTAAAGATCTGGCTCCCATCCGGAAGGGTGATGGCATTGATCGAGCTGTAATAGCCCGGCACGTCCCCTCTCAGGTACAGCTGGGGCAAATACGACGCCGTAAAGGCGCTGTCCGTGGCTTGCTTGCTGTCATAGACGCTGCGAGCAATTGTACCGAGCGGGCCGTTCGCGCGAGCAAGCCGGATACAATCCTGAAGTGAGAGATACGTTGTGTCGGCCTGAGCCAGTGAACGTGAAGGCCCAAGAAGAACGAGAATAATCAGCAAGAGATGAGGTCGAGTTTTCATAGCATCAGTATGTGCGAGATGGGATGTGGATCATCGTAGTATGAATAGATTTGCAGAACTCGCTCAAATCCTAATTCCGAAATCCGGAACAAGATCAAAATCCAAAATTCGAAACACTCGTCACTGGAACAAGTGATAATCGAATTCGGTGCTTGGGCTTTGACTAGGATTTTGCATTTCGTGTTTAGTATTTCTTTGGGATTTCGAGATTCGTGCTTTGGATTTCCCTAGGGTTTCGGGTATCGTGTTTAGAATTTCTTTAGCATTTCTGATTTCGATTTTCGGATTTCAATTCAAGCCCAGACTCTTCGTCTTCTCTCAAGACCTCCTCACTCGTACCTCAAACACACCACAGGATCCTGTTCTGCCGCCCTACGGGCTGGAAAGATTCCAAAAGCGATACCAATGGAGATCGAAATGATAAATGACAGCAACACCGAGACGACGCTGACGATCGTCAAGACTCCCGCGAAGTAGCGGATGGCAATGCTGAGCCCAATGCCCACTAAAATCCCAATAATTCCCCCCGTCACACTGATCATCGTCGCTTCACTCAGAAACTGGAGAACAATATCCCGTTTCGTCGCACCCGTCGCGCGTCTGATGCCGATCTCTTTCGTTCGTTCCATGACAGAGGCGAGCATGATGTTCATGATCCCGATTCCCCCCACAATCAACGATATCGAAGCGATGGCACCAAGGACGACATTGAAAATATCTTTCGTTCGTTGTTCCTGTCTGAGGAGCTGTTCCGGCACGGTCACCTGGAAATCGACAATGTTATTGTGCCTGCGCTGCAACATCCTGCTGATCACTTCTGCCAGGCTCACCATGTGTTCCGACCCCGCGACCCTGACAACCAGCCGGTCCAACTGATTGTAATTGACCGGCTTCTTGTTCTGGTCCGAATTGTCGCCGCCCGCTTCCCGCGACGCCCTCTGGATATCGAGGCGCGTGACGAGCGTCCGGTTCTTGTAGCGCAGCAGAAGTGTGCTGACGGGTGTGTAGATATCATAGTTATAGTCGCGCAACCCGAGATGCTGAATTGTCTCTTTGCTGATGGATCGCTCCGCCAGCACTCCGATGACCGTCAGCCAGAGGCTGCCGCATTTGATCTTCCCACCGATGGGATCTTCCTTCGCGAAGAATTTCGTTTTGATCGAGTGACCGATGACAGCGACAGGCGAGCCGAGGTCGAAGTTCTTTCTTGAGAAAATGCGGCCGCGCTCAAGCGCGAAGTCCGAGGCGGCAAAATACGTGGAATCAATACCGACGAGCTTGCTCGTGCGCTTCAGTCCCTCCCGGATGACCATGGTTTCCACAACGACTTCCGGGCTCACAAACATGACATCGGGGAGCGTTGTCTGTATGCTCCGAGCATCCTCGAGCGTCAAGCCCGGACTGAACCTCTTCTTTTCCGTCTTCTTTTGCTGGTCATCCTCGGCAACTTTTCCTTCCTCCTGCTCGACAATCGGCGTGATGATGATATTGTTTGCCCCGAGGAGTTTCATTTGATCGAGGATTTCCTACTTGGCGCCTGATCCAACCGCGAGCATGGAGATCACAGACCCAACGCCAAAAACGATGCCAAGCGACGTGAGGCCTGCCCTGAGTTTATTGTGTGAGATTGCTTCGATAGCAATCCAGAGGCTTTGCGTGATGTGTGCGAGCATAATGTGTGAGGAAGATGGTGGAACCATGTTACCACCGGTGCACGATGCGTTTATCGTGTCGTTTGTTCCATGTCGCTACTTTGCAGCGGCGAGCAACACTGTTTTCGCTTTCTCCGCCTCAGCCGGCGAGGAGAGATACAGCTGGTCCTTTTGAGTTATTCCAGCCAGGACAACTGCAGCGTTTTCGTTCACCTGTCCAAGCTTCACCTCCTGCTTCACGAGACTCCCCCCATCCTTCTTGAAAACAAACGTCGTTGTCCCTTCCGTGTGAACGCATTCGAGCGGAATGGAAAGCGCATCCTCCAGCTTTGCCACCAGGATTTCATTTGACGTTGTCATCGAAGGACGGAGTGTCGTGTCTGATTCCAATACCTTGACACGTACCTCGAAGACTTTGGAATCGGAATTTGGCCGCTGTTCGCCAATGTTGGCAACCGCGGTCACGGTTCCTGTCAGCGGCTTGTTCGGATCGGCATCGAGTTTGAGCTTTACTTTCTGACCGATCGCAATTTTCTGAATATCGATTTCATTGATGTACGTGATCGACTCCATCTCGCGCAAATCCGGGAGCGTCGCAACTGTCGGATCCCACGCACTGATCGTGGTGCCGACAACTTTCTTTTTCCCGTTCCACTCACGCGCATAGATCACCATGCCATCGGCCGGCGCCTTAATGGTGAACTCCATCATAGCTTTCATGTTGATATCCAGCCGTTGCTTTTCCTTCATCAGGTCAACTTCCGCGGCCTGAGCTTTTGCGGCTGATTGCTGTGTCTTCGTTACATAGTTCTTTTTCGCCTGGTCGTAACTGCGCTGGGCCCGTTCGTAATCAAGCTCCGCTTGCCGCTTCATTGCCGGAGCTTCGTAGGCAGATTGCTCCAGCACGATCTTCTTTTCTTCCTGAGCGTAGAAGAGATTGACAAGTTCGTCCCGTGCCTGGGAGAGCGCGAGTGCGCTGTCGAGTTTCGTCTGCAAAAACTGTGCGTCAAGTTTCTGTACTGAGAGTTGTGAATCCTTCACTTTCTGCATGATCTCCGACTTGTCCATGTCAGCGACGAATTCCCCTTTCTTTACGACTGTTCCTTCGGGGATAATGTTCGTGATTTTCATTTGCCAGATGCCAGCTGCACGGGCGTTTTCCGATCCCTTGATATCGATCGAGCTTTTCGCCTGGAGCTCCCCAGTAGTTATGACAGTGACGAGGAACTGTCCTTTGGTCGGAGAGACGAGCACATCCGATTTTGTCGTCGTCCCCGACGCGGAGAAGTACCAGACGAAACACACCAGAATCACCCCGAGCACCGAATAGGAAACAATCGGTCGCCGCTTGAAGAGTGCGACGAGTTTCACGACCATGGGGGATTGCAATACCTGAGAAATGTTGGGTAGCCGGAACATAATGATGCTCCTTTTATCGCTAAGGCGTGATGGTTGTACTGACGGCTGGGAAGGCGAATTCAATCAAGAAAACTGGTGCACCAAAATCAATAAGTACAAGTACTGACAAAGTCTTGTACATAAAAATACTGACAAAGATTAGACGCTGTTCGTACCAAACTCGTTGCACACTTGTTGGGATTCTTTCAATAAACTTACAGCCCTATCATATTGAAGTGTATGCGCTTTGAGTGGTAATGGGAGCGCCTCCGAGTACGCGATTCTCAGACGTGACTCGCAATTGGTCCAAACGGATGCGTGACTACCAAATGATGCATGAATCGCGCGATTACCAGAGAACCCTTACGGATATCGTGAGAGCCGTTGATTCGGAAAAATCCTAACAAAGAGAGGTGCGAGTACCTTAATTGGAAAATGAAACGATGGAATACTGAATCAGGTGCGTGAAGTGATCGAACAACGTGGCAAGTTTTGGCGGGTAATCTCCCTGTCGTGTAATCGACAGCACCAACTTACAATTCTCATGTGAGAATGTCAAGTGCGGCTCGGAAGTGCAACGCACCGTACACCACCCCATTTCAATATTGATTATTGGACAATTGATATTGGAAATTCACATGAACTAGCACTCTGAAAATATCCAACACCGAAATCCGATAGACGAAATGGAGGTTGTGGTCGTTTCAAAGGGGCTGAAGCCCCTCTCGTTTTTTGTTTTCGTATCCCCGACCTGAAGGTCGGGGCAACATTTTCATGGAAGTGTTTTTCTCAATAGTCACGCGTTAATTCACGTCTGCCGCAAGAAGCTCGTCGATTTCCCGGCTCAGATCGTCGATCACTTTTGGATCGGGCCCGCCGCCAACGTGTTTGAACTGTATCTTGCCGTTTCGATCGATGAGAAATTTTGTCGGGATTCCCTCGACCGCGTACTGTTGAGGAACAGAAGTCTGATTCCCCAGCAACACGGTGAATAAGTAACCATTCTTCTCCATGAATGGCTTGATGGCCGTCGCCGGTTCATTCGTATCGATGCTCAGGAAGACCACTTTTGGATTCTTGGAGTATTTGTCATATAGCTTGGCAGGGTTCGGCAGTTCAGAAACGCACGGACCACACCAGGTGGCCCAGAAATCGATCATCACTACTTTTCCTTGCAGCTTCGACAATTGGATCGATTCTCCCTTCAATGTCGCGAGTGTGAAATCGGGCGCGGGTTTCGCCGACTTACGCCGCTCTGCATTGATCCTCTCCTCAGCACTTTGTTTTCCGCCTGACTTAGCAAGCAGCTTTTCAAGCGTGGACATGGCTTTGTCTTCGTGCGCGATGGCCAATCCTCGCGAAAGCCACTTAATTGCTTCGTCGTTGTCTCCTTTCGCCTCTAATGTGTAAGCTAGCTGATAAAGGGCGAACGGAGAGCTCTTTTTCAAAGCAATGTCGACTGACTCTCTCAAGAATTTCTCTGCATTATCATAGTCCTTCAACTGATAGTATGCCTGTCCAAGTTTTATCGCAATGAAACCCTTCCTGGTTTCGTCTGCAACTTGAATGAGTCTCTCGACAGGAATTGCAGACCCATGAATCACTGTGCCGTCAACATTGTCTTTCGTACACACATCATATGCGTTCCGAAGGCACTGCAAAGCAACTTCGACATTGTGCAAGGAGTCGAGGCAGAAAGCCCCGATCTGACCGAGCAGCATTGGATCGGGTTCACCAAGGAGAGTTTTGGCATAAGCTGGGATCTCGCCCCGATTCGTCTCTTTCATAGCATTAAAAATCATGAGTTGTGCCGTCTGACGCGTGTACCTCTCGATGGTCACACCACCTGACAGCAGGCGTCGGGCCAATGAAACCGCCGAATCCGGTTTTTCGCCCAACCTCGCCCAGAGAAGCTCGCGGTAAGCACCTTCCCGCAGCCAGCCAATCTCGGTCAAGCGAATCACCTTTTGGTACAGTTCTTCCTTCTCCAAAGGGTTTTTCGAATTCCTGGCAAGATCGAGCATCGCAAAGGTCGCGCCATACGAGGTTGAATCCCGCTCGAGTAGTCTTCTTCTCACCTTCAGGGCTTCGCCGTCTTTCCCTAATCTCTCATAGGCGCTTGCAAGATAGATATAACCGATATCGAAGTCAGGATCGGCATCGATCGCCTTCAGGTAGTACTTCGCAGCGCCGTCGTAGTCACCTTTCCGGGTGCTCAGTGCCGCCAATCCATGATAGGGCCATGGAAATTTCGGCTCGAGCTTCACCGCAGCCTCATAGAATGCGATGGCTTTCATTTGACCGACGCTATCACGCTGAGCCGCGGCATACCAACGCCCCATCAGGTAGGTGAACAGCGGGCTCCGTGGATCTTTCGCCAGGAATGATTCATACATCGGCTTGATGCTATCGAGTTTGCTCCGCAGATAATCCTGATGATCGGCAAAGCAGTCAGCAGCTTTGGAGAATTCCCGAAGAGCTTTGGATTTCTCTCCGCCCTTGAGCAGATCCATGCCTTTCTTGAGATGAGTCTGCCCGACGGCGAAGACGGAGTCGGCCTCCTTGTTCTGGGCAAAGACAACGAAGAAAGAAGGTTCAATAAGGAGGAGGAACAGAATACATGTGAGAACCGACAAGGTGAGGCGACGAATGGGACGGTTCATCGGGACCTCCATATTTGAGTCGGCGCGGGGGGAGAAGCATTCGGTGCGTGCGGTTCAAAATATCGACAAAGAAACTAGAAAACAAATGCGTGCAAGCTTGAAGTCCGACTTTTCATAAGAATGACACTACAAAAGTCGACTTCTTCATGGACACACTTATCATTGGAGATTAAGTTCTACGGAAATCACTATGACCAACTTAATGCGAGCGATGATCCGGTCAATTGGATCACCAAAATTGAAACTGACTCCTTCCGGAGATAATGCATAAAGATAGATTGGGACCTTTACCCCGGATCTAAGAGCAATATCAGTCATCCGCTGAGTGCCACTTGCATTGTATCCTCTGATTGGGATATTCCCGAATATCATCGTTCTGCGGCCGTTGCCACTCGCGACATTGAGTGTGTACCGAATGGAATCGGTGTACTGATGCTTAATAATCAGAATGCTGCACCTACCGGGTTGCGGAGTGATCAATCCGCTCTTTGTGTCCGCCAGTTTTCCGTCACGGTACTGTTCCACCCAAAACTTCACCTTATGTTTGTAAGGAAGCTCATACGCAAACCGCTCCAACTCCACTCCCAAATAAGCCAGGGCTTGCTCTACGTCATCGGAAGTGAGAGGCCCATCGAGGTGATCAAGCGGATAGGGGGTCGATTTGTCGGCAAGCTTGAAATTAAATGGCACCGTCACCATAACCTCCACCGGCTTTCCCTTCACCTTTGCCGGTTTGAACTTGAAATACTGGATTGCCTCCATCGACGCCTCAACAAGATCTTTCCGATTCAGGCCCTCCTTGAATCCGGCGTATATCGCTTCCCCGTTCTCGCCGACTCCCACCCACAGCACGACCGTCCCTTCGACTTTCTCTTTGAGCGCAGCTTGCGGATAGATGGGCTCGCGCTGCTCGAGTACCTCTGCGTCTTCATCAATCACGAACTGACCCTTGGGCTTGTCGTCAATCACAAGGGGAGAATCACTCTCCTTTCGAGATTTCATGGGAAATGAGACATAGGCTCCGCCTTCCCTCGAGATTTGATAATTCTTGTGTATCAGCGTGCGATATTGCGGATGTGTAATACGAACGGTGTAGCTCCCTGGTGTAAGCCCCTCAAACTGAAATACACCCCTCTGATCGGTGGTCGCACGTTGGCCAGTTTCCTCTATGGCCACCGAGGCTCCGCTAATAGGCGACCTGTTCACGAAATCCCCAACAACTCCCTCGAAAAACGGCTCTTTCAATCGTTTCTGTACAGCTCCGACGCCCTCTTGTCCCGCCCAGGAACAAAAACAATAACAGACAAGCATCAGTGCGAAGATTGATTTTTTCATGGCCCAATCCCTCTATTTTTTCACATCGTCTATCGGCGGATAGAACCCGACTACCTGTATCGCCGGCAACCGCGGGACATAAACGACTTCCTGCCTGGTCTCGACGACCTTTTCTTTCGGTCGGATCCAGAGTGTGCTGAATGCGACAGTACTCGCAAGTGCGATCACTGCAAGTATAGCCGCGACTGACATCGGCACCCTCTTGCTCCAAACCATTCGCAGGGCGTGGACTTTTCTGGCTGGTCGAAGAGACACGGTATGAGCAGGCTTAGTCCCGAGGATGTCACCTTGCAGCACCAACGCTGCTTTCATGAATTCTCTGCATTCGTCGCATGCGCCGAGGTGCGCAAAGAGCTCCCGTTCGTTTTCAGGACCAAGCTCGCGGTCGATGAATTGGCTTGTGAGTTCTTGATAGTGTGCGTGGTTCATGGTACGATCCTTGAGTGTCTATGAAAACATCAATGTGGTCGAAATGGCATTTCGACCTACAAATGATGCTCTCCGTACGGTTTCATTTTCTCGATCATTTCCTTCCGTGCCCGGAAGATCCTCGATTTCACAGAACTCTCCGTTGCGCCTGTGACAGATGCGATTTCGGAGTACGACATGCCTTCATAGGCAAGTAGCACGAGAACTTCACGATACCCATGCTTCAAGTTGTCGAGCAAGCGGTTGACAATCTCTGTGCGTTCCAACGCAACGAATTGCTGATGAGGCGTCTCCTCGCTCCACACTGATTCGTCTTCAATCTGGCCATTCGATCTCTTCTTTCTCAATTGCATCAGCGCCTCGTTGCGCGCAATGCGGAAGACCCATGATTTGAACGACTCGTTTCGTTGAATCGATTGCGCGTGCTGCCGCACTTTCAGAAATGTTTCCTGCACCACGTCTTCCGCGAGTTGTCGATCGGCCAGAATTTTCAGGCAGTACGCAAAGACCCCCTGGCTGAATTCCTGATACACCGCCGCGAGGGCGCGGTCACTTCCGCGCTGAAGTTCTACGATCAGCTGTTGCTCGATGGCGGGATCCAAATGTGCCTCTCGGTGCGGGGCAATTGCCCCTCTGCGCGTTTGTCCGAGAGTGCAACTTTCGGAAATGAGCTTTCTTCGACAGTATAACTGTCGAAGAGCATTCAAGGGGGCAACATAAAGATGCAGAAAAGGTGGGAAAGTCGCGCAGAGGGAGGGCACACCTCCCCTACAGAGTAGTCCTCATAATGCCCCCTCCTCAAAATGAGGAGGGGATCACAGAAGAAGCATGCAGAACGGATTGAGTTGAGTTGCGTTCGGGCTGGAAATCACCGGCTACTTGGGCTCGCCGAGGAACTTCGCGATCGTCACCTCAAGCTTTGAACCGCGCAGTTCTTCTTCCATCGCTACAATTTTGCCTGAACCGTCCACGAGAAGCGGACGAGGGATCGCCACAATCTCGAATGCAGTGGTTAGTTCTCTGTCATTCGTAACGAACGTGTGTAACCACGGCATCTTCCACTTGTCCTGTCGGAATTTCACCACGTCTTCGGGCTTCTGATCGAGCGAAAGACTCAGGATCTCAAAGTTCTTCGATTTGAATCGATCGTACGCGGCGTGCAGGTTCTCCATCTCGGCGACGCACGGTCCGCACCAAGTCGCCCAGAAGTCGAGCAATACCAATTTGCCTTTCAATGTTTCGTTGGTATAGACTGTTGTCGAATCGCCGAGCGCTCTGACTTTGAATGCCGGGATGTTTTTGCCAACCCCGATGTTGGTCGTCGGCACGAAACGTTCCTGAATAGATTTGCCAAAAGACGTCCCTTCAAAGTGTTTCATCGCCATGTCGTAGTAGAGCTTGAAACGCCTTTCATTCCCCCCCATTCTGGCTGAGGCCAATTGGCTCATGATCAGAGTTGTTTTCAAATCAGTCTGAGGATTTTTCTCCAGGAACTTGTCCAGGTACTCCTCGAAGACTGACTCGTTGCCCGCCAGGTCTGCGGCGGCATCGAGAAGCGGCAATGTCGGCCTCATCCAGAGCTTTGAGTCAGGTGGCACTTCCCTGAACAACTGAAAGCCGACTGCCGAATCCACCTTTGCGGCGTTCTTTGCCTTCGTATCCACATAGTCCATCAGGAGCATCTGCCGCACAAGGGGATCTTTCTCCGATTTGAGCCGGGCGAGGATTGAAGCCTGATCGACCGACCAGTCGTACGTGAACGCCTTGAAATCATTTCCAGCCTTCACATACTCAGTGACGGCAGCCGACCACGTAATCTCCCTCTTCATCATTTCCTGCTCAATAGCAGCAATCTTCGCGATCGCCGAGTTAGGATCTGCGAATTTGATCTCTGCTTCAGCAGTCGAACGGACTGTCTTCTTCGGATCAAACACGATCCTGATCTTTCCCCCCTCCATATGCACGATCGATTTGTAATCACCGGCTCCGTCAAAGTCATAGCCATCGGACTGTGTACCGTTGATGCTCCGGCTGTTTGCTTCGGCGCCAAAAACCTGATACGCAAGCGTCGGCTTCGCCCACTCCAAATCAATTATAAACGTGCCATCACCCTGCTTCACCATCTGGTGGGCACTGTTGAACTGAAAATCTGTCAAATCGGACAAGAACCGTAGATCTTTGATCTCATCAACGTACGTGTATGTTGCGAGCCTGACGGTCAAGTTTATGGTCGTTGGCTTGTCGATGAGCAGTGGGACGTCGTATGCAGCATGATTGACTCCCGAAAACTCCGCAACGATAAGACCGGTTTCGGTCGTCGCAATTCTGAATGCCCCGTCTTTGCCAGCTTGCACACCGTCAAACGACTTCGACTCAGGTGCCTTGATCAGGTGCAGGTGGGCCATGGGCATTGGCTTTCCATCGTGACCAAGGAGTTTGCCAGTGATGACGCTTTGGTGCTGGGCGGAAAGAACGGTAGTAAAAAGAAAGATGAAGATGAGAAGAGAAGATCGCATAGCAATTCGCTGGTTAATTGGTTAAATGGTTGATTGGTAACGATGGATTCGAACGATCCGCCAACAATATACTTAAATCATGGATGAGAGGAAATGATCTGGACCTTTCGATGGAACCCCGAGGGCGCAGGGATCCTTCCGAAGGCAATGCGGATACTGCGAAACCTTCGGAAGGACAGATGTGGCTACGCCACCTGTTTCTTTTCCTTCCGCATCTGGATCCACTCACCGAATGCTGCGCCAAGGCAACCGGCAACAAACATGGAAAGGAGCAGAACGACTTGCTCAGCGACAGACCGATATCCTGAGCCAAATATCAAATAAGGTTTCACAATACCCAAGAGGGTGAAGGCGTACAACGCTGCGGCGAGTCCAGGCTCCAGAATTGTGATCCCCCTTGACCACCACGCGATGATTGCACAGATGATCGGAGTTCCGATTCCAATCCAGAGCAGGAAACTGACCAGCTCCTGGAATGAGTTTTTCGATCCTCCAATCAGGAACGATGGGGCGAGATGGAACAGAACAAGGAAGCAGTACGATACGATGAACCATCGCCAGTCGATCGGTCTGAGTTGGAACAGTTGTTTGGTTTCCATATGCTTGTCGGGTAGTTTGTTGTAGTGGGAAATTGTCGTATCAAAGACGCGCTAGATGAACTTCCCCCCATATGTCCATGAACCCAAGCGGCCGAGACTGTCAACTTTCACCTCGACCCAGCTGAAAGGATACCGGATCGATTCTGCGTGAATGCCGACAGTTTGACCATTCGGAGTGACTACGTATGTCGCCTCTGCGGTTTTCGATGCGCTGTCCGGAAGCGCGTACCCATCAAAGCAGTGATTTCCCCCTCCAGCTTCCTTGGGCAATATATAGTATTGAAAGAGATCAAAACCCATGAAGTTCAGTTCGTTGATGATCTCATCCCTGCTTGACTGTACCGCCTGGGCTTCGCGGAGGCGGTTGTGAATCACGTCGCCGAACACTGCCATCGGGAGTGATGCCACTGAGATGTATATTACCAAAGCACCGCACAAGGAATAGAAAACCCGGGAGAGACTCCAGGATGTCGCATGGATCGAAGGTTCCGCGGCCAGTTTCCACCGACGCCATCGGAGGAAAAAGATCGTCGGTAAGAGAACCAATACCACAATGAGGGCCGCGAGTGCTCTGACCTGATCCTTGCCGTTTACAACGTCCGCCGGCTTGCCGGAGAACGCGAGCAATCCGTTCTCAATCGTATGACCGCCCGCAATGACCCACGGAAACAGGACGATTCGCGGTGTCTCCACGGCCATGGAACTTAGGTCTGATTTGAAAAGTTTGTCGGAGAATAATACCAGCGCAAGAACTATGACAGTCAGGAGAATAATCTGCCAAAGAAAGTTCGGCGCAAATTCAGGAGAGTCAGTTTTCGGAAACATGAGTAAGTCCCTTTTCTGTCAAAATGAATTTTTCCTGCAGCATTCCGGTCTGGCCATTGTAGTTCTTAAAAGACGAGTCCCTCCCCGGAACAAAAGTCTCCTGAGACACAAGTACAATTCTATCGGGCTCGAGCGTCTCGACCATCACGGTAGTCTTGTCCCATTCTCCTTCGGCCTTGTGGATGTTTGTCCCGGCTGTGGCACCCGGGTGCAGTTGCTTAAATAGTTCTGCGAGAGTTTTCGCTCCTTTCGTATCCTGCCGATAGTACAAGTCGAGAGCCTTCAGGAGTATTGGAGGCATCTCAGATATCCTTATGCCACGACCTATCACAGCTCGTATTTTCATCAGCAGGTCCACCTGCCAATGCGTCTCTTCCTGCATACCCATCCATCTGTATGCGCCACAACCAATGACAACAATGGAGATGACCACGAAAATCATCCGCCATTTCGCAGCCAACGGTTTCCTCAGTACGTAAGCCATGAGGGCGGCGAAATAGAGGGTGGCAGCAATGCCTGCTGTGTTGATGGCGGGCCAGAGCTCTGTCGTCTGCGGCGTCAGAAAGAATGTTGCCGACACCAGGATCACCCCGGCAGCAATCCAGAGAAGTGTGATGGATACTTCCTGTTTGATTTCGATCGTGATTGATTCTTTTTCCATAATAATAGCCTTTGTGAAGACACTCAGAAAGCTTTTTGAAGAGCAGATGGTACCTTTGACATCAATTCAGCGGGTACTTTCACCTGCTGTTGCTGCTCCGGAGTCAGGAGTGGATAGAAGAGAAGACTCCCGACGATGAGCAGGAAAACGATTGAGGCTGCTGCGGGGAGAGGGATTGAGATCCTTGTGAACCAGATAGGTGAATACCAGGTTTGTCGTTCAAGCGTTGCGTTCGCGTGCGCGACGCTTGCGAGAACGCGGCGATCGAGCGTTCGTGGGAAATCCGCTAACTCATAGTTCGCAATCTCGGAGTGGACGCGCATGCTGATCTTCATGTATTTCCTGCACTCATTGCATTCCGCCAGATGAGCAAAAACTTCAGACGCTTCCCTGTCGCTAAGCGCACTATCAATGTAGAGACTGATGAGTTGTTGATAGTCGGTGTGGGTCATGGTACAATCCTCTTGAATGTGATTGCCATCCACGAATCGATGGTCAAGGTGGTCGAGATGGCATCTCGACCTGCAAAGTCATAACCTCTTATTCTTTGAAATACGGTTTCAGTTTTTCAGCCAGTGCTTTTCTCGCTTTGAAAAGGCGTGACTTCACGGAACTCTCCGAGTTTCCCGTGATCAACGCAATTTCGTCGTATGAATGCTGCTCGTACTCCCGCAGCAACAAGACTTCCTTGTATTCCGGCTTCAGAGCATTGATGCAGGCAAAGATGATCGTTGCGACATCGTTGTGTTCCACCAAGGTAAGTGGCGTCTCCTCGCTCCACACGCTCTCCTCATCGAACGAACCGTTACGCTGCTGCCTGTGTAATTGCTTGAACACTCCATTTCGCGCGATGCTGAAGAGCCAGGAGCGGAAAAGGCTGAGGTCGTTCAATGTTCCGATGTTCAGATGCATCTTGAGAAACGTATCATGGGTCGCATCCTCAGCCAAGGAGCGGTCCCCTGTGAGCTTCAGGCAGAACGTGAAGATGTGGCGTTTGTAGCGATGGTAGAGTTCTTCGAACGCATCCATGCTGCCGTTGCGCAGGTCCATCACGAGTTGTTCGTCTGACTGGAGATCCAAAGGGGGCCTTTTTGAACTGAGCTACCGGCCTTAATTTGTCATAAGACCCGCTCAGAAGCAAAAAGTTGCTGTGGGGGTGAGAAGAAGCCGGCCTTCCGAAGGTTTTCAGGTTCAACCTTGGCCTTCGGAAGGCTAACTGGGAGAGACGCCACAGTGTGGCGCGGATATCCTTCCGAAGGCAAGGGGGGAAACCGCGAAACCTTCGGAAGGACTTAGAACGTGTATCCGCTTTCGCCGTGCTGGCTAAGGTCGAGTCCTTCAAGTTCCTGTTCCGGGTTGACGCGGAGACCCATGGTCAT
>JBEKOB010000014.1:0-59899 GCA_049522195.1 Bacteroidota bacterium
GAGATCATGCGCTTCTTCATCCACAAAGCGCAGACCGAGCCCAAACGAATCGTATTCCCCGAAGGTGAGGAAGAAAAGATCCTGCGCGCAGCACAACAAATTCTGGATGAAGGGGTCGCAAAACCAATCCTCCTCGGAAGCCGAACGTTGATCAAGCAGCGTATCGCGGATCTCGGACTCGACCTCACGGGGGCGGAGATCATCAATCCAGGAAAGTCGCCGCGGTTTGACGAATACGTTACCTCATTTTATGCCAGTCGTCAGAGAAAGGGCCTGACCCGTGTCGATGCCGAGCACCAGATGAAGACGCACAACGTCTTTGGCATGATGATGGTTGAGATGGATGATGCCGATGGACTTATCTCCGGCCTGACGCAGCACTATCCTGACACGGTCCGTCCCGCGCTGCAGATCATCGGAAGGAAAGATGGAGCGAGGATTATCGCCGGCCTCTACATGATGGTCTTTAAGAACCGGACGATCTTCATCGCCGATGCAACGGTGAACATCGAGCCGAACGCCGAGGATTTGGCGGAGATCGCTCTCCTTGCTGCAGAGAAGGTGCAGCAGATGGACATGGAACCGCGGGTTGCTATGCTTTCGTTCAGCAACTTCGGTGGCACGAAGCACCCGCTGGCAGACAAGGTTCGGATCGCGACGGAAATTGTAAAGCGTCGTGCCCCCACACTTGTCGTCGATGGCGAGATGCAGGCCGACACGGCCGTATCACCAGAAATCATCTCCGAGGTTTATCCGTTTACAGCACTCAAAGAGGGTGCAAATTTGTTGATTTGCCCTGACCTCACCTCGGCTAACATAGCCTACAAACTCCTTGCACACCTCGGTGGCGCTGTGGCAATCGGACCGATGCTCGTTGGCATGCGGAAACCGGTATACCTTCTGATTCCCGGCTCAGATGTCTCCGACATCGTCAACATCACAGCGATGGCGGTGTTCGAGTCTCAGCGGCAAAGCAAGCCGGGACAGAGGGGGGCCGAGTTGCTGGGTCGCGCCAAAGCCTCGATGCAAGGTATTGAGGCAAAGTAGTGGCCGAAGCAAAATGGAGAGTCTGGTAGATCGAGTCGTTCTCAATCGTTAGAAATGGGAATGGGAAGTTCGCTGTTCAATTATTGTACGGTTTGCGAAAACCATCGTTGATCCTTCGCAAATCTGAATGGTGAACCTCCCATTTCGTTCTTAACTCCTTCACTTCTTGTCGATTCTTCCTATGCCGTAGTGGAATGAATATTGCAGCCTCTTTGTCAGAATAACTGATCGAGCGGTACAGAATATCCTCACTCATCTTGGAGGGGTACATCATGAAAACTCCCGCACGATTTCTTCATCTAGCTTTTTTCGTTGTTTTGGCTGTCCCAATCATGTTTTGGCTCTCAGCTTGTCAGAAAAAGGAAGAAGGAAAGCAGGCAGCAGCGTCACAAACCACCCAGAAACTTGTCACTTTAGACAACCTGCAGAGGGCGTACGGAGCTGAGTTGAAACGTTCTCTCTGGTATGATCGGTTCGCGAAGCAGGCGATGAAAGAGAACTTGGGTGATATCGCTGTCCTCTTTCGCGCCCTCTCTCGCTCGGAAAAAGTCCATGCTGAGGCTGAGGCAAGGCTGCTCAGGAGCAAAGGGGTCGAACCCGTTGCACCGGCGATTGATTCGATTCCTCCCGGGAAAGCCAAGCAATATTTGAAAATGTCTTTGAGCAATGAAAACCTTGAGCAAAACCTCTATGTAGCTGATACCGCAACAGCCCAGCAAGAGCACTTTGCGGAAGCTGCGGAGTGGTTTAGAAGGGCTCTCGAATCGGATGCACGTCATGGAAGACTGTTGAAGAAAGCGATAGAGCAGGGAACGAATTTTGCACGCCTGCCGTACCTGATGTGTCCAGAGTGCGGCTACATCGTAGGCTCGGACAAGCTTGAAGAATGCCCCGTCTGCAAGACGAAAAAGGATAAATTCCAGAAGATATGAGTGTGTGAGCTGAGGACTGCAGGCGAAGGATGTCACCCTAGTACTACATATTGAACAACTGGCAGAATCCAATGTCGACACCACGGATGTATCGAATCGAACCCGATGCTCTGAATGAACTCATACAATCACTTCGACAACAAAACTACACAGTTATAGGCCCCACGCCTCGCGGCGGGGCAATCGTACTCGACGAAATCACTTCTACCAAGGAACTGCCCATCGGTTTGATCGATGAGCAAGCGCCTGCCCAATATCGCCTTAAGGAGCGGACAGATGGCTCGTTTTTCGCGTGCTCAGTCGGTCCGCATTCATGGAAGCGATATTTCTTTCCCCCTGTCCTGAAACTCGTTACGTCGCACAAGAATGGTGAAGGTTTCATATCCGAAGAGATCCCTGTTCCGGAGAAGGAGGAACAGTACGCTCTGCTCGGTGTGCGGGCTTGCGACTTGAGCGCAATCCAGATCCAGGATAAGGTCTTTGGCGGCGGAGCGTATCAGGATCCGGCCTACTTGCGCGCTCGCAACAAGGCGTTCATCATCGCAGTCAACTGCATTCATGCCGGGGGTACCTGTTTTTGCTCCTCCGTTCGTACGGGACCGCGTGCCCGTGTAGGGTTCGATCTGGCCCTCAGTGAAGTGGTGGACGGTGAACACTTTCTTATTGTCGAAGTTGGTACTGAGCGGGGAGAGAAACTCATCGAAAGCGTCACACGACGCCCGGCTGAAGATTCCGAGGTCGAAAAGGCGGAACACCTTATTCGCGCGGCTGCGCAGTCAACTGGCCGATCACTCGAGCCGGACAATACGCGTGACATTCTCTATCAGAACACCGAACACCCGAGGTGGGACACCGTCGCAGCCCGATGCCTTTCATGCGCCAATTGCACGATGGTGTGTCCGACGTGCTTCTGCGCTACAGTCGAAGACAGCACGGATCTGGCCGGGACAACCGCAGATCGCATACGGAAATGGGATTCCTGTTTCACACTTGATTTCTCCTACATCCACGGCGGAAGCGTGCGTCCATCATCGCGTGCGCGCTATCGCCATTGGATCACGCACAAACTCGCATCATGGGTAGATCAGTTTGGTACCATTGGTTGTGTCGGATGCGGACGGTGCATAACTTGGTGTCCTGTAGGTATCGATATTACAGAAGAATTCCGTGTAATCCGCGAGACTTATCTCATGAACCGAGGTACAAGATCAAACAAGGAGTGAACCATGGAAACGCTCGAACGCATTCTCGTCCAGCACCCGTTCTTCAAGGATCTCGGCGGTGAGTACCTTCAGTTGGTAACAGGTTGTTCTTCCAATGTTCGATTTGAACAGGACCAGTTCATTTTCCGGGAGGGGACGGAGGCGAATCAGTTCTATCTCGTACGAGAAGGTCGGGTTGCGCTTCAACTGTTCTCTCCTGAACGGGGTCATATCACGATCGAAACCCTCGGCGAGGGTGACATCCTCGGGTGGTCCTGGTTGATCCCTCCGTACAGCTGGCATTTTGACGCGAAAGCGTTGGATCTGACCCGCGCCATTGCCCTCGATGGAAAATGCCTGCGCCGGAAGTGCGAAGATGACCACAACCTCGGCTATGAATTGCTGAAACGCTTTTCCCATATCATGAGCAACCGATTAGAATCAACACGACTACAACTACTGGATCTCTATGGCGTCCGTTCTTGAATCTCATCCTGAAGCTGCAACTGTTTGTTCGAGCCCGATGATGCCCCGTCCCTACGTCATCAAGAGGGTACGGAAAGACACCGACGATACATTCACTCTGGAGCTTGGCCCGAAAGATGGCCGTTCTCACTTTTCTTTCGCCCCCGGCCAGTTCAACATGATCTATGTCTATGGGGTGGGCGAAGTACCGATCTCCATCTGTGGCGATCCGTCAAGCTCTACTCTTGTTCACACGACCCGGGCAGTTGGAAATGTTACGAAGGCAATGGCGAAATTGCGGCGGGGAGACATGGTGGGCATTCGCGGACCTTTCGGCACATCTTGGCCTGTTGAGCAGGCGCGCACAAGGGATGTCGTGGTCGTCGCCGGCGGTATCGGGCTTCCTCCCTTGCGACCGGCATTGTACCACATCCTGGCTCACCGGGAAGCCTACGGCAAGGTTGTGCTCTTGTACGGCACACGCACGCCGGATGATATCCTCTTCAAGGAGGAACTGGAGAACTGGAGGGCACGATTTGATCTGGAGGTGTTCGTCGCCGTCGACCGTGCGACTTCCGGGTGGAGAGGAAACGTGGGCGTTGTCACGACCTTGATTACGAAGGCTGGATTCGATCCCACGAATACGGTCGGCATGATCGTCGGCCCGGAGGTTATGATGCGGTTTACAGCACTGGAATTAGTAAAGCGCGGTGTGAAACCTGAGGCGATCTACCTCTCGATGGAACGTAACATGAAATGTGGCATCGGCCTCTGCGGGCATTGCCAGTTCGGACCCCTGTTCACCTGCAAGGACGGTCCGGTGTTTCGCTATGACCAGATCAAAGATCTCCTTGTGAAATGGGAAATATGATGGGGTCGTGAGTGTTGTAGGCAGCACTGTTATGCAAGGTTGATATGCAATTTCCTGAACATCGATCGTACTGAGAAGTCATGAAGAAAGAACGTAAACCGAAACTCGCAATATGGAAATTCTCTTCGTGCGACGGCTGCCAGCTGAGTCTGCTGGATTGTGAAGATGACCTGTTGGCGGTTGCTGAGAATATCGAGATAGCTAATTTCCCGGAGGCCTCTCGCCAGGTTGTGAAAGGGCCGTACGACCTTTCACTTGTCGAAGGTTCGATCACCACACCTCACGATGCTGAACGCATTCATCAGGTGCGACGCTCGTCGAAAGTTCTTGTCACCATCGGAGCGTGCGCAACGGCCGGCGGCATTCAGGCGCTTCGCAACTTCAAGGACGTCCGTGAGTTCACTTCAATCGTGTATGCGACACCGTCATATATCGAGACCCTGAACAAATCGACGCCGATCTCCGACCACGTATTCGTCGATTTCGAGCTGCGCGGCTGCCCGATCAGCAAGGTTCAACTTGTGGAAGTGCTCAGCGCCTTCCTGAACAACCGCAAACCGGCGACGCCGACCTACAGCGTTTGCCTTGAATGCAAGCGCCGAGGGACGGTGTGCGCTCTCGTCACAAACGGTCCCCCGTGTCTGGGACCTGTCACACAAGCCGGCTGCAATGCCCTGTGTCCGTCGTATAACCGGGGATGCTTCGGCTGCTTCGGTCCCAAAGAAACACCGAATACCTCATCGCTGGCTGAGTACTGGAGAAAGCTCGGTATGAAGAACCTCGATCTTCTCCACTTGTTCCGGAGTTACAACGCCTATGCCGAATCGTTCCGGAAAGAGAGTGAAGCTCATGAAAAGTAGATCCATCAAGGTCGACTATCTTGCCCGCGTAGAAGGAGAGGGGGGCATACATATCAAGATCCAGGACAAGATCGTCACCGAAGTCCGGTTCGATATCTTTGAGCCGCCCCGTTTTTTTGAGGCATTCCTCCGCGGGAGGCAGTTCACGGAAGCCCCTGACATCACGGCGCGCATCTGCGGTATCTGCCCCATTGCATATCAAATGAGTTCCATCCACGCTATGGAATCGGCGTGCGGCGTCTCCATTACCGGCCAGTTGAGAGCGCTCCGTCGATTGATTTATTGCGGAGAATGGATTGAGAGTCACGCTCTGCATATCTATATGCTGCACGCACCGGATTTTCTGGGCTACCAGGATGTGCTGCAAATGGCGAAGGATCATGGGGATGCCGTCAAGAAGGCACTGAAACTCAAGAAAACCGGTAATGAATTGGTGACGTTGCTGGGAGGCAGGGAGATTCACCCCATCAATCTCAAAGTGGGAGGATTCTACCGGCTGCCGACCAAGCAGGAACTCAATGCCCTCGCAGAAAAGCTTAAGTGGGCAAGGGACGCTGCTGTTGAAACCGTTCAGTTGGTGTCGACATTTCCATTTCCCGAGTTCGAGCGCGATTATGAATTCGTATCACTGCGCCACGAGAATGAATATCCGTTCAATGAGGGGAGACTGGTTTCGAGCAAGGGACTCAACATACCGATAGCGGAATATGAGAACAACTTCGCCGAAGAACATGTGTGGTATTCGAATGCGCTCCATTCCGTGATGAAAGGGAGGGGTGCGTATCATGTCGGTCCATTGGCGCGATTCAATCTGAATTATGACAAGCTTACCCCTATGGCAAAGGAGGCCGCGACCGCGGTCGGGCTCAAGCTTCCGCTGAATAACCCATTCAAGAGTATCATCGTGCGGAGCGTCGAGACGGTCTTCGCTTGCGAAGAGGCGCTGCGGATCATCGGCGAATATGAAATGCCCGAGAAGCCGTCTATCGAGGTTCAACCGAGGGCTGGCACCGGCTACGGAATCACAGAGGCGCCGAGAGGTATTCTCTACCATAGGTATCGGTTGAACGAGAAGGGATTGATCATGGATGCGAAGATCATCCCGCCAACTTCGCAGAACCAAAAAACCATGGAGCTTGATCTCCGTGAGTTTGTTCCGTCACGGCTTAACCTGGCGCAGGACAAACTGACGTGGCAGTGCGAGCAGGCGATACGAAATTATGATCCCTGCATTTCGTGCGCAACACATTTTATCAAATTGGATATTCAGTAAAGGGTAGTTGGATAAGTGCCGGGGACTCTTGCCCGGCACCACAGAGCGTTTCCTCCGAAGTCCATTGTTCGTTCGACATCACGTTGGAGGCATTCCATGGCGAAGATCACCGATTTGCTCCGTTATCTCCAAAGTAACAAAGTCGAGTTCCAGGTGCTGGAGCACGATCCTGCCTTCTCTGCCCACGATGTTGCCGCCGTCTCCCACGTCCCTGAAAGCGAGATGGCCAAAGCGATCCTGATCAAGATCGATGAACATTTCTGGATGGCAGTTCTCAGAGCTGATCAGCGGATTAACCAGCAGATGATTCGGAGGGTGTTCGGCGCGAAGATCGTCCAGCTCGCTCACGAAGAAGACCTCGGGATGCTGTTTCCGGACTGCCAGATCGGTGCAATGCCCCCCTTCGGAAACCTCTACGGATTGCCGGTCCTTCTCGAAGAGTGCCTGGCGGACGATGAAGAAATTGTCTTCAATGCCTGCACGCATACGAAGTCGATTCGGATGAAATTCAAAGACTTTCGGCACCTGGCCAAGCCTGTCATCGCCGAATTCGCGGAGTCAGTTCATGCCGTGGAAGAACGGACATACTGAACAGAGTGAAGCCGTCCGCATCGTTCTGTGATAACACTATTTTTTGTAGTCGTGGTTATTCGCCAGTGACGTTCTGTAACTCTCCGGAGAGCCGGCGTGAGGACAGTAGTCGTAGGGATCGGGAATGATTTTCGGAGTGACGATGGGGCAGGATTGGTAACCGCCCGGTTGCTGAAGAAGCTCTCGTTACCTGAACTAGAAGTTGTTGAGCTGAACGGTGAGGTAACCCGCCTGCTGGACAGTCTGCAGGATTGCGATGCAGCAATTCTGATCGATGCAGTGCAGTCTCAGATGACGCCCGGTACAATCCATCGCTTTGACGCCAGCCACGAGCCTCTCCCCGGAATCGCGAACCAACGGTCGACTCACGGCATCAGCCTCAGTTCTCTTCTCGAGCTTGCACGAACTCAGGGACATTTTCCCGGACGACTCGTGGTCTATGGTATCGAGGGAGAATCGTTCGACCATGGCCGGGATCTGACACCCAACGTCAAGGTGGCAGTTGATCAATTGGTTGACCGGATTTGTAGAGAACTGCAATCTTCCGGCGCTTAACTTCCGTCTCGCTGTCTTCCTGCGAACCCACATCGAATCCAGGGAGACCCCCTCCAAGGAGGAATTCCATGCAAGACTTTCAACCGCAAATCCCTCTTGGTGCTACAGGAATAATGATCTCAAGGCTCGGCTTCTCCGCGAGCTACCGGCCCGGAATCCGGTCCGTTCATCGCGCTATCGATGAAGGTATCAACTTCTTCTTCGGATTCGGGATTGATACACAACTCGCCCGGGGACTTCGTGAGGCGTTGAAAACCAGTCGCGAAAAGTATGTCCTCGCGACCGGTGCGTATAATCTCCTGATCGGCTATCCGAATCTTCGCCGATCGCTGGAGAAACGACTCCGACAGTTCCGGACCGACTATATTGACGTTTTCCTGTTTCTCGGCGTGACTGACCCGAAGCAATTCCCCCGTAAGGCAATCGATGAAATGGTGCGGTTTCGCGAGGAAGGGAAGGTGCGTTCGATCGGGATGTCGTGCCACGACCGCAAGTATGTAGGGAAACTGGCGTCGGAGGGGACACTGGATGTCATGATGATGCGATATAATGCAGCCCATCGGGGTGCCGAAAAGGATATTTTTCCCTACCTTACAACTCATCGACCCGGCATCGTAAGTTATACTGCCACGAGATGGACAGCCCTCATCCGCCGCCCCAAAGGGTGGCCGAAAGACGGACGTCTGCCGGACGCCAGTCTGTGCTACCGGTTTGTTCTATCAAATCCAAACGTACATGTCTGTCTCACTGCTCCTTCGAATGAGCAACAGCTTATCGAGAATCTCGCAGTCTTAAAGCAGGGGGCATTGGCTGACGATGAAATGCAATTCATGAAGCAGTTCGGTGACGCTGTCTACAACAGGCATCAGTGGTTTATGTGATTGCTCCTACCATGACCGCTCCGCAACCGCGAACCCGGTCCAGAGGCCCCATGAAAATCCTCCTGGTCTACCCGAAATATCCGGACACGTTTTGGAGTTACCGGTACGCCCTCAGGTTCATTTCACGTAAGGCAAGCTTTCCTCCATTGGGCCTTCTGACGGTTGCATCGATGCTGCCCGGCAGCTGGGAGAAGAAGCTCGTTGACTGCAACGTCCGGTCGCTTAGCGAAAAGGACCTCCGTTGGGCCGACGCCGTCTTCATCAGCGGTATGTCTGCACAAAAAGAATCTGTCCGTGAAATCATCAGTCAATGCAAATCCTTTGGAAAGAAGATTGTAGCAGGAGGTCCGCTCTTCACCGCCCACGCTCATGAATATGGGGATGTCGACCATCTCGTGCTCAATGAGGCGGAAATCACGTTGCCGGAATTTCTGAGCGATTGGGAACATGGGACGCTGAGGCACTCGTACGTGACTGATCGATGGGCCGATATTACGCTGACGCCGATCCCGTCCTGGGATTTGATCAACCTCAAGCATTATGGATCGATGAACGTCCAGTACTCAAGAGGATGTCCGTACGATTGCGAGTTCTGCGACATCACGGTGCTCTACGGGCGCAAACCGCGGACGAAGACGCAAGAACAGGTCTCGGCGGAGTTGGATGCTCTGTATGAAAGGGGCTGGAGGGGAGGAGTGTTTTTCGTCGATGACAACTTCATCGGAAACAAAGAAAAACTCCGGCGAGAAATATTGCCATCGATTATAGCATGGATGGAAAAACACAAGCATCCGTTCAATCTCAACACGGAGGCTTCCATCAATCTTGCTGACGACGATGAGCTGATGCGATTGATGACGTTGGCCGGCTTCGATACCGTGTTCGTCGGAATTGAATCCCCGAATGAGGAGAGCTTGATCGAATGCAGTAAAATCCCCAACAGGAACCGTGATCTTGTCGGCTCGGTGAAGAAAATGCAGAAGTCCGGGCTCGAAGTGCAAGGGGGTTTTATCGTGGGGTTTGACCAGGACCCGTCGACGATCTTCGAGCGGCTGATTCGATTCATTCAGGAAACGAACATAGTGACTGCCATGGTGGGACTTCTGAATGCCCCGACGGGAACCCGACTCTACAAAAGACTGTTGAGCGAAGGTCGCATACTCTCGACAATGTCGGGGAACAACACTGATTTCTCCATTAATTTTCTTCCTAAGATGAGTCTTGACACGCTGATGGAGGGGTATCACAAGGTTCTGCACCAAATCTACTCCCCCAAAGAGTACTACCAGCGTGTCAAACAATTCCTGAAGGATTTCAAGCCGATCCAGAAGACATCATTCCGTTTTCAGGCCAACTACATCAGGGCTCTTGTAAAATCGGTGATTATCTTGGGAATCATTGGGAAGGAACGGCAATACTATTGGAGGCTTTTTTTCTGGTCACTGTTCACAAGGCCCAGATTGTTCCCACTCGCAATCACGTTCTCCATTTATGGCTTCCATTTTCGCAGAGTGTTCGAACAGTATGTCTCGCGAATGTAGGGAAGCGAAATCGTCGGTCGGCAGACCAGGTTCTCTCCTCTCGCATCGCACGCTGTTGGATGACTCGAAACGATAATCTCTCAATACGAATTTGTAGGGGTACTTGATGACGCTTGTGCCGCAAATCGCCGCTGCTTGTTTAGCCGTTCTCTTTCTGATCCGGGCTCTCAATCTGATCCTGCTGTTGAGATGGTATCAGAAGCCAAAGCCGCCGGGCAAGGCTCTCGAAGTGGATGGGAGAAGAGTCTATCATACTCTGAAGGGCGAGGGCAATCCCACGGTCGTGATCGAAGCCGCGTTGGGGGCAGTTTCGCCCGAATGGTGGGTGATCCAGGATGAACTTGCAACGCATACCAGGGTACTGACCTACGACAGGGCAGGATATGGATGGAGTGGGTCGGCTGACGAGCCTCGCACCGGCGCGGCCGTGGCGGCCGAGCTCAAAAGACTCATCGACGAGCTCAATATCAATGGCCCGCTGGTCCTGGTTGGACACTCGCTCGGCGGTTTGTTTGTGAACCACTTCGCCCGCCTCTTTCCTGAAATGGTTGGGGGAGTGGTTCTCATCGACCCGGTATCGTCCGACAACGACCGGTTCCGCAAGGAGCTTCCTCCCTCTGTGTTCCACAGGAGTGGCGTGGATAAGGGGCATGTGCTCAGGATGCTCCTGTGGTTCAACGGTTTTGGTGTCACAAGGCTGCTGAAGCGGCTAGTACTGAAGTCCTATTTATCAGAGGGTAATCTCCGTGTGCCTGCTGAGACGCTCAACATCCTTTGGCACCACATGCTTTTGCCGGAGAATCCTCGGACAGGCTTGGCGGAATATCTGCAGCTGCAAAGACCCGTCTCCAACGTGATCCTCAGAACTGCCGATGGCTTTCCTCGGGTGCCTCTCAGAGTGATCACTCACTCTTCGGAAACGATGATTGATCAGATTGTCCACTACGGAGGGTTGAGCGCCGATGATGCCCGACGTGTGGAATCGCTCTGGCAGGAGCTTATCAGGGGGCAGACAGAATTAGCTCCTGATTCCCAACTTGTTGTAGCTGCGAGGAGTGGCCATAATGTCCATCTGGACGAGCCAGAGCTTGTCGTGAAAACCATCATTGAAGTCGTTGAAAAGGTGCGACGTTCATAGGCGTTTGACCTGATCTCTCCGCGGTTTGAGCCCAGGAGAGCGGCTCATAAATGCGAATACTCTTGAATATTATCAGAGAATTGGCATTCTTGAGAAAAATGCAGCACCTCTGCACACAACCGCTCACTGAACGAGGAGAAACCATGGGCAACCGTCTTGAGGAGTTTCGGGAGTACCGCACACGCATGAATGATCGGATCTTCAAGATCGATCATCTGGGCATCAAGAGGTTTTTCAATCTGGACACGACAGCGTACAATGACGGTGCGCTCGACGGGAAGACAAAGGAATTGCTTGGACTGGCAGCTTCGGCAGTGCTTCGATGCAACGATTGTATCGACTACCATCTCCTGCAGTGTGTCGAGGCAGGCTGGAAAGACGAAGAGCTGTATGACGCTCTGAATGTCTCGTTGATTGTCGGTGGGAGCATCGTCATCCCACATTTGCGTCATGCTGTAGAGACGATCGATTTACTCAGGGCGGAAAAAGCGGGATCAGTGTGAGCCGCACTTCAGGAACAGGAATATGAGAAGGATGATATGAAGCGAGTACTACTTCTGGGTTTTATGTGCTCTGTAGGTCTGGTGAACGCTCTCGGCCAATCAAAGCTTCTCAAGAATTTTGATCAGTTGATGTTCGCGCTCAGGACTGGATCCGATGTGCGGGCTGTGATCTACTATTCACGATGCAAGCTCATCGTCGATAGCGTTGAGACAAAAGCTCCCGATGCGATAGGTGGAATGTCGTTTAGCACTTTTGAGTATTTCGCTGTCAATTCGGTCAGGAACCCGAAGGCATTTGTTACAACGTCCCAAGCGATGTTGATTTCGCATCCGAGACAGGGGCATGTCTACAACTATGTCAAGATAAAGATCTACGAAGACGATACCGTTGAAATCAATGCGAAGTACCTGAATCCTACGACCTATCAGGTCGTGATGGACGAAACGTTCTACGGAAAGATCAGCTCGGGTGACGACGGAAATCCTGTCTGTCTGTTCGAGCGCTGACGGGTCCGGTATTGTTGCGGTGGAGAGTGCCGGCAGTGGATGAACGAAGGGTGTGTCACAACAAGAAGGGGTGAGTTCGTGAGCATGAAGCTCAGAGAACTCACCCCTTTGATTGTATTCTCGGATGTCAGGCTGCCAGCGCTTCGACTGCGACTTTGGTCAGCTCCTGAGGAGTGAACGGCTTGGGGATAAAATTGAACGCTCCAAGCTTCGTTGCCTCCACTGCAGTCTCGATCGTGCCGTGTCCCGTTACCACGACCACCGGCAGGTCAGGATATTGAGTGCGAATCGACTTCAAGACTTCCATCCCGCTGCGTTTTGGCATCTTCAGGTCCAGAAGGACCAGATCATACGACTGAAGCTTCATTTTCTGCATCGCCGCATCGACATCAAATGCCTCTTCGACTGCACAGCTCTGTTTCGAGAGGATCTTCCTGACGCTGTGGCACACGATTGGTTCGTCGTCGACCACAAGCACAGAGTACTTCGCGTTCGCGTCGCGGCCATACAAGCCGGCGAGAGGAATATCCGATCGGGTGAGACAATTGATGTAGTCAGCTCCGGTAATCCTCTCAACCTCAGCCAGATTGAAGGGGAGATCGACATCAATGATGTCGTTGGAGAGTTGCCGCACGCCCGTTGAGGCCTTTGCCCGAGCCTTTTCCTTCTTAAGGATTGGGCATTCGCCTGCACATTCTTTGCCATCAATGACGAGCTTCGTGCATGCGCGTTGGCCCAGGAAGCAATAGGCCTTCTTGGCCGACTTCTTGGGAAGAGGAACATCCGTGTGTGTCAGCGTCTCGACATATTCTCTTGATGTCTGCTTCGCAACTTCCCGGGCGTTGAAGGGCATGTCGATATCGATATTGCCATCCGCGAGTTCGTCTTCATCGGCGTCTGGTACCTGTTCCGCCTTCCTCTTTGCCTTGGTCACTTTAACAGAGAGCGTGTTCTCAGTGACCTTGGTGAGCTCGTCCGGTGTGAACGGTTTTGGCAGATATGCCGTGGCTCCAAGCTTCGTTGCCTTAACCGCTGATTCAATTGACGCATATCCGGTGATCATAATGACCTCAAGCTCCGGATAATGGTCCCTGATAATCTGGAGCAGCTCCAATCCGCTTGTGCCTGGAATCATCATATCTGTGATGACAAGGTCAAACGTCATCTCTTTGATTAATTTCACTGCATCGTCCACTGTGAGAGCCTGGGAAACTTCGTATCCCTTCCGTGAAAGAACCTTCTTGATGCTCTGACAGACATTCTCTTCATCATCAACTACGAGTATTTTCTGGGTGATCATTGTCGTTGCCTTTGTTGTTGTTGAACCATCGTGTGAATCGATTTCTGGGAGGAATGCAGCAAGCCGCGTGCCATCGACGATTGCCACAAATGCGAAGCCCTTAAGATCTTAAATGGCTTAGAGTTAGCAGGGAAGTGGAGGATGAAGGGATGTATTGATGCCGGAAGTGCTGAACCTGCGAAAAGTGGACCGAAGCGTCGAATTCATGCTGAAATGAAGGATTGTACCCTTCCAAAGGTGCGTAAATCCCATATACGGGTGCACAATCTGTTATGCGGTTGGAGTCTGTCTCTTGATGTGGTACTTCCGCATGAGCGCCTGGAAATTCGATCGCTGCATGTTGGCTTCACGCGCCGCGCGCGAAACGTTCCAGTTGTTTCGCACGAGCGATTCTTCAATGAAGAGCTTTTCGATTTCCTGAACGGAGGACTCACGTATTTTTTTCTTCAACTCTTTGAGTTCGTCGCTTGTCTTTGGTATCATCGAGCGAAGAGAAGAATCCGTACGGTACAGGGCAGCTGAGATGTGGACCGGTTCGATTTCATCTCCTTCGACAAGAATCGACAGGCGTTCGACTGCGTGCTCGAGCTCCCGGACATTTCCCGGCCAGTGATAGTCCATAAGCAATTCCATCGCCTCGGCACGGACGTGCGGCACGGAGCGGTTCACCGAAGTGCAGTATTTCTTCAGAAAATGACCCACAAGCTCCGGGATATCTTCACGACGTTCCCTGAGAGGAGGGAGGCGGAGCGGGAAAACGTTGAGTCGATAGTAGAGATCTTCCCTGAATTTCCCTTCACTGACGAGCTGTTTGAGATTCTGGTTGGTCGCGAAAATGAGCCGAATATCAACCCTGCGTACAGTCGTACTCCCGACCGGGAAAAACTCTTTCTCCTGAAGAACGCGCAGCAGGCGCGCCTGTGTTTCGAGCGGGAGGTTCCCGATCTCGTCAAGGAATATTGTCCCTTGGTCGGCAACTTCGAAAACCCCGGCTCTATCAGCTGTTGCACCGGTGAATGAGCCCTTCACGTGACCGAACAGCTCGCTCTCAAGCAGAGTGCTTGAAAGTGTCGAGATATCGATTGCGAAAAATTTCGCCGCCTTTCTCCTGCTGTGCTCGTGAATCGCCTTCGCGGTCAAATCCTTCCCCGTCCCGCTTTCGCCTATGATGAGTACTGTGCTGTCCGTCGGCCCGACCTTCTGAATCAGGCTATAGACCTCCTTCATGACGGGAGTTGTGCCGATCATTCCTTCGAATCCTCCTGCCTCTGCATATTCGAACTCGGGCTCCGACATCTTCAGGAGTTTTCTTCTCTCGAGGGCCCGCTCGAGAACGGCGAGCAATTCACCCGCTGTGAACGGCTTTGGCAGATAATCGAATGCTCCAGACCTCATGGTTTCTACCGCTGAGGCAATCGTGGCGTATCCGGTAATGATGACAACGACGGTCGTAGGATATTTCTCCTTGACCGCCTGCAACACCTGCAATCCTCCCATATCCATCATCTTCAGGTCCGTAAAGACCACGTCGAAGCTCTCGGATTCCATCATCGACAGCGCTTCGCGGCCGGAGGTGGCAATGACTGTAGAGTGGCCCGAACGGCGGAACACTTTTTCGCAGCTCTTGCAGATTACAATTTCGTCATCAACAATCAGGATGTGCGCACTCATACCATCTATTCATTGCTTTCATTCGTCAGGACGGGGAGTTGGATGACAAACGTAGAACCTTTTCCCAGGCTGCTCTCCACGCTGATTGTCCCGCCATGTTGTTCAACGATGCCGTAACTGATGGAAAGGCCCAGTCCGGTTCCGTGTTCCTTCGTCGTGTAGAAGGGGTCGAATATCCTCTCCCGCACTTCTTCCGAGATGCCGGGCCCTGTATCGGCGATCTTGATCACCAGATACTCTCCTGAAGACGAAGTCCCTGACGTTACGGTCAGTACGCCGCCTTTCGTCATGGCCTCAGCGGCATTCAGGATGATGTTCACGAATACCTGTTGTATCTGGTCTGGATCGACGAGCACCTCGGGGATCTCGTCCAGCTTTTTCTCTATAAGGATGTTTCTGAACGACGCCTGGTTCCTGACGAGCAGGATGATGTTCTCAATCAGGGCGTTGATGTCGGCAAGCCTCTTCTGGGGCTTGGTTTGACGGGCAAAATCGAGCAGGCGCTTCACGATCTCGCGGCATCGAATTGTCTCATGCACCATGACTTCAACATCTTCTCGGCGTGGATCGTCGGCCGGAAGATCTTCGAGAAGCAGGCTGCTGTTTGTTAAAATTCCGGTGAGCGGGTTATTGATTTCATGGGCAACGCCGGCGGCCAGCTTGCCAAGCGATGCCAGCTTTTCGGAGCGGAAGAGCTGCGAGTTGATCTTCTTCATTTCTTCTGCGCGTTCTGCAACCTTTTTTTCCAGCGTGTTACCCCACTCTTCGAGCTCACGTTTTTCCTCTTCCAGCTGCTTCGCCATCACATTGAGGGAGCGGCCGAGATGTTCAATCTCGTTAGGACCCCGCACCACAAAATCGTGTTTGTAGTTGCCATCAGCAATTTGCCTGGAAATTACCTCCAGTTGCCGGAGAGGGCGCGAGATCCGCCGTGCGAGGAAAACCGATGCAGATACAATCAGGATGATGCCCAGGAACGCGATGCCAAGGAACAGCACCAGTGTTTTCTGCAGGACGTCATCGAAAGGCTGCTTGAGGACACCAACGTACAGGATGCCGATGATGTTTCCCATGAGATCTCGAATCGGCTCGTACGCAGTGATATAGGTAGCGTTTACGACAAACGCTTCACCGACCCATCGTCTCCCCTCCCGCAGCACGGCGTCATAGACTTCGCTTGAGACGAGTGTTCCGATCGCGCGGGTGCCATCGGCATTCTTCACGTTTGTCGATATCCGAAGGTCTCCCTGGAAGATTGTCGCAGTGCCAATTTCCTTCCCCTGGTAGATTTGTCCTTCGTGAACGACTTCCTTGATCTTGTCAACAATCTCAAAATTCCTGTTCAGGAGTACTCCTCCGATGAGTGCTCCCAGGAAATGGTCATTGTCATCGAACACGGGGACAGCGGAGGCCATCAGCATACCAGAGGTTTCTTCATGGTCTTTCCGCTCTTTGGCTTTTGGCGTAGGAATGATATCCATACGCGCCATTGCCGCAAGCTCGGGCGAAGCTTTCTCGAGCATCTCGCGCGAAAGCACGTCGGTACCAGTTACCGGTTGTCGAGTTCGTATCACCCGCTCAATAAATCCGATTTCGAGAATATTGTCACCGTAGAGGGCTGGGTTGCGCCCTCTGGCAATCACGGTGCCGCGACTGTCTGTGATGGTGAGGATGTCCAACTTCTCCCGACGGATGATCCCTTCAAAATCCTTGCTCAAGAAGTTGTGATCCCGGTTGATCACGCCTGTGCGGACGAGCTTGCGGACGGCGGTGAGACGCGTGACGCTGTGAATCTCAGAGATCTTGTTACGGTAAATCTCACGCGCTGAGTTGAGATCCGAGATGGTCTTCGTCTCTGCACGGGTGATCACCTGGTCGGAGATAATCCGCATGCCGACATAGCCCGTGACGAATGCCGGGACGAGAATCGCGATAGAAAAGGCGAGGATCAGTTGGGACTGAATTGTTTTCACGGGAAGATGCTCATACCGATTGCGAAACAATATATTCGCGTGCACGCGACAGTGGGGGAGTTCTGTGCATGCGGTCCGTCATACGTACATTAATAATATGACGAAAAGGGGTGACCTTTACAAATTACATTTCGGATTCCCGGCGTCTGATCCATGAAATGAGAATTGCTAACCTGAGTTGTTTCTCGGAACTGATGCAAAAGCAGATTTGAGACGGTCCTGCTGATTCAGAGAATTGAGAATGCAACTTCCGGAGTAAGTGATCTACTTCGGTTTTGCTTTTTGCGCAATGAGTCAAACCGGTTCATCCCCAGTCCTCTCAGGCAATATCATTTCATGGACGTGGTCAGAAAGGTCATCCTCCAAGGAAGAAATTCCACGATGCGGGAATGCCTGTACGGTTTTTAGAGCACATATGGAAATGTTGAATTCTTAAGCGAGTGTGTCGTTTTTCACCAGGACCAAATATGAGAAACGTGAAATTCGGAGATAATTCCACAATAGTTTCGTTTGCACAATATTTGCCTATAGTAGACGGATTTGTGTGTCACGACTACTTCCAGCATGTATTCTACCGAGCCAAGATTTGGAGTTGATCTTCTTCGGCTGACGCGTCGTTGCCGTGGAATTGATAAGTACGTTTCGTCGCGCGCAGAACTTGCTGTCGACGAGATGCATTGTCTCAGTGTACTCTTCTCCGATCACCCCCCTTCAGTGAAACGCCTCAGTGAGCTCATCAACGTGAGTTCCACACGCGCGTCAAAGATCCTGAAGGACCTTGAGGATCGGGAGTTAGTTACGCGGACACTCGATGCCGATGACCGCCGCAAAGAGCAGGTGGTTCTGACGGAAAGCGGGGAGAAAGTCGTCCAGAAGATCGTCGGTCTGTACACTGAAATCGGAAGTGAATTGCTCACAAGCTGGCGCTCCGAGCTCACAGCCGATTTCTCCTGGCTCCTGCAGGCTATTGCTCAAACAAAATAGGCATGTCCCCTGTGACTATTCAAGACCCTCCTTCTCACTTGAGACCCTGTACGATCATCGGGCTGGGGAATGAATTTCTCTCTGACGATGGTGTGGGAATCAGGGTTGTCCAGGAGTTAAAAGAACGTCTCCAAGGCACTTCTATAACATTTGAGGAGCTTGCGGTAGGGGGGCTCGAATTGCTGGACTATGTAGTCGGATATAGAGAATGCATCATCGTGGACGCCATCATATCAGGAAACCAACCTGCGGGAACTCTGTATCGATTCGTCCAGTCACCTGATCAAGAACCTTTAAAACTCACTTCGTCACATCAAATTGATCTCGGTCAGGTGCTCGCCTTGGCGAAATTCCTGGGAGCGTCCCTTCCCAAAAAACTGACGGTGTATGGTATTGAGGTAGCTGACATCACCACATTTCGGGATGCTTGCACTGAAGAAGTCTCGAAAGCGATACCGAAGCTTGTCGATCTTATCTGTACTGATGTACACCAGAATGAAACAAACTCACCAGTTTGCACCGGAGAGTGGCAGGTCATCGATCACCTGGTCACCATTTGACGACGACGGAGCACGTATGGCACACACTTCAAATCAATTACCTGGACTGATGACGCGGAGCGAAGCGGAGCTGAGACAGCTCTTCCTGAAACACGTCGAAGCTGTCCCGGCGGGTGAGCGAATCAAGCGTTGCATACAGTGTGGCACATGCACCGGCTCGTGCCCTGTGAGCTACGCGATGGATATCTCACCCCGCCAGTTGATTGCATTGTTCCGCGCTGGTGAGCTGGAAACAATTATGAACAGTCGCTCCATATGGATTTGTGCGTCCTGCTACGCGTGCACTACTCGTTGTCCGTCGGGCATCAAGATCACAGATCTCATCTATGCCTTGAAGCGGACGGAGATGGAGAAAAACCTGAAATCAAAGGCGCCGCAGGTTCAATTGATGGCAAAGCTGTTCATCGGCTGCCTCAAGAACTTTGGCCGCCTCCATGAGGGGTCCGTGATTGCCTTGTACTACATGAGGACCGGCGTATTCAAACTCTTCGGCTATATCCCTCTCGGGATCAAGATGCTTAAGACCAAGCGACTTGCCCTCTTCCCGAAGCGGATCAAAGCTCACCAATCGCTGGCACGCATTATCAAGAAAGCTCAGGAAATTGAAATGCGGCACGTGCCCGAGAAGCTTGAGTACTCACCCGAGTATGTTGGCTACAGGGGGCTCGGCGAAAAGAAACTTGAATCAAGAAAAGGAGAGTGACCGTGAAATACGCGTATTATCCCGGCTGCAGTCTCGAGAAAACGCAGCGAGGCTACGATGAATCGGTGAGGGAAGTGTTCAAGGCGCTCGGGCAGGAACTGATTGAAATCGAAGACTGGAATTGTTGCGGTGCGACAATGTACATGTCGGTTAAAGAGACCGTATCGCTCGCAGTCTCGGCCAGGAATCTGGCGCTCGCTGAGATGATGGGCCTCGACATCCTTGCCCCCTGCAGCTCTTGTTTCACGGTTCTCCTCAAGACGAATCGAATCCTGCACGAGATACCGGAGATGCATCGGGATGTCAATGAAGCGCTGGCGGAAGGTGGGTTGAAATACGAGAAAACAACCAAGGTGCGTCACCCCGTCGACGTCCTGATGAATGATATTGGAATCGAGGCGATTCGGGCAAAAGTGCAGCAAAACCTGGACGGCCTCAAGATAGCCCCGTACTACGGATGCCAGATTGTCCGCCCGGACAAGACGTTCGATGATCGGGAAAATCCAATGTTGCTCGACAGGATGTTCGATGCCTGTGGCGGTGAGTCCGTATATTTTCCGATGAAGGTCCGATGTTGCGGCGGCATGCTCATGACAACCTTCGAGGACACTGCCCTGAAACTGAACAAGGAACTTCTGGAGTGTGCAACCGAAAACGGGGCTGAGGTTATCGTGACGACATGCCCCCTGTGTCACTTCAATCTTGAGGGATATCAGGGGAAGATCAACAAGACGTTCGGAACAAAGTTCAACGTTCCCATTCTCTATTTCACACAATTGCTCGGAATCGCGTTCGGTCTCCCGGCCAAAAGTCTTGGACTCGATTCTTCGTTCATTCCTCTGGGCAAGAAGATTACTTCGTTATCGGAGGCTCACTATGCATGAAAGTGCGAAGCCAACCAACGGCAACGGCCAGGTGAAAATCGGCGTTTATATTTGCCACTGCGGTGTCAATATCTCCGCCACAGTGAACGTTTCGGAGGTGCGGGACTTCATTGCGAAACAGCCGAATGTGGTCATCGCCCGCGACTATAAATTCATGTGCTCCGATCCAGGCCAGGACTTGATCAAGCAGGATATCAAGAACCTCGGCGTTAATAGGGTCGTCGTCGCAGCCTGCTCTCCGCTGATGCATGAGCTGACCTTCAGGATGGCCGCTGAGTCGGCCGGGTTGAACCGGTATCTTGTGCAGATCGCGAACATCCGGGAGCACTGTTCATGGGTTCACGACGATAAAGAGCAGGCGACCAGGAAAGCCATGGCACTCATCAATGCTGCGGTGCGCCGGGTCGCCCTCCAGGTGCCGCTTCAGATCACCCGTATGCCGGTAAACAAGGCCACCCTCATCGTTGGGGGGGGCATCGCAGGGATACAGGCTGCTCTCGAAATCGCGAATGCGGGGCACCACGTGTACCTGGTCGAGAAGGAACCAACCATCGGCGGAAGGATGGGGCAGTTCGACAAAACCTTCCCGACGCTCGATTGTGCAGCTTGCATCCTGACGCCGAAGATGGTGTCGGTCGGACATCGGAAGGATATTACGCTTCTGACCTACTCGGAAGTCGATAGCGTCTCTGGCTACATCGGCAATTTCAAGATCCGGGTTCGAAAGAAAGCCCGATACGTCGACACCGAGAAGTGCACCGGGTGCGGACAATGCTGGAGTAATTGCCCGGCCACGCGTATACCTGAGGGACGGTCGATGATGCTTGGCGACAAGCTGATCAATGAGATATCTACGCGACTGAAGGAATAAAGGACACGCCATGGTTCTGTCGGATGTGCAGAAATTGCTCGACTGTCAGGTGTTCTCCGGGGACGAGTTCCTCGATCGGACGGTGATCTTCGCCGGGGCTGCCGATCTTATGAGCGATGTCCTGGCATTCACCAGGTCAGGAGCTCTGCTGCTCACTGGACTGGTGACAGTGCAGACGATCCAGACTGCGCATATCGCCGATTTGAGTGCGATTATTTTTGTGAGGGGCAAGAAGCCCGACAAAACCGTCATCAGTGTTGCAAACGAGAAGAAAATTCCGCTGATGGGTACTGCGTACTCGATGTATGAGGCGTGCGGGATCCTGTATCGGGCCGGAATACCTCCGACCATGAATTCTCTTCGAACGATTGAGGGAGCATGAGTGGCTGCCGAGAACGGACAAACGGTATTCCAGACGTTTGTCATCGAAGGAAAGGAGTTCTTCGACGCAGGCAAGGTGTCCACGGAAATCAAGAGCATGCTGAAGGAACTCGGCGTTCAACCCGAGATCGTCCGGCGAGTGGCCATCGCGATGTATGAGGCAGAGATGAACGTGGTGATGTACGCAGAGCGCGCAACTGTATCGGTACAGTTGACGCCGACAACCATCAGAATTATCGTGGACGACCGGGGGCCGGGAATTGCAGATGTCGAGCTGGCGATGCAGGAAGGGTATTCGACGGCTACCCCGGAAATGCGTGAACTCGGATTTGGAGCCGGCATGGGATTGCCGAACATCAAGAAGAATGCGGACAGATTCGAGATCGAGTCAACGTTGGGCAAGGGGACGAAGTTAGAAATCACGATTTGGATCAACTGAGCCTATGAAACCGGAATTTCGATCCATACGGGTTGATACTGAGAAATGCGCGGGGCGCATGAAGTGCCTGCACGCATGTCCGACTCAGGCTCTCCGCGTACGAAGTGGAAAAGCTACGCTGCTCAGTGACCGATGCATTGATTGCGGTGAATGCGTCCGCGTATGTCCAAATCACGCGTTTATCCCCCAAACCAGCACGTTCAGCGATTTCTCCGGATTCAAATATACGATCGCCCTGCCGTCACCGGTGTTCTATTCTCAGTTCGGCAAGGATGTCCGGCCATCGGCAATCCTCAGTGCACTGAAAACGATTGGTTTTGATGATGCATACGATGTGGCGTGCGCCTCCGAGTCGGTAAGCATCGCGATTCAGGAATACCTTGACTCGAAGAGCACACCTCGGCCGCTTATTTCTCCATTCTGCCCGACGATCGTCCGTCTGATCCAGGTGAGGTATCCAAATCTTCTTGACAATCTCATTCCCATTGAATCTCCTATGGAGATTGCGGCGCGGGAGGTGAAACGGCTCAAGATGCATGAACTCGGACTTCAGGAACATGAAATCGGCGCGATCTACCTGGCCCCGTGTCCGTCGAAAATGATCGCCCTGAAGAATCCACCCCGAAAAAAGCACTCCTTCCTCGATGGGGTTATTCCGATTTCCGAGATCTATCCCAACCTCATCCGGGCGCTTGCTCGTGCCGACTTGACGGATGGCAAACCCGAAATCCGCGGTCTTGGACTTGGTTGGCCAATTGTGGGAGGCCAGGTCGCTTCCCTTAAGGCGGAAGATGCGATTGCCATTGCAGGATTGACCGATGTCATGAGGGTGTTCGACGAAATCGAGAATGGAAAGCTCAAAGACGTTCAGTACATCGAATGCCATTCCTGTCCGACAGCCTGCGTAGGTGGCTCGCTGACCGTCGAAAACCCCTATATCGCCAGAGGCAGAGTGCTCCGGATGGTTGAGAAGCATGGTTCGGAGCCCTGTCAGGATCGCGAGAAGATTCGCGAGCTGTATCAAAAGAACTTTTTTTCGCTCGTCGGTACCATTTCGCCCAGTCCGGTGCATCCGCTTGACGAGGACATCTCCAGGGGGATTCAGAAAATGCACCGCCGTCACCAGATCTATGATATGCTTCCGAAGATCGACTGCGGTGCTTGCGGCGCCCCGACATGCCTTACGTTTGCCGAAGATGTCGTCAAAGGTGACGCTGACGCTGATGAATGCGTGTTTCTCACTATGAAGACGTTTGAAACCCTGTCCACGAACCTCCTGGACGTGGTCACGAAGCACACGCGAAAAGGTCGCGCGAATCTCGGGAAGCACACTCATGAAGCTTAAAGAAATCGTCGAGAGACTCCATCTCGCTGTTCAATGTGGCGAAGATCGCATGGATGAACAAGTGTCAGGGGGATACGCAAGCGATCTTCTCAGTGACGTGATTGCAAACAGCAAGGCTGGAAATGTATGGGTCACGATGCAGGTGCACGTGAACATCGTCGCGGTGGCGGTGCTCAAGGAGCTTGCGGGGATCATCATTGTGCAGGGGAGGCAGCCTTCTGAAGACACGCTGAGGAAGGCACGAGAGGAAAAAGTGGCAATCATCGTCAGCAATCTTCCCGCGTTTGAAACAGTTGGGAGAATCCATTCACTGCTGGAGGGGCGTTCCTGACCATGCTGCGTCGATTCAGGGCAGATTTGCACATCCATACGTGCCTGTCTCCCTGCGGCGACCTTCGAATGTCACCACGGAATATCGCAGCGCAGGCGGGGAAACGGGGGATCATGCTACTGGCCATCTGCGACCACAATTCTGCAGAAAACGTGGCTGCCGTCATGAAGGCCGCTGAAGCAAGTGATGTGACGGTGTTGCCAGGGATGGAGGTCTGTTCGAGGGAAGAGATTCACGTGCTGGCGATCTTTGAAGATCTTGCGCCGGTGCTCAATCTTCAGTCGATTGTCTACGAACACCTGGCAGGAAAGAATGATCCTGAGGCGTTCGGGTTGCAGGTGGTCTCGAATGAGAGTGATGAAGTGATAGGGTTTCAGGACAGACTCCTTATCGGCGCTGTCAATCTGGCTGTCGACGAGATCGTCGATACAATTCATAAGCTTCGGGGCGTTGCGGTCGCTTCGCACATTGACAGGCAGAGCTTCAGCGTGATAAGTCAATTAGGATTCATCCCGGAAACGTTGAAGTTCGATGCACTGGAGCTATCGTCCAATATCGGAGACGAGGAAGCCCGACGTCGGTTTGTCGCATACGGAGACAGCACGTTCATTAGAAACTCGGATGCCCACGATCTTGAGGATTTGGGAAAGAACACGAGCGAGTATCTGCTCGAGTACCCTTCATTTCGGGAAATTCAAAAGGCGTTCAGAAATCTGGATGGGCGCCTGGTCTGTGAAGCATGACTATGGAAGATCTCTCACTCCACATTCTTGATATTGCTGAGAACTCGATAATGGCGGGGGCCCATAACATCAGCATCACGCTGAATGAGAACTCCGCTCAGGATCTCCTCACTATTGAGATCGGAGACGATGGGAAAGGAATGAGTGGAGATATTGTCGAGAAAGTCGCTGATCCGTTTTACACCTCCAGGACGACGCGCAAAGTTGGGTTAGGGCTGGCCCTCTTCCGGGAAGCGGCAGCCATCGCAAACGGCTCGATGGAAGTCCAATCCACTCCCGACGCAGGGACAACTGTCAGGGCGACGTTCCAGCTCAGCCACATCGACAGAAAACCGCTCGGCAATATGGTTGAGACCATCACCTCATTGCTCTGTTCGAGTGCTGAGGTCAATATCCGTTATGTACACATTCGCGATGGAAACAAAATGATTTTCGACTCAAGGGAAATTCGTGAGGAACTCGGCTGTATCCCATTGAATTCCATCAAAGGGATCAACGTTACACGCGGGTACCTGGGCCAGGAAGAGGAAACTCTCGCACACTAAGTCACAGGAGAAGCCATGGACGCACAGGTTGTCGATACCATACTTCAGAAGCACCCCAAGGAACCGAGCTCAATTATTCAGGTTATGCTCGACATCCAGAATGAGCTGTATTACCTGCCCCGGGACGTGATTGAGTACGTCTCAGAATACCTGCAGGTACCGCTGAGCCGGACGTACAACCTCGCCACGTTCTATAAGGCGTTCAGCCTGAAGCCGAAAGGGAAATTCCCGATCTCTGTCTGCACGGGGACTGCATGCCACGTCCAGGGTGCGGTGAAGATCCTGGAACAAATAGAGCGGGAGCTGAAAATCAAGGAGGGGGAGACCACGGCTGACAAGAAATTCAGTATAGAGACCGTCCGATGCCTGGGTTGTTGCGGATTGGCCCCGGTCGTTACCGTTGGCAAGAACTTGCACGGGAAGGTCCCTACGTCGAAGGTATCAAAAATCCTCAAGCAGTATTAAAAGAAGAGGAGATCACCGATGGGTAAGATATCAATAGAAGACCTGGCAAAAATCCAGGAAGCTGCTCGTTACAAGGTTACGCTCCGGCAAGGGGCGGGTCGGGTCAGAATGAACGTGCACATGGGCACCTGTGGCATTGCTGCGGGGGCAAGGGGAATCTTGACCGCCGTCATGAACGAGATTGAAGCCCGAAACCTTCACGACGTCATAATCACGAATTCCGGTTGCGCTGGATTGTGCAGCCAGGAGCCTATGATGACGGTCGAGGTGCTGGGCGAGCTGGCGCCGGTGAAATACGTGCAGTTGACGCCCGAAAAGGTGAAAAAGATATTTGACTCTCACGTGCTCCGCGGCTCGGTTGTGCAAGAATTCGCTCTTGCTGTCGGCAGCGAGAGAACACACTAACGGTTTTGCAGGAACAAAGGAGACGCTCACATGGCGTATAGAACGTACTTGATGGTGTGTGCGGGCACGGGGTGTGTCGCCAACCAGTCGATGAAGATCAAGGACAAGCTGGAGACCGAGATCAGGAAAAAGGGATTGCAGGAGGAGGTCAGCGTCGTCACGACCGGCTGCAACGGTTTCTGTGCAGTTGGCCCGCTGATGGTGGTTCAGCCCGATGGCATATTCTATCAGCTCCTGAAAGAAACGGATATCCCCTTCCTCGTCGAAGAGCATTTCATCAAAGGGCGACCGGTCAAAGAACTGATGTATACTCCCCCGAAGGAGAAATTGCCGATCCCGAAGATGTCCGATATACCGTTCTTCGCAGATCAATCGCTCGTTGTTCTCCGCAACCGGGGGCTCATCAATCCCGAGATCATCGATGAAAGCATCGCTCGCGGCGGATACCAGGCACTGGCGAAGGTCCTCACGACTATGACGCCTGATGATGTCATTCAGGAGATCAAAGCATCGGGGTTGCGCGGACGAGGGGGTGGAGGATTCCCCACGGGCATCAAATGGGAAACATGTAAGCGCATGCCGGGTGACATACATTACGTCATCTGCAACGCGGATGAGGGAGACCCGGGAGCATTCATGGATCGCAGCACGATTGAATCCGATCCGCATGCGGTGATTGAAGGAATGCTCATAGGTGCATATGCAATCGGTTCTTCCCATGGGTACGTTTACATCAGAAATGAGTACCCGATTGCCCTCGAGCGGCTACAAACCGCTTTGAAACAGGCAAGGGAATATGGTTTACTGGGAACAAACATCTTCAACAAGAATTTCAATTTCGACATCAAGATTGCGCGGGGTGCGGGAGCGTTTGTCTGCGGCGAGTCGACGGCCCTCATGGCTTCGATCGAGGGGCGGCCGGGAGAACCTCGAGCAAAGTACGTTCATATGGTGGAGCGGGGATTGTGGGACATGCCGACTTGCCTCAACAATGTCGAGACCTGGGCAAATGTCCCCCAGATTATTCTCAAGGGCGCGCAGTGGTTCAACAGCGTTGGAACTGGTGATGTGTCCGCTGATCCATGGGGCGGGAGCAAAGGAACGAAAGTGTTCTCGCTCGCCGGCAAGGTGAATAACACCGGCCTCATTGAAGTGCCGATGGGGATCACGCTGAGAAAGATCATCTTCGATATCGGTGGCGGCATCAAAGATGGAAAGAAATTCAAGGCTGTCCAGACAGGCGGTCCTTCGGGTGGCTTCATCCCGGAGAGTCTACTCGACCTGCCGGTCGACTACGAGGAGCTCACGAAGGTCGGCTCGATGATGGGATCGGGAGGTATGGTTGTGGCGGATGAAGACAATTGCATGGTCGATATGGCCAAGTATTTCCTCTCATTCACACAGACCGAGTCGTGTGGCAAATGCGTGCCGTGCCGCGAAGGTACCAAGCGGATGCTCGACATCCTCGAGAAAATCACTGTAGGAGAGGGGACTGAGGAAGACCTCATCCTTCTTGAGGAGCTCTCCAGCATGGTAGTCGAGTCGTCCCTCTGCGCGCTTGGCGGATCGGCGCCCAATCCCGTGCTGACTACGCTAAAGTATTTCCGCGAGGAATACGAGGCGCATGTGAAGGACAAGAAGTGCCCCGGTCATGCCTGCCGGAAGCTGATTCAGTACAAGATCGACCCGGTAGCCTGCGTTGAAAAGGGGCACGGGTGCCACGTGTGTGCGAAGAACTGTCCGGATGGTGCTATTGTCGGTGAAACGAAACAGGCTCACACGATTGACGTGATGAAGTGTAACAAGTGCGGTATTTGTTATGATGTCTGCAAATTTGATGCAATCTCCGTCGAGTAACGAGCGAGAAAACCATGGTAACGATTAATATTGATGGTAAAGCTGTTGAAGTTCTCGAAGACACCACGATCCTCAAGGCTGCCGAGAAAGCGGGCGTGTGGGTCCCAACCATGTGCCACAGCGAGTACTGTGAGCCGTACGGTGTGTGCCGACTGTGCAGCGTTGAGGTAGTGCGCGGGAAGCGGAGCCGTATCGTCACGGCATGCAACTTCCCGGTGCGGGGGGGCATGACTGTCCGCACGAACTCGGAGAAGATCAAATGGCTCCGGAAAATCATCATGGAGCTCATGCTCTCCCGATGGCCAAACGTGAAGGTCGTGCGGGAGATGGCGGAGCGGGTTGGTGCGGGGAAGCCACGTTTTGTGAGCCTTGAGCGCGATGAAGCCGAAGATGCATGCATCCTGTGCGGAACGTGCGTCAACATGTGCAATGACGTCGTCAAGGCAGAAGTCCTTGGCTTTGCCCACACGGGCATTCAACGGAAGGTCGTGTTGCCGTTTGACGAGCGATCGGACCAATGCATCGTGTGCGGCGCGTGCGCTCACGTATGTCCCACCGGTCATATCAAGATGGTTCTTGAAGATTATCGTGGGAAGAAGTCGGAATTCACACTCGGACCAAAAACCCCGATCTATGTTCCAACGTTGCAGGCAGTTCCCAGAGTCCCTGTTATCGATACGAAATCGTGCATATACTTCCAGACTGGCGGGTGCGAGACATGCGCCAAGGTGTGCGAACCGAACGCGATCAACTTCAAGATGGAAGATGAATTTGTGGACATTGAGGTAGGTCAGGTCCTCGTCACGACAGGCTTTGACCTCTTTGACGCGAGCAAAATGGCCCAGTATGGATATGGCAGGCTCGACAATGTGTACAGCTCGCTGGAATTTGAATCCATTCTGAATTCTACGGGACCGACGGGCGGCAAGGTTGTCATGAAGAACGGTAAAGAGCCACGAGCCGTGGGCATCATCCATTGCATCGGTTCGAGGGATATAAACCATCACCCATACTGCTCTCGCGTCTGTTGCATGTATGCCCTGAAATTTGCGCACCTTGTCCGCGATCGCACCAATGCAGCGATCTACCAATTCTACATTGATATGCGGGCATTTGGAAAAGGGTATGAAGAATTCTACAACCGTTTGCTTGACGAAGGCGTCACCATGATTCGTGGCAAGGCGGCTGAAATTGTGGAGGGGGCCTGGAGCGGAAATGGCGAGCCATCGCTCAAAATCCGATGTGAGGATACGCTGATCGGCAAGTTCCGGGAGATACCGGTTGACATGGTTGTCCTCTGCAACGCGATCGAGCCGCGCGAGAATAGCGACGCAATTAAACGGTTGTTCTCGATCAGCAAGAGCCCGGACGGATTCTTCCTGGAACGCCATCCGAAACTCGACCCGACGTCAACGGCCACCGAAGGCGTGTTCATCGCCGGTTGCGCTCAGGGTCCAAAGGACATCCCCGATACCGTAGCGCAGGCTGCCTCTGCTGCCGCGAGAATCCTCTCGGTGATTTCGAAAGGTGAGGTGGAGATTGAGCCGATTAGGGCGGAGGTCCAGGAAGAATACTGCAGTGGATGCAAGATATGCAATGGACTGTGCCCGTACGGCGCAATCGAATTCATTGAAGACAAGAAGGTCTCTCACGTGAACGAAGCGCTGTGCAAAGGATGTGGAACGTGTGTTGCTGCGTGCCCATCGGGTGCTATGACCGGAGCGGGATTCACCGATGAGCAGATACTGGCGGAGCTGGATGGATTGATGATGTAGGGTCCGGCACCATCTAAGAATGGTCGCAGTCGATCACTGGAATAACGGAAAGGTGTTGAGCTATGGCATTCGAACCAAAGATCATAGGATTCCTGTGCAACTGGTGTTCCTATACAGGCGCAGATCTTGCAGGAGTATCGCGCATCAAGTCGGCACCCAATGTCCGCGTTATCAGGACGATGTGCAGCGGAAGGGTCGACCCGGCTTTCGTCCTCAAAGCGTTTCAGCTCGGGGCCGACGGGGTCATCGTGATGGGCTGCCATCTTGGCGACTGCCATTATCAGGAAGGGAATTACAAAACGATCCGGCGCATACCGTTCCTGAAGAGGCTGGTGAAGGATTTTGGAATCGATCCGAGGAGGCTTCGACTTGAGTGGGTCTCAGCGTCGGAAGGGGACAGATTCGCAGCGATCGTGAACGAGATGACCGAAGAGATTCGCAATCTGGGCCCTCTCAAGCTCTATGCCCATAATGACATTCAGCAGCCTGTTGCGCATCACTAGCGGAAAAAAGGTTTGACTACGGAAAGAAGGAGATTATCATGGCGAAGCCGAAGTTAGCACTGTACTGGGCGGCAAGTTGCGGCGGGTGTGAAATCGCCGTCCTGGACATTCACGAGAAGATTCTCGACGTCGCTAACGCATTTGACATCGTTTTCTGGCCTGTGGCGCTCGACTTCAAATATGAGGATGTCAGGGCCATGGAGGACAAGAGCATCGACCTGTGCCTTTTCAACGGCTCGATCCGGAATTCTGAGAACCTGGAGATCGCGCATCTGCTGCGGGCGAAATCGAAAGTGCTCGTGGCGTTCGGATCGTGTGCGCTCGAAGGAGGGATCCCGGGGCTCGCGAACCTCACCACCAAGGAGGCAATCTGGAATTACGTCTACAAGGAATCGCCGTCGACCGTGACGAAGAACGGCGGGACATTCCCACAGACTCATACGATGATGCCGGAAGGGGCAATCGAGATTCCAGAGATGTGGGAGACAGTGAAAGCTCTCGATCAGGTTGTTGATGTGGAATACTATGTGCCCGGCTGTCCGCCGCAACCTGAGCGGATTTGGGCCGTCATGGAGCACATCATCAGTGGCAAACCTCTTCCGCCAAAAGGTTCCATCCTCGGTGCGACAGACAAAACGTGTTGCGATGAGTGTCCCCGCGAGCGGAAGGAGAAAAAGCTCAAGAAATTCTTCAGGCCGTATGAGATCCAGCCGGATCCGAACGAGTGCCTCCTTGATCAGGGAATTGTCTGCATGGGCCCTGCCACGAGAAGCGGATGTGATGCCCTCTGCACAAAGGCGAACATGCCGTGCCGCGGTTGCTATGGTCCGCCCCCCAATGTCGTCGATCAGGGTGCCAAGATGGTGAGTGCCCTGAGTTCCGTCATCGACGCACAGGATCCTCAGGAGATTGAAAGCATCCTCGATCAGATCGCCGATCCCATGGGAACATTCTACAGATTCTCACTTGCTCACTCGATCCTGCGGAGGGTTGAAAAGTTATGAAGCAGATCAAAATTGATCCAATTACGCGTCTTGAAGGCCACGGCAAGATCGACATTTTTCTGAATGATGACGGAGAAGTCGAAAACACCTATTTCCAGATTCCGGAGTTGCGTGGGTTCGAGCAGTTTTGCGTCGGAAGACCGGTCGAGGAATTACCGCGCATCACAACTCGCATCTGCGGCGTGTGCCCGGAGGCGCATCACATGGCGTCCGTGAAGGCGTGCGACGCGGTGTTCCATGTCACTCCTCCACCGACCGCGAAGAAACTTCGCCAGTTGCTTTATAATGTCTTCTTCGCCGGTGACCACACAACCCATTTCTATGCGCTGGGTGGACCCGATTTCATCGTCGGGCCGACTGCCCCAGCTTCAGAACGGAATATCCTCGGCGTCATTAAGAAAGTCGGACTTGAAGTCGGCGGGAAAGTCATTGAGATGCGCAAGAGGACACAGTCGGTGCTGAAGATCCTCGGCGGCAAACAAACGCACCAGGTTACGGCCCTCCCGGGGGGCATGAGCAAAGGTATCACACTTGAGGAAGCAAAGCTCATAGAAGAGCACTGCAAGTGGTTTGTGGAGTTTGGGAAGTTCACGATCCAGGCGTTCAATGATATCGTACTCAAGAACCAGGAGTACGTCGACTTGATTCTCTCGGATGCATTTTCTCATAGAACGTATTACATGGGACTGGTCGATGAAAACAACAAGGTCAACTTCTACGACGGGAAAGTGCGTGTTGTTGATCCTGACGGGAAAGAGTTTGTGAAGTACTCACCGTCCGAGTACCTCGAGAATATTGCCGAAGAGGTCGAGCCGTGGACGTACCTCAAGTTCCCCTTCCTGAAGAAAGTCGGATGGAAAGGTCTTGTGGACGGCAAGGAGAGCGGCGTGTACCGTGCTACTCCATTGTCACGTCTCAACGCCTCTGATGGGATGCCGACTCCGCTCGCACAGGCGGAGTATGAAAAGATGTATTCGACCCTGGGCGGAAAACCTGTTCACGCCACTCTGGCGACCCACTGGGCGCGGGTGATCGAATTGCTCTCGGCGGCCGAAATGGCGCTCGATCTCGTGCGTGACCCTGAGATTACCGGAACAAACTTCCGGACGATACCGACCGAAACTCCCACAGAAGGAGTCGGCATCGTCGAGGCTCCGCGTGGTACCCTCACGCATCACTATACGACTGATGCCAAGGGAATGGTGACGAAAGTAAATCTCATCGTTGGTACGACGAACAACTACGCGCCGATTTCGATGTCGATCAACAAGGCGGCCCGCGGTCTTATCAAGAAGGGGAAGGAAGTGACCGAAGGAACGCTGAACATGATCGAAATGGCGTTTCGCGCGTATGATCCCTGCTTTGGATGTGCGACCCATTCGATACCCGGGCGAAGGCCGTTTATTCTCCGGATTCGCGACAAGGAAGGGAACATACTCGAAGAGATCAACCGATGTTGAGGAGAGACAATAGACAGATGTCGATGGGGTGATTCCGCTCCAACCGTTTGATCCAGAATCCAACGAACAGCTGCCTTCACGGCAGCTGTTCTCATTTTTGCCACTAGTATCGTGGACGTCTCTGAGAAGTACGGAGCACAGTGCGTTGCCGATTGCGTCAGTTGAGAAAGAACAGTACCATTGTGAAGAGTTGAGAACCAACCGCACCGAATATTTCCTTTCTCCCGCTTAGTGGATCTTATTTGAGTGCGATTCAGCGCAGAGGTATGTGATGGTTTTGACCGTTCGGTCACAGTCATGAAGAGGACGCTGATGCCCAAATCCCAAATCGAATCCCGCATATGCAGCTCGTGCCAGGCCAAGGCAATCGGCGATCCCGAGTTTTGCCCCCACTGCGGAAACTCCTTCGCCGATGGTCTGCGATGCGTCAAACACAAGAGCAGTGATGCAATCGGAGTCTGCGTGGTTTGTTGTCTCCCGTACTGTTCGCGTTGCGCCTCCCGGGTCAACAAGCGATATCTCTGTCACAAGCATGAAGGCTATGAGATCTACGAAGGGATGGCCAGGGTGTATGGTATCAGCGACGAAGCAGCCGCAAGATACGTAACAGATTGTCTCGTAAAAAAGGGGCTGCATCCGTTCCTCTACTCACGGAAAGCAAGCCCGATCTCGATCGGTGGATCAGATTACACACTGTTCGAAGCTTCCGGGGAATTCGATGGCCATATCATCAATGAGATAAAAGTCATGGTCCCCTGCGGTGAGGTTCTTGCAGCCGAAGAGTTACTACAGAAGCTCGACACGAAAGTCGGAAAACGACCCGTTACGAAGAAAGGGGAGTAGCATCCATGAAACCGACACAGGTTGAGATCTATGATTTCCTTTCGCAGCGATCGCTCGCTGTCGTAGGAGTATCCAGAAACACGAAGAAGTTCGGTAACGCGATCTATAGGACATTGAAGCAGCAAGGGTTCAAAGTGTATCCCATTCATCGTGAAGCTGACTCGATTGAGGGTGACCGTTGCTATCCCGGTTTCATGGCCCTCCCCGAGAAGGTGGGCGGAGTGGTGCTCTGTGTTCCACCGGCGGAGACTGAAAAGATCCTCCAGGACGTCCTGGAGGCGGGCATCGGTCACGTCTGGATGCAACGAGGAGCTGAATCGTACGCGGCGATTCGGTTCTGCGAAAAGAACGGCATCACTGCCGTCCATGGTCAGTGTATCCTGATGTTTGCCGAGCCTGTAAAATCATTTCATAAATTCCACCGATGGGTGACGAAGCTTATCGGCCGGTACCCGGCAGGAAGCGTCCTACAGAGTCACTCATCCCGCCAATGAATATCAGAATTAAGGAAGTCCCGGTATCGTGAAAAAGATTGACTTGAAAAAAGAGCTCAAAGAACTCTACGCTCCGTCGCCGAAGGAGGTGGAGGTAGTGCGGATTCCAAAGTTCCAATACCTTATGATCGATGGTTCGGGGGATCCCAACACCTCGCGTGAGTTTCAGGAGGCGGTGCAGGCTTTGTACGCCGCGGCGTACACACTGAAGTTCAAGGTGAAGAAAGAAAAGGAAGTCGACTATCCGGTCATGGCCCTCGAAGGACTGTGGTGGGCCGACGACATAGGCGCATTCATGACAGCCAACAAGGACAGCTGGAAGTGGACGCTGATGATCCTGCAGCCAAAAGTCGTCACCAAGTCACTCTTCTCTAAATGCATCAAGACAGCAATGGAAAAGAAGGGATTGGCAGCGTTGCAGAGAATCCGCCTCGAGGGTCTGGAGGAGGGCCTTAGCGTTCAGATCATGCACATTGGAACCTATGCGCAAGAGGGACCGACCATACAAAGACTTCATTCCTTCGCAAAGGATCGGGGTCTCGAGTTAAGCGGCAAGCATCATGAGATCTATCTAAGTGATCCAAGAAAAGCGAAGCCGGAGAAAATGAAAACGATTGTCCGGCAGCCCGTTCAAAGGGTCAAGAACTGAAACAGAGAGCATTGACTCGCAAACAGAATGCAACCATTCTTGAATGGTGGTGAAATCGTCGTCCTCGTGGTCGGGACAATCGGTTTGTTGATCTTCACGTGGCGGTTCTCTGTGAAGGCAGGACGGTTTCATGGGTTCTATCGATTCTTCGCCTTTGAAAGTATTTTGATGCTTTGTCTGCTGAATTGGCGCGTCTGGTTTGTTGACCCGTTCTCGTGGCATCAGATCGTTTCCTGGATTCTGCTGTGCGGGTCTGTTGTCCCGGCTGTTGAAGGATTCCGTGTGCTCAAAGTTGTTGGAAAGCCGGATGGTCAGTTTGAGAACACTACCCGACTTGTGAAAGTTGGTATATTCAAATACATACGTCACCCGCTTTACGCTTCACTGATGATACTCGGACTTGGCGTCTTCTTCAAGCAGCTCTCGTGGGTTGGTGGTGTGTGTGCGGTGATCGACGTGGCCGCAATTATAGGCACGGCTCGACGGGAGGAGAAAGAAATGGTGGAGAGATTTGGAGAGGAGTATGAAGCGTACTTGGAAGAAACGAAGATGTTTATTCCGCATATCCTGTAACATGACTTAATGGAGGGACAAATGAAGCAAGTTCTAATATTCGCGTGTATAATCGTCATTGTGGGTTCAGCGATGCTCAACGCACAGGCTGTCCGACGTGACCGTGCTGTGTTTGTGGAGCCGAAGAACGAGTTTATGGATTCGATCAAGAAAGAAGCAGCCCGATTTGTGGCGACGCCACAATCGACAAAGAGACAATTGCTTCTCGATTTCAACGGCCTCTATCGACCGTCAACAGTGAATGACTTCACGAAAGTGTGGCACTCGAAGCCGATATCTCAGGCGTTGTCCGGCATGTGCTGGTGTTTTTCGACTACCTCGTATTTCGAGTCTGAGATCTATCGCCTGACGAAACGCGAGATAAAGCTCTCAGAGCTCTATACGGTATACTGGGAGTACGTTGAAAAGGCGCGAAGGTTTGTACGTGAACGGGGCAACTCGGCGTTTGGCGAAGGCTCGGAAGCGAATGCGGTGTTCAGAATCTGGAAGACCTACGGCATCGTCCCTGGAGAGTCGTACACTGGCATGAAGCCGGGACAGAAGTTTCACGATCATACCAAGCTTTTTGAAGAGATGAACGCCTACCTCCAATCCTTCAAGGCGAGCAATGCCTGGAACGAAGAAGAGGCAACGAACACAATCAAGGTAATACTCAACCACTATATCGGCGAACCTCCGAAAACAGTGGTGGTCGACGGAAAGTCGCTGACGCCCAGGGAGTACCTGGATCAGGTTGTACGATTGAATCTCGATGACTATGTCGAAATCATGTCGCTGATGGAAAAACCGTACTACCAGTGGGTCGAATATGAAGTGCCTGACAACTGGTGGCACAGCAAAGAGTACTTTAATGTTCCACTGAACGAATTCATGGCTGCCATCAAGAAATCCATTCGAGCAGGGTATTCCGTCTGCATCGGTGGAGATGTGTCAGAGCCGGGATATGAGGGGCATGCAGGTGTCGCTATTGTGCCGACGTTCGATATACCCTCCGAGTACATCGATGAGAGTGCCCGGCAATTCCGGTTTACGAACGGGACCACGGGCGATGATCACGGGATCCATCTTGTAGGGTACCTTGAGAAGGAGGGGAAGGATTGGTACCTCATCAAGGACTCCGGTGCCGGTTCGAGGAATAATTCCCATCCTGGGTACTATTTCTACTCCGAAGACTATGTGAAACTGAAGATGCTTGGAATGACAGTGCACAAGGACGTCGTGAAAGAGCTTCTAAAAAAGGAAGTCCATTGATGAAGTGTTGATCAACCCTTCACCATCCTACTCGGCCCAGCCTTTGAAGCTGGGCCGAGTTTTTTTTGGCGATCCCACCCGGATTCGGGTGCACAAATCCCTTCCCAGATACCGTCTTATTTAGCACTTATGAGAACGAACGGCGTCATTGTGTCATCGCTAGGAACGTCACGCCTGCAGAAATTATGTACACCGCACTATTGTTGAGTACTTATGCGACATTGCCAATGGCACGAGAATTGAGCAAATTTCGAAGCCACAGCGTTGTCGAATTTGAGAAAACCAACCATTTTTTAGCAAGCGATCCAGAGAGTCGGCCATCCCGGCCTTCTGGAAAGGCAGTACCCCGAGTGGCAGAGATCTTTGCCGTATTCGATCCGAAGAAGACAATTCGCACATCATAAAAAAGAAGTTCGACTGATTTGGGAACCGGACAATCACCAAAACGCACAGGAGGAATCATATCATGCCTGACAATCTTCTGATCAAAGACAATCGCACCGGCAAAGAACTTACGGTGCCAATCACGAACGACACCATCAAAGCGATCGACCTTCGCCAGATCAAGGTGAAGGATGACGACTTTGGAATGATGACCTACGATCCTGCATTCATGAACACGGCATCATGCCACAGCAAGATCACCTTTATCGATGGAGAGAAAGGAATCCTGCGTTACCGCGGGTACCCGATCGAACAACTTGCCGGAAAGTGCTCGTACCTGGAAGTCGCGTATCTCCTCCTCAACGGAGAGCTTCCGACCAAAACACAGCTCGCGACCTGGACATACGACGTCACTCACCACACAATGATTCACGAGAACATCAAGAAGTTCATGGAGGGATTCAATTACGACGCACATCCAATGGGGATGCTCGTGAGCACGATCGCAGCAATGTCCACGTTTTACCCGGATTCAAAGAACATCTTTGATGCAGAATCGCGCAAACTCCAGATCCTCAGACTCATTGGCAAGATGCCCACGATTGCGGCGTTCGCATACCGGCATCACTTGGGTCAGCCATACGTGTACCCCGACAATGACCTCAGCTATCCCGGAAATTTCCTGGGCATGCTCTTCAAGATGACCGAGCCGAAATACAAAGTCAACCCAGTCCTCGAGCGGGCCCTCGACATCCTCTTTATCCTGCATGCAGACCACGAACAAAATTGCAGTGCCAACGTGATGCGCAGTATCGGCAGTTCACAGGCGGATCCTTTTGTTTCGACAGCCGGTGCGGCGGCGGCTTTGTATGGACCATTGCACGGTGGTGCGAACGAACAGGTGCTTCGAATGCTTCGTGAAATTGGCGCCAAAGAAAAAGTGCCAGAGTTCGTCAAGAAGGTGCAGTCGGGCGAAGGTGGACGTTTGATGGGATTCGGGCATCGGATCTACAAGAACTATGATCCACGCGCCAAAATTATCAAGGAGGCGGCCGACCAGGTGTTCGAGGTGACAGGCCGCAATCCGCTGCTGGAAATCGCGATCGAATTAGAACGCATCGCGCTGCAGGATGACTACTTCGTAAAACGGAAGCTGTATCCAAACGTGGATTTCTATTCGGGGATTATCTACGAGGCTCTCGGATTCCCGTCTGAGGCGTTCACAGTCCTGTTTGCGATTCCGCGAACCTCTGGCTGGCTTGCGCAATGGCAGGAACTGTTGCTGGATCCCGACCAGAAGATTGCTCGTCCGCGCCAGGTATACCTCGGGTACGGCGAACGCAATTACGTTCCGATCGAGAAACGGGGCTAAGAAGCATCTGCTCTCAAATGCCGTCGCAGTGTTGTCTGATGGGCCCATTTGATCGGTGGATTGATAAGATGACCGCTATCTCAAGCTCATAGTCTTCTGTGAGAGGTAGCGGTCATTTCTTTTTGTACTTTATGCAACCTACACTCGCCCCCCCTTGGATTCTCTCTGATCTCCCCGCCACGAAGCTTGCTACTGGCAAGGAAGCGAAACTTTGAGAACAGCGTGCATTCCGGCGCTTCGCAACGTTGCGAAGGTCGTGGCTGCTGATTTCCTGTAGTTGCGAAACTCAACAAGGATTAGATTCAAAATTATTCAACATTCGCAGATGTCACAAATGGCACTGAAATTGAGGAAGGGTTGCTTGCTAGGGGGCATCTATCCCTCGCCCTAAGTCCACCAATCTCTCGGTTGGCTGGAGCCTCTTAGTTGAACCTCCAAGAATGGCTGAGATGCACCAATACTAGTTATCGCGGGCTCGTCCTTCCCTTGGTCAGAGCCCGAACTAACATCAGGCAGAAGTTTCTTTCTCTGACGTGATAACCAGAAAACACTGATCGGAAACGATTCAAGGTTGCTCGCTCAACACAAAAGCAAAGAGAACCTGGCAACGACGATCTCAGTCACCGAATTCCCAATCTACGACAGATCTTAGCAATTCAAACCCGGACGCGGAGTCATTTCCGGACTGCGCGCCGTTTGTTTTTTCAATTTCCTCAAGGAGGTAACAATGGGCGATAAACCTCTCTCCATTTGGGAACAGGCGCAGCTACAAGGATATTCTCGCCGAGAATTCCTTCGTTTTGCCGGATGGCTGGCCGCAATGGCTGGAATTGAAGTAAGCGGCCTGGGCCAGGTAGTGAAAGCGATGGACACCAAGTCCAGGCTGCCGGTTGTCTGGTTCCATTTCCAGGAGTGCACCTGCTGCAGTGAGTCGTTCATCCGTTCATCCCATCCGATTGTTTCGGATATCGTGCTTGACAAGATCTCGCTCGATTACACTGAGACGCTCCAGGCTGCAGCGGGGCATCAGGCCGAGGAAGCTCTCCACAACACGATGAAGAAGTACAAAGGCGAATACTTGATGCTGGTCGAGGGATCGGTTCCCATGGAAAACGACGGAGTTTATTGCTGCATCGGTGGGAGGACGGCACTCGATATCGTCAAAGAGGCGGCAGAGGGGGCGAAGGCAATCGTAGCCTGGGGGAGCTGTGCCTCCAACGGTTGCATCCAGGCATCCAAACCGAATCCGACCGGCGCAACGCCGATCCACAAAATCATCTCGGGCAAGCCCATCATCAATGTTCCAGGCTGTCCTCCGATCGCAGAGGTGATGGCAGGGACGATCGTCCATTTGCTTGCTTTTGACAGGATACCGCAGCTTGATGGGTTAGGGAGGCCTAAGGCGTTCTATTCACGGCGTGTCCATGATACATGCTACCGCCGCCCGAATTACGACGCCGGGCTCTTTGTTGATTCGTTCGACGATGAGAATGCGAAGAGGGGTTATTGCCTCTACAAGATGGGGTGCAGAGGTCCTGTGACATACAATTCGTGCGGCGTCATCCGATGGAACAACGGCGTCAGTTATCCGATTCAATCGGGGCACGGCTGCATAGGCTGCAGTGAAGCGAATTTCTGGGACAACGGACCGTTCTATCAGCATCTCGCGTCGTTCCCGGGGTTCGGGATCGAGACAACTGCAGACACGGTCGGTGTTGCGCTCGGTGTCGGAACCGCAGTCGGTATCGCGGCTCACGCAGTCTCCACCAACATCCGGAAGCGCAAATTGATCAACGAAGGAATCGCCGGCAGCGAGCAACCGACTGAGAAGAAAGGGGGTGCCTAATGGCAAAGCGCATTGTGGTAGATCCCATTACCCGAATCGAAGGGCACCTTCGTATTGAGGCAGAGGTACGTGACGGGAAAATCGTCGATGCCTATAGTTCAGGAACCATGGTCCGCGGTTTCGAGATCATTCTCAAAGGCCGTGACCCGCGTGACGCGTGGGCCTTTGCAGAACGAGCGTGCGGCGTCTGCACAACAGTGCACGCACTTGCGTCGGTACGTACCGTGGAAGATGCTTTGCAGATCACTGTTCCGCCGAACGCAGAGCTCATTCGCAACCTGATGTTCTGTGCGCAATACATGCAGGACCACGTCGTTCATTTCTATCATCTCCATGCCCTCGATTGGGTGGATGTCGTCAGCGCTCTCAAGGCCGATCCAAAGAAGACCTCGGATATTGCCCAGAGCATCTCAAGCTGGCCCAAGAGCTCCCCGAAGTACTTCGCGGACGTCCAGAAGCGGTTGACCGCGTTCGTGAATAGCGGTCAGTTGGGTATTTTCGCGAATGGATACTGGGGGCATGCTGCATACAAACTCCCGGCAGAGGTTAACCTGCTTGGAACAGCCCACTACCTTGAGGCACTCGAGTGGCAGAAGGAAGTTGTGAAGGTCCACACCATTTTCGGTGGGAAGAATCCGCATCCGAACTACCTCGTTGGCGGGGCTGCCTGCGCCATCAACCCCGATGATGCGAACGCGATAAACGCTGAGCGCCTTGCGTATGTTGGGACACTGTTAGACGACGCCAGGGAGTTTATCGAGAAGGTCTACATTCCCGATCTGCTTGCCGTTGCCAGCTTCTACAAGGACTGGGGAGCTGTGGGGGGTGGATTGTCAAACTACCTGGCTTACGGCGACTTGCCGACGAACGGCTACGGTGATCCGTCGAAATTCAAGTTCCCGCGTGGTGCAATTCTCAACCGCGATCTGAGTAAGGTGCTTGAGGTTGATGGGAAGAATGCGGAGCAGATCGAGGAATATATCAACCATTCATGGTATGAATACAGCGACGGCGATACCAAAGGAAAGCATCCCTGGGTTGGCGAGACGAAGCTGAAATACAGCGGTCCGAAACCGCCTTATGACTTCCTCAACGTGGAGCAGAAATACAGCTGGTTGAAGACGCCGCGATGGAAAGGGAATGCGATGGAAGTCGGGCCGCTGGCGCGACTCCTCGTCGCGTACGCCTCTGGAAACGCCGAGGTGAAGGAGCTCGTCAATGGCACCTTGAAAAAGCTCGACGTCCCGGTTGCAGCGCTTTTCTCGACGCTTGGACGCACGGCTGCGCGAGGCCTTGAGACCTTACTCGTTTCGAACTGGTCGAAGGAGTTTTACAGCCAACTCCTCGCGAACATCAAGAACGGTGATACGAGAGTATTCAACGGTGCGAAGTGGGATCCGGAGACCTGGCCGAAGGAGGCAAAAGGGGTCGGGTTGACCGAGGCGCCCCGGGGAGCTCTTGCACACTGGATCGTCATCAAAGACAAGAAGATCGACAACTATCAACTCGTGGTACCCAGCACATGGAATGCATCGCCCCGGGATGGTAAAGGCCAGATGTCGGCGTATGAAGCCGCTCTGATCGGGACGCCCGTGAAGAATCCGGATCAGCCGCTCGAGCTGCTGCGGACGATCCACTCCTTTGATCCGTGCATCGCGTGTGCTGTGCATCTCTACGACGAACGCGGCGACTACGTCCATCATATTAACACTTACTAGGAGGGCCGTATGGAAAGTATCTCTATCGGACGTGTCTACGTCTGGCAGCTTCCAGTCCGGCTCTATCACTGGGTGAACGCTCTTTGTGTGGTGGCTCTGTCCGTGACGGGCTATCTCATAGGGACTCCTCTGGCTGTTGCAAGCGCTTCTGAAGCGTCGTACAGCTATTGGTTCGGGATTGTACGGTTCATCCACTTTATCGCCGGGTTCCTCTTTTTCTTTAACTTCGTCTTCCGCATCTACTGGGGATTTGTAGGGAACCAGTTCGCCCGATGGGACAACTTCATCCTCCACACGAAGGAGCAATTCAAGGAACTGGTCGATGTGCTTCGGGTGGATATTCTCCAGCTGCGGGTAAAACCGCTTCAGTCAATCGGACATAATACGCTTGCCGGCTTCACGTACTTTCTCTCATTCCTTGCTTTTCTGTTTCAGTGCATTACGGGATTTGGACTGTACGCCGCTATGAGCGATGCCTGGTTGCCGCGACTCTTCAGCTGGATAGTGCCGATGATGGGAGGCGATTTTGCCGTACGCCAATGGCATCATATGTTCATGTGGTTCTTCATCCTGTTTTCGATCGTCCACGTGTACCTCGTTTTCTACCACGACTACGTCGAAGGCCGGGGAGTGACGTCTTCGATGGTCGGAGGGTGGAAATTCGTCGAAAGAGGGGACGGAACGAGAACGAAGTAGAAACAAAAGCATATAACGAAAGGCAATCCTCCGCACCGGGGATTGCCTTTTTGTTTCCTCAATCTGGAGCCTCAGAGCGGATCTTCGTTGCGTTGCTTGCCGTCTGGGCTGGCTTTTTGTCGTCGAAAACCATATCATCACTTGAGAAACGTCTCGGACTACAATGACATCGGAGAAGCGGACACTCGTGCTGGGCATCGGAAACCTCCTCATGGGAGACGAAGGAGTGGGTGTGCACGCGATTCGTGAAATGGAAAAAACAACGGTACCCGAGCACGTCTCCTTGTTGGATGGAGGGACTGGAGGATTCCATTTGTTGTCGCTGTTTCAGGAGTACGATCCCATTATCGTCATTGATGCAACAATGGATCAGAAACCTGAGGGGGACGTTCAGCTCAGGCGTCCGCGCTTCGCCAGCGAGTTTCCAAGAACCCTCAGTGCGCATGATATTGGCCTGCGGGACCTCCTCGAGTCCGCGACGCTACTCGGACCGCTTCCCCGGCTCTTTCTGGTCACTGTCTCGATCAAAGACCTTCAAACCATGTCAACCGAGCTCTCACCGAAAATTCGTAGTTCACTCCCAGCTGTTGTAGAGACAGTGAAAAACATTCTCAGTACCGAGAATTGACCCTCTGAAATCGTTGTTTTTGCTCAAATTCGCTGTTGGCACCGTTGTTGCCACTGTTCGACTGGTTGTCCACTGCCATCACTTGAAGGTCTGGAAACGTGCACGAGTTGTCGTTCGCAGAGAGTATTGCTGATATCATCCGTCAGAGCGTTCCGGAAGACGAACTGGAGGATGTCCGGATTGTGCGGTTGAAGATCGGGACTCTCTCCGGTGTGGTCGCAGATTCGCTGGACTTTTGTTTCACAGCCATCTCCGCCCAGACGCCGCTGGCGCAAGCCCGGCTGGAAATCGAGCAGATCCCGTTTACGGTCTTGTGCAACTCATGCCGGAAAACGTTTGTTAATGACATCGGGTACGTCGTCTGTCCTGACTGCGGCGGTGTTGAAACCACGGTCGTATCGGGAAGAGAGCTCCAGGTTACAGAAATCGAACTCGACACGGAAGAAGAAAAGACATCATGAGCATCATTACAGTTGAACGGAAAGTGTTGGAGAAGAATGATGAGATCGCGCGACGCAATCGTGACCTCTTCTCATCGAAAGGGATTTTCGTCATCAACCTGGTGAGTTCCCCGGGATCAGGAAAGACGAGCATACTGGAACGAACGCTGGAATACTTCAACCAGCGACTTCAGGTGGCAGTCATTGAGGGGGATGTGCAGACGGATTTCGACGCCCAGCGTATCGCACGCTACAACACGCCGGTTGTTCAGATCGTCACCAATGGCGGATGTCATCTTGAAGCAAAGCTCATTGAAGATGCCCTGGGGAATCTCGATCTGAGCGGGGTGAAGCTTCTTATCATCGAAAACGTTGGCAACCTCGTGTGCCCTTCCAACTACGATCTTGGAGAAGCTCTGAAAGTTGTAGTCGCAAGCACGACGGAAGGGGATGACAAGCCGCTGAAATATCCCGCGATGTTCCAGCATGCTTCTGCATTGATCATCAATAAAATTGATTTGTTGCCATATCTCAACTGTGACCTCAACGCCCTGAAGAAAAACGCCCTGAGCATCAACCCGGCGCTGAAGGTGTTTGAAACATCGTGCACCACAAAATTGGGAATCCCTGAGTGGTGTTCGTGGCTCGAGAGTAACGTGCGATCGTAAGGGAGTCTCTACGACGAAGATGAATGGGCAGAGCGATTCGAATCTCAGACTGAAGGCCATCATCCGCGGCGCTGTCCAGGGTGTAGGCTTTCGTCCTTTCGTTTATCGCCTGGCTGCCGAGATGCATCTTCCCGGTTGGGTCTCAAACACGGCGCAGGGTGTCTTCATCGAAGTCGAAGGTGGAAAGACCGCGCTCGATCAATTCATTCTTCGTCTTCAAAGTGAGAAGCCACCACGATCGTTCATCCAGAGCTTCGAATTCTCATTCCTCGATCCGATCGGATTCACAACGTTTGAAATACGGGAGAGCGAAGGCAAGGGGCCGAAGACAGCTCTTGTCCTTCCCGACATAGCGACGTGTCCTGACTGTCTTGCCGATATCCTCGATCCAGAGAATCGGCGATATCTCTATCCGTTCACAAACTGTACGAACTGCGGGCCCCGGTTTTCCATCATCGAAGCGTTGCCGTACGATCGACCAAACACATCCATGAAGCTTTTTCCGATGTGTCCGGAGTGTCAGAAGGAGTATGATGATCCGGCGGACAGGAGATTTCATGCCCAGCCGACCGCTTGTCCTGCATGCGGTCCGCAGCTTGAACTCTGGGATCATGCGGGCAACACGCTCGGCCGTCATCACAACGCACTCCTGGCAGCGGAAAAGGCAATCCGTGACGGTGCCATCGTCGCATTGAAAGGGCTTGGCGGCTTTCATCTGATGGTGGATGCGCGCAGCGAGGAAGCCGTGCAGCGTTTGAGGGAACGAAAGCATCGCGAAGAGAAGCCGTTTGCGCTGATGTTCCCGACGGTCGAGATGGTGGAAGATGAATGTGTGGTTTCGGAGTTTGAAAAACGACTTCTGCTGTCGCCTGAAGCGCCGATCGTATTGCTTCAAAGGAAGGACAATAGTGAGCTGTACGGGAAACAAGTGTCGAACCTTGGGTTGGCCAAATCCCTGGCTCCGAAGAATCCGTATTTGGGAATCATGCTTCCGTATACTCCGTTGCATCACCTTCTGATGAAGGAACTGAACCATCCGGTCGTTGCAACGAGCGGAAATCTGTCAGATGAACCGATCTGCATCGACGAGCGAGATGCACTGAGACGGCTCAATGGGATCGCCGATGTGTTTCTCGTGCACAACAGGCCAATTGTTAGGCACATCGATGATTCGATTGTCCGTGTTCTCCTTGGACGCGAGCTTGTGATGCGGCGGGCAAGAGGATATGCCCCACTGCCAATACAGTTGTCGGATACGTCCGGGCCATCGATTCAGGCTGTGGGAGCACACCTCAAGAACACGGTGGCAATTGCCGTGGAGGGAAACGCCTTCATAAGCCAGCATATCGGAGATCTCGAAACGCATCAATCGCTCGAAGCATTCAGGAAAGTGCTTGCCGATCTCCGCCAACTGTTTGGCGTTGAGCCCTCAATGACGGCATGTGACATGCATCCTGACTACTTTTCATCAAAGGAAGCACGAAGAACCGATTCAGATGTTGTTGAGGTCCAGCACCATCATGCGCACGTGTTATCCTGCATGGCAGAGAATCAGATCGACGGTGAGGTACTTGGGGTTTCATGGGACGGCACAGGATACGGAACCGACAGAACAGTGTGGGGAGGTGAATTCCTTGTCGCCAGAAGTTCGGGATTTGAGCGGTTCGCAGCGTTTAAGACATTTCGGCTCGCTGGCGGGGAGAAAGCAATTAAGGAACCTCGAAGGACGGCTGCCGGGCTCTTGTTTGAGGCGATTGGGGAAGAGGTGTTCCGTCAACGAGAGCTGGCTCCGATGTCCGCATTTTCGGTGGCAGAATTGAGTGTTGTACTCCAGATGTTGAAAAACGGAGTGAACGCGCCCCTGACGTCTAGTGTTGGAAGGTTGTTTGACGGAGTGGCGTCCATAATGGGTCTCCGTCATCGTAACAGTTTTGAGGGACAAGCGGCCATGGAGCTTGAGTTTGCCCTGGTCGGGGAGACCTCGGAGCAAACGTACCGGTGTTCCATCGAAAAGAATCATGAAACGGGAGATGTGTCCGTGCGCCCGTCCTATGTGGTTGACTGGACGAAGATGATCAACGATGTTTGGACTGATTCCCGCAGATGTGTGCCGGCATCCATGATCTCAAAGAAATTTCATAATGCGCTGGTGGAGTCTATCATTGAGATTGCGAAGCTGGCCGGCCTCAATCGTGTTGTTCTGAGCGGCGGGTGTTTCCAGAACAGGTATCTCACAGAGAAAGCCGTTACGAGGTTGCGCGCATCAGGGTTCCGGCCATATTGGCATCAACGTGTTCCATCGAATGACGGCGGTATCTCTCTTGGGCAGATAGTCGCTGCCCGTCAGGTGAGTATGAGTCAAGATCGTGGACACAACGAACTCATTGAGGAGGGGATACGATGAACCTTCTATCCGGTCAAATCGAAGAGATCTATGTGCATGAAGGGATGGCGATGGGGAAGGTCAATGTGCGCGGAGCCCTTCTCAAGGTCTCGCTCACATTCCTGATGGACGCAAAGATCGGTGACACCATCCTGATTGAGTCAGGCGTGGCAATCTCAAAAACGGAACTGGAACAGGTAAAAGAAATCTGACGGAGGGTGTATGTGCCTGGCAATACCCGGCAAAGTTCTCAGCATCGACACAAATGTACAACCTACGATGGGAATCGTGAGCTTCGGAGGAATCGAGAAACGGGTGTGCCTTGAATGGACGCCGGAAGTCTCGCTCGGCGATTACGTGATTGTTCACGTGGGCTTTGCCATCAGTAAGATGGACGAACAGGAGGCGCTCGAGACACTCAAGCTGATCCAGGAAATCGATGGGAGTCTGGATGAGCTGAAATCGCCGGAGGATCAAAAGTAAATGCTCTCATCACAAATCTGTAAGGCTGTAATCATCAGGATACAGGTTCCCGTCCTGCTGCTTCCCACCACTTCGTCGGTTGTCAGCCAACCCACCGCTTTTCCCTCCTGACTCGGCCAACCCGAGCTTGCTGACCACATCACCATTGGTGGACAGATTGCCAGTGGAAGGTGCCGTCAGTGCACAGAATCTGCCCAGACTCGATCCGTCTCAATGCTGAACTCTGTTTATGATCGATTGCTCTCCTTCGTGTTCCTATCATAAAACGCTTTTGTCCGTCGTCTGACAACAAACCGCTCAGGTTGACAATGACTCGTTGATGTCATATTTTGCATCAGTCGGCAACTCTTGACGGTGCATTCAATGAGGAAGTTCAGGAGAAGACTCGGCGGTTGAGACCACTCGAGAGGTCACAAGGCAGTCCATGCGCTACATCGACGAATACCGGGATCAGGCTGTAGCCCACAACTACGCGAAGCTGATTCGCCAGGTCACCACCAAGAAGTGGACGATCATGGAAATCTGCGGCGGGCAGACGCATACCATCGTGAAATATGGTATTGAAGAGCTTCTCCCCAGCGAATTGACCCTCGTGCACGGTCCCGGATGTCCCGTTTGCGTCACTCCGCTTGAAATCATAGACAAAGCCATCGCGATCGCCTCGCGACCGGGAGTTATCTTCGCGTCGTTTGGCGATATGCTGAGGGTTCCCGGCTCTAAAAAGGATCTGCTAAGCGTGAAGGCGGAAGGGGGAGATGTGCGTATCGTGTACTCTCCTCTCGATGCCGTCAAAATAGCCCAGGAGAACCCGGGAAAGAAAGTTGTCTTTCTGGCAGTGGGCTTTGAGACAACTGCCCCTGCTAACGCGATGTCGGTGTCGCAGGCGAAAAAACTCGGGCTGAAAAACTACTCGATTCTTTGTTCTCACGTTCTCGTTCCCCCGGCAATGGAGGCACTTCTTTCCTCTCCATCAAGTCTTATCCAGGGTTTTCTCGCGGCCGGCCACGTGTGCACTGTCATGGGATATGAAGAATACCTGCCGATTGCAGCCAAGTATCGGGTTCCTATCGTTGTCACCGGTTTTGAGCCCGTCGATATTCTGCAGGGGATCTATATGACTGTGAAGCAGTTGGAGGAGGGACGTGCGGAAGTGGAGAATCAGTACGCCCGGTCTGTCAGGAGGGAAGGGAATCTGCCCGCGAGGAAGCTGCTCGCGGAAGTCTTTTCAACAATTGACCGGAAGTGGAGAGGAATCGGCACCATCCCGCAGAGCGGGTATGGATTGAGCGCTGCATATGCTGAATTCGATGCGGAGAAGATATTCAACGTTGAGGAAGTGACTGCTGCCGAATCGCCGCTCTGCATAGCCGGACTAGTGTTACAGGGATTGAAAAAACCGCACGAGTGCAGCGCATTTGGCCGGGAGTGTACGCCCGAGCGTCCTCTCGGCGCCCCCATGGTTTCTCCGGAGGGAGCGTGCGCGGCATATTATCATTTTGGAAAGTCGCGGGTTCTGGAGGGGTAGACCCGTCAGGCCTGGACATTTGACGCAAGCCTCATCAACCATCAAAGGGAGGTGGATCATGAAGGCGCTGGGTTTCATTATCAGAGTATCCGTCCTGCTCATGTTCATGAGCAGTTTTCTTCAGTCGCAAAGTATCACGCTGCGTGGTTCCTCAGCAATCGAGCTGGATCTCGGTTTCTGGAACAACGTGAATGCCGGCCAACAATTAAACGTCATCGGCGTCAAGCAGGAAGCCAAGGCGAGTGGTTTCGTTGGTGGACTGACGTATTGCTATTGGATGCGGGAGAACGTGGCAATCACGGTGGCAGGATCACTTCTTTCTTCAGAGGCTTCCTCTACTGTCATGACTTATCCGATAGCGGTCAACCAAAGCGCGAATGCCCTCTTCTCGTTCCTTGTAGGGATGAGATACTTCATTCCTGAACCAGCTTCCGAAGATCTGGTTCGACCCTATCTTGCGATCGGTGTCGGTTCGTTCATGGGATTCGAAGCGAGCAACTCTCTGATCGCACAGTCTGCCCATTCAGAATCGACATTCGGTGGGAGAGCCGGGATCGGATTGGACGCGTACCTCAGCAAGAGCGTCAAGCTTGGAGTGAATGCCGGCTACAATGCCATGTCGGATTTTCGGTACGCTGTCGGCGCACGAAACAATTTCAATGGCTTTGATATTTCCCTTGGAATAGCGTTCTTGTTCGGCGGCCAACGATAGGGCGACGCACACTCACGCTCATCAAGAATCAGTTTTTCCATCCAGCAGACTATGAGCACGCCACGTCAGAGGGTCCGGGAAGCGATGGATCTGGGGAGCCCGGCTCGTGTTCCTTTGATGTGCCAGCTGAGCATAGGGCATATGCTCCTTCAGCTCAAGACTTCCCCTGCAGAGTTTTGGCACGATGAGGACGTTTTCGTCCGAGGGCTCGTTAGGCTTCGGGAAATCTATGATTTCGACGGCATCCTTGTCAGTTTGCACGGCCATGACCGGGGATGGGGTGCGAATATCGAGTCGCGGCGAAAGCTCTCCGGTGGAGAAGAAATAACCTGGCAGGATGGGCGGAGAATTCTGTACCTTCTTTACGACTTGCCGCAGCCGTTACATAGTGAGGAACCGAAACCCGGATTGTCTGAATTCTCGATCGACGTTCTTCCTGCTGAGCTCGACTATATCCCAGTTTCACAGGGACTGAGGTTCAGGATTGACCGCGCTCATCGATTTGATGTTTTCAGAAAAGTGCGCGCTCAGGCTGGCCCGGGATATTCGATCCACGGCGAAATCACTTCTCCATTTGACTATTACCTGGATCTGTTTGGTCATCAGGAGGGATTGCTCGGGCTTCTGAATGAACCGGGGAAAGCGAAGGAAATCCTTTCACACTTCACAATTTTGATCAAGAACCTTGCCGTTGAGATGTGCCGGGAAGATATCGACGCCATCAAGGTATCGTCCCCTTTCGCAGGGGCAGGATTCATTTCGCCCGCGTTTTACAAAGAGTTCGTGCTGCCGTTCGAGCGGGAGATTGCCGGGGCAGTCAGAAGCAATGGCGTACACATCTATACTCACACCTGCGGGGCAGTCTCCGATCGGCTGGAGCTGATGTTCGATGCGGGTGTCAGTGGCATCGAGTGTCTCGATCCTCCCCCTTTGGGGAACGTCGAATTGGACGACGCAAAGAAAAGGACGAAGGGGCGTGGGTTTATCAAGGGTAACATTGATTCAGTCAATACCCTCCTCAACGGATCGAAAGAAGAGATCTTATCAGATGCACGAAGAAGAATCGAGGTGGGGAGGGAAGGGGGTGGGTTCATCCTCAGTACTGCATGCTCGGTGGCACCGGGTGTTGAGCGTGAGAAGCTCCTCCTTTTGCGCGAAGCCGTTGAAAAGTGGGGGTAAACCTCAGAATCTAATCGTTGATAGCCCTGCTCTCTGGAACCACCGGGCTCTGGCAGCTCATCTCGGGTCGTCATGAAACTACACCCGGTCAAGCGGACAATGGCAGGCCAGCGATCAAAAACACACTCTATGGAACGCCTAATCGCCCGTTACCCGAACTAAATCACTTTGTCTGCTCTCATGTCCGCTAAGCTTTGTCCAAAGATTATTCTCGAAGGGACTCGCCTGACGCTGAAGACGGACATTGCGTTTGCGCTCAACGAGCACCCGAGAATTGTTGGGCCCCGAAAATACCGGTACCATTCGCCGCTCATTTCGTCTGAGTGGTGTGCGTTCACGAACTTCCCGTGGGGGCGAGGGCTTATCAATTTTGAACCCCAGGAAGAAGGGCTGGCAATGGACGCGTACCGGACCTGGCTCCATCTCTTTGATCTCTTGAAATACTATTCCTGGATTGTGGACCGGTTTCATCTCTCCACGAAACTCTACCAATTCCAGGCGCATGGCCGCAGCTATGATTTCCGGTGGCTCGAGGAAAAACTCCTCCAGCTTGGGTTTCGGCACGTATTCTGTTACCGTCAGCCCGAATCGTTTGCAGCGGCGCGTGAGGAACGGATGAAGATTTCGGGAAACCCTTCGCAATATGACAACCTTGAGGTGTTCGTCCGCGAGCAGGAGAGGATGAGAGATCTCGTTGAGCGGTCGCTGCTTCCCCATCTTGCGCTTGACGTCTCCGACAACAATGTGGCCGGAGCCGTAGATCGAATAGCAGATTGGATGGAAGCCAGTGGCGGATTGTATATGCGAGAGTCATAACTCTTTTGAATCCGAACACAAAAAGATATGGATAAACACTCGTTCGTAGCCTTCGATCTTGGGGCCGAATCAGGCCGGACAATTCTCGGAACCCTTGAGAGGAATCATCTCGAGATTCAGCAGATCACCAGGTTCCTCAATGAGATGATGCCGATGGGTGGACATCTTCACTGGGATATCAATGGCCTCTTCGGCAACTTGAAGGAAGGGCTTCGGGCTTGCGCCCGTCTCGGTATCAATCCCGAGAGTATAGGTATTGACACGTGGGGAGTTGATTACGGCTTTCTTGGAAGAGATGGTGAGTTTCTGGAACTCCCCTATACCTACCGTGATCACCGGACGAATGGGATGATGGAGAAGTTCTTTGACCGAGTTCCTCGCCGTCGAGTCTATGAATTGACTGGCATCCAATTCATGCAACTCAATACGCTGTTCCAGCTGTTTGCCGCCGCGCAGCAGAGTCCTGATGTTGTCGAGAAAGCCTCTCGACTTCTCTTTATGCCGGACATCTTCAATTTCCTCTTCACAGGAGAGACAAAAACAGAATTCACATTCGCCACGACCTCTCAGTTGTTCAACCCGCGCACCAGGAACTGGGAGCCCGAGCTCTTCTCCGCGTTACAAGTCCCAATATCCATCATGCAGCAAATCGTTCAGCCGGCTACGAAAATGGGGACGTTGCGCACTTCGATTGCACAGGAACTGTCGCTCGCGGAGATTCCGGTCACTGCGGTTGCTTCACACGACACCGGCTCCGCCATCGCAGCAATCCCGGCAGAGGGAGAAGATTGGGCGTACATTAGTTCGGGAACCTGGTCGCTGATGGGGGTTGAGCTGCCGCAGCCGGTCATATCCGACGAAGCGCAGGAATCGAATTTCACGAACGAAGGGGGTGTCGGCGGGACATTTCGGTTTTTGAAAAACATCATGGGACTCTGGCTCCTTCAGCAATGCCGGAAAGAGTGGTCAGCAGAAGTTCAGTATGACTATGATGAGATGGTGAAGCTCGCCGAGCAAGCGGTGCCTTTCCGATCGTTGCTCGATCCGGATTATTCCGAGTTCTTCAACCCCGCGAGTATGCCCGGCGCAATCCGACAGTTCTGTCAAAAAACCAGCCAGCCGGTTCCCGCCACGCACGGCCAGTACGTCCGGAGTATACTGGAGAGTCTCGCCCTGAAATACCGCTCGACACTTGACCAGCTTGAACGACTGACAGGACGGAGGATCAAGCGGATTCATATCATCGGCGGCGGAGCGAAGAACAGTCTTCTCTGCCAGTACGCGGCAAACGCGACCGGCGCCACCGTCATTGCCGGTCCTGTCGAGGCTACGGCGATCGGTAATATCATGATTCAGGCACTTGCGGCTGGCTGTGTGGGCTCGCTCGAAGAGATACGCCGCATTGTACGCCAATCATTTGAACCGGTCTCTTACGAGCCGAGAGACACTGAAGTGTGGCAACAGGCATACGAGCGATACAAAGACCTTTCATCCACGATTCACTAAGACCATGTCGAGGGACAATCAGCATGTCGAACGAAAGTAACATACGCAAATCTTATGAGCTTGCCCGGGAGCGTTATGCGGCCCTGGGCGTCGATACGGAAGAAATCATGAAAACCTTGTCAAAGGTTTCACTGTCGATTCATTGCTGGCAAGGGGATGATGTCGGCGGATTTGAAAAGCCCGCTGCTTCTCTCTCGGGGGGAGGCATACAAGTAACGGGCAACTATCCTGGCAAGGCGCGCTCAATCGAGGAATTGCGGGCTGATCTCAAGGAAGCCTACAGCCTGATTCCCGGCCGGCATCGCCTCAATCTTCATGCAATCTATGGAGAATTCCAGGGAAAGCTCGTTGACCGGGATCAGATCACGCCTGCGCACTTTGCCGGATGGATCGACTGGGCAAAGCAGCAGGGGCTGAAGCTCGATTTCAATGCGACTTGCTTTTCGCATCCGAAAGCCGACGACGGGTTCACGCTGAGCCATCGCGACAAAGCCATTCGCGAGTTTTGGATTGAGCATACGAAGCGTTGCCGCGAGATCAGCGCCGTGATGGGGCGTGAGCTTCACGATCCATGCATCCACAACCTCTGGATCCCCGACGGGAGCAAGGACCATTCAGTGAATCGCTATTCGTACCGGGCAAATCTAATCGATTCACTCGACAAGGTGTTTGCCACCACATATCCATCGAATGAGATGAAGGACTCGGTCGAGTGCAAGTTGTTCGGGATCGGGAGCGAAGCTTTTGTCGTTGGGTCGCATGAATTCTACATGGGGTATGCCCTCTCAAGGAAGAAGATGGTCTGTATCGACATGGGGCATTTCCATCCGACGGAATCTATCGCCGATAAGATCTCGTCATTGCTCCAGTTCTTTGATGAGATCCTTCTCCACGTCAGCCGCGGTGTGCGTTGGGACAGCGACCACGTTGTCATTCTGAACGACGATGTTCGTAGTCTCGCCGAGGAGATTATTCGGTCAAACGCTCTGAATAGAGTGAACATCGCCCTCGATTTCTTCGACGGGAGCCTGAACAGAATTGGGGCGTGGGTCATCGGCGCCCGATCGACTCTCAAGGCGCTCCTTGCAGCCCTGATGGAACCGCTTGTGAAACTGCGGGCGTTCGAAAACAAGGGCGACAATTTTGGTCGTCTGGCGTTGGTTGAGGAAGCTCGCGTGCTGCCTCTCGGGGCTGTGTGGGATTACTACTGCCTGACCTCAGGTGTGCCGACAGGTGAGGAGTGGATCGCCGAAGTGCACCGATACGAGCAAACCGTTCTCAGCAAACGGTCCTGAGGAGCGACTATGACACCCCGTGAACGATGGCTGGCGATCTTTGCCGGCGAGAAACCTGACCGGGTACCGACAGACTACTGGGCAACAGATGAAGTAAATGACAGACTTATCAGAGAGCTTCGGTGCAGCGATCTCGAAGGTGTTTATAACAAACTGAATATTGATGGCGTGACGCGTATTGAGCCGCCGCGCCTCACGCTGCACCATCCTGACGATCCACAGGCAGATATCTGGGGTCTTCGCCGGCGAAAAATGGATTACGGCGCAGGGACCTATGACGAGTTCGAGACGCATCCGCTCGCGGGCGTGACGACCGTTGAGGAGGTTCACGCTTACAAGTGGCCAAGCGCAGCGGATCACGATTATGACGCGTTCCGCGAGATGGTTCGCCACGTCCCTCGCCATCGCTTTGTGCGAAGCGGCGAGTATGAGCCGTTTCTGCTCTACTGTGCTATGAGAGGACTCGAACAGGGATTGATGGATTTCCTGGAATATCCGGATGTTCTCGAAGCCTCGCTCGATCATATTTTCCAGTATCACTATGAGCTGAATCAGCGGGCATTCGAGATCGGCAAGGGCATTGTCGATATCGCCTATCTTGCCGAAGATCTCGGCGGTCAGCGCGGCCTGCTGATGAGCATCGACGACATCCGTAAATTCATTCTTCCGAATCAGAAGAAGATGGCCGATTTGGCACGCAGCTACGGCATTCACGTTTTCTACCATACGGATGGGGATGTGAAGTCGGTCATTCCTGATCTTATAAACGTGACGGGGATCGAGCTCTTGAATCCCATCCAGTGGCGCTGTCCGACAATGGAGAGGGAAGGCTTGGTCCGTGATTTCGGGGAAAAGATAATCTTCCACGGCGCGATGGATAACCAGCAGACACTTCCATTTGGTACAGTCGAAGACGTTCGGGCTGAGGTTCATGAAAACCTCCGGATCTTTGCCGGCGCACGATGGATCTGTGCCCCCTGCCATAATCTGCAGCCTATCACGCCGACCGAAAACATCATTGCGATGTACGAAACTATCCATGAGTATGGTCGGCTCTAGAGCGCGATCGCAAATGGACTGTTACGATATTTTCGTATGATCCTAACTGAGTTCAAGTAGTAGATATGGTTCAATGGCATCTGCCCATTTTCTTTTTGCTCGCCCAAAAAGAAAATGGGCAAAAAGAAAAAGGGCACGGAAATCGAACTCCGCGTGGAGAGCCGCCGGCCGCACAGGCCGACGATTTCGACCAACCGAGAGAAAGTCAATCATCTGAGCGAGTGCGAGTTCGGTCGAAATCGAAACGCACGGGTTTAGCCGCCCGTCCCACACCGCCATCGATTTCCGGGGCTTGGGGCATGTCGTTTTGCAGAGAATATCTCAAGCCCTAAGCTACCGAAATCATCGGCGGGTGCGCAGGGCGGAATCAACAGTGCGTTTAATTTCGGTGCAGGTCCCGAGATGCCAGCCATCAGAATTTAACTTCTTGCACCGAAATTCCGGCAAGTGGGTGGCAGAATAACCGCGGGCGTTATGATTTCGTCCCGCTTCGTCTAGACGAAGCGGGATTTGGTTACTTTTCCGTTGTTTGGATCCCGCTTCGCGGGACTCTTCAAAGAGAAAGTAACTGACGCTACGATGATCAAGCAGGTTGCGTCAGTACACCTGAACGAACCGTTCTTTCTTTTGGCATAGATGTAGATAGTTTACATAACTAACAACTAGCCTTATGAGAACCTACGGTAACTATTCTCCTTGTCAGCTGGCGTCGATGGGTTCGGGACGAAGAGTCCGCGATCGGAGCCTGTAGAGTGAAAATCCCACCCCCCATCAATCTGCGTTGTGAATATTTGGAGAACCCTTTGGGCGTTGATGTTGAACACCCACGGTTCTCCTGGCTCCTCCAGCACCCGAATCGCTCCCAGTCCCAGACGGCCCGAAGAATCATTGTATCCTCGTCTCCCGAACTTGCGGCGAAATGTGTCGGCGACATGTGGGACAGTGGAAGGGTTGAGTCGTCAGAGAGCACACGGATAGAGTACGGAGGGATTGCCCTCCGATCTTTTCAGCGTGCATGGTGGCGTGTGAAGTGGTGGGATAAGAAAAACAACGAAAGCGATTGGAGTGGTCCGGCAAGTTTCGAGATGGGGATGATGAACCCTGCCGATTGGAAGGCAAAATGGATCAGCAGGAAGGAGTGCAGGGAATTCAGGTCGAAGGGGAGCGTGCTCCTGGGAGAAGCTCTGGGCGACTATGTCAACGCGTGGACGCTCTACCTCAGACGCGACTTCCAACTCACCAAGCCCGTTGCCCACGCGAGAGCATACGTCTGCGGACTCGGATACTACGAGCTGAGGATCAATGGCCGGAAGGTTGGAGATCACGTCCTTGATCCTGCACAGACTGACTACAACAAGACGTCACTGTATGCAACGTATGATATCGTCGACAGCCTCGCTGGTTTGAACACGACGCTGACGGATCGGAGATTCGCGGTCGGTCTCATCCTCGGTAACGGGCGGCATATCAAAAGCTACGGCTACAGCCATCCAAGAGCGCTGCTTCAGATTCTGATCGAGTATGCGGATGGATCGAGTGAAGAGTTTGTATCGGATACCCGGTGGAGGGTATCCTATGGCCCTTTGCAGGAGAATGGGCTCTATTTTGGCGAACGATACGACGCCAGACTGGAGATGAAGGGTTGGGATGAGCTAGGATATGATGACTCGAAGTGGGAGGAGGCGATCGAAGTCAGCGCACACAAGCCGACTTGCCAAATGATGCCTCCGATTCGCGTCGTGAAACGAATCAAACCTCAGAGTCACTACGCGACACCTGGCGGTATGCACGTGTATGACTTTGGCCAGAATTTTGCGGGCTGGGTCAGAATCTCAATGCAGGGGACGAGGGGGACTGAGGTGACCATCCAGCATGCCGAACTTTTGAACGAAGATGGGACCCTCAACACCTCGCCAAATCAAAACGCGGAAGCGACGGAGGTATATATCCTGAATGGTGAGACGGTGGAGACGTACGAGCCGCGTTTCACGTATCACGGGTTTCGATACGTGAGTGTATCTGGTTCCCCCTCGCTGCCGGCTATCCATTCGATCGAAGGCTGTGTGGTCCACACAGATGTGGAATGCGTTGGTGAGTTTTCCTGCTCGAACAATCTGCTCAACCGGATACATGAGAATATCGTCTGGGGTCAGCTTTCAAACCTGATGAGCATACCGACAGACTGCACGCAACGGGATGAGCGGCAGGGTTGGTTGGGCGATGCACACCTGGCGGCAGAGGAGTCGATGTTTAATTTCGATATGGCTGCGTTCTACACCAAATTTCTCAGGGACATTGAATTCGCTCAGAAGCCGGATGGAAGTCTCCCTGATTTCGTTCCCCCGTATCTCGGTCGATTGTATCCGGCAGATCCTGCCTGGAGCGCTGCCTATGTCACTCTTGCGTGGCACGTGTACCAGTTCTATGGCGATAAGAGTGTGCTTGTGCGACACTTTGATTCCATGAGGAGATACATCGAATTCCTTCGAACGAATTCGGATAATCAGATTATCAAGAAATTGGGGAAATATGGGGATTGGTGCCCGCCCGGGAGTATTGCACCAAAGAGGACGCCTGTTGAGTTGACATCGACTTGGTACTACTACCACGATACGCTGCTTCTGTCGAAAATAGCGGCGGTCTTGAATCGCTCAAAGGATCACGAGGAATTGGAATCATTATCAGTTGAAATCAAGAATGCCTTCAACGGTTATTTCTTGAAGGATGGCGAATACGCGGTCAACAAGTTTGGTCCCGTAGATCGCAGCCCAGGTCAGACATCAAACGCCCTTCCGCTCTATCTCGACATGGTGCCGAAGGAACAGAAACTACACGTTATCAATCGGCTCCTTCATGGGGTTGTGTCGGATCAGGACTATCATCTTGACACTGGGATATTGGGGACGAGATACTTGCTCGACGTTTTGACAGAGAATGGATTCGGCGATGTCGCATACAAGGTGGCTGCTCAACGGACATACCCCGGATGGGGGTACATGGTCGGGGAAGGGGCGACAACGCTGTGGGAACGCTGGGAAAAGATCACCGGCGGCGGAATGAACTCCCATAATCACATCATGCTGGGCAGTGTGGATGCATGGTTCTACCGGGTCGTTGCCGGCCTCTCTTGCCTTGAGCCCGGATGGAAACGAATCCGGTTCGCGCCCCCGGTATTCGATGGGCTCGAGAGCGCCCGCGCTTCGGTAAGAAGTGTGCAGGGGAGAGCTGCCCTCTCGTGGCAGAGGAACGAAGGCAGTTTGTCGATCGACATTTGTATCCCTGTCGGATCGATCGGAATCGTTGATGTTCCGTTGATCTGGAAAAATCAGAAAGTAGAGGAAGGGAATCGAATAGTCTGGCACGCGGGACAGGCCGCAGTGTCAGGTTCTGAAGATCTCCGATTCCTCGGGATGGCGGAAAAGCACGTACAATTTGAATTCGGCAGCGGCGATTATCATTTGAACGTAGCAGCGCTTTCTTGATCAGAAGCCTGGCGAGGAACCCACTTCCAATCGCGGAGAAACCCGGATGAGTATCAAAGCGAAACTCTCGACGTTTGACGCCACGATGATTGTCGTTAGTCTTGTAATCGGCATCGGGATCTTTCGCACGCCTGCGATGGTCGCATCCTCAACCGGGTCAACGTTCATTTTTTTCAGTGCCTGGATACTGGGCGGCTTTATCAGCTTGCTGGGTGCACTGACGTTCGCCGAGATCGGATCGAGGTTCCCGAAGCCGGGAGCGTTCTACAAAGTTGTCGCCGAGAGCTATCATCCCTCGGTGGCATTCATGCTCAACTGGTCGAACGTGACGATCGTAAATGGCGCAGGAGGGGCCGGTGTAGCTCTCATCGGTGCCGAATACCTTCTCCCGATTATATTCCCCGAGAGCTGGCGAACGCCGATTGTTACGCAGTGGACGGCGGCTGGACTTGTCCTCTTCCTTCTCCTGATCAACTACCTCGGCATCAAGACTGGAGCATGGGCACAGAACATTCTCACGGTCATCAAGATCGGCATGATTCTCATGCTGGGGTTCGTCGCCATTTCGTTTGCCGGAGCAAAACCGCCCGAGCCGGTCCAAAGCCTGACACACTCGCCCTTCTGGATGGCTCTGGGAATTGGACTCATATCTGTGTTCTACACCTATGGGGGGTACCAATGCACGCTGAACTTCGGCGGGGATATCAAGGAACCGGAGCGCAACATGCCGAGGGCGATTTTTTTTGGTATTGCTATCATCATCGGCCTCTACTTACTGATCAATCTTGCATATTACAGTGTGCTCGGACTTCATGGGATTGCTGGTGCAAAGCTCGTTGCCGCTGAAGTTGCCCGGGTTTGCTTCGGTCAATCTGCATACCTTCTGGTATCCATCGCCATCTTCCTGTCTGCGCTTGGATTTGTCAACGTGACCCTCATGCAAATTCCCCGATCGTACTATGCGATGGCTCAGGACGGCGCTCTCCCGCCCATATTCATGAAGGTCAATCAGAAGACCCAGACACAGGAGTTCACCCTCCTGTTCTTCGGAGGGACGATTCTCGTGTCGATACTCTTCCTGGGGACTTTTGAGCGTCTGGTGAATTACGTCATGATTTTCGACACACTGAACAACGCCCTTGTGGCCTCAACGATCTTTGTGCTTCGTCGGCGCGGTATTACATCGCCGGCGGGCAAAGCGTACAAGGTTCCTTTCTATCCATTCCTCCCAGGTTTCTTCGTACTCTTCCTTCTCTTTATCACCTGCAATATCATTGTGACGCAGCCTGAGTCACTCCTGGTTGGTGGCTGCATTCTTCTTGCCGGATATCC
>JBEKOB010000015.1:0-59630 GCA_049522195.1 Bacteroidota bacterium
CTTCCCGAGGTTCTCGCCGCTGTTGTGCGATCTGCGAGTGCAGTCCGAAGTCTCGTCGCATATGAGTGTGGAGCTCAGGGTCCCTCGAAGGATTGCGCCTATGAAGGTCCTGTCATAAAAGCAATCACGGGTACCCCGATTGCGATGGAAGGAAAGTCCGCTAGCTGTGCACATTTCAGCCCCGTCGGGAATGTTGCTGCCGCGATGTGCGATCTCTGGAGCAATGAGTCCGTGCAGAATGTTCGCCTTCTCTCCGGTCCGGCTCCGGAGGCGTATCTCGAATTGCTTGCCTACGACTGCCGTTTGTTCAACGAGGCTCTCCGCACCGGAACGGAAGGGGCATATCAAACACTGTTGGTAGAGTCCGATATCCACCTGAGTCCTCAGGCGTATATTCTGTCACCTGAGGCCACGACAAGAATTGCTTCCGCGATCGTGCAGGAACCGGATCATTACAAGATGACACTCAGCGCTGCGAAGGAGTCTGCTTCGATTCTGCGTGAGGGAGCGCAGAAGAAAAAACTTGACCTGAATTCCCGTGAAATGGAATGGCTGGAGAGACTCAGCAGGGAGTTTGACGCTCTCACGACAGATGAACAAGAGCTTCTGGTATCGATGAAGGACCGATACGGCCATCTCTTTTCTGCTGCCAGTTACGGTCTTTGACCAATCGTTGTCCCAGGCGGTTTCTAATAGTTCCTCACATTATCGAACACTTAGTCTGAAGGTATATCATGCCAACAATTATTGAGGCTCTTGCACAGGCCAGCGTCATCCATACCACCTCGCCTTCAATTCCGGTTGAGCGTACGGTTGCTCGTGAACTCCAGATGATTATCGGCAATCGTGTCGAGATTAAGCAAAGCTCGGGGTTGAGCGCACCGGCGGGAAACATTCGCGTGGCTGTCGTTCAGGAAAAGGGAAAATGGCACTCCCTCCATCCGGCTCTTGACGGGGAGAAGGATTGGATGATGGTGCGGGCGAAGAACGGATCGGGAATTGAAGTGCTCGCATCACGACCTCACCTCCTCTATTATCTTTTTACGATGTTGGTGGAGGACTGGAAAGGCATGGGGGCAGAGGAGTTTGTGAAAGGAAAGATCGTCCATCCGTCATTCCGGAATCTCAGACCGGTGTATGATCTGTTTCTGACACAGCACGCCCGGACTGTGCGCAATTTCAACCGGGAGGAACATGTCCGCAACCTCGCCCGGCTTGGATTTTCCCATGCCGAGGTCAACGGCCTCGCGTTCGCCGTCCCGTTTGAGCGAGGACCCCAGGGGGAACTTCTGCATCGGTTCTACACGTACTGCCCGTCTCTCGATCAATTCATTTCCAGTCGCCTGAACAAAGGAATCTATGATGATGATTACCTGCAGGCGAACCTGAATTTCCTCAAGACGAACGCTGCCCTCGCGGAAAAGTATGGGCTGGCCCCCGGCCTTGTCTGTTTTGAACCCCGGTCGGTCCCCGACAATCTCCTGCAGCGATATCCGATGCTCCGCGGCGCACGCGTCGATCACCCAATTCGAAGCTGGCATCCGAGATACAATCTGTCGATTGCCCATCCGGTGGTGCGAGAACATTATGCGGAAATGTTGGAGAATCTACTCCGGGAAGTACCTGCGCTGGAATACATGTCAGTGTGGTCGAATGACAGCGGAGCGGGATTTGAGTACACGAATTCGCTGTACGTTGGACGCAATGGCGGCGGTTATGTTATTCGAGAGTGGAAAGGAGACATGGAAATCGCAGAGGCTGCGGCGAACAATCTCGTACGCTTCATGAAGACACTACGCGATGCAGGGCGCAGGGTGAATCCGAATTTCAGAACTCTAATTCGGCTTGAACCATTCTGGGTCGAACACGATTACATCTGGAATCAATTGGGTGATGGGCTGGATGTCGAGGTTTCTTCTCTCCTCACAAAAGGATGGAAGCTGGCTTACCAACATCCAAAGTACAAGGAAGCGCGCGAGATCCATGGCACCGCGCTTCACAATAAATTCGTGGATGCTGAGAAACCTGTCATCGAAGAACTTCGCAAGAAGAAATCGGAGGCAGATGTCTACTTCAATCCCGGCACAATCTGGAATCACGAGCCGCTGCTGGGGATTCCGTTCCCGGGCTTGGTCTATGATAAGCTGGTGGATATGGCGAAACAGGGAGTAACAACACCGTGTTTCAACGGCGGCACAACCCCTCAGTCGTTTGCGCCATACAACATCAACCAGGAGCTTGTCCGGGCATTCCAGGCAAATGCGAGCCTCGACCTCGATGCATTCCTGCAGGAAAAGGCGGCAGGCTGGATCGGTGAATCGCTGGCCGCCGATCTTGTAACGGTCTGGAAACATTCCGATGAGGCCTACCGGTCGTTCCCGATTCCGATCTGGATCTACTCTTCATGGGGTAATTGGTATCGTCTCGCCACAAGACCAATTGTTCCAAACGTCGAAGCTATCTCCGAAAAAGACCGGGAGTACTATGAGAAGTTCCTGCTTGCGACCTCTCACAATCGCTGCCGTGTCGACTTCCGCTATGACGTCGGGTTTGATCTGGTCGATCCGGCTCATGCATATCATTGCACGAAACTGATGGATCGCGATCTGTTCCCGGAGATCGAGGCAGCGTTGAAACTTCTCCGTCACATGAAGGCAAAAGCAACGACAGATGCAGCACTTGCATGCATTGAGGACACGACAGACCGGATGCGGGGGCTCCAATGCTGGTACCGGACGCAGCGCAACGTGGCAGCCTGGGTCGCGGGTGTCCACGGGTATCTCGAGACAAAGGACAGAAAGGTGAAGAAGGAATCACGCCGGCTGTTGAAGCAAATGGTCCTCGATGAAATTGAGAACACGAAGGAATTGCTGAAGCTGTGGGAGACTTCGAAGACGAACTGGATGATCCTTTCTGATGTCGGCGAAACGACGTTTATCTATTATAAGAACTTTGGCGAACAGCTCAAGCGGAAGATTGCTTTGATGAAGAAGCATGAGAACGACGAACCGTACGTGGATCCGGATTTCCAATGGCGCGTTCCAGGGTTCACGGACGCCAAAGCATAAGTGGAGATAATTGGGCAGCGCACGTGACTGTGGCAAAACGTATTCTCATAGCGCCGGATTCGTTCAAGGGATCATTGACCGCCCAGGAGGCGGCCTCCGCCATTGAACGAGGCGTGCTGCAGTCCGTACCAGATGCAACAGTGCTCAACCATCCCATTTCTGATGGCGGCGAAGGACTCGTGAACGTCGTGACACCGGTCCTTGGCGGTCGCATGATAACCACCATGGTCACCGGTCCACTCCCGGGCCAACGCGTTGATGCGAAGTGGGGGTTGTCAGCGGATGGTTCGACAGCCATCATCGAAATGGCTGAGGCAGCTGGGTTGACGCTCGTTCCACCGGAGCGTCGGGACCCGAAAGTCACAACAACATACGGCGTCGGAGAGCTCATCGCAGCTGCACTCGATGCCGAAGTAACATCCATTGTGATTGGCATTGGTGGAAGCGCAACCAACGACGGCGGTGCAGGGATGGCAGAGGCGCTCGGGGTCCGGTTTCTGGATTCCTCAGGAAACCCGATTGCGCGTGGTGGAGCAGCTCTGGTGAACCTTGCACACATAGACTCTGAGGAGAGGCACCCCAGACTCGAGAATGTTGAGGTGCTTGTTGCGTGCGATGTGCAGAACACGCTTTGTGGAACACAGGGTGCTTCAGCAGTGTATGGACCCCAGAAAGGGGCAACGCTAAGCGACGTATCGCGCCTGGACAAGGCTCTCGAGCGATATGGCAATATTATTCAATTGCAGATGGGCATCGATGTCCTCACGCTTCCCGGAGGCGGGGCTGCCGGCGGGCTCGGTGCGGGTCTTGTTGCCTTCTGCGGTGGAAAATTGATGAGAGGTATCGATCTCGTCTTTCGGGTCACAAAGTTCGATGAGCGCCTTAAGGATTCGGACCTTGTCATCACCGGTGAAGGGAAAATCGACCGTCAGACATGTTATGGGAAAGCCCTTTCGGGTGTGATCGAGCGCGCCCATCGCTTCAAAGTACCCGTCATCGCTGTTGTTGGCGGACTCGAAGGGGAAAGGAAGTTCTTCGTAAACAACGAATCGTTCGCAGATCTTGAGACGCTGGTCGATTCTCAAACGACGGAGGACGATGCTATCAGGAATGCATCGCGGCTGCTCTCGGAGAAGACGAAACTCTTGATTCAACGGTATTTAAGTCGTACTTAATATGCCTGAGGGAGAAGAATACTTCATTTTTGAGGGGGATTTTTGACAGCTACGGCTCCGTTGAAGCACACTCGTTTTCTCGATACCCTTTCCGTTGCTTTTCTCGCTGTCGTGTGGGGTATGGCATGGCCGGTGGCCAAGATCGGCCTTCGTGATTGTGATCCGATTCTTTTGGCAAGCTTCCGCAGCATCGTCGGCGGCGTCTTTCTCTATGGGTGGCGCTACTTCAAGAGGGACAAGGAGCCGCTCGATGGCCACACTCTCTGGGTGGCGTTTTTGTCAGGATCATTGTGGGTAGGAATCCCGATGGCACTCGTCTCGTGGGCTCTCCTGTACATCAACGTTGGACTCGGCTCAATCCTTCAGAGCACAACACCATTCTTTGTAGCGATCTGCGCGTTCTACCTGCTGGGAGAAAGACAATTCTCAGTTGCCAAGATTGGGGGACTTGTTATCGGCTTTGTGGGCGTCGTAGTCCTGTTTTGCGAGAAGCCAATTATAGAGTTTGCAAGCTTGACGGTTGTTGGGGCTCTGGCCGTATTCATTTCTTCGATTCCCAACGGATTTGGTCAGGTATACGCTCGGAAACACTTCAAAGGAAAAGACCAATTCGGATTCATGACAGCAATCCTCGTTATTGCGGGACTCGAGACATTGCCATTTGCTTTCCTGGCTGGTGTCCCCAAGTTGCATCTTACCCTCAATCTGGTCCTTTCGACGCTGTATCTTGGAATCATGGCCTCCGCAGTACCATTTGCGGTCTATTTTGCCCTCTTGGTTCGCGTCGACGTTGTTATTCTTTCAATGGTCGGATATCTCATACCCGTCGTGGCCGTTGCCTCGGGTATCATATGGTTTGGCGAAAGCATGTCGCCCACCCAAATCGTAGGGTCGGTTCTAGTGCTGGTGGGAGTTGTTCTCGCTACACAATTTGATCTTGTGAAGACGAAAATCCTGTCCCGGAAAACCTCGTAAAGGGTTCTCTCATGACTCGCATTGGCCTGGTCGATCTCGATACTTCTCACCCGAAGTCGTTCACGAAGATCCTTAACGCAATGCCCGGCGTAAAGGTCAATGCACTCTGGGATGGCCGTGATGTGTGGCCGGAAGGATACGATGAGCGCTTCGCGAAAGAGAACGATATTCCAAACGTGTGCAAGCGCCTCGAGGATATGATCGAACACGTCGACGCGGTCATGATCCACGGCGTAAATTGGGATAAACACGTCGACCGTGCCTACCCGTTCATTGAGGCCGGAAAACCGGTGCTGATCGACAAGCCGATGGTCGGCAAAGTCCGCGACATCTACACACTTCTCGAGCTCCACGTCACCCATGGGACGCCAGTCTATGGAGGATCTGCCTTGCGGTATGCACAGGAGATCGGAATGATCCGATCGCAAGCCGACCGTGTTGGTGAGGTGTTGACGGCAATTGCGACGGGTCCGGGGGACTTTTTCAGCTACGGCATTCACACGACGGAACTGGCACAGGGAATGGTCGGTACCGGAGCGAATTACGTCGAATACGTCGCCGAAAATAAATCTTCGTTCATTGCTGTAACCTACCATAACGGGTTTGTTCTGCTGCTGCAACTTCAGCAGCCATTTCAAGAGTGGTCAATGTGTCTGTATTCCACGACAGGTATGCACACGATGCGTGTTGACCCAACGCGCATGTACGAGGCCTTCCTGCAGAACTTCATTGATATCGTAAACAAGAAAGATGTCTCGTTCTCTCTGGAAGCACCGCTTGAGGCGGTCAAAATCCTGATCGCAGCAAAACTCTCCCGGCAGCATGGCGGGAAAATTTATCTTTCGGAGGTTCCCGCGGAAGAGGGGTTCGATGGAGCGGCGTATGCCGCTGAATACGCTGCCGCGAAACGTCGGGGAGTATAACACATGAGCACAGGCGACAAACGCGCGGTGATCCTGGCGGGTGGAATTTCCTCAAGGATGAAGAAATCTCCAGTGGATCCCCACCTGGATTCGAAGCTTGTCCGACAGGCCGACGAGGGAACAAAAGGAATGATCGGAGTCGGTGATGGAGGGCGCCCGTTCCTTGATTACTCGCTGAACAACATGAAACACGCCGGCCTTCAGGACGTCGTCATCGTTATTGCCGAGCACGATGCTGAGTTGCGCCAGTACTACGGTTCCAAAGATCGGGACAACGATTTCCATGGTCTCCGCATTTCGTATGCGATCCAGCGTATCCCGCCCGGCAGGAAAAAGCCGATCGGCACATCCGACGCGTTGACACAAGCGCTCCTGAGTCGACCCGACTGGGAAACCGGGGATTTCATCGTCTGCAACAGCGACAATTTGTATTCCATCCGCGCCTTTACAATGCTTCTTGATGCTGATGCACCCAACGCGCTCATTGACTATGACCGGTCAGGACTGGAATTCGATGAAACAAGGATTTCCCATTTTGGTATCACAAAAAAAGATAAGGACGGATTTCTGCTGGAGATCGTCGAGAAGCCGAAAATGGAGGAACTCGACGGCCTGCGATCAGTCGACGGAACACTCCGCGTCAGCATGAATATTTTCCGATTGAACTATACCATGATTTTTGGACCCCTGAGAGACTGTCCCGAGAACCCCGTTCGTCAGGAAAAAGAACTCGTCATGGCGGTGACGAACATGGTCAGGGCAAACCCGCGATCGTTAAAAGCGCTGCCTCTGAAAGAACACGTGCCCGATCTGACATACAAGGAAGATATTCCGGTCACACGGGAATATCTCAGGAAGCATTTCGCCACCATGGAGTGGTAGCGCTCCTTTCATCTCATCACAATCAACGCGAATACCTTCGTGCGCCCACTGCAACACGGTTCCCCGGATGTCTTGCATGCGCTCTACAACTGTCCTCCCGGGGAACTTACCGCACACCGCGCCCGCTATACGCGTCTCTACAACCTGTTTCGTGTACACTACTCCGGGAAACAACCCCAATACATTGTGCGTGCGCCGGGCCGCGTCAACCTCATCGGCGAGCATACCGACTACAACGGCTATCCCGTCTTCCCGATGGCCATTGACCGGGATTTTGTCTTTGTCATCGCAGCCGGATCGGGGCCGACAATTCAGCTTCGAAACGAAGAGCCCTCCTTCCAGACAAAGACATTTGACGCGGGATTCCCCCTTCCCCCATTCCCGCAGGGGGACTGGGGAAACTATGTGAAGGCCGCCGTGAATGGAATCCTCGAGGCTGGTTTGGTCGATCCGAAGAAGGCCCTGGGTTTCGATGCAATTGTCGGAGGGACGATTCCGGAGTCCGCTGGGTTGTCGTCATCGTCGGCTCTGGTGGTGGCGTCTGCCCTGGCATTCCTCGCAGCAAATAACACGAAGGTTGAAACAAGGACGCTTGCAGACCTGCTTGCACGGGCGGAACGCTATGTCGGCAGCGAAGGCGGCGGCATGGACCAGGCCGTATCACTGCTGGCAGAGGCAGGCAAGGCACTGAAGATCGACTTCTTTCCTTTGAGGACGAAGCCAACCCCGCTTCCCGAAGGTATTATCTTTGTGGTCTGCAACAGCCTGATTCGTGCGCCCAAGAGTGAAAGCGTCCGCTACGCATATAACCGCCGGGTGATCGAGTGCAGGCTGGCAACAGCGCTCTTGGCAAAAGCCGTTGAGGGGAAAACCGGCAGGACGATTTCGCCAAAACGTCTCGCCGATCTTTCTGCAGCACAACTGGGTGTAGACCCGGCAACGCTGGATGGATGGGCACGGGAGATCATTGGCGAGCGCTCTCTCTCGCTGATCGATATTGCACAGCGCCTTGGGAAGACGCCTGAAAGTCTTGAAAAAGAAGCATGTACCCTGCGGGACCGAAGTACACTCAAAGAGCCACCAGATGGTTTTCGTGTCTGGAACCGCTACCGGCACGTGGTGACAGAGGCAGAGCGGGTGCATCGCATGGAGCGCGCTTTGCAGGAAGGAAACCTGGCGGAGATTGGATCTCTGATGAATCAATCTCACGCAAGCTGCAGGGACGACTATGAGATCAGTTGTCCTGAACTCGAAGCTCTCGTTGCCATTGCGCGAGAACATGGCGCACTGGGTGCTCGCCTGACAGGAGCGGGATTTGGAGGCTGTACGGTGAACGCAGTTCCAAGAGAAAACATTGAGCAGTTTATGCCAGGTGTGACAGCAGAGTATTACGAAGGGTATGTGAAGCGGGAGACAGAGGAGGTGTTCACCGGTTATCGCGATCTCCGGGATGTTCTTTTTCCCTGCCGGGCCTCAATGGGGGCCGGATACTGGCCAGCTTCAGAACTCATGGGATAGTCCTCCATGCCTGTTTTCAATACCGTCAACCTCCTCGACTATGTACTGATCACCCTGCATTTTGTCGTCATCATCTGGGTCGGCATCTATGCGGCACGACAAAACAAAAACACGGAGGAGTATTTCAAAGGAGGCGGACAGATTCCGTGGGTTATCGCCGGGCTATCAAATTGGGTAGCGGGATACTCGGCGTTCATGTTTGTCGCGGCAGCGGGGTTCGCGTATTTGAACGGGATCGGTGCCGCACTTATTTTTACTTCTGCCCTCTGGGCGTACATTCTCGGTTATTTTGTTTTCGGCCGGCTCTGGCGGCGTGCACGGCTCGGATCTCCGCTTCGTTTCCTTACGCGCCGCTATTCTGCCTCGACCACGTACTTCTATTCCATCACCGCTATCATACCCAATATCGTCGGCATCGGTCAGGGGCTTTACATCTTGTGCATTTTCATTTCGACGGCACTCGGGTTCAATGAGCGTATCTTCGATCTCGGCATTGTCACGCTCAGCGGCTTTCAGCTGTCGATCGTTCTTGTTGGAACAGTGATGGTGGTGTATTCTGTCATCGGCGGGCTTTGGGCGGCTGTTATCTCCGACTCGGTTCAGGCGATCATCGTCACGATCATGACCTTCATCATCTTTCCGGTTGCGTTCCTTTATCTGGGAGACGGACACGGGTTCATGACGGGCTTCAAACGGTTGCTCAGTGAAGCTCCGGACGGCTTTCTGCGGTTGAGCGGGGATACGGCAAAGCCGCTCTTTCTGCTCGCATATTTCATTAACGTTATGCTGGGATATAATGTGGGATGGGCGCTGGTTCAAAGGTACAGCAGTGTAGCCGACGAGCGCGACACGAAGAAAATGGCTATTCTCTGTGCTGTCCTTTCGGTCGTTGGTCCTCTCCTCTGGATTCTCCCTGTGATGGCAGCGAGGATAATCTTTCCGGACATGGGGAGACTCTGGCCATCACTCGCTGTGCCCGCGGAGGCATCGTTCGTAAGTCTTGTGCTGATGCTCCTGCCGCATGGACTTATCGGGTTTGTCGTGTCTGCCATTCTTTCTGCAACCCTGGGACAGTCGGGCGATACCTTCAACTGGCTTTCCGCAACCGTGACGAGAGATATGTACGTTCCTCTGAGCAAACGGTGGTTTGATAAAACGCCCTCGGAGAAAAATCAGCTACGGGTTGCACGCGCATCGATGTTCATCGTCGGAGTACTTGGGATCTGGGTGGCGTTCTATATTCCGAAGTTCGGGGGCGCCTTTCAATTTGCACTGCAATTCTATTCCCTGACGGCCGCGTTTATGATGCCGGTCTTCCTCGGGCTTTTGTATAGACGCACTCCCTGGTGGTCCGGTATGGCATCGTGCAGCGCCGCAATCATCCTTGCGCTGACACTCATGGCGCTTGGCCTGTGGAGCGATCAGGCTTTTGCACGCAATATGCTGAGCGAATCACTTGCGGCAACGGTCGTCTTCTTCGGGTCGGCGTTCTGGTTCAATCCTGACGATCCCCACCATGCTGAACTGATCGCGCTTGAAAAGGACTTGCAGACACCCGCGTATCGGGATTCGGCTCGTCTCAAACCGGTCGGACTGGGGGCATATGTTCTGATTGGGAAAGTGTGCGTGCTCATGGGTATTATCATGGTCGCGTGCGTATTCGTCCCGTCGACGCCCATTGCTTCATCGAGCCTCAATGTCGTTGCGGGAGTGCTGAGTTTGCTGTTGGGCATAGGCGTTCTCTACCTTATGAGAGGTCAGTCACAACCAACGAAGGGTTCCGGCCAATGAAACCGATTATTCGCATCAGCGCGGCTCAACTTGCGACAGTTATCGAAGGGGCGTCGTTTGAGGAAAAACAGCGGAAGAACCTGGAGCAAATCCTTGAAATGGTAGAGCTTGCGGGGAAGCGAAAATCGGATCTTGTCCTCTTCGGTGAATACGCCAACTTGCACCATAGAACGTGGTCTGACAATAAGAAGGAATATGTTTCCGATCCAATCCCGGGGGCATTTACAAATGCAGTTGCCGAAAAAGCGCGCAAACTGAAGATGAATGTAGCACTGCCGATGTTCGGGACTCACAAGGGGGCGCTCTCGAGCTATGTGGTTCTTTTCGACAGGAGCGGTAAAATTGTTGGATGTTATCAGAAGTGCCACCCGACGATACCCGAGCAGGGTATCGGGATCATGCCGGGGAACGATCTCACGGTGTATAAGCTCGATTGTGCGTCTATCGGCATTATGACATGTATGGACATCGAGTATCCTGAGGTTGCCCAGGTGCTCATGCTCCGCGGGGCCGATCTGCTGCTCTTCCCACACGTGCAGGGGAGTTGGGGGGAAGTTGACTGGGAAATCCGCTACCGCGCCCGGGCTGTTGATACAGGGCTACCGGTTGTATCAGCATGCTATGGTTATCCCGAAGGGGAGTGGATGCCGGGAAAGATGATTGGCCGGAGCAGCGTGATAGGCCGGGATGGTCTTGTCCTTGCCGACATAGGCCGAGGTATCGGTCTGTTGACCTGTGATCTGGACCTGAGCACCAAACGGATTACATCATTCTATTTCAATGAGAAGTATGATCGTACCCTTGCGGTGATGGCATCACGGCGACCAGAGCTGTATGGTGATCTGGTTGAGGAAAAGGCGAAGAAAGGGGCGCTGAAGAGAATAAAGGAGGCAGCGCAATCGAAGAAGAAAAGCTCGAGAAGTAAAAAGTAAGACGTCTAATCGACAATTCCGAGTGTATCGATGTTACACGTTGAACCGTACAAACATCACATCTCCATCTTCTACAACATATTCCCGTCCATGAACATGAAGTAGTCCGGCTTCCCTGACCGCGTGTTCGGTTCCCAGGCGATCAAGGTCAGAATACTTCAGGATTTCTGCCCGAATGAATCCCTTCTCGAAATCGGTGTGAATGACCCCGGCCGCAGAAGCCGCCATTGTTCCCTTTCGAATCGTCCATGCGTGAAGCTCTTTGGGATTGACGGTGAAGAAGGTAATGAGTTGAAGAAGATCGTATCCCTCCCGGAGAAGCTGGCTTAACCCCGCTTCCTTTAGTACAAGCTCCTGCAAGAACGGACCGCGTTCTACTTCTGGCAGCTCGGCAATTTCTGCTTCAACCTCAGCGCTGATGAGAACGACCTTGGCCGATTCCTTCGCGGCGATATCACGCACTTGCTTGACATAATCGGCTTCAGTGGAAGCATGGTTCTCATGGACGTTGCAGATGTACATCACCGGCTTGTTCGTGAGCAGGTGCGAGTCGCGGAGCCAGAGGTTCTCGTCATCGTGTGTTGTGGTGAAATATCGGGCGAGGCGGCCGCCGGATAGATGGTCGCGGACGCGGAGATAAAAAGCTGCTTCGTCTCGCGCTTTCTTGTCTCCTGACTTCGAGTGCTTTTCTGCTTCGGAATGTCGCCGGTCAATCGTCTCAATATCTTTCAGGATCAGCTCGGTCTCGACAATTTCAATATCACGCTTGGGATTGACTGAGCCATCGACGTGAATGACGTTGGGGTCGTCGAAACAACGGACAATGTGTGCAATGGAATCAACGGTGTGGATGTGGGAAAGAAACTGGTTACCAAGTCCTTCTCCGTTGCTGGCACCTCGGACGAGGCCTGCAATGTCGAGAAACTCCAAAGTGGTGGGAACCGTTTTTGCCGGCTTGTAGATTTCAGTGAGTCTGTCCAGTCGTTGATCGGGAACGACGACAACGCCAACGTTTGGATCGATCGTGCAGAAGGGATAATTGGCGACCAATGCGCCCGCGGAGGTAATTGCGTTGAACAACGTCGATTTTCCGACGTTGGGAAGCCCAACTATGCCGCATGTGAAGCCCATGATCGGCTACACCTCTCTTCTTTTGTCTCAAAAGTGTGGATGTTTGACTGCCATATCATCCGTACTAATATAGTTCCAATCAGCATTAAAAAAGACCAACAAGTGACAAAAGACTTGCATATTTATGCACGCTGTCGTATATTTATCCATCACACAAAAGGATAGGAGAAAGTGGCAACGACGATTTCTGCTTCAATTATTGGGGCTTCAGGATACTCCGGTGCAGAGTTGATGAAGATCCTGCTGCGACACAAGCAGGTGAAAATTGAAAAGCTCTTCGCGAACAGCTCCATCGGCAAACGGGTTACGGATCTCTACCCGTGGTTCGGCGGACGTGTGGATTCAGTCTACGAGCAATACTCTGTCGATGCAGCGTGCGCGAGCGACATTGTATTTGTTGCGCTGCCGTCAGGTGAAGCAATGAGTATGGTTCCGGACCTACTCGGGCGCGGTAAGAGAGTGATAGACCTTGGCGGCGATTTCAGATTCAAGGACGCTTCCCTGTACGAAAAGTTCTACAACCATGAACATAAGGCAAAAAACATTCTGCATCAAGCGGTATTCGGCTTGCCTGAATGGAACCGTCAACAGATCAAATCGGCTTCTTTGATTGCCAATCCGGGATGCTATGCGACAAGCGCGATTCTGCCGCTGGCGCCGGTTCTAAAGGAAGGCATCGTCCAATCTCGCGGCATTTCCGTCAGCTCCCTGTCGGGAGTTTCCGGTGCCGGGCGCAGTGCAAGTGTTGATAATTCGTTTACCGAAGTCAATGAATCGGTAAAAGCATATAAAGTGGGGGTCCACCAGCACGCTCCCGAAATCAAGACAGCGCTCGAAGCAATCAGCGGCACCACGGTATCACTCACGTTCGTACCGCATCTGCTTCCCATTACCCGAGGCATCTACACGAGCATCTATGCTCCGCTGGCGAAGGAAGTCACAACTGGTGACGTTCTTGCCGCGTATCGAAAATATTACATCAGCGAGCCGTTCATCCGGGTATCCGACACAGCGATACCTGAGATAAAGAACGTCAACTACACAAATTTTTTGGACATCGGATTTCGGATCCATGCCGACAACAATCAGCTTATTATCCTCTCGGTAATCGACAATCTTATCAAGGGAGCCGCCGGCCAGGCGGTTCAAAATATGAATCTCATGTTCGGGTTCAATGAGACGGAGGGACTTCTTTCGTGACAACAATTTCAATGGATGAATGCAAGGGGGGTGTTACCGCTCCCAAAGGATTTCGTGCGGCAGGCATGTATTGCGGCATACGGAAGGTTAAGAAAGACATTGCAATGATCGTATCCGACGTGCCTGCGACATCGGCCGGAGTCTTTACGCTGAACAAAACACAGGCAGCTTGCGTGCTGGTGGACAAGATCCAGCTCAAGCGATCGCCGGTGTGTTCAGCGGTGATCGTCAACAGCGGTAACGCGAACGCGTGCACCGGTGAACGCGGACTGAACGACACGTGGGACATGTTGAAAGCAACGGCAAAAGCGCTGAATGTGCCTGAAGAACACGTGATGATCTCTTCAACGGGTGTTATTGGCCAGTATATGCCGATGGACAAGGTCGTTCCGGCTATCACCGAACTGGCAGCGAAACTAAGCACGGGTGGTAACAGCGATGCTGCTGAGGCGATTATGACTACAGATACTTTCCCAAAGGAAGCTGCGGTGCACTTCACGCTGGGTAAAAAGGTCGTAACAATCGGAGGCGTGGCAAAAGGATCGGGAATGATCGCCCCGAACATGGCAACCATGCTTGCATTTATCACCACCGATGTCGCCATGTCGCAGGAGTTGTTGTCGAAAGCGCTGCTCGCAGCAAACAATCGCTCCTTCAACCGCATTACGGTGGATGGCGATATGAGCACGAACGATATGGTGCTCGTCATGGCAAACGGGATGGCAGGGAACGCTCCGCTGGCGGAGAAGTCAGAAGAGTTCCAACTCTTCAGCGCAGCTCTGGAATATGTACTGATCAAGCTGGCCAAAATGATCGCGAAGGATGGCGAAGGTGCGACAAAGCTGATTGAGATTATGGTCAAAGGAGCGACGTCGGAAGAAGAGGCGGCTCAGGCAGCCCGAGCAGTTGCGAATTCAAACCTCGTCAAAACGGCAATCCATGGCGCCGATGCGAACTGGGGACGCATCTTGGCTGCCGTCGGCTACTCAGGCATTGATTTCAACCCGGACAATGTGGAGATCTCATTTGGCGAGCTTCCGGTGCTGAAGAAAAACTATGAGATCGTGCTGGATGAGGAGAAAGCAAAAGAGATACTCGTGAAGGACTCAGTCATAATCGTCATCGATCTGAATCAAGGAAATCAAGTCGCCCGGTTCTGGACGTGCGACCTGACGAAGGAATATGTCCATATTAATGCGAGTTACCGATCATGATTGACGCCACTCGAAAAGAGGAAGTGCTGATCGAAGCGCTGCCGTATATACAAACGTACGAAGGCAAGACGTTTGTGATCAAATACGGCGGGGCAGTGATGACAGATGAGAAGCTGAAGCAGACGTTCGCCAAGGATGTTACGATCCTTCGCAAAATCGGCGTCAATATCATCATTGTCCACGGAGGTGGCAAAGAAATAACGCAGACGGCGAGCGCACTCGGGGTCGATACCACCTTCGTTGACGGTCAGCGCTTTACCGATGAGAAGATGATCGAGGTCGTACTCATGGTGCTTGCCGGCCTGGTCAACAAGGAGATTGTGAACCTGATCAACACGAACGGGGGGAATGCCATTGGGCTTTGCGGTGTGGATAACATGTTGCTGAAGGCGCGCAAACTGGTGACAAACGGAACGGACCTTGGACTTGTTGGGGAGATTACGAATGTGAACCTTCCATTCCTTGGGCTGTTGCTGCAGAACGGGATGATGCCCGTGATCGCGCCGATCGGCATGGGAGAGAACGGGCAGTTGTTCAACATCAATGCGGATCTTGCCGCTGGAGCTGTGGCGACAGCATTGAAAGCGGAAAAACTTGTCTATCTGAGTGACACAGAAGGGATTCTGGTAAAAGAGAAGCTCGTTTCAACGATGACCAAGTCGGAGGCAACCAAGTTCATTCAGGAAGGTGCGATCTTCGGTGGCATGATTCCGAAGGTTACCTCGGCGTTCGACACGCTGGATGCCGGTGTGAACAAAGTCCATATCATCGACGGCCGTATCAAACATTCGCTGCTGCTGGAAATTTTCACGGATGAAGGGATCGGCACGCAGATGGTACATGAGTAGAGAATGTATTCACGAGAACACTCTGAGATGTCCGATATCGATCAAGAGGACCTATGAATAAACAACGAAGACATTTCGCGATCAAACAGATCATAACTCAACAGATAATTTCGAACCAGGACGAGTTGTGCCAGGCACTGGAAAAGGCTGGTTTTACGGTAACGCAAGCAACCCTATCGCGCGACATGAAGGAGCTTGGCATCGCGCGTGTCCATAGCGCAGACCGGGTCCGTTACATACTCAACATCGAAAGCGAAGAGCGCAGGCTCGTGCCGCTCATCGGGTATGAAATCGAGAGCATCGATTCCAACGAGACCATGATTGTCATCAAGACGCTGCCGGGTCGGGCGCAAGGGGTTGCAGAGATCATCGATAGCATGCATCACCCTGCAATCCTCGGGACGCTTGCGGGGGACAATACAATCTTTGTTACACCCGCATCAGTCGCGAAGATTGAGGAGACGCTCGAACTAGTCAAGGGTTTTACCACGTCGAAGAAACTGGAAGTCGCGTAGAGATGAATTATGTTTAGAGCCCATCTCAAAAATCCCAGCAAAGAATGGGTCGGGCGAGTGCTCAAGATGAGAAGCGTGTCACAGAGAGACACAGAGTGAGCACAGAGATACACAGAGGGATCTTCTCTGTGGCACTCTGTGATTCTCCGTGGAACTCAGTGTAATTATAGAAGCATCACGCAGGGCGAGTATTCATCTCTATATTTGAGATGGCTTCTAGTGTGTAACAAGAAAAACAACCGAGCTCCGTCAGGAGCGATATGAAACTGTAGTTCTACCCAACCACGTTTTACGAAGGACATGAACATGAAGAAGCAAAGAATAGCTGTCGCATATTCCGGAGGTCTCGACACATCAGTGATTGTGAAATGGCTTCAGGAGAAATATAACGCAGATGTCATCACGGTAACCGGAAACCTGGGCCAGAAGAAAGAACTGACAGGCGTTTCGGAGAAAGCATACAAGACCGGCGCAAAGAAAGTTTACATCCAGGACCTGCGGGAAGAATTTGTCGAGGAGTACATCTTTCCGGTGCTCAGAGCCGGGGCATTGTATGAACACACCTATCCGATGGCAACATCGATCGGTCGCCCGTTGCTTGCCAAATCGCTGGTCGAGGTGGCGAAACGGGAGCGTTGCACGGCTGTTGCTCATGGCTGCACCGGCAAAGGGAATGACCAGGTGCGGTTCGAAGCGGCGATCGCCGCGCTTGCGCCAAATCTGAAGGTGCTGGCTCCATTGCGTGATTGGGAGTTCAAATCACGCGAAGAGGAAATCGCATACTGCGAAAAGCATGGCATTCCAGTGTCAGCGACAAAGAAGAACCCATACTCCATCGATGAAAACGTATGGGGGACGGCGATAGAATGCGGCGTTCTGGAAGATCCGATGGTTGAGCCCCCGGCGGACGCATATCAGCGAACAGTGTCTCCGCAGGACGCTCCGGACAAGCCAACGTATGTGACCATCGAGTTCAGGCAGGGTGTCCCTATTGCCCTCGATGAAAAGAAGATGTCGGGATTTGACATCATTGATTCACTGAACGAAATCGCCGGCGCAAACGGCGTCGGACGCATTGACCTTATCGAGAACCGCTTGGTTGGTATCAAGTCGAGAGAAGTCTATGAAGCCCCTGCAGCTGTTGTCCTTCATTTTGCCCACCGGGAACTGGAGCGGCTGACGCTCGACAAGGAGGTGGCGCACTATCTCGGAAAGCTATCCCAGGATTATGCAACGATGATTTACAACGGCCTCTGGTTCACGCCTCTCCGCTTGGCGCTTGACGCGTTCGTGAACGAGACGCAAAAGACCGTCAACGGTGTTGTGAAGCTCAGGCTCTACAAGGGCAATGTCGAGATTGCCGGACGGATGTCGCCAAATTCGCTCTACGACACAAAGCTCGCAACGTACACAGTGGAAGACACCTTCGATCACAAGGCGAGTGAAGGTTACATCAAGATCTTCAGCCTGCCCGGAAAGACGTTTTATCAGGTGAACCCCAACGGATTCGCGAAGAGGCATCGGCTGAAACGAAAAGTGAAGAAGGTCGCGGCCAAGGTGCGAAGGTAGCAGCGTTGCACGTCATCCCAAGGGAATGCTTTTCAGATGACGTACCTGAGCAGGTGACCGAAGGATCTGCCCCCTGGTTTCGTCATCGCAGGTGGGCTGACATGTTTCAGATTCTTCGCTCCGCTCAGAATGACATACACTTTTTTTTTGACAACCTGTTTCGTGCGAAGCCGGTGAGATTTTTCACCGGCTTTGCTGTTGCTGATAACTCCTCTTGACATCCTCATTTCATTGCCACACCGAACACCTTCGTAAGAAGTCGGTTCTAGAGCTGATGTTATCTTGAGATTCTCACTTCTGGAAAGCTCCACAAAAGTTGCATGGGTGTATGCTGTATGATACGCCTAGGCCTTTCCGCGATAGTTGATAATTGCTAAGATTGGGTTTTCTCAGAGAATTATAGTAGTCTTCGTGGTACAAAGGTTGAAGAGTGTTTTAGGTTTGGCCCTTTTGGCCGAATTGCCCCCCAGACACCGACCGGATCCCAATCCGTGAAAAACGTTTCACTCGTACCCACACTAAGCCCGAAACTAACAACTTTTCGCGTGCATCTGAAAAGCTATCTCAGTTTCCTTCTTGTGGGCATTGCACTCCTTTTCTCTACGTCCTGCAATCACACTTTTTCCCCCAAGGCTCCCTTCGAACAGCAATTGGTTGTCTATTCGGTACTGTTGACCGATCGCGACATTCAGTTCGTGCGCGTCTACACGAATTATGACGTATCTGGATTCGATCCTTTCCAAAACAAGTCGGACACGCCCGTCACCGGAGCCCAGGTAGTTATCACAGGGCCGCATGGTTCGTACACGCTCAAAGACACACTCCTGACCCGCCCAGACACAAGCCGGTACAAATCTCCAATATCCGCGTATGCAGGACGATGGCGGGCGGAACCAGGACAGACCTACAAGCTAACCGTCGATGCACCTGGAATTGGTACCACGAGTGCGTCGGTGGTGACCCCCAGCCTATCACAGACAAAATATTGGTATAGCATCGATATACTGGATGACCCGGATAACTACAAGGGGACGAGCTCGGTCGGAGCTTACACCGGGCTCTTGCAGTCCACGAAAGGTTTCTCGTTTCAATTGGTGATCGAGTATCTCGTACTGACCCCGGCCGGATGGAAAACGGAGAGCATAGAAGTACCTGTGTGGGCATCCTCCAACTTTGCATATGTCGGTTATCCTTCGGTCTACAAGGTATACTTCTATGCCGGCGGAGTGTACTCAAAGGACATCTACACAAGGACACTTCAGAGAGTGTACAAGCTCTATGCCGGCTCGAAACTGACATTCCAGAGAATCATGTTTCGCTTCCTTCAGCTCGATCAGAATTGGTGGAACTACTACAGTACCGTGCGCAAGTTTCAGGACCCGTTGTCGATCAGGCTTGACGAGCCAGACTTCACAAACCTCAGTAACGGGTACGGATTGTTCGGCGCGCTCACGGTTGATTCGCTCGAGCACACATACCCTCCCGAGTTCCCCTATAACCGTTGATGAGGCACTCGACAACATACCGGTTGCTGGCTGCGATGATCACCCTCAGCGTAAGCGCTGTTCTTTCCTTGGCGCAGGGAGTTGACGTGCGGGGTATTGTCTCCGATAGCCTTACTGCCCAGCGCATCCCGTTTGCCAACGTCATGTTGCTCAATACTTCAAGAGGAGCTGCCACAAACAACAGTGGATTCTACCTTATCCCGCGTGTTCCACCGGGAGAGTACGAAATCGTGGCATCGGTGATCGGGTACAGGAGAAAGGTGCAGCGATTGATTGTCAGACCCGGACAGCCCGTCGACTTGAATTTTCAGCTTGCATCAGCGCCTGTCGAAAACGAAGAAGTTCTCGTGACAGCAGCACGGCGTCGTGAGGTCACTGAGATCAATACAAGCGTCCATCTGCTGGAGCAAAAGGATCTGAAACTGGCCCCGGTCATCGCGCAGGAGGACGTCTTCCAGTCGTTGAAGATGCTTCCAGGGATAGTGTCAACGAGCGACGTCAGCTCGAAATTCTACGTCAGGGGTGGAGCGGGGGATCAGAACCTGGTGCTCATCGACGGCATGAAGATCTACAATCCGTTCCATGCGATGGGAATCTTCAGCGTGTTCGATCCGGATATCGTACAGAACGTCGAGATGTATACAGGTGCATTTCCAGCCGGGTACGGTGGGCGTCTCTCGTCTGTTGTGAACATCAGCTCGCGTGACGGCCGGTCCGACAGGCTTTCCGCAAAGGCCGGTCTCGACTTTCTTTCAACCAAAGTTCATCTCGAAGGGCCGGCCATTCGCGGCACGACGTTCATGGTTAATGCACGAAAATCTGAATTCTCTGAAACATTCAAGCATATCGTGAACCAGGATGTTCCCGTGGATTTCTATGACGTTTTCGCCAAAATGAATATGCAGCTTCCGGGAGGCTCAAAGGCCGACTTCAGCCTGCTGACCACGTCCGACAAGCTGCCGTTCGCTCAGAACAGCAGTGGTGGGCTTGCCCAGGAGCCTGATTATTTCTGGCGCACGACGGCCTTCAGCTGTTCGTTCTCAGACCTCATTGCAGATCGCGTCTTTATTCAGACATTCGCGTACTATTCGTCGTACCGCGCTAACAGAGGTACGTCGCTCAACTCCACTCTTACCCCCTCTTCTACAAGCGTCAGGGAGGCCGGTCTTCGCGCACAGGCGACATATTACACGGATGCGCAGGACCTGTTCTTCTTTGGTTTTGATTTCGGTTTCCCGTCAATCGAGTACAGGCCAATTGATATACCCGGTCAGCTTTCGAACTCGTACCATGATTTTGTTGATGCGTCCACCTGGGTGAGATATCAAGCCAAGTTCGAGAGGTGGCTCGTCGATTTGGGCCTGCATGCGGATATCGGATCAATTGTCGTCGGTGAGCAAGGCATCGAAGGACTGCAGCCGCGGCTGAACGTAAGCTATGATTTCTTGGGTAACTGGAAGTTGAAAGCATCGGTTGGAACGTTCAGTCAGCGCTCGATCACGGTAAACAATGAAGACGATGTCATGCCCATCTTCGACGCATGGATCAAAGTGCCGGGAAACATTCCGCCTGAAAAGGCGGTCCATTTCGTCACAGGTGTCGACGGAAACCTCGATGCAAAAACATCGATAAGCCTTCAGACGTACTACAAATACTACAGCTCTCTCGTCGTGTACAATCGTGACAAGATTGATGCTTCCGATCCGGATTACATACAAGGGACGGGCAAATCGTACGGTGCCGAAGTTCTTCTTCGTTCCAGGATCTCTCTTGTTGATCTCTATGCCAGCTACTCGCTCAGCTGGACAACCGTCAACAATAGCGGACTTGTGTACTATCCACGCTATGACCGCCGCCATCAATTGAATCTTCTGGCTTCGATTCAACCATTCGCGCATTGTGAAGTCACGGCGAGATGGGAGTACGGGAGCGGATTTCCGTACAGTGCGACTGTCGGGTACTTTGACCGGCTCATGCTCGGCAATCCTTTTCACGACCCCATCGAGCTCGAGACAGGCCAGCCGTACACCGCGATTGGCGGCAAAAACGCAATGCGGCTTCCGCAGTATCACCGGCTTGATCTGAGCGCTACATACCGCATCACAATTTTCGGAATCAAAGGATCGGTTGGCGGGCAGATCATCAACGTGTATGACAACATCAATATCTTCTATTTCAACAGGAAGACGGGGGAGCACACGGAGATGCTACGGTTCTTCCCCTCTGCCACGCTCAGCCTGGAGTTTTGAAAGAGGAACGGATTGACGATGCCAGTTTTGCAAAGACGATTACTCGTTCCGGCGCTCTTGATTCTTTTGATTCAGCAGTCATCCCTTACACAGGATTTGCAGACGCAGACCCCTGATCCTTACAAGCTTTTCATCAAACTCAAGGAAGGATCGAAGTTACTCAAGATCGCGCGCACACTGCGAGAGCATCCCAGCAAGTTGGACACCCAGCAGCAAGCTGCCGAATTGATTTCGTTTGAAGCTTCATCGGGCATTGTGCGACTGCGCGCAGTCAAGCCTGAAGCTACGCTGGATCAACTTCCTGGCGGCATCGAGCGCCTCTTTGTCGCATCGCTTGCCGAAGGCACCGACCTGACTCACGCTCTTGACGCGGTTCGCACCTGCGATCAAGTGGAATATGCAGAGCCGGTGAACATGTCCGGCGGCGGAGACGCTTCCATCCACTTCACTCGACCCACCCAGGAGAGAGCCGAAACATTCGGCTTTCCTAGCGATTATTACTTTTCGCTTCAATTTGATCTTCACAACACAGGTCAATCGGATGGCACGCGAATTGGCATTGTCGGCGCAGACCTCAACGTGATTCCAGCCTGGAACATCACAACCGGAAGCGGCGATGTCCTGGTGGCATTTCTGAGCACTGGCTTACCCGCGAACCTGATGGAGATGACGAATCTGAAATATCGAGGCTACAGGGTGTTCCGGGGATATAATTTCGTCGTGGACAATTCTGATTTCACAGACGATAGTGGCATCGGCTCTGATGTGGCCGGCATTGCAGCTGCGACAGGAAACAACAATTACGGTATTGCGGGCGTAGATTGGAAGTGTCGGATCTTGCCCGTGAAGGTAGCAGACGCGAACTTCAAGACCTCAGCGGACTGGGTCACCCTCGGTTTGACATACGCCGCAGACCAGGGTGCAAATGTCATCTGCATAGGATGCTGGGCGATGCACCTCGAAAGTTCTGCCCTCAAAGATGCAGTTACATACGCTACTTCCAAAGGTGCGATTATCGTTGCCCCTGTAACCGCCGGATACAGTTACTACAATTCATATCCCGCTGCAAACGACAGAGTGATGTTCGTTGGGTCCACCGATAATCAAGACAAAAGGTATCTTAGCACTTACGGACGCGTTGACTTCATGGCATCGGGAGACAAGAACTTGGGTTTATATAAAACGGAGGGAATGTACGGAAATCTCAGCGGGCCCTTGGGATCCGCGCCTCTAGTCGCAGGTGTTATTTCACTGATGCTGAGTCTCAACAAGTCGCTCACCTTCGAAGAGGTATACGACATCTTGAAAGAGAGCGCGGTTGATCAGATTGGGTTCCCAAACGAGGACACGCCAGGCTGGGACCAATACTACGGATGGGGAAGAATTAACGCCTATCGTGCGTTGCGCTTGGTAAAGGAGCGCACAAAGGAGATTCCTGGATGGTTCGGAGCAAACCAGAACTACCCAAATCCATTCAATCCAGCAACCACGATCGAGTATGACCTTCCCAAAACCAACGGTTCGAAGCCATCACAGGTTTCGTTAAAGATCTACAACTTACTTGGTCAACCAGTGGCGACGCTTATTGACGAGCCGCAGTCGCTGGGATATCACCATGCACAATGGAATGCTAGCGCGCCGAGCGGCGTCTATTTTTATCGACTGCAAGTAGACGATCGAGTAGTAATAAAGAAAATGATATTGGCAAAGTGAAGGGATAGCAGGAAGATTCTCATTGCCTCGCTCGATGTTGATGGAAGACAGGACGTCATCCTGAGGGAGTCGTTCGACTTCGCGTTGCTTGAGCGTAGAAATCGCTCACGACGACCGAAGGATCTGCTTCCGCGAGCTACCTGCGCGCGATGGCATCGTGATTCAGATCCTTCGCTTCGCTCAGGATGACCCTCACTCTTTTGGTGCAGTAGTTCTTGAAAGCCGGTGAGATTTGTCACCGGCTTTGCCATTTCTTCGGTTTCAACAAGCAGTAATGCATTCGGCGCGTGCGGGCTTGACGCTCTACAGCGGATTGAGTAGCTTACAACATGAGGATCGGAGATTCACGTCCGATCTGTGAACGAATCAGAGATCAAGCACCAGCAGACCATTGTATTAACAGCCCCTACAACCATGCGCCGCAGCTTCGTCTATTTGATACTTGTCTCAATTTGTCTCTGCACCACACGATCCCCTGGTCAGGCATCTCAGCTAAACAACGCAACTATTGACCGTCTGCTACACCGCGCCGATTCCCTCCTGGCGCACCATATGGTATCGGATGCGGAAGATAATTATAAGGGGGTGTTACGAATAGAACCAAAGTGCACGGCAGCATTGATGGGTTTAGGTAAATCCGAGATGGAAAGTCGCTCATGGTCGGAAGCAATTGATTGGTTTGAACAGGCGGCAGAGGCAGACAAAGACAATCTGGCTGCAAGATATTGGATGGGCATTTCCTACGGAGAGCGCGGGAGGTCCCGGTATGTGCTTGAGAAACTGCTGGCGATCGCTTCTAAAAACAGCTTCGCGAAGGAGCGCGCGGCGCTTGCAGTGGTGCTGGCCAGGGATTCCACATACAGCGATGCCATTCTGCAAATGGCCTTTAGTTATGCGTACGAGCAGGATTATGATCCGGCCGTTCCACTGGCGTTGAGACAAATCCTTGTGACGCCGGGCCTTCGGAACGCGCATGTCGGGCTTTACAAAATCGCCCGTGAGGCAATCGGCATGCACGAGGGAACTGCACCTCCTCGCTGGTTGTCGATGCCGCTCCTGTCCTATGGAAAGTTCTTCAAAGCTGAATGGGAGCGGAAAAAGGGAGGGCTCAATGAAGCCGAGCGCATTCTGAATGAATTACTCCCCAATCCGGGTCTTGTACGGAGACCGCTGATCCTTCTGTCGCTGGCACGGATCAAAGCCCGGCAAGGGCTGACGGCAAAGACCGAGCAACTTGCCCTGGACGCCGTTGAAAATATCCGGACCCTCGGCGACGCGGATATTGTCTTCGAAGACATCAAATATATCATGAACGACGAAGAGCTGAGCTCATATCGTTTGCTCAGAACAGGGACAGATGCGAAGAAATTTTTCGCAACCTTCTGGACAAAGCGAAATCCGTATCCCGCAGAGCAATCGAACGCCCGCATCGCTGAACATTACAAGCGTCTGGTGTATGCCGAACAGTGGTTTGAACAATTTGGTCGCAAGACATTTGCCCCCGAAACCATGCCGCTCGACTTTCCACAAGCGTATTTCCTCAACGAGGAATTCAACGATAAGGGGATCATCTATCTGCGCCACGGAGAGCCACATCAGAAAATTATCACCGCGCGGTCAGGTCAAGACGTTGCAGAATCGAATGAATCATGGGTGTACCACGCCACGGACGAGTATCCGCAGATGCTTTTTGACTTCTTTGTTCCACAAGGGGGACACATTACGGAGTGGCGTCTGACCCCCGTCCTTTCTGACCCCTACATGTGGGAGGATAGGATGGAGTACTCGAACGCGTACTTGCGATTGATTCAATCGCAATCGTCGGGAGGTATGAATGAGGATTTTGCTCGGGCAACCGACGAGGGGAGGCAGATGGTGAGCATGGGAATCTCGAGCGATCGCTATGAATATACGAAGGAGCTAAAGTATTATGAATCGCCGATTTCGTTCACATGTTTCCGCGGTGCGTTTGGGCAGACTCAGGTGAGCCTCGGGTATGTTATATCGCCGGCAGAAATTGGGAGTGCATTTCCGGACTCAGTTAAGCAGTTCACTGTCGCAGCTGAATATTCGATGTATGACTCTGCGTGGAGAAAAGTCGCGACGTCGCAAAAACAACGACAGTATACGCGGGCCGGCGTAGACGGCGATGTAATGATCGAGAGTTTCCGGGCCGGTGTTCTGCCTGATTCGTATCTGGTTGCCTGGCAGGCAAAGCCCATTGACGGCAATCAGGTGTTCAGCCACAAGCAGCGGGTATTTGTTCCCGATTTTTCCGGCTCGTCGTTAATGATGAGCGATCTTGAATTGGCATTTGCAATCGAGCCCGCCAGCGGATCGACCGGATTCAACATGGGCTCTCTTTCTGTCGTCCCGAATCCTTTGAGGCGGTGCCCACTCAACCGCCCGTTGTATCTCTACTTTGAAGCCTACAACCTCGCGAAGGACGGGAAAGGGAAGACATCATACACCATTGAATATCAGCTGACGTCGCTCGAACTCGAGAAATCGTTTCTGGCCCGACTTCTGACCGCGAATAAGAAAACCTCAATTACGGTGCCTTCGGAACGAAGCGGGAATGAAGACTGGTCTCCTGAGTATGTTGCTATCGATGTCGGCGAGCTTGAGCCGGGGAAATATCAGTTGCAGGTGAAACTGACGGATAATGTCGCCAGGAAGTCGGTCCTCCGATCGATCACGGCGACTATCTATCAACGACGTTAATACTGCGTCTTGAAAGTCACTTGAATAAGTCGACAATCCAACGAAACAGCACACACCCCTCATTCCCCTCTCTCGCCCCGCTTGCCTCCCACGAGAGGGGACATTTAGTTCACGATATGGGAGGCGATGCAGCGAGCTTTGAAAGTCCCCTCTGTGTGATGGCAAGAGCGTTGGGGAGAGGGGATGTAAGGGGTGTGTGTTTCGCTCTTTTTCGGGATCATGTGAAAGCTCACATGGGGAATTACAGTTCTTTGTTTAGGAGCTTCTTTGAAGCGGCTCTTAGATACTCCACGGGTTTATGGTTGGTGCGGAAGTGAAGATGAACATTGCCCAGCAGAGTGCTCTTGATCAGGGTTTGTACGGGGCACCGGAGCTGAAGAAACGCTACAGGGATTTCTTTGTGAGGGGTCTGGGCATCTCGATCGCTCTGCATTTCTTCATGGTCGCCGTGTACTGGATGCCACAATTCCTTGCAGGCAAGCAAATAGAACCGCGCGGCACCCTGATTGTAAAGTACGCCGATCTGGGCCCTCCTCCATCCTTGCAGCACGACCTTCTGCACGGAATGCCATCAGCGAAGTTCGCGTTCAAGGATTTCAGTTTCGGCGTTCCGGTCCCCCTCCCTGATCTTCAGGTCCAGGAAGAAAAACCGTTTCCCACGGTGGAGCAACTTTCCGACATGGGAAATGTCGTTGGGAGCGGAAGTGGCGGCGGTATATCGATTCCAGATAGTGTTCAGGGGGACTTACTGGGGAACGATCTGGAAGGGCTCACACCCGACGTTGCCCCGGTGCTCATGAAAATTGTTGTCCCTCAATATCCCGAATCGGCAATGAAGAAAAAGATCAGCGGAACCGTATGGCTGAACGTGTTGGTCGATGAGAAAGGGGCGGTCACCACGGCCCGGGTCCTCAAGAGCGACGCCGATGAATTGAATGACGCCGCTATTCAGACGGCAAAGAAGTACACTTTCATCCCTGGCACCTACCATAAGAAGCCGATACCGGTATGGGTGTCGATTCCGATTCAGTTCAGACTCGAAGGAAATTGATATAGGCTGATCATACTGCTTCATGAAGTAGACCACGAAGGCGCAGAGGAAAATCGAATCATATGATCGACTTTGATAGTCGTCTGCATCATCTTCTCGCGACGAGAGTTGTTCATGCCGATGTGAATTCCCGCACTTGAGCTTGAATCTCTACCCAAATCTTGATTCATTGACCATTGCCATTCTCAGCTGAATCCAAGGAGACTACAACCATGTCCAAGTCGCTTCTCTTTCTGATATTCTTGATCCCTATTGCAGGGATCTCAGCATCTGTTCTCCACACGAATTACCCTCAAAGCGATTCGCTATTTCTGCGTGTGGTCGTTCCGGGTGATGACACAACGCGCTCAAATTCTCCAAAGCACCGGATCGCGGGCTGCACAAATCCGACGTCAAAAGCGTTTGTGAATGGGAAAGAACTCAAAGTCTATCCCAGTGGAGCTTTTGTGTCGCTTCTTGATCTTGCCTACGGGATCAACAAGCTGCATATCATGGTTCGTGGCGTCAACGGCGATTCGCTTACAAAAGATTTCTTCTTTCTCCGCCCTGAGCCGCCAAAGACGCTGACCCACGAGCCAGCGGTCATCGATGCCCAATCCGTGGAACCACGTCAGGATCTCTGGCTGGGAAAAGACGACATTCTGGAAGTGAAATTCCGGGGCAGCCCCGGCTATAAAGCATATTTTGACATCGAAGGAGTTGAGTCGGGAATCCAGATGCTGGAGACCGATGCTAAAGATTCCAAAGGAGGATCAGGCATCTACGTCGGTAGATATAAGGTGAAGGAGTTGGATGAGGCGAGAGATGTCCCGATCAGGGTAAGGCTGAAAAGCAGTTTCTGGGGAAGTGAGAGGGGGTTCTCGAAGGGAAAGGTCTCCATACTCCCTCAGGAGCTGCCGCGCGTAGCGGTGGCTACAGGTCGGAAGCCATTTTTGAATGCAGGCTTGGGCGAAGACCGGCTTGGAGGAGCAAAGCTCGGATACATTCAGAGCGGCGTGCGACTGCAAGTGGTTGGCAAGGTTGGCCGACAGTACAAGATCCGGCTTTCGGATGAAATGACTGGATGGCTCCCCGAGGATTTTGCACAGTTGCTTCCGCGCGAAACACCGATGCCGCGCTCACTCACCGGATCCATTTCAGCCACGGGCACCGATGCAGAGGACGTGGTTAACGTCTCGCTGACGCAGCGCCTCCCGTATCTCTCCCATCAGCTTGTCGATCCCGCGGCGCTCATCGTCGACATGTACGGCGCAACATCGAACACCAACTGGATTACACACCACAAGTCCGCAGCCGGCATCAAGAGCGTCAGTTGGGATCAGGTTGCCGCAGACCACTATCGACTCACGATTGCGCTAAACTACGGGCAACATTGGGGCTACGATATTGGATATGATCAAGGAACAAGCTTGAGGATCAAGGTGCGTAGGCCGGCTGTCATCTCGAATCCGGATTCAGTGCTTGCTGGTCTTACCATCGCCGTCGATGCGGGACATGGCGGTGACAACTCGGGTGCTTCAGGATCGACAGGAGTCATAGAAAAGAACGTGACCCTTGCCATCGCATCCCATCTCCGCTCGCTCCTGCAGGCAAAAGGAGTGAACGTTGTCATGACCCGAACGGATGATGCGAGCGTCGGCATGCTTGATCGCACAGATATTATTGTGAATTCGGGGGCCCGCATCCTTGTCTCCATCCACTGTAATTCCATCGGCGACAATTCTGACGCAGAGGCAATCGCTGGGACCAGCACGTACTATCGCCATCTTGGTTATCAGCCGCTGGCGACGATAATGTATGCCAAAATGCTCGAGCTTGGCCTGGGCCAATTCGGTGTCGTAGGGAGTTTCAATTTCTCGCTCAATGCGCCGACGCAATTGCCCAATGTTCTTATCGAGACAGCATTTCTCTCGAATCCTGAGGATGAGATGAAACTGCTCGATGACGGTTTCCGCGAGGCGATCGCAGGAAAGGTTGTCGCGGGGCTCGAACAGTTTGTCCGCACGTATGCCAACCGACGCGGCAGCGAATCCAGGCAATAACGGGAGCAATCATGAACATTCTCACCATTGATACGGTGGTGGAAATTGCGTATTTTGGTCAGAGGAGATGGCAAAATGGTAAGTTGGTTAATTGGTTAAATGGTTAAGTAAACACCAATTAACCAGTCACCATCTAACCAATCACCAACCCTTCGACTCGCAAAAAGCGCTCGCTCAGGGTAAATTAACCATTCACCAATCGACAATTCCCATGGCTCATCAAGCACTCTGGAGTGGCCGGTTCACCGAACCGCTCGCTGATATTGCACTGAAATTCTCTTCTTCCATTGATCTCGACAAGCGTTTGTTCCGGGAAGACATTGCCGGAAGCATCGCCCATGTCGAGATGCTGAGTGCGACCCACATAATCACGGCGACAGAATCACGAAAGATCGCCACGGCGCTCAAGCAAATACAGAAAGAAATCGAGACCGGGAAATTCCGCCTCACCGCACAATATGAGGATGTCCACCTTGCGATCGAGCAGCGGCTCATAGAGAAGCTCGGGCCTCTCGGCGGAAAACTCCATACCGGCCGGAGCCGTAACGACCAGGTGGCACTCGACGAACGGTTGTACCTCCGCTCCGCGATCAAGGAGTTGAACAAACTCATCGTCCAACTGCAGCGTGTGTTGCTGTACAAGTCTGAGAAATATTTCGGCATTCTGATGCCCGGCTACACGCACTTGCAGAGAGCACAACCCGTGATGTTGTCACACCACTTGCTCGCGTATGTCTGGATGCTCGAGCGTGACTATGAGAGACTCCATGACGCCCTGCGCCGACTGAACAAATTGCCTCTTGGCGCTGCTGCGCTGGCCGGAACATCATTCCCCATCGATAGAATGAAAGTCGCGAAGAAACTGCATTTTGACGGCATTGTCGAGAACAGCCTCGACGCTGTGAGCGATAGGGATTACCTTGTCGAATGCATCTCATCGTGCAGCATCATCATGATGCACCTGAGCCGGATGGCGGAAGAGCTGGTTCTCTGGAGCACGAAAGAGTTCGGCTTTATCCATATTAGCGATGCGTATACAACAGGCAGCAGCATCATGCCGCAGAAAAAGAATCCTGACATGGCGGAGCTGGTGCGCGGTAAGACAGGACGTGTCTATGGATCGCTGGTGAACCTGTTGACCGTGATGAAGGCGTTGCCGCTGGCGTACAACAGGGATATGCAGGAAGACAAGCTCCCGATGTTTGAAGCCGTTGAGACAACCCAGCAGTGCCTCACGATTGTTGCGCAAATGCTTGTCCATTCGACATTTGACAAACACCGCATGGAGGAAGAGCTGCGTAATGACTTCCTGACTGCGACAGAGATTGCGGATTACCTCGTGCGGAAGGGAATGCCGTTCAGAGAAGCGCATGAAATCACGGGTAAGATCGTTTCCCATTGCCTCAGCCATCGCATGTATCTCGGTAACCTGGACGTGGAAACGCTTCGGACGTTTTCAAAGCTTTTTGGTCCGGATATGCTTGACTTCATCTATCCGCAGAAGAGTGTTGAACAGAAAAAATCGGCCGGCAGCACATCGCCGCATGAGGTAAAGCGGCAGATTATCCATTGGACGAGAGTGTTGAGGGGGAGGAAGAGTTGATTAATGGTCAATTGTGAATTGTCAATGGTGAATTATTAGTTGACAATGGACAATTGAGAAGGGTGAATGAAAAAGCCGCATCGGGCGACCGGTGCGGCTTTTGTTTTTCTCGGAAGGTGCCACGCACCCATGAAGAAGTCCGACTTCTAATCGGCAATACGCGGAAGAAGTCGGACTTCTCTCAAGTTAATGCGTGTATCCTGGTCCGCGCAGCACACGACCCGGGAGATTCCCCGTAAATTTCCCGTTCTCCCAAACCGGTTTTCCGTTCACGACAACGAGGCTCATTCCTTCTGAATACTGGTGCGGATTCTCGAACGTGGCCTTGTCGGTGATGGTCTCCGGATCGAACATCACCAGATCAGCGTAGAAACCCTGTTTCAGGATCCCACGATCCTTGATACCGACGCGCTGGGCTGCAAGCGAAGTCATCTTTCGGATCGCATCCTCCAGAGTGAGAATCTTGCTTTCACGAACGTACATAGCCAGAATGCGCGGGAAACTTCCATAGGCACGCGGATGGGGTCTGCCCTCAAACAGTGGCCCGTCGAGTGCCCTTGCACTTGCATCGTCGCAGAAACTGACCCACGGTTGGCCCATCGCCATTCTCAGATCTTCTTCCGTCATTGCCCAGACAACACGGCTTGTTCTGGCAGAGTCTGCGAGGACGAAGTCGAACAGTGTCTCAATGGGATCTTTCTTCCAAGCAGAGGCTATCTCCGTGAGCCGTTTCCCTTCCCATTGCTTCAGCGCGGGGTTAGAAACATAGGAGATCATCATCAACTGAAAGTCCATGCCGCGCGCTTTTTCAGTAGCCTCGAGTTCTTTCCTGACCTGCTTGCGAACGATCGGATCTTTCAGGCGTTCAAGGAGCTTATCTGTTCCTCCCTCCTGAACCCATCCCGGCAGCGGTGCACTCAGCGAGTTGCCGAACGCGATGTACGGATACACATCCGCGGTCATGTCGAGTCCCTGGTTGCGGTGTTGTTGAATCATCCTGACGATCTCAGACATCTTGCCCCAGTTGGGTTTTTCCGCTGTCTTGAGGTGCCAGATTTCCACGGGTATCTTCGCCGCCCGTCCGATGTCTGCTGCTTCTAACACCGCCTCAACGATCTTCTCCTGTTCATTTCGGATGTGTGAAGCATAGATCCCGCCGAATTCGGCCGCAGCCTTCGCCAGTTCAATCAACTCAGGAGTTTTCGCGTACATTGCAGGAGTATACTCAAGTGCAGTACTGACTCCGACTGCGCCCTGCCGCATGGCCTCGCGAACAAGCTGCCGCATTTGATCCATCTCTGCAGCGGTCGGCTCGCGGTTCTCGAACCCTATCACATACTCCCGCACCTGTGCCGCACCTACGTACGAAGCCAAATTGATGGCTGTCTTGTTTTTCTCTACACGCGCAAAATACCCGTTGAAATCGGTCCAATCGACGGTCAGATTATATTTGTCGAGAGAGGGTTTCAGTTCTTTGAGAATCTTCTCATTGACCGGGGCGGCGGATTCTCCTTCGCCATTGATCTCCGTCGTCACCCCCTGAGAGATCTTGCTCATCGCCCTGTTATCGACGAGGATAGCGGTTTCGGATTGCCCAAGCATATCGATAAAGCCTGGTGCGACGACCTTGCCCGCAGCATCAATGACGCGTTTGGCAAGCCGCGGATCAAGCTTTCCGATGGCGGTGATCTTGTCGCGATAAATCCCGATATCGGACTGATACCATGGATTGCCGGTCCCATCGATGATTCTTGCGTTTTGGATAATAATGTCATAAGGCCCCTCCGGCGAGGTCTGACAGGAAAGGGCTACGATTGCGAGAAGACAAAGCAGGAACGTAATTGGTTTCATGAGATCACCTCAGAATGAGTGGCAGATCCCTTCGGTAGAGATCCTATGCCGCGTAAAGGCGGCTCAGAGGACGTCGGATTTGTAGAGCACCAACAGCGCGAGGGAAGCATACAGAACAAATGTGATCGCAAAGGCCTTCAGCGGATGGAGTTTTTCGGCGTTCTTCATCCCAAAATAGCAGATCACGCCGGGTGCACCCCACGCCATGCCCAGGAGAGTCAACCCCAGTGAAATGTTCTGGATGATCCGGTCCGGGTCATCTGGAAATACGAGGACAGACAAAAGGGTGAGCAAGCAGGAAATGAATGAGGTGAACACCAGCGGGGCGGTGCCCAATCCCACAAAACCGAGAGCATGCGGAAATTCTCCGAGGCCTCCGAGCAAGTCGGCAGCTATGTGAAAAATCAACGCGAGGAAGGTCCAGAGCAGGTATGTCGTGAGCGCGGAGATGAGGAACGAGAGCAGGCCAACGCTGAAAGTTTCGGACTGAAAGTAGCCGGAGAAGAACGCATCGAGCGATGTGAACAGGGCGTATGCACTAACTACCAGGAACGACTCGCGAAAGCGCGGGGAGTCATAGAGCGAAATGGTTGTGGTTTCCGGATCGACGATGATCTGGATTAATTGCTGGAGGTAGTACATTGGTGCTTCAGCGAGCCGGTGCGTGGTTGATGTCTTTAAAAATGGTACATCATTTGCGCTGGAAAATCAAGTTCCAATCCGATCTCGCCACTGCCGGTCTCTCGATTGGGGTGATGTCGCCCTGCTATGGTTTTGACGGCGAGGTCGATTGTTTCGATGCGATGGCATCCCATCCTTTAATCAACGTGGGAACGATAGCCAGTGCGAGAAATGCCACTGCAACTCCCACAACAGCATCAGTGACATAGTGATAGCGGGCATAGAACGTCGAGACGTAGAGAGACAACACAATGGGAGTGAGAATGTAGAATGAGGGACGATGGTAGCGATAGGCCATGATCCACATGATCGTGGCAGCTGCGGCATGGGGACTAGGAATCGTGCCGCCGACGTAATGAAGGTTGGAACGCATCAGCTCGCCGAGGAATGTAAAAACGTATCCTTTGAGCGGAACAGTATACAGGCTGCCGATCGCTGCAATCGGTCCGGCGACGGGAAAAAGAATGAACCCGATATCACACAGAATATTGGTGAGTCCGAGTGTGAAGAAGTAATCCTCCATTGCAACCTCGCCCCGGACATAGTAAATAATTCCGCACAGGACCGGATACATCGGCACATAAATGACGTAGGCAAACATCATCCATTCCGTCAACGCAGGTGTGGTAATATGCTGCATCCAGAGCGTCGGCTGCACGCCAAAGATGTACTGCTCCCCGTCGAGAACATATTCATCGAGCCAGTGACCATGGATGATCAGCTGAAGCTTGTCGACGGCACCGAAGAGATACGCGTACGTAAGCGTCACAGCGGCAACGCGCAGAAAGAAGCGGAGGAACTTCGTGTTCGCGCGCTGCGAGAGACAGACCACAAGAAGATAGCCAAGCGCGACGCCGGCGTTCTTGAGTATCAACAATCCCCAACCGTCAACACGGGAACTGAACAACAACGCAAGGAGGCTGAACAGCGCGAGTGTGAACATGATGAGCGCATCGGTGGCGCGTAAACGGAAGTTTGCGATTTGTATCGTCTTGTCGGTCATTCAGCCATGGTCTTGGTCTGTGTGTTGGACTGTTGTGGCGGTCAGCGCAGGTAGCAGATAAAGAAATCTAGCGAAACGCCGAGGAGCCAGTGGATCAGAATGATGAACAGAAGTGATCTCGTCCGGAACACCAAAATACCCCACACGAGCGCACCAATGACGGAGCTGTAAATCTCGCCTGCGGGTTTTCCGATATGAACGATGCACGATAGAGCCGTCTGAACAAGGATGGACTGCCAGTCACCAAGCGAATCCCTGAGCCCAAACTGCATAAAACCCCGGAAATAGATCTCCCATCCGATATAGAAAAACAGGTACGACAGGGCATGGCTCAGGAACATCGATGGAGATGCACCAGCTCCCTTGAAGAGGGGATATTCAGCAAGAAAATCAGGTTTGTTGATCGAGGTATAGGACGCGAGGACGAATATGGGTGCAAGAACCAGAAACGCTTTCAGCCCGAACCGCCAGTCCCCGATCTGAAGCCCATACGATGAGATCTTCTCCTTGAAAACAAACTTGATAATGAAAAGAGGGAGGATGCCAAAAAGAATGAACGCAGAAAAGAATGTATAGAGCTCTGCCGTGCGCTCCGCATTACCAAAAAGGACAAAGATCGAAGCGAGATCGCTGAGGTAGAATGCCTTCGTGCCGTAATATTTCCATGTGGTAAGGAGGAAGGGGGTGAGCAGGAGGATGATTGTCGGTTTCCTGCTTTCACCGCCGAAGAGTCCGGACAACGAAATCGAATCAGTAAAGCGGCCCGCTTGATTCGCTGGGTTCATCGCTTTCCTTTGGATTTGCGTTGCTGCATGAGCCACTCATACGTCATGCGAATTCCTTCTTTGAGCGGCACAATGGTGTATCCGAGTTCGCGCTGTGCCTTATCCGGTGAGTAGACCCAGTCCTGCAGGAACGTCTCGACCCATCCTGGAGTGATTTGAGGATAGATGCCAAGCCACTCGGCCTTTTTCTTTTCGAATCCTGCATAGACATAGCCAATCTTCGGCGGCAGGTTCATCTGGAAATGCTTCTTTCCGCTGACTTCGTCGACAAAGCGGTAAATATCTCTGAGTGATGCATTCTCACCGCCAAGTATATATCGCTGCCCGATTCTCCCCTTCTCCATGGCAAGAATGTGACCCCGCACGAGATCGTCAACGAGAACGTAATTACCGATGTCCTTGCCCCCGTTAAGCAATACCGGAACTTTTCCCCGATCGTACATGTCAATCATCAGCGACACGGAATTTCCCTCTGTCAGCTTGCCGGGACCGTACACACGCGTTGGATTGACAATGACCACGGGGAAACCGTTGGCCGCTTCCTGCAACGCTTCCTTTTCAGCGATCGACTTTGTTTCCTCGTATTCTGTATAATATCGCTGTGTAATGCGGGGCATATCTTCGTTACCGATGACACCCGGAGGCGTAGGTCCAAAGGCGACGATCGTTGACGTGAACACCACGCGCTCAACGCCGGCCGACTTGGCCGCAGCGAACACGTTTCGCATTCCCTCGACGTTTTGTTTGAAAAACACAGAGGTATCGCGCGACCAGTTCTTTGCATACGCCGCCAGGTGATATACCTGGTTGCATCCTTCCATCCCCTTCTGCAGCGAATTCCGGTCCTGAATATCCCCTGTGAAAAGCATAATATTCTCATGCGAGAGCCCGTCTTTGTTGCTTGCGCCGCGGGTAAGAGCATGGACGCTGTTACCACGGTTCACCAATTCGTTGACCAGCTTTGTGCCGATAAAGCCGGTAGAGCCGGTGACAAAGACTGTGTTTGCTTTGGCCATGAAGTTGCTTGGATGAATCGAATGAGAAGACGTCGAAGTGTGCAAATCTTGTACTGAAAGGTAGGAAAAAAAGGGTAGAGTCTCAATGGAAATGGAAAGCGGGTAGGCCTGCAACCAGTAGACCTGTCAGGTTTCACGGGAGTTCAATTTGAAACCTGGCAGGTCTTACATGGATCTCACTTGTTTGTGGCTACTTCATAATCGGCAGCGTGAGATGGGTGCTCCATTCGGGCGAGCGATATACCCTCTCCGTCGCCTTCTGGAAATCTGATTCCTTCGCGTGGTAAATGTCGACAAACGTCTGAGGGTTCCGGTCGATCATCGGGAACCACGTACTCTGAATCTGCACCATGATCCGGTGTCCCTTCTTGAACGTGTGGAAAATGTCGTTCAGCACATATTCCACTTTGGTGACCTGATTCGGAACAAAGGGCTCCGGCCTTGACATGCTGTTTCTGAATTTTCCGCGTATCACGTCCCCCCGCACCATCATTTGATATCCACGCAGCTTCATGATATTCGGGTCAAATCGCGGGCCTCCGCGACCTGCGAATGATACGGTCTCCGGCAATACGTCAATGACTTTGACGATCCAATCAGAATCCGTACCCGACGTTGATACGAACAGGGTGGCAGTAATCGGCCCGGCAACAGTCACATCATCCGTCAGCATATCACTTTCATACACGAGTACATCGGGACGAGTCCAGGCGAACCGCTGATCTTCCACAGGGAAGGCGGCGTTGTACCAGTGCCGGATTTCAGCTGTATATGGCACCGGCTTCGCAGGGTCGCTGATATATTCATCGTATGCACTGCTCGTGGAAGTTTGAGTCGGCGGCGAGAATGAGAGTTTTCCCTTCTCATTCAGATACATGCTTGTCGGGACTGCATTGGGGGGCGGCCACGCATCGAGGGATCTCCACACATTGCTCCCGGTCTCGAATACCGTCGCTTTCGCCAGATGTAACTCTCCCTGACCTTTGAGATAATAGTTGAAATACGGGAATACAATGCTGTCCACAAAAAACTTCCCGGTGGATGATCCCCATTTGATCATGCCAAGCGAGTCGCCCGAATCGTACCCCCACTGGCCGTGAGACCACGGGCCCATGACGATCCGGTTCTGGTTCTTCGGATTGTACTTATTGATCGACGCATAGAGATTCAGCGCGCCGTACAAGTTCTCGGAGTCGTACCATCCGCCGACCACGAGGGTCGCCGGCTTGATATTCTTGACGTGCGGAAGAATGTTGCGGGCTTCCCAGAAGCTGTCCCATGTACCGTGATTCATGATGTCATTCCAGAATGCAACGCTGTCTTTCAAATACTTGATATTTGCATTTGGAAGCGGACCCATGTTGAGGAAAAACTTGTAGCCGTCGCTAATCCCGTGGTTGAACGGACGGGAATCGATGGTTGTCGGCTTTGTATGCGGCCATCCGAATGAGGCGAAAAAGTCGAACGCGTGCGGAAGCAGGAACGCACCATTGTGGAAGAAATCGTCCCCGGACATCCACTTGGAAACCGGTGCCTGTGGTGACGTTGCCTTCATAGCAGGATGCGCATCGATGGTGCCGGTCGTGGAATAGAATCCAGGATAGGAGATACCGTAAATGCCGGCGCGCCCGTTGTTGTGCGCAATATGCTTGATCAGCCAGTCGACCGTGTCATACGTATCGCTGCTCTCGTCGATGTCCTTTTTGCTCTTCTTCTCGATGTAGGGACGGACATTCAGAAAATCTCCTTCTGACATATACCGGCCGCGGACGTCCTGACTCACCATGATGTACCCGTCACGGTAAAACTTCTCTGCCTGTGAGCCGACAAACGGCGAAAACATGTTCTCTCCATACGGTCCCGAACTGTACGGGGTCCGGTTCAGCAGGATTGGATAGTCCTTCGACGTGTCCTTTGGTGTATAGACGGCGGTGTAGAGTTTGACGCCATCCCGCATGGGAATCATGTACTCATGCTTATTGTAGTGCTCAGCAACTGAGTACGGCTGCTGTCCGAGTAGGATCACTGTGCTGCAGATAATGAACAGCACCATCATACCGGCCAGGCGAACTGGGTTAAAGAACGGTTTTGCGGACATTGTCAAACTCCTCCTTTGTGATCATATGGAGCTTCTTCGTGCGGTTTCTCGTGAATGTGCACGTGGGGCGAAGAAATGAATCGATGAAAATAGTAGACAAAATTGCGTTCAGTCTCAACCAAAGAATTCAATTCAAAGGAAGCGGAGAAAGACCCAGTATACGAACGCATTAACAACGGTCAGGGGTGCACCGATGCGGAGAAACTCCCACAAGCCGATTGTTTCCTTTCCCCGTCGCTCGGCATTTTGTATGATGATCACGTTGCTGGCAGCACCAAGGATGCTGAGGTTTCCGGCAATCGTGCTGCCGGCGGCGAGTGCGAGCAACCCAGGGGTTCCAACGCCTGATTTCAGCAATGCAGGCATCATCAAGGCTACAAGCGGCACATTGGAGACAAACTGGCTTACCACCACGCTGACGCTGATGAGAGCGGCTGGGGAGTGCAGATCCACCTGACCTCGCTCAAGGATCCCCTGGAAAAAGCCCGTATTCCAGACGCTCTCCATCAACACAAACATGGCGGCGAAGAACACAAGCGTATGCCAATCGATCCGCCTGATGATATGCCAGCGTCGTGGGCTGGCAATCAGAATAGGCAGGCACGCGGCAAGTGCGATGTGTGTCAGCCGCAGGAAGTCGTCCGCCCCGAGCGAAGCGCTGATCACCTTCACGACAACGAGAACCACGATTATCCACAGAGAAATTCTTGAAAGCCACGCGAGCTCGTGATTCCGTATCGGTTCCTGTGAATGACTGAGCTCTGCTTCGTGGAAGTCGGCTCGATAGTAGAGGCGCAGAAATGCGAACGCGACAAAAAGATTGATGATGCTCGGAATCAGGAGCCATCGGAGGAACAAAATGAACGCGTTCGGAATGTTTCCCTGCACCGCAATCAGGAGATTCTGTGGATTGCCAATCGGACTCAGCACGCTGCCAATCGTAACGCCGAACGCCAGCGCAAGAAGCAGCGGCTTCGCCGGCATCGCATGTTTGCGTGCGAGCAACAGCATTACCGGTGTGCCGATAATTCCTATCGTATCGTTCATCAACAGGGCGGAGAGAAAGCCGGTGCCGAACAACACCATCAGCACCAACGCGTCGAGCGTGGCAGCTCGTTTAAAGTACTTGTAGGAGAGATGGGCAAGGTACCCGCTCTCTTCGAGTGCATCGCCGACAATGAACATGCAGAAGAGAAACAGCATGATATCAAAGTTGATTGCCGTGAGGGCGGCGAGGGGCGCGATCGCACCGGTGAGGACCACCGTTACTGCGCCTGCGAGCATTATGTGCCAGATCTGCAGTTGAAGGCCTCCGACCTGCCGGACGGCAATAAGCAGAAAAACGGCGGCAAGGGTGAGGATGGGAATACTCATCAGACAGGACAACCATCGATTGTTCGACTCGCGAAGGCGGGTATGCTCATGCTTTGTGTGTGATCCGGAGGCATCTTGGGGAATCCAAACCAGCGTGGAACTATTGAGCAGTACGTCGAATACTCTTCACCATGTCGAATCCTCAGATGTGGCTCTTCGACGAAGAGGACAACGCAATGGAAGAATATCCACAGGACGATAGTATACAGACACAAGGCGACAGCCCAAAACCAGAGAGCTTCACCAAGCGCAACGGCGATCAACAGCAGCCCGAGGGGACGAACGATGCCGGAATCGAACTGTTCGGGCCACCGCTGAGCGATGACATACGGGAGAAAACCCCCGACAGTTCCCGGCACCAAGATCGTGAAAAGTGCAGCCCTGACAAGAAGCATTTCCGCAAGTTCTCAAAGTCCTACGTTGTCGAAGGAACAGCAGCGATGCTTTTCAGATGTTCCTCCCGCGAGACGGTTCGGTACATCGTGATCTGGCTTGCGTAAAACGTTGCCTTGAGCCAGAGCCGGGCGACCATGTAGAGCTGCTGCAGAATGAAAAGGAACACCAGTGGCCAATACGATTCCTGAGGCATCGACTTTTCCAGTATTGCATAGACGATAACCAAGAGAACGCCGATCGCTGTCAGAAGAAGATACAAGCCATACGTCTTGACCAAACGTGGTACAGCAAACCGGGCGCCAGCTACCGTTGATGCCAGAGCGCTGGTACGGTCATCCACCACCATCCTGATGCGCGTGTAGTCGAAAATCATAAAGAGCAATGACATCAGGAGCAGAACAACCACGTTCCGGATCATGTAGTAGAGATAGGGGACCGTTTCCGAGGCGTTGTTCTGTGTCCACCCGTAAATACTGTTGTTGACCCAGTCGACAATGACGGCGAAGAAAAGATAGTACACCACAAGTGCCACAAGCGCAATCCGGAAGAACTTGCCGAAGTACCTGGCGCCATCCATCAGGAATTCCGGGAACGACGAACGGTAGTCTTTCGAGTACATTCCGACGAACCCTCCGGCAAGAAACGTATTCACGCATACGTACAACAAGCTGATAAAGAAGAGAAGCGAGAACGAGCCTGGATTGAGTTGCCAGCGTACGAAGAAGTCGTACAGGAAACCGGCCAACGTTCTGATAAATCCCCCCTCCATCTGCATTTCGAGATGATTGATGAATGGGGCATATCCGAAGATTGTATAGTCGACCGAGCGAGTATACTCGCTCTTTTCCATGTCAACACGGTAGCTCTCCACCCAGGCCGGGTCGAGTTGCTTCAGAACTTGCTCGTCCATGACGCTGTCGCGCAGATATCCGTCGAGCTGCTTCAGGACGGGAAGAGCGAGGACCATGGCGAAGAGGACGTTGAGAAACCACGCGAACAAGATCATCCGTTTTGTCCGCGATGCCAGCTTGACGCCCTGTTTGAATGAAGACATAATGTTCATAACCGTCTCCTGATATGAATAAAGCTATTGTTCTTCAGTGGAGAGCGAACCACGAAGGCACGAAGGAAAAAAACTCAACTCTATCTTTGTGCCTTTTGCGCCAAAGGCGCATGAGCCTTCGGCTCAGCGGTTAATTTCAGAAAGCCGCGAACTCCAGATAGTTCTGTACCCAGAACATCCATTTCGACGCATACTTCCGGGCCGCCAGGGATCGATAGCCGGGGTCACGGACGGCTTTGCTGTTGTTATTGCAGTTGACGTCCATCGCGAGCTTGTGTTCGGGATCCACGATCGCGTAGCTGACGGGCGAATCAGTATAGTAGATGAATTTTTTCCACCGGTATTGTCCGTCCCATCCTTCGCGCCGTATCGATCCATCTTTGAAGACGACGAGAATATCGACCGGAGCAATTGCTTCCCCTTCGCGTTTTACGACGACTTCACATTCATACGTCTTCGTAGTAGGTGCGGGTTCGGACTGCTTTCCGTTCAATGAAAAGACCCCGGTCGGAGGTGGAATCCGCCGGTTGTTGACCCGGTCAATGCTGTAGTCAAAGAGGTTGGAGCTGTACCAGGAGTTTGCGAAGAGCCAGCTCATGTTCTTTCCACTGACCTCGTTGACGGTTCTGATGAAATCTTCGCTTGTCGGATGCTTGAAGCGGTACCGGTGATGATAGGTCCGCATGACCCGGTACATCATCTCTTCACCCAGATAGCCCTCCAGAGTCACGAGCGTCATCGCGGGTTTGGTATAGGAATTCAGACCGTAGGTCTGGTAGTATTCCCATCCGCTTCGGGCCATGACATCATTTTTACCGTAACGGCGAAGCTCGCTGTTGCCGGCTCCAAGACGGGAGGACGGGATTTCACGTACGACATACGGGATACCGACATAGCTGCCGGCTCCAGGACCGCCGAAAAAGTACCGTGACGGATTGAACGGAGGCCACGCCGTGTTCATCACACGGTCAGTCGAATACGTATTGAAGCCCTCGTCCAGCCAGGCTTCCTCAAACTCGTTGTTCCCGACCATCCCGTACCACCATTGATGGCCGCATTCGTGGACTGTGACGCCTTCGGGAGATGATGCTTCTGTGGGCGAATACCGGTTCGCGCCGCCGGTGAAGAGCGTCGGATATTCCATTCCTCCGGTTGAGCTCCCCATCGCGGGATCGACAACCGTGATCGCGTCATATGGGTACTCTCCGTACCACTCGCCGTAATAGCGCAATGCATTGAAGGTCGCAGTGAAGTACCGATCGATCATGTTGTCGTGTTGCGGCTGCGTCAGAAGGATGACGGTCACTTCCTTGAGAGGATGGTGCCGGTCTGGGCGCTCGCCTTCTTCCATGCTGACGTGCCGGAATTTTCGCACGGTCGGCACTAGGTCCGGGGAGGTTACCCATGCGAAGTCGTGCACATCTTCCTGGTAAAAGTTGTAGGTTGCCGTGCTGTCCTTGTTCTGTTCAATGCTTTTTGGAACACCCCCCGTCGCGCCGATCACGTATCTCTGGGGAATCGTAATCTTCACGTCGTACACACCGTAATCGGCAAAGAACTCGGTCGTGGCGTGGAATTGATGGCAGTTCCAGGCGTTTTTCCACCAGACACCAATCTTCGGGAACCACTGGCCAACGAAATGATAATCCCTGATTGCTCCCGTTCGCGCAACCGGAAGCGGCTGCTTCGTCTCAAACTCGATCCTGAAGGTGATGGATTGGTTATTGGGAACCGGCTTTGCGGAGTGGACCTGGCAGACGGTCTGGTCGTCTGCGTTGCTGTCGTCCGGCTGAATGTAATGGAAGGAATTCGTGATGTCGGTTTCACCCTTGACATCGACGACCTTGATGCTCTTCACATTCGTGTAACCGTAATCATGCCTGTCCGGACCGAGGCGCCCCAGCTGATATCCGCTCTCCTTCGCAAAAGTGCTGCGATTGTTTTTCCAGGCGTTGTGATAGAGGTGGAACGGAAAATCCTGTTGGGGCTTGCCCGTAGTGTTTTTCCATTCGAGTGTCTCAGTGCCGGAAATGATGTTTGTCTTGACGTTGAGCTTGACGTTCATCGTGTAGTGTACAATCCGGTCGCTCTGCGTAGGGAGCCTGAGATCTTTATCCCACGGCTCCGTCCCCTGCACAAGCTTGGGTATCAGAGGAGTGGGCTGTCGCTGCAGGTCGATTCCCTTGCCGGGGGGAAGTCCCACGAAGGCGACAAGGGCAACCATCGCGGCGATGATGAAACCGTACTCCAACAGCATGACGAGGATCTTTTTCATCGTAGTCCTCTGAAAGAAGTAAATAGTGAATAGTAAATCGTGAAAAGCGTCGAACAGGTTGATTCAAAGGTGGTAAGACGTATAACGTTAGACGGGAGACGTAAGGCGATCAAAGCTGAACGCTGATCGCCGATAGCTGACAGCCAGCCGCTAATGGCACGCCTCCTCCTTACCGTTTATCATTTTCTGACTTCTATCTTCTGACTCCTGTATTCTGAATTCTATATTCTACATTCATTCCCACTTCGTTTTCAGCCACGACTCATAGATCGATTTCTGCAACGGAGTCGGATTAGCTGTCTTGATGACCTTATAAGACGGGACATCCTGCAGGCGGAGCGTCACTTCGAGCTCGCGAATGGCGTCATTGCGGAAGAACGTGACTTTCACTTTGTCTCCCGCCTTGAATTCTGCAAGCCGGTCCTGCAGTTCGCTGTTGCGAACACGGTGGCCATTGATGGCCAGGATCTCATCACCGAGATCGAGTCCCGCATTGTAGGCGGGGGAGTCAGTGAGGATCCCGCGGACCATCATCCGCCCGTTCTGGTCATAAGTCTGAGCGCCGAGCCACAGCTTTCGCTCGGAGTCCTGCGCCTGTAAATCAAGGCCAGCATAGCGCAACGTTGCCTCCCAATCAAGCGGTGCCGTTCCGTGAACATAGTTGTCGAAGAAGCTCTTCAGGCTTGAACCTGCAAACTCTTCGGAGATCTTCTGAAGATCGTCGACGGCGTATCCCTTTCCACTCAGGGGAAAACGATGATACAGGGCCCGCATCACATCGTCGAGCGAGTGTTTGTTGTTCGACCGCTGGCGGATCTCGAGATCGAGGAGCATGCTGACGCTTGAACCTTTTCCGTAGTAGTCGCTCTCGGCGTTAAACGATTGCTGTCCCCCTTTCCAGAACTTGATCCACGCGTCGAAGCTTGATTCGGAGAGCGATTGAATCTTGTTCCCGGGGCGTTGCCGGTCGTATTCGACAGCACCGGCCAGCCGGCTGACCATCTGCGCAGCAGGGGAGAGGCCGCAGCGAATGAGAATCAACCCGTCAAAATACGATGTTGTGCCTTCTGCGACCCAGAGCTCCTTCACGTAGTTTTCATGCATGAAGTCATATGGCAAAATGCCTTTGGGACGGAGTTGCTTCACATTCCACGTATGAAAATACTCGTGCGAGACAAGCCCGAGAAAGCCCTGGTAATTAGCCGGGGTTTTGAAGCTGCTGGGTCCGGTTCCCATAATAGCAGAGTTGATATGCTCGGTGCCGCCACCACCGCGGGGAGTGATGTGGAACATAAACACATATTTTTGGTACGGTAAATCTCCCCAGAACTCTTTATCTGCCTTGATGATCGTCGTGAGGTCCTTGATGATGGTGTCTGGTTTGTAATTCGCCTCGCCGTAAACCATGAGAATATGCTTCTTGCCATCTACATCAAACTCAAAATCTTTTTGATGTCCGACTTCAATCGGGGAATCAGCAAGAACATCAAAGTTCGGTGCGAGGAGCTTGAGCTTGTCGTGCGGATCGGATTCGAGACCCGATGTCACGTGCCAGTCCTGATATGGGATCACCGAAACGGTGAGCGGCAAGTGGCGGTAGCGCTCGACGTACATGAACACACCGCACGCATCGACGAATGCGTGATCTTCATTGAGGCCACGGGTCCGGTCTTCGAATTCATTCGCATAAACTTTGTAGCGTATCGTGACGCCGTTCGATCGCCCTTTCTCGACGTGCCACATCGACTTGTCGGTTTTTGCCCAGCGGAGTGCTGCACCAGAGACATCGACTGCGGAGAATTCTTGCACACCCCCGGCAAAATCGAAAATCACATACCGGCCTGTGCGCCAGACGGGCATGAGAAAATCGATACCCCCCGAGCCGGACGGCAGATTCCTGACGCTCAGCTCGACTTCGAGCAGATGCGTCGTAGGTTTGGACATTCCAAGCTTGTATTCAACAGTCGGGGTCTGGGAGAGCAGCAGCGTTGGCAGGAGAACGAAGAAGAAGAATCGTACAGCGTGTTTCGTCACGAGGGCCTCCGGGGTTGGGGGTGGTTTGCATTCTCTTGTGGGGCAACAGGGCGGGAAGCTGGCGAGTCGTACTGTGCTCTCTTCCCAGTCGTGTTTGCAGTGGTAATGTTCAGGAGATTGTTCTCCCCCTCAGAGCACGCAGAACCGGATGAATGAATGACGGGATTTTTTTCGAAAAACTCCAGATAAGAATGAAGATTGAGGAAAGCTGCAGAAGGTTTTGCATAGCATCACTGTTTACTTCCGGCTACATCAACGACTAGCGGAGAAAAGAAGAGTGTCTCTTGTCTTTCTCTGTGAGCTTGCCAGTCTGTCAGTAGTTGGTGTGCCTGTTCGCGTGAAATGATCCCTTTCTCGGCCATCAGCGGAATGTGGAGCGAGAAGAAACGGTGAGCCCATTCCATGATGCCGCTGGTCGGTCCGCCGGCAAGACAGGTTGGTGTGAAATCGACGACGCGCAATCCGTGTCTGGCAAATATTCCTGGAATCGCACCCGTCACGTAGGCATCGCCGCCCCCCGACCGGTAGTACGCCCGCACAATATCCGGCATACCATCCCATGGACCGCCGTGAGGGTAGAGCGAGAGGCCTTCATAGTAATAATCCTGAATAGCAATGATGCCGCCGGGTCGAAGTGTCGCGAACAGCCGCGTAAGAAATTTCTCGGGATCAGGCACGAAGGCAACAACCCATCGCACAAACACAAGATCGTAATATCCCGACGGGAGGGGAGCCTGTTCTGCTGTCCCCTGAACACAGGAGATGTTAGTCCATCCTCGTCTGGATATCTGGCTCCTCAGCCAGTCCAGATAGAATTCCGATGGCTCAAGGGCCACAACTTCACCGGTTTCTCCAACCATTTCCCGCAGGTCGATGGAAACTAATCCTGGGCCTGCACCGACGTCGAGGCAGCGCCATCCTTTTTGAACTCCCAGGCGGTTGAGGAACTTATGCGTGACGGGGCCCCAGACGCTGTGTTGAAACTGGAGACGTTCCAGTTCCTGCTGATTCACGCCAAGCAGGTAGTCACCGTGCTTATTAGACTCTGACATATTGAATTTGGTTGACAGTGATTGTATTTCCAGGGGGGAAAGCTCCATTCAGCAGAAGCGCCCGTCTCTGTGAATGTACAAGTGTTCTTCCGAAAGGCAACAGAGGCTCCAAGGACAAAGGGGTGTGTGCTTTTGTTGTGCTCCGGTCCGGCCCAACAATGCTTCCGCCTGCTTCTCTCCTGGCTCCAGACTGTGTAGGGCTAGCGAATTGTGAGAAAGATGCTGAACTCCAGATTCACAAAGGACTTCCGCGTGCTTGCATCAACAACGTTGAGCGGAATGATATAGGTCACGGAAGGAGCGAGCGTTACAGGGCCAAGTTCGATCGTTGACGGAAGCGATAGTTCATAGTCGAGGACACTGAACGTGCTGACGGACTTGGTCTGAGTGCTCGTTGTGACACTGGCTTTCTTTCCTTTGGCCTTTGTCGTGCGCAACGTAGTCAGGTCGCTGTTCTGTTGGCCGAGTACCGACGAAACGGAAGGACTGATCATGACCCTGTTATAGAGGCTGAGCGGGATCTCGAAGTCATGGGAAATCGATGTTATCAACGTGAATTCAGAGGCTTTGCCGAAATTCATGCTGCCGAGCACAGAGATCGAAACCAGGGGCCAGTCGAAGGAGAATCCCCCCTCTGCATTATCCGTGAATACGGAAAGCTCGGACTTGCTGCTGTCGCTGAACCAGAAGTGCGTGTATGATAGAGATCCTCCAATGACCTCGCTGATCCTGAAATCATAGCCGCCGGAAAGCTGAAAATTGTCCCACTGGCTCCGTGCGTCATCCAGCCAGGATGTGGAAGCCTGAATACTCAGTCCGGAAGAATGGCGATACAACACCGAGGGAGCAATGGACTGCTGCAGGAATCCATTGTCGCGGCCGCGGTATGCGTTGTGACTGGCATACGCGGACGAGAACACGAACCGTGAGACCCCATACCGCCACACCTCGATGTCGTTGAGCCGGTTGTCGATCAGGCCGTCACGGAAATCGAAAAGCGAATCCCGGGCCGCATCAAAAGCATCTGCAAGGAGGTCGGTGTGCTCTTCCATCACCGTCGTGGTTGTATCGTAAAAACCAGCAACCAGGCTGTCTACAAAGTCTTTAAAGTCGGCAAGCTTCTCTTCGAACGCTGATTGGTTCTCACAGTCTGTGCATGCGAAGGACGTGCCCGTTGCTTTCTGGAATTCTTCAAGAAGGACGGACAACCGGGACTCCAGAAATTGCCTCGTTGAAGATTCGTGGGGAGTAAACTGGAGCTCGAGAGATGTTCCGAGAAGGCGCAGCGAATCCTGCCTCGATGCATCGAGGGAGTCTTGTGCTGACATAATGAGTGAATCTGTCAGCACTGCGAGTCGTCTCTTCGCCTTGTTGGCTGCTAGGGAAATCGAGCAGGTAAGGGCTTCACCATGATTCCGCAATCCCCTGACCGTTGTATCGACGACAAGTTGCGTTGACTTCGCAAAAAGCTGCTGCAGCTGCTTGATGTCATCTCCCTCATTCCTTGTCAGGAGCACCCTGGTCTGAGCATTGGATGCAGTAAGAGAGAATGCAAGGAGAGAAAAGAGGAACGCTAACCGAATTATGTGATGGATCTGCTTTTCGTATTTGAGGCAAACTCTCACGTATGGAAGTCCTCACCGATGAACTCTAAAGTACAGTTTGTGTCTCTCTTTGACAAGCCAGAAGGAAAAAGCTTTCATGACCCGGGAAGCAGACCTTCCCACGCCAAGAACAGCCATTTGGGCGCAAAAGTTCTTTCTCTATTCATAGGATCGGTGAAATTGGGAAAGAGAGGGATGATCGGAAGCACATGGAGACGTGGTGCAATGGAAGTTTGTTTTCACAAAATCTATGATTACTATTGAACGTTGATCGCAGGCGTCCTTTCTGTTGAATCGTACAAGGAGAGTGGAGATGAAATCGCATCGCATTGTTGTCGTGTTCCTGTGTGCCGTGATGTGTGTCCTGACGGCCGGCTCACAAACAAGGCCGGTTGAGTCCGTTTCGAACGTCTATACTATTGTCATACACGGCGGTGCGGGTACGATCAGCCAGTCCATGCCCGACTCTGTGAAGCAATCGTACTATGCTGCCCTATCGCATGCCCTCCAAATCGGGAAGGACATACTTGCCGGTGGGGGCACGAGCATGGAAGCTGTTGAGAAAGTGGTTAACTACTTCGAAATCGACCCGAAATTCAACGCGGGGATCGGTTCAGTATTCACTGCCGATGGGACGCACGAAATGGATGCTGCGATCATGGATGGCCGCGATCTTTCTTGCGGTTCCGTTGCCGGCGTTCAGCACGTTCCTCATCCGATCTCACTCGCACGACTCGTCATGGAGAAGACGGCTCACGTGATGCTTGCGGGGGAGGGGGCGGAGCGGTTTGCGCAATCCATGGGAATCAAGCTGGTTCCCGGAGACTACTTCGATACGCCTGAGCGAAAAAGGCAATGGGAAGAGTACAAAAAAAGGATCGAGCAGGGAAAACATGGCACGGTTGGATGTGTTGCCCTTGATACCCATGGAAACCTGGCGGCCGCTACGTCGACAGGTGGGATGACAGGAAAAATGCCCGGCCGCATTGGTGATGCTCCACTCATTGGTGATGGAACGTATGCGAACAATAAGACATGCGCGGTCTCCTGCACGGGTTGGGGGGAGAAGTTCATCCGGAACACCGTGGCCTTCAACATTTCCGCACTGATGGAATATAAGGGAATGACGCTGGCGCAGGCCACCGACGAAATGATCTACAAGCGTCTCCAGCCAAACGATGGCGGATTGATCGCCGTGGACGCAAAAGGGAACTACGCCATGCCGTTCAATTCTTCAGGGATGTTCAGAGGAGTTGCAACGTCAACAGGCACGTTTGAAGTGAAGATCTGGAAATGAGTTGCCCGGTTTGCACCAAATGGTGAGACGAGAGACGGGAAACGTAAGACGATTGCCGTATTTTATCTTTCCGCCTTACGTCTTTCGTCTACCGTCTTACCTTTTACTTCTTACTTTCTACTTTTCACCTCTCATCTTCTTGCCATTCACCCCTTCCCACCCACTCAAATCTCTGAGAGCGCAACGATGTAGTGGTGTCCGAATTTCTGTGCGCACTTCGGACACGTCGTGTAACAGAAAAAGTACTTCTTTGGTTTCATCTTCATCGTGTCGAGGTATTCATCCATCGTTTTGATATACCGCGGGACCCCTGAATATGGTCCGTCAAAGACCATGCTGACGTATGTGCCGGTTAATTTCACGATATCCGGTTCCGGGATCTCCTTCGTTACGGCAAGATAGAGCTCCGATTTCCACGGCGAAGGATCGTACGCGAAAAGCATGAAATCCTTGATGTCAGGGGCGCCCCCCAGCTTCTGAGCTCGCTTACACATACGCGCGAGGCTTCTCTTATACATCCATGGCAACGGCATGTGAAGAAATTGAGGGATGGTAGCGAAGAGAAACGGTTTGTCGTTCCACTAGTGCGTGATTTTCTCCCACGGTTGTGGATTGAATTTCTGGCAACATTCTTTTGTTTGGGTCATAACAAGCCTCCTTATAGAGATCCGGTGGTGATCCGGCGCAGTTGCGTTGGCCGCAGGTGTGGAGCAACCGTTGTCCTAGAATTCGTACCGAACCAAAGGGGACAAAGGTTCCTGTTTCCCTGGTTCGTGAAGTCGCAACAAGAGAGTCCCCTTGTTACCATAGGACGACTGATACACTTCGCGCAAACGTAGCAGCGAAAACCACAACGTATCAGTGATGAGTGCCTTGCACAGGTCTCCATGTGCATTATGCGAAAGAACAATGTCAGCTTGAGGTGGGAGTGAATCGAAAAACAGTTTGGAGCCAAACAACTTGAACTCATGCACCGCACAACCACCACCATGCTGTTCCACGATTGTGAGAACATCAGAGGAAGTGAAGGCGCTCTTGATCTGCGCATTGTCGGTGGCGAGGCCGGCTGACGACAGGTCGTCGACCATGATGATGGCGGTGTGTGTGGTATCGTTCTGGATCGGGGAATCGGTAGGATTGAGACGGCTGCATCCCATGAGCGGGATGAAAACGAAGAAGAAAACGATAGGAATTAAGTTGCGCATCCTGAAGCCGGTGTTAGACCACCGTCGAGATACCGGGACCTAACTTATGCGAAACGAAACAAAACACAGTGGCGGGTGCGGCTAGGCACCGAATGGAAGGTACCTATTTTCCGTGAAGAATACAGATTCCCGCATCCCCGTTGCCGGCGACAAAAACCTCGCGGCCATCGGTCCACACTTCCGTTGCTCTGAAATCATGCCCGGGAAGATCCTTGAACTCGTACCAATCGGTTCCATTCCAGTGGTACACGCCGGCGTTCCGGTAATAACTGGGTCCTGTTGCGATGAGGTTGTCTTCAGCGCTGCCGCATACCCCACGCGTGCCGCCGTCCAGGTTCATAGTCTTCCATGAGGAGCCGTCAAGATAACTGATCCCCTGACCGGTTCGATACAGCTTTCCCCACGGACCATACCAAAGCGAAGGAACAATTCCGACCGTGCTGTCGAGAAAAGTCCATTTCGATCCGTCTCTCTTAAACGTATAAGACTTGGTCGAAAAGCTCTGATCCTGACCGACGAGCAAGGCATAGCTGATCTCCCGGGATAGACTCGCTCCCGTAGAAAATGCCCAGTAGTATCTGGGATCTGTAGGGATAGACATCGGCACTGAATCCGGTTTGAACGAGATCCCATCATAGTGCATCAACGTCCCGTAAAATCCTCCAAACCACACGTCCGAAGGGCCGCTTCCCCAAACCGTCTCAAGCATGTTCATCCCATCATGTTTCACGTCCGTCCAGGTGAACCCATCGTAGTGCGCGATAAAACCAATTCGGTTATTCCCGTTATCCCATCGGTCGCCAACGATCCACATGTCGTTCCTTCCGAATCCTGTGATGTGATGTGGAGAGCCAGTTCCGTAGGGGGAGGACATCGAATTCCACGTTGTTCCGTCATAGCAAAACAGCCGGTCTGGTCCGGTGTACGATCGAAGAGCGATCCAGATGTTCTTGGACCCTGTGGCATACATGCCGGACAATTCATCCCCACCGCCTGGAAAGCCGATGATTTCCATAGTCCAGGTGTACTCACGCGGATCTTTCGGTGCATCCACCGGATTGTGTTTGCACCCAGTCATCAACACAATAAGTATGACCGCCGGATAATACTTCACTACGCCGCTCCTTCATCCCGTACAACAGAAGCATGTGTCACTAACAGCCACCTCCCGTTGACCTTCTTCAACAATAACGTTCCGACCACCGAGTTTACCTGGTAAGTATCTTGACGTCCTGAAGATTCTTCGGACCCAGCGCATGGTCCTGGGCCCGGCTGATAACGAGAAGTTCTTCCGGATTCAGTCCCAGATGACTGACGCAATACATATCTACCGCAACGCTGTTCGTGCCGGCCACCACTTGCATCGGGCTTTTGAGTTTTCCTGGTCCAGACGGGCCATTGGTAGTGATTATCTCCGTTACATCTGCAATGCAAAGATCAGGTGAGCGGAGAAGATTGAGATCGGCAATGGACTGCGCGAGGATTTCAGGCTTGCTGTAGTAGCCCTGGAAAATTCCTGTCAGGATTGACTGGTCGCCAAAATGACAGCGCTGGCAGGTCGAAGAGGAACATGCGCCCATCATATTCTTGAGATTGCCCGAATAGCGCACACCCTTGTGGTCCTTGATAATCGGCACATTGATGAACACGTCGGCAGCAAGCAATGCAGAGGAGACCCTTGCCTCCTGTATGACTTTGGCCTTTGCAGGCTTCACATCTGTTTTTTCGGAGGAGTGACCGATCATGCCTATCTCCTTCGAAAGTTTTTCAGAGAACTTCCCTCTTTTGAGGTATGATCCCGGCGTGTCCTCGATAGTGACAACGCGACCTGCTCCCGCGTCAAAACACATTTTGGCGACAGCTAACGGGATGTCGGGATGCACATACGTGCCTGGCCTGTCGAAGACCGAATTGATAAGGAGTGCAACTGACGCTCCTTTCTTCACAAATCGCTGCATGCCTCCCAGGGCATCCACGGCCGCCATGGTGTTTTCAAAAATCTTGTCGCCTGCCACCGCGCAAATCGTAATCGCTGTTTTTTCAAGGCTGTTCCCTGCAAGCATTTCAGGGATCAACGAGCCCACGATGGCTCCGGCACCAGTCAGAGCGCATCGTTCGAGAAATGTGCGACGATCAATGTGGTGTTTCACGCTCAACCTCCGGTCAGAATCTCCGACGAATAAGATGATCGAATAGATTGTGTCCAGATCGCATCTGGAATGTCTGCGAACGGTTCATTGCCTCAGTCATAAGACTTGAATTTTGGCCACTCTGCAGCCATGGAAAACCGGGGGCCGCGGGCGACATAGATCGGGATTCTCTGTTGCGGTCGGGTGCAGAATTCACACGTGTGAACGCTTGCCTCAACGACGCTGTCAAACTTTCCCTCGAGATCACGCCGGCTTACGAAGACCGCGATGAACGTTTTTACCGAATCGGCGGGCGGGCCCCACGAGTGATAACTATTATGCGTTGCGAAAACAGGAGGGAGACTAAACTCAGAGCCGTACAGCTCCAGTGCGCCAGCCTCTCCGTAGTTAGTACTGATGATCACCGCGTTCTGCTGCTCGCCGGCTGAAAGAGCGTGGTACACTTCCCCTACATCCGCTGCAAGCTCCCGCCACCCGAGCCGGTCGGCAAGCCACTGTGGCAACGCCTCGTTTCTTTTTCCGATTTCAATGTCGAATGAGAGACCCAGTGTGGAGAGATAGTTCTTCAGAACAGGAGGCGGGAGTAATGGAGTGAAGACAGGAAAGAACACTGTCCCGCCGATGATGAGCAAGGTCATGGTCAGTTTAACAGCAGCCCGTCGTGCCGAAGGGTTTCGGAGTTTATCGACCGTGACTGCCCCCGCTGCGAAGAGAAAAACGTACATCGCAGCGATCCTGTCCGGACGGCTGGAACCGCTGACAAGCATCACACCGAGAAGAAGAATGTATGTCCAGGCCAGGAAACGATAGCGTGAGCCGTCGGGCGCGAAGAAAATGTAACCCAATCCGGCAATCCAGAGTGGAAGCGCAAAAGGATTGGAAAACATCACCTGTGCGAGAAGGACATTCAAAGGGGGCGTCGGAATGCTCTTGTTGACCATCGCGTTCCTGTAGAACTCGAGCGATGGAAATCCATGCAAGTATTGCCAGATTAGATTCGGCAGCAACAGCAGGACACAACTGACCATGCCCCAGAGGAACCATCTGTTCCACACGTACCGACGGGTACCTGTCACCAGCATGCCGGCGATCAGTGCGACGCCATACAAGACCATCGTATGTTTCGTCTCGAGCCCGATTCCCATGAGCAGCCCTATCGCGAGCCAGTATCTGGCGTTGTCCTCCTGAACCAGTCTGATGACAAGATAGAGGATTGTCGTCCAGATCAATGGCTCGAACGCATTCATCGAGTAAAAACTTCCCATGAGCAGGTACACGGGCATGACCACGACAGCGAGTGCTGCGATCATCATTGCGATGCAGGAGCCGCCGAGACGGCGTGCGATGATGCCGGCGAGAAATGCAGTCGTGCCGATTGCAAGAGCCGGAAACAATCTGATTGCCGCGAGTGAATCGCCGAGAACCCAGCGACTCACGGCGAGGATGAAGATTGACAGAGGTGGATGGTCCACATAACCGAACGCCAGATGTTTGGAGCAGGCAATGTAGTAGAATTCGTCAATGAAATAGCCATAGCCGGAAAAGGCGCTTGTGAGAATATGGTAGAGAACTAGGACAAAGGAGAGTGCAGCCAGAATGAGGAGATCAAACCTCGCAGATCGCGTTTGAGTCATAGTACTTCTTCTGAGTGGTACCCGGTGAGAGAGATGCGTACGAGTGTCGGTGCATGCTTGACATCAGTACGTTACGAAAAGAAGACCCCGCATGTTGCAGAAGGAATAATTCCGCTACGGTGATTCCGATTATTGAAGATGACGGTACAACCGCGTTGTAGGACCCACGGGGTCGGACAGCCCGTGGCGGGCACAGCTATTTCAATGTCTCACCATTGTATTTCAGAAAGGGAGATCGAATCCAATATTCATGCTGAGAGTCGCTTCTCCATTTCCTCTAGCACCATAGGCCACGCCTGTTCGTGCCGATCCCTCGATTGAGCGTGCGGGAAGCCGGCATGCGTCAATCGTAAGAGCGTTCCTTTGCCAGCCGGTGTCAGTTCCACCGTCACAATTGTCTCGGCTCCCTCGGTTCCGCCTGCTCCGTTGACCCACGTCAATTCGATCAACCGGTCACGTTCAAGTCTCAGGAATCGGCCATAATGCGGGTGACGCTGACCCTGGAAATGCGTTTCGAAAAAGAATGGCGCGTTAACTTCTCCCTTCATTATAACTGATCCTGGGGCTGCGAACCAGCGATCGAGCTGCTCGGTCCACGCAGCGTAGAGCACGCCGGGAGAGATTGGCATCTTCCGCTCAACCGTGAGCTGGAATGGCCGGGAGGAAAGATCGGGCAAACAGATTGGCTGTGGATTGTTCATGCTGCGGGTGCTTTCTGAGGTTCTATGTTGGAATCAAGAACAAAGTTCATCATTCATTATTCAGGATCTGAATAACGTTAACAAGCGCCAGAGGAGAAAGAGTCCGCTGAAGATCAGGACTATCCAGACATAGATGGTCAGGAATTGTTTACCTTTCGGCGGGGGTGCAAAGTCCCACACCAGTGGATCCTTCTCGACATCGAGTCGGCAAGCTTGAAGACACTCCTTGGCTCGATGAAACTGGCTCTCCGGTACAATAAGAGTCCAAAAGAGGCCGGGACCGGGTGTTGGCATTGCCGGGAGGGCCATTCTTACGCCGCTGAGACTCTCCTCCCGGAAGAAGAACGGGATGTTGTGTCGTTTGAGGCTATCCCGTGCTAGATCGAACTCCCAGAGCTTGCCGGTGCGGAAGAGAACGACCTGCCGGATATCATCCTGATTGGAGTCACTCATAAAAGCCTCTCCAAGAAATAGTGAGCACCTCTCCACACGCGCTCGTCCGGAGCTCGGCTCCTGACGTTCATCTCCTGAAGACTCGCGGGAACTTCCATTCCTCAACTATTCTTTTTCGTCAAGGTATATATCATTGAAGCTGAGAGTATGCAACCGAAACTTGAACCGGTGATCAAACCAACATCACTGAGCGAAACACCGATGAGTACGTCCTGGAAGGTCATCAGGCAGTATGCGATGAGAGCGACCGTGAGCATGACGGCTGATCGCCGGAACAGGGAAAATCCAATAATTGCTGCTATCGATATCTGGCGGGCAGCCCACATGGAAGCCAGGTAGTGCGTACCCGCAGCTGAGAAATCTACGTTCTTGACAAATGTACCCGGGGAGAGATAAAGAGAAAATCCGACAAATAATCCCAGCATGGTTATCAAAACAGAAACAACCGCTGTCCATTTCGGTATTGAACGATCCATTGAATCTCCTTTTTGTTTCATGATGTGCGTGAGCGGAAATGCTGGATGCCGTTTTCTGTGCTCCAGCAGCTTCGTCGGAGTAGACTCCATCGAAGGATATTCATGAACATCAACGCGGACTTGTGTTTACAGCACTTGTCCCTGTATTCCCGAGGAAAGCCGCTTTGGCGCCGTGTTGGCCCAGGCCGCTTCTAATGCCTTGCGGAGCATGGTGGCAGTCACAGCTCGTAGATAAACGTTCGTTGCGCCCTGCTGGCCCCAGGCTCCTTTGACAGGCACAAATCCTTCCGGCTCCTCCTTCACAAACGTCGCCTGTTGCTTGGGTGACAGCTTGACCATGGCCCAGGATTTATCGGGATAACCGAGTGTGGCAAAAACTTTCCCGGCGACCCGAAAATCAGGGTGGTTCATATGAATAGACTCTGTCGTTTCCGGGAGACTGAGAGCCATTTTGCGAAATTGGTTTGCAGTCATAGAGCGCCTTCGACCCGTTGACCTTTGCAGGCCGTTAACTAATCCAGTTTCTTCATTGTCTCTCTCATGAATGCGGGCAAGTCCATCGGCCATCGCGACGTAATGAGATTTCCATCTACCACCACCTCTTCATCTTCCCATACTCCGCCGGCAGCTTTGATGTCCTCGGGCACGCCGTCATGCCAGAAAGAAGTGAGGTGCCGGTTCTTAATGACATTGGCGGAGGCGAGCGTCCACGGTCCGTGGCAGGTTGAATGAGCTGCCCCCGTTCGCCGGGAGTTCTTCAGAGTGCCAGACAACTTCGTTATTCTACACTCCTTGTCCGGTGTTCTCCGCCAAAGGCGGATGCGCCTCCGGCACAGATATTCAATAAGGCCCAGGCATATCACCAGTACTGGTGCACCTCGCTGCGCAATAGACTGTTATACACTGCACGGATCTTCTTCATTGTTTCGTCAGAGAGAGGTGGGGCATCAGCTGCTTTTAGATTCTCTTCTACCTGGTCGGGACGCTTTGCTCCGGGAATGGCGCCGGTGACCTCGGGGAACATGAGAATCCATCGCAAAGCCATCTGCGCCATGGTTGAGTTCAACGGAGTCAGCGGGCGCAGAGCCTCCACGGCCTTCAGGCCGAGGGCAAAGTCAATACCTGAAAACGTCTCGCCGCGATCGAAGGCTTCTCCTTTTCGGTTGAATGCGCGATGGTCGTCCTGCTCGAATGCCGCGTCAGCTTTGAACTTCCCCGTGAGAAGTCCCGAGGAGAGGGGGAGCCGGGCAAGAATGCCCACGTTCCGCCGTCGGGCCTCCCCGAACAAGAGCTCCGCAGGCCTCTGGCGGAAGATGTTGAAAATGATTTGAACGGACTGAACCCCGGGGTACTCAATCGCTTTCAATGCTTCTTCGACCTTTTCCACGCTCACGCCATAGTAGCGAAGCTTTCCGGCTCTCACTAGGTCATCGAGCCAGCCGAAGACCTCGGGACGATAATAGACCTCTGTCGGGGGACAATGGAGCTGCAGCAGATCGATCGCTTCTGTTTCCAGGTTCTTCAGGCTCTGTTCGACAAATGCTGTGAGGCTCTGTTTCGTATAACCATCGGCGACGTGAGGGTTCAGCCGGCGTCCGGCTTTGGTGGCGATGTAAAATGACGCGCCTGTTTCGCGTTTAAGCCGGGCCAGGAGCTGTTCGCTGTGGCCGTCGCCGTACACATCGGCTGTGTCGAAGAAGTTCACGCCCCCTTCGAGTGCGCGGCGCAGTGCGGCCATGGAGTCGTTGTCTTTCACCGTTCCCCACGTTCCTCCGATTGCCCACGCACCGAAACTGATGGTTGAAACACGCCATCCGGTGCGCCCCAGTTCACGGTACTTCATTGTCGGTGTTTCCCTTCGTTTTGCTATAGACATTCAACCCTAAACTTCATCATTCGTTATTCACTATTCGATATTCAATACTCACTTGGCAAGAGATTTCCCCCCGGCGGATCGTGAGCAGAGCTCACGATCCGCATATGTTTTGAGCATTGAGCAAGTTGTCCTAGGCTTTCGGTTTCCGGAGCCGGCCTACTACGACGAGTGTCATCCACACGACAAGACTTGCGACCAGGGCAAAGAACAGGAAACGCCTGACGAAATACGTGTGTCCCCCTTCAGTCGGATACAGGGAATAAGCGAGCTGTGGTTTGAAGAGATATCGCTCGAGATTTCCCAGAAGGAAAGTTTTGTCCGTGAAGAATCCTGAATAAATTTCCCTGACATCTTCCACATTCGGCGGCCGCCGGTACTTGAGAATCGACTGAGGATTGAATTCGCTCCGGTAAAACTGATTACACAATGCAAATGGGACCGTCACCAGCGTGTCTTTTCCCGTGATGCCGGGTTTCTTTTCCCACGCCCAGTCCGCATAAATGGTGACAAACGTGCTGTCGAACGCGTTCAGCTGGTTCAGATGGAAAATCTCTGCCGTGTTGAGCACCTGCCCTTCCCGATCGGTGACGTAGAGTTCCCCCTGCGACAAGTCGACGAATGCCCAGCGATGTTGTTCACGGATGTATGATTCCGCCCAGGAGTGTCCTGTGTAGACGATCCTGTCGTCCTGCGTTCGTGCCCCAAAGACAAACCGCGTCGGGATACCCGCTCTGATTGCCCAGAAGACGTACACCTGGGCGTTCTGCGTGCACCATCCTTTTCCTGTCCCCGCAGCCATTTCGCCGAACAGCCGGTACGGATCCATCCATCGTTCGTCATCCTTCGGCACACCCCCCGAGCCTTTGAGTTTCTTGCGAAGGTAGGGAAAGAGTTTTTCCATTCGTGTGAGCGTTGGATCCGTGTCGCGTATTCCAAGCTGGTCGTGCACGATACGGTTTGCTTCGGCAAGGTTCGCTTCACCGACATACTTGTAGTCATCCACCCAGTCGCTGACGGAGAATTGTTCGAACTCCCCGCACGGCACGTTCGAGCGGACGATATAAACGTCGTTGTGCTTCATCCCAAGCGATCCATAAAATTCTTCGCCGTAGAATTGGATGGAGATTTCAATCGGCATCATGTTCGTGTGCCCGGCGGGAATAAGCCTGTAGGTGTGCAAAACGGCAAGCGACGTATCGATGAGAAAAGACGGCTTCATCCCGGAAGCGGATTGCTCCTTCCCGCCATCCGTAAGTACTCTCCATTCTTTAATGTCATTCGCGCAGGCAAGGTTGAGTTGAATCCGGTTGCGCTCCACGAGTTTCCATTCACGGATCGTTGGAACGTCGAGCGGGTAATAAAGTGTCGCATACGATGTGGGAGAGAAGGAAGATTCCCACTCGCGTGTAAAGAAGACGTACAGGTTGATTGCCAGCAGCAGGAAAAAGAGGAGTGCAGAACCGCGAATGAGCCATTGCCGTTGTGTCATGAGTTTGGCCTTTCCTGGAATCGATAAAAGGGTCACGCCAAGACGCAAAGTCGCCAAGAATCTTTATCTGTGTCCCTGCTTTGCGGCCTAGCGTCTTTGCGTGAGATTCTTTCCCCCGCAACAAGTGCTTTTGAGATAGGTTCAAATAAACATACCGAACGCGGCTGCACATATCAAGCGGAATCACATCAGCGGCAGGCAATTATTCAGAAGGACAAGCCGGCTTGCTAATTCATTTCTTCAATAGATTTCTCATACGCCGATTTCGACAAATCGCTCAAGGTGGGCTTTTCTCTTTTGAAGAAGGAGAACTCCGCTACGTCGATGAGCGAGATGAGTCGCGGTATTTGCCAGCGAATTCAAATGCTCCAATGGTCGGCATGAGAGCGAATGACCTTGACCACAGTTCCCTGAGTGCCTTGTGGCACAGGGCCTAAGGCTGTAAGAGAACGTACCTTCCGGCCGAGTTTTTGATTCGCTTCGATACGC